>NZ_JAPPSO010000023.1:0-59007 GCF_036571585.1 Rhizobium sp. 268 | reverse complement strand
CGGAAAACCAGGGCCCTTGTAATTGTGAAGGTCAAAAACCTCCAGAGGGGAACAGCTAATGCGGTGGTACTGGGAGAGAAACCACAAGATGCATCAGCTGAGAGAAATATGGTGCTTCCTTGGGCAGGTTTCAATGCTTTTTTGTGCATGCCTGCTATGCGTCGCACAATTTTTTTGCGACGCAGCATTTCCTGGGCGGGCAAGGGCAAAAAAAGAGGGCCACTGGAAAACCAGGGCCCTTATAAGTGTGAAGGTCAAAAACCTCCAGAGGGGAACAGCTAATGCGGTGGAACTGGGAGGAAAAGCCACCATGTGCATCAGCTATGTGCGATATGGTGGTTTAATGGGCAAACGGCAACCCTTATTTGTGCATGCCAGTCATGCGTTCAATGCATAGTATGGAAAACATTCCATAAATCTGGCTTAGATCCGATGATACAAAGCCGATCCGGCCCAAAATCATCCGGATCTAAATCAAAGAAGGTGAGCATGATCTCGTCTGAAAGCCACTCTCACTTTTCGGCATGATATTCTAGAAATTCCAGTTTCTGGCCTTGCTGACGATGAAGTCGCGGAAAGCCTTCAGCTTGGCGGCGTTCTTGATCTCATCGGGATAGCAGAAATAGGTGTCGAAGGAGGGAACGTCGGCATTGATCGCCAGCTGAATGAGGCCAGGATCGCGGCCGACGATGTAGTCCGGCAGGCAGGCGACGCCGATGCCGAGCAGGGCGGCGCGCTTGATCGAGGTCTGGCTGTTGATCTGCAGATGCGGGATGCGCTTGTTGTCCGACGACCGGCCGGCGACCTCAAGCCAGTTGACATCGAGCAGGTAGCTCGGCGCCGGCTCGCCGAAGGTGATGATGCGGTGATTGTCGAGATCCTCGATCTTCTGCGGCTCGCCATGGCGGTTGATGTAGGAGGGAGCGGCATAGACGTGCATGTGCACGGTGAAGAGCTTGCGCTGGATGAGGTCGGATTGCTGCGGCTGACGCAGGCGGATCGCGCAGTCGGCATGGCGCATGTTCACATCCACTTCCTCGTTGTCGAGGATCAGCTGGATCTGCACATCGGGATAAAGCTGCAGGAATTCCTGGATCTTGTCGGTCAGCCAGCCTTGGCCGAGGCCGACCGTGGTGGTGACGCGCAGCTTGCCGGACGGTGTTTCGTTGGTTTCCGTCAGCTGCATCTTCACGGTTTCGAGCTTCAGCAGCACGTCATGGGCTGTGCGGTAAAGCAGCTCGCCTTGTTCCGTCAGGATCAGGCCGCGCGCATGGCGGTGAAACAGCTTGGTGCCGACATCCTGCTCCAGCGCGCTCACCTGGCGGCTGATGGCGGACTGGGACAAATGGAGTTTATCCGCCGCATGGGTGAACGAACCCGCTTCGGCAGCTGCGTGAAAAATACGCAGCTTATCCCAATCCAATGGCATTCCCCCACCCCTCATGCCGATCTTACTCCGCGGCTACGGCGACGGGCATGTGACCCGTCAGATAGCGCTCGGCTTCAAGCGCTGCCATGCATCCAAGACCGGCGGCAGTGATTGCCTGACGGAAGGTATCGTCGGTCACGTCGCCGGCGGCATAGACCCCCTCCAGGCTGGTCGCGGTCGAGTCCGGCGCCGTCCAGAGATAGCCGTTGTCCTTCAGCTTCAATTTGTCCTTGAAGAGCTCGGTTGCCGGCGCATGGCCGATGGCGACGAAGACGCCGTCGATTGCCACCTCGGTGATCGCGCCGGTTTTGACGTCACGCAGGCGTGCGCCGGAGACGGATTGCGGCATCGGCGGCTTGGCCGGCGTGCCGGTGATTTCGGCCACTTCGGTGTTCCACAGCACCTTGACGTTCTCCTTGGAGAACAAGCGTTCCTGCAGGATCTTCTCGGCCCGGAAGAAGTCGCGGCGGTGGACCAGTGTCACCGACTTGGCGATGTTGGAGAGATAGAGTGCTTCCTCGACGGCGCTGTTGCCGCCGCCGACCACAATCACATCCTTGTTGCGATAGAAGAATCCGTCGCAGGTGGCGCAGGCCGAAACGCCGAAGCCCTGGAAATGCTGCTCGCTCTCGATGCCGAGCCACTTGGCCTTGGCGCCGGTGGCGATGATCAGCGTATCGGCGGTCCAGACCTGCCCGCTGTCGGTGCGGGCGACGAAGGGGCGCTGGTTCATGTCGACTTCGGTGACCAGATCGTTGACGATCTCGGCGCCGACATGTTTTGCCTGCTGCAGCATCTGTTCCATCAGCCAGGGACCTTGGATCGGATCGGCAAAGCCCGGATAATTCTCCACATCGGTGGTGATCATCAGCTGGCCGCCCTGTTCGAGACCGGCGATCAAGACCGGCTTCAGCATGGCGCGCGCGGCATAGACCGCGGCAGTATAGCCTGCGGGTCCGGAACCGATGATGAGCACCTTGGTGTGGCGGGCGGGCATGTCATTTCCTTTCGACTGGCAGGAGGGCGGCGGCTAAGTGGCGATTGCGGCCGTTTCGCGGTCCCTGCGCCATTTATGAACGTCCAATGCTTTTATTCAAGGGCAGCCTTGCGTTACCAACAAGGCAAATCGGGCGGATGTGCAAGAATCCGTCATCGGCGTGAAACATTCTTGCGTATTCCGCGGCTTTATATAGAAGCTCCCCGCGGAGAATTAAAGAAAGGCCATGATGTGGGTCGCGCCGAGCTCGACGTCATCGATATTAAGATCCTCCGGGAATTGCAGGCCGACGGCCGCATGACCAATGTGGAGCTGGCCGATCGCGTCGGCATCTCGGCACCGCCATGCCTGCGCCGGGTGCGCAAGCTCGAGGAAGCGGGCATCATCGAGGGCTACCATGCAATGTTGAACAGCCCGAGGCTCGGCTTCGACCTCGTCGCTTTCTGCATGGTCGGCCTCAAGCATCAGTCGGAAGGCAATCTCAAGTCCTTCGCCGCCGCCACCGCCGAATGGCCGCTGGTGCGCCAGGCCTGGATGGTCTCCGGCGACAGCGATTTCCTGCTGCATTGCGTGGCGGAGAATCTCACCCACTTCCAGGATTTCGTCATCGAGGTGCTGACGGCGAACGAACATGTCGATACCGTGCGCACCATGCTGACGATCCGACAGGTGAAGAAGCTGGGACTGGTGGAAGTCTGAAACAGTCTATTTGCGCGCAGTATAGCCACCGCGGTTGATCCCGTGGCGCTGGAGCTTGTCGTAAAACGTCTTTCTCGGTATGCCGAGCGCCTCGATGGTGCTGCGTACGTCGCCGTCATTGGCCGTGAGCGCGTCGCGGATAATCTCCGCCTCGTAGCGTTCCAGCCGTTCGGGCAGGGTGCCGCCGCCGGTCGGCTGAGCAGGGACCGGTGCGGCTGCGCCGCCTTCGACGCCCAGCACCACACGCTCAGCATAATGCGAGAGCTCGCGGACATTGCCCGGCCATGCGTGCGAGGCAAAGTGGCGACGCATCTCGGGCGACAGCTCCGGCACCTCTCTGCGAAAGCGCTCGGCGGCGCGCGCGGCGAAATGAGAAAACAGCAGCGGAATATCGTCGCGGCGCTCCCTCAGCGGCGGAATGGAGATCGTCACCACATTCAGCCTGTAATAGAGGTCCTCGCGAAAATCGCCGCGCAGATCGGGATCGCCGAGATCGATCTTGGCGGCTGCGACGACGCGCAGATCGACCGAGCGTACTTCATTGGTGCCGAGCGGAGTGATTTCGCGCATCTCCAGCACCCGCAGCATCTTGACCTGGGTGGCGACCGGCATGCTCTCGATCTCGTCGAGGAAAAGCGTGCCGCCGCTTGCATGTTCGATGCGGCCGGTGCGGCGTTTCTGGGCGCCGGTAAAGGCGCCGGCCTCGTGGCCGAACAGCTCGCTTTCGATGACGGTTTCGGGGAGCGCGCCGCAGTTCAGCGCCACGAAATTGCCCTTCCGGCGGTGGCTCCACTGATGCAGGATTTGGGCGACGACTTCCTTGCCGCTGCCGGTCTCGCCGGCAACGAGCACGTCGACATCGGTATCGGCGATGTGGCGAAGGATCTTCCGCAGATTTTCCATGACGGGCGTCTGGCCGATCAGCGGCGAATTCTCCTGCGCATCTTCGGCCGCCTTGCGCAGCATGCGGTTCTCCAGGATGAGCCGCCGCTTCTCGCCGGCGCGACGCACGCTCTGGACGAGGCGGTCGGCCGCAAACGGCTTGGCGATGAAATCATAGGCGCCGTCCTGGATCGCCTGAACGGCCATTGGAATATCGCCATGACCGGTCATCAGGATCACCGGCAGGTCGGCGTCGATGCCCTTGAGCATGGCGAACAACTGCAATCCGTCGATCTCAGGCATGCGGATATCGGTGACGACCGGGCCGGCAAAATCCGCGGACAGCTCGGCCAGCGCGGCCTTCGCTCCCTCATAGGCCGAGACGGAAAATCCGGCGAGTTCCAGCGTCTGGGCGGTGGCGCGGCGCAGGTCCTTGTCATCGTCGATCAGCGCAACGGGCATCGGTGCGGCCATGATCTCAAGCCTTCCTCAGATGAACGACGAACCGAGTCCCGCCGCCGTTGCTGTCAACTTCCATCCGGCCGCCGTAATCGCCGACGATATCCTTGGAGATGACCAGCCCGAGGCCGAGGCCGCTTTCCTTCGAGGTGTTGAACGGCGTGAACAGGCCCTTGCGGATCTCAGGCGAAATGCCGGGGCCGTTGTCGGCAACCGTCAGCGTCACCATCTCCCCTTCGCTTGACGTCCTGACCTCGACGCGCGCCTCGTCGGCCTTCGGCGCCACCGCTTCAAGCGCGTTCTGAAGCAGGTTGATCAGCACCTGTTCGAGGCGGATCCTGTTGCCCATGACCTGCAGGTCGGGCGGCGGCAGGTCGATGTCGAGCGTGTCCATGCGGCCGGCAAAGCGGCTGCGCAACAGCATCACGGCCCCCTCGATGACATCCTTCAAGCCGGTTGGTTCGGCGCTGCCGCGGCCTTTGCGGGCAAAACTCTTCAGGTCCTCGGTGATCGAGCCGATACGTTCCGTCAGCGCCGCGATGCTATCGAGATTTTCACCGGCCGGCGCGGTCTGGCCGCGGTAGAGAAAGGTGCGGGCGTTGTCGGCATAGGCACGGATGGTCGCCACCGGCTGATTGATCTCATGGGCGACGCCGGCCGCCACTTGGCCCAGGATCGCCAGCCGGTTGGCCTGCACCAGATCCTGCTGCACCGCCTGCAGCTTCTGCTCGGTGCTCCTGTGGCCGACGATCTCGGCCTGCAGCCGATCCCGCGCCTGGCTGAGATCCTGTGTCCGTTCGGCCACGCGCCGTTCCAATTCCTCCCGCGCCTGCTGTTCGCTCAAAATCCTGAGGGTGACCGCCTGGCGGCGGCGCAACAGGAAGGCGGCGCCCGCCAGCAGCGGCAAGAGCGTGAGCAGCGCCAACATACGGGCCTCGCGAATGCCCGCATCGACGGACGGCCCCAGCGCCACGAGATGCTGCAAATGCCAGGCGGTCGCGGGAACCGGCATCCCGACATCGAGAAAGCTGGTTTTTCCTGCGCTTCCCGGCATGACGACTTCGACGATGTCGAGGTTCTCGCCGAGACTTCGCACAGTATCGAGCGGCAGCGGCTGCAGCGGCGCATCGCCGAATTGCAGACTTTCGCGGATCGTCGTCAGCCGGTCCCCGGGGATCCGGCCGATCGTCATGAACCGCCAGGAGGGAACGCTGGTGATGAGGACGATGCCGCGATCGTCGATGACATAGGAGGGGGCGTCCGTGGCGCTCCAATCCGCTTCGACGTCGTCGAACTCGACCTTGACCACGACGACACCGAGCAGCCCGCTGCTGCCTGATATCCGCTCGGAGATATAAAGGCCGGGTTTCTTGCTGACTGTGCCGAGCGCGAAGTGCTCGGCCTGTCCTTCAGCGACCGCACCCTGAAAATATTCCCGAAAACGATAGTCGTTGCCGACGAAGCTCGTCGGTTCGCGCCAGTTGCTAGCCGCAACCGCCATGCCGTCCTTGTCGATGACATAGATGACCGCAGCCTTGGTTCCCGCCGCCAGCGTCTCCAGCTTCTGGCTGAGCCGCTCGAAGGTGCCGGCATCGTTTCCCGCAAGGGCTGCGGCGAGTGCCGTATCCTGCGACAGCACGAAAGGCAGCGCCCGGTATTTTTCGAGAACCGTGCGCAGCAATGCCGCATTCAGCCTGGCATCGGTGCGGGCCTGTTCTTCGAGGGCCGCCTCGGCATGGCGCCGGCCGATCTCGCCGCTTGCCCACAGACCGAGGGCGGCGGCAACAAGCGCGATCACTGCATAAGCCCACCACATCCGGCGGATGCGGTGCCGCAGGGGCAGGGAAGGCCACAGCGATGACAGGGACAGGGACATGGCGAATTTGTGCATTTTTCTGCACTAGTTGCAAATGGATTTGTGCGGATTTCCGCATTTCTTGATGGGCTTTCATCGGCCGTGGAAATTTTTATTAAATAAAATCAACGCTCTAGTCAGGTACGTCAAAACTGGCACAGTGATTGCGAAGGAGATGGCAACAACGGCTGAGCTGTTGGATTGAAGCGAACGGCTCGGGAGGCCGGAGTTCGTTCCGGACGAGCCTTAAGGAGGACATCATGATCGCAGCACCATTTGATGCAGTCGCAGACAGCAAGGGCAAGAAGCCCTTTTATTCCCATCTTTACGTTCAGGTTCTCGCCGCTATCGCCGCGGGTATCCTTCTCGGCCATTTCTATCCCGAACTCGGCGCGCAGCTGAAGCCGCTCGGCGATGCCTTTATCAAACTCGTCAAGATGATTATCGCGCCGGTCATTTTCCTGACGGTGGCGACCGGCATTGCCGGTATGAGCGACCTGAAGAAGGTCGGCCGCGTCGCCGGCAAGGCGATGCTGTACTTCCTGACCTTCTCGACCTTGGCGCTGGTCATCGGCATGGTCGTCGCCAATGTCGTCCAGCCCGGCGCCGGCATGAATATCGACCCGGCGTCGCTGGATCCCACCGCCGTCGCCACCTACGCCTCGAAGGCGCATGAGCAGAGCATCGTCGGCTTCCTGACCAATATCATTCCGACGACGATCGTCGGCGCCTTTGCCGATGGCGACATTCTGCAGGTGCTGTTCTTCTCGGTGCTCTTCGGCATCGCGCTTGCCATGGTCGGCGAAAAGGGCGAGCAGGTCGTCAATTTCCTCAATGCTCTGACGGCGCCGGTCTTCAAGCTCGTCGCCATCCTGATGAAAGCTGCCCCGATCGGCGCTTTCGGCGCCATGGCCTTCACCATCGGCAAGTACGGCATCGGATCGATCGCCAATCTCGCCATGCTGATCGGCACTTTCTACCTCACGTCGCTGCTCTTCGTTCTCGTCGTTCTCGGCGCCGTTGCGCGCTATAATGGCTTCTCGATCCTGGCGCTGCTGCGCTACATCAAGGAAGAGCTGCTGCTGGTTCTCGGCACCTCGTCGTCGGAGGCCGCACTTCCGGGCCTGATGAACAAGATGGAAAAGGCCGGCTGCAAGCGCTCGGTCGTCGGCCTCGTCATCCCTACCGGCTATTCCTTCAATCTCGACGGCACCAACATCTACATGACGCTGGCGGCGCTGTTCATCGCCCAGGCAACCGGCATCAACCTCTCCTGGGGTGACCAGATCCTGCTGCTCTTGGTAGCGATGCTGAGCTCCAAGGGTGCCGCAGGCATCACCGGTGCCGGCTTCATCACGCTTGCCGCCACGCTCTCCGTCGTGCCCTCCGTGCCGGTCGCCGGCATGGCGCTCATCCTCGGCATCGACCGCTTCATGTCGGAATGCCGGGCGCTGACCAACCTCGTCGGCAATGCCGTGGCGACGATCGTCGTGGCACGCTGGGAAAACGAACTGGATACCGCGCAGCTCGCCAGGGCCCTGGGCGGCCAGACAGAAGAAAGCGCTCCGGCCGCCGGACTGCAGCCGGCGGAATAATCAGCACGATTGTTGGCAATCTTTGCAGCGGCCCGTTATCCGACGGGCCGTTTCGCTTTCTGCTTCAGCGGTTGCCGCCGAGAAGACGGTCGTAAATGGCGCCGATCGCGTTTGCTTCCTTCTCCAGCGCAAAATTCGCTCTGACATGGCGCAGTGCATTCTCGCCATGCGCGACCGCCAGACCGGGATCGGCGATATAAGGCGCGATCGCCCGTGTCAGCGCTTCACTGTCGCCGGCCGCCACCACCGATCCGGTCTCACCTTCGGCTATGAGCTCGGCATAGGCGCCGGCGTCCGATGCCACCACCGCCGTTCGCGAAGCCATGGCTTCGAGCGGGGTCAGCCCGAAACCCTCGTTGCGGGAGGGGGCGACATAAAGCGTCAGGCGGCGATACCAGACCTTGATATCGGGCACTTCGCCGAGGAAGAGGATTCGGTCGCTAAGGCCCGCGGCGGCGACATCCGCCTTGAGCTTGTCTGCGAAGGCGATGTGCTCCGCCGTCACCCGGCCGGAGACGACGGCCGTCCATTCCGGGTGCTGTGGCAAGAGTTCGATCATTGCACGGACGAAAAGATCGGTGCCCTTCTGATGGCGCACGCGGCCAAAACAGCCGACCAGATAACGGCCCGGCAGACCGGTGGCGGCAATGCCGTCTTCTGCCGTTGCCGGCGGATGGAACAGCGAAAGGTCGACGCCGTGTTGGATGACCGTGTGCGGCACCTCGAGGAACGAGCCGGAGCGGTCGCTGGTCGCGATCACCGCGTCCATGCGGCGGATCAGCCATTTCGTATAGGCGGTATGGCGGCGCTGCGCGGCCGAGGTGAAGATGAGTTTCAGCGGCATGCGCAGGAGATGGCGAAGCAGGATGCCGACGGCCATCTCATTGTTGCGGCGGGCGTGCCAGACACGCCGCCGCCGGCGCGGCGGCGGGCGCCAAAGGCCAAGGAGCTGCGACCATCTCAGCTTCGCCAAGCCTTCCGGCAGGCCGGGGCCGAGCGTTGCGATCCTCATGCCGAGCCGGATCTGGCAGGGGATGAGCTGGACGATGGTCGACGTGACGCCGGAGAGCCGGCGCTTGAAATTGGGCGCGATGATCTCGACGTCACGCATATCAGGCAAGGGAGGGGTCTCGTCTGTGGCGGGCGGTCAGCCCCAGGAAACCTGAAGGATTTCGTAGGCCTTGGAGCCGCCGGGGGCATTGACCTCGATGGAATCGCCGACTTCCTTGCCGATGAGCGCGCGGGCGATCGGCGAGGATATGGAGATACGGCCGGCTTTGACGTCGGCTTCCTGGTCGCCGACGATCTGGTAGGTCTTTTCTTCTTCGGTGTCCTCGTCGACGAGCTTCACCTTGGCGCCGAACTTGATCTTGTCGCCGGACATCTTCGTCAGGTCGATGACCTCGGCGCGCGCCGTCAGGTCTTCCAGCTCGCTGATGCGGCCTTCATTGTGGCTCTGGGCTTCCTTGGCGGCGTGATATTCGGCGTTTTCGGAAAGGTCGCCATGGGCACGGGCTTCGGCGATCGCCTCGATGATTCGAGGGCGCTCCTCCTGCTGACGCCAGCGCAGCTCTTCCTGCAGCTTGACGAAACCACCCGGTGTCATTGGTACCTTTTCAACCATTTTTCTGTCCTTCACTCCTTGTATCCACGCAGCAGGCGCGAACACAAAAGAAAACAGGTCCCGAAGGGGAGCTTCGGAACCGTGCCACAATCCTAGTTAAGTGCTTATAGCAGATCGCCAAGGCCGATTTCCAGAAAATTCGCATTAACGAAAAAGCGAGCCGCCGCCACAGCGGGTCATCAGGCGCAAAAACGCGCTCAAGGCCGGATCGCCGCGATTGACTTTGTTCGTAAGAACATATAGTGAACATACTGATGAAGAAATCGCTAACAGAACGCTTGGCCATCCTTTCCGATGCTGCCAAATATGATGCTTCCTGCGCCTCCAGCGGCACGGTGAAACGCGATTCGGCTGCAAGCGGCGGGCTCGGCTCGACCGAGGGATCCGGCATCTGTCATGCCTATGCGCCGGATGGGCGATGCATTTCGCTTCTGAAAATACTGCTGACCAATTTCTGCATCTACGACTGCGCCTATTGCATCAATCGCTCCTCGAGCAATGTCGAACGGGCGCGCTTCACGCCCGAAGAAGTCATTTGGCTGACGCTGGAATTCTACCGCCGCAACTATATCGAAGGCCTGTTCCTGTCCTCGGGCATTATTCGCTCGTCCGATTACACGATGGAAGAGATGGTCCGCATCGTCCGCGAACTGCGCGTGACGCATAATTTTCGCGGATACATCCATCTGAAATCGATCCCCGAGGCGTCGCCGCGTCTGATCGAGGAGGCGGGGCTTTTTGCCGACAGGCTGTCGCTCAACATCGAGTTGCCGACGGATAATGGCATCAGCCGCTTCGCGCCGGAAAAGAAGCCCGCCAATATCCGCCGATCGATGGGCGATCTGAGGCTGAAGATCGAGGCCGCCGGCGAGCCGACGCTGCGCACGAAGAAGCGTCAGCGCTTCGTGCCGGCCGGCCAGAGCACGCAGATGATCGTCGGTGCCGACGGCGCGAATGACGCGACGATCCTTGCGACCAGCGGCCGGCTTTACAGCAGTTACGGCCTGAAGCGTGTCTATTATTCCGCCTTTAGCCCGATCCCGGATTCATCGAAAAACCTGCCGCTGATCAAGCCGCCGCTGATGCGCGAACACAGGCTCTATCAAGCCGACTGGCTCTATCGGTTCTATGGGTTCGGCATCGACGAAATTACCGCCAACCAGACGGGCGGCATGCTCGACCTCAACCTCGACCCGAAGCTTGCCTGGGCGCTCGCCAACCGGGCCGAATTTCCCGTCGATATCAACAAAGCCGAACGTGAACGCCTACTGCGCGTTCCCGGTCTCGGCACCAAGACGGTCAAATCAATCGTTTCGGCCCGCCGCTTTCGCCGGCTGCGGCTCGACGATCTTTCGCGGCTCGGCATCTCGATCAAGAAAGTCCAGTCCTTCGTCTCGGCGGAAGGCTGGTCGCCGCGCCGGCTGATCGACCGCCCGGATCTTCGCGCTATGTTCGAGCCGAAACCTGAACAATTGTCGCTGCTATGATGCGCCGGGTCGTGCTGGCGGGACGGGGCGATCTTGCCGAATGGCGCGATGCCGCGCGCGCCTTTGCCGCCGCCGGCATTTTGCCTGAGGAGATCGACTGGCGGGAAAAAAGCGCAGAGGCGGATCTTTCGTTCCAACGCGACGCCATGCCGCCGGTGCCGGTGACACGCAAGCCGATGACGGTGCCGCCCGCCTTTATCGAGCTTGCCGAGACGGTCCTCTGCCACTCCGACCCGGCGCGGTTCTCCTTGCTTTACCGCCTGCTCTGGCGGCTGCAGATGGACCGGCAACTGCTCGAAGTGGCCTCCGACGAGGATGTCGTGCGGGCTCGCCTGATGGCAAAAAATGTCCGGCGCGACGCCCACAAGATGACGGCTTTCGTCCGTTTCAAAGAGGTTGGTGCGGCAGCTGCTGGCCGTCGAAAATTCATCGCCTGGTTCGAGCCGGACCATCATATCGTCAGGCGCACGGCACCCTTCTTCCAACGGCGCTTCACCGATATGGATTGGCTGATCGCCACGCCCAAAGGGTCGGCGGCCTGGGATGGCGAGCGGCTGACGATCAGCGATGCCCCCTGCGAGAAGCCCAATCTCACCGATACCACCGATGAGCTATGGCGCACCTACTATGCCAGCATTTTCAATCCGGCGCGGCTGAAGCTGAAGGCGATGCAGGCGGAAATGCCGAAAAAATACTGGAAGAACCTGCCGGAAGCCGATCTTATCCCCGGGCTGATCGCCTCCGCCGAGAGCCAGGTGCGGGCGATGGCCGCGCGCGAGGCGACGCAATCGCTGCCCTTTCACGACCGGCTTCAGGAGGCCGCCCGCAACCTTCCCATAGAACGCGAAGCGCCGGCCGGCACGCTCGAAGCCCTCAGCGCCGAAGCCGCCGCCTGCACCCGCTGCCCGCTTCATGCCAAGGCGACACAGACCGTCTTCGGGGAGGGGCCGCGCGATGCAGAGGTGATGTTCGTCGGCGAGCAGCCGGGTGATCAGGAGGATATTGCCGGGCGCCCCTTCGTCGGCCCGGCCGGCAAACTGCTCGACCAGGTGATCGCGGACGTCGGCATCGACCGTTCGGCGCTCTATGTCACCAATGCCGTCAAGCACTTCAAATATGAGCCGCGCGGCAAACGCCGTATCCATCAGAAGCCGAATATGGGCGAGGTGAAGCATTGCCGCTGGTGGTTGGATCTGGAACTGGCGCTCGTCAAACCGAAGCTGATCGTCGCCATGGGGGCGACGGCGCTTGCGGCGCTGACCGACGTGAAGGAGCGCCTGCAGGATGTCAGGGGAAAGGCAATGGCGATCGAAGGAGGACGCACGCTCTTCGTGACGGTGCATCCCTCCTATCTGCTGCGCATTCCCGACGAGCGACTGAAAGCGGAGGAGATGGTGCGATTTCGCAATGATATGCTGCAGATTCAGCGGCTTATGGCGTCCGCCGGCTAAAGTGATTCCAGTGAAGACGCGCCATCGCTCACCGAGCGATGGCGCCGCTGGAATTGCTCTATCTCAGGCGAAGTAACTCTGCAGCGGCCGGACTTCGAGATTGCCAGCCTTCAGCGCCTTGATCGCTTGGGCGGCAGCTTCGGCGCCGGCCATGGTTGTGTAGTAGGGCACCTTCTGCATCAGCGTCGCGCGGCGCAGCGACTTCGAATCCGAGATCGCCTTGTTGCCGTCCGTAGTGTTGATGACCAGCTGAACCTGGCGGTTGCGGATGGCATCCTCGATATGCGGGCGGCCTTCGAGCACCTTGTTGATCTTGGTGGCGGTGATGCCGTTTTCACCGAGGAAGCGGGCGGTGCCGCCGGTGGCCAGCACCTTGAAGCCCTGTTCGACGAGGATGCGGATCGCCGGCAGCACGCGTGGCTTGTCCTCGTCGCGCACCGAGACGAACACCGTGCCGTCACGCGGCAGCTCGACGCCGGCGCCGAGCTGCGACTTGGCGAAGGCCAGCGCAAAATCGGTGTCGAGGCCGATGACTTCACCGGTCGAGCGCATCTCCGGGCCGAGCAGCGTGTCGACGCCGGGGAAGCGGGCGAAGGGGAAGACTGCTTCCTTGACGGCGATATGCGTGAGCTTGCGCGGATCGGGCTTTTCGCCATAGGCGGCAAAGGTCGCATCGAGCTTCTCGCCGGCCATAACGCGCGCGGCGATCTTGGCGATCGGCGCGCCGATGGTCTTGGCGACGAAGGGCACGGTGCGCGAGGCGCGCGGATTGACCTCCAGAACGTAGACGGTGCCGTCTTTGATGGCGAACTGGACGTTCATCAGGCCGCCGACATTGAGCGCCTTGGCCATCGCCTTTGCCTGGCGCTCGAGTTCGTCGATCAGTTCGACGGGCAGCGAGCGTGGCGGCAGCGAACAGGCACTGTCGCCGGAATGGATGCCGGCTTCCTCGATATGCTCCATGATGC
This sequence comes from Rhizobium sp. 268, assembly GCF_036571585.1. Taxonomy (NCBI): domain Bacteria; kingdom Pseudomonadati; phylum Pseudomonadota; class Alphaproteobacteria; order Hyphomicrobiales; family Rhizobiaceae; genus Rhizobium; species Rhizobium sp. 268. The sequence continues at coordinate 45,561 of NZ_JAPPSO010000023.1, read as the reverse complement.
CGGCGACATAGACGTCGGTTCCATCAGAGAGGCAGTCGACATCGACTTCGATGGCATGGCTGAGATAGCTGTCGAAGAGAAGCGGGTTCTTGCCGAGCAGGGTGTTGATCTGGCCGGTCTTGTCATTGGGATAACGCTGCTTGATGTCTTCGGGCACCAGTTCCGGAACCGTGTCCAGCAGGTAGGTCTGCAGCTGGCCTTCTGAATGCAGGATTTGCATGGCGCGGCCGCCGAGCACGTAGGAGGGACGCACGACCAGAGGGAAGCCGATTTCGGCGGCGACCAGGCGGGCCTGCTCGACCGAATAGGCGATGCCGTTGTTCGGCTGGTTGAGGTCGAGCTTCATCAGAAGCTTCTGGAAGCGATCGCGGTCCTCGGCAAGATCGATCATGTCGGGTGCGGTGCCGAGGATCGGGATGCCGTTCTTCTCGAGCGCCTCGGCAAGCTTCAGCGGCGTCTGGCCGCCGAACTGGACGATGACGCCGACGACTTCGCCCTTTTCCTGCTCGGCCCGCAGGATCTCGATGACGTCCTCGGCCGTCAGCGGCTCGAAGTAGAGGCGATCGGACGTGTCATAGTCGGTCGAGACGGTTTCTGGGTTGCAGTTGATCATGATCGCTTCATAACCCGCATCCTTCAGCGCGAAGGCGGCATGGCAGCAGCAATAATCGAACTCGATGCCCTGGCCGATGCGGTTCGGGCCGCCGCCGAGGATGACGACCTTCTTGCGGTCGGAAACCTCAGCTTCGGAGCGGGCGGCGCCGACGAAAGGTGTCTCGTAGGTCGAATACATATAGGCGGTCGGCGAGGCGAATTCGGCGGCACAGGTATCGATGCGCTTGAAGACCGGGCGGACGTTCAGGCTGTTGCGAAGTTCGGCGACCTGCTTCGGGCGCTTGCCGGTCAGCGTGGCCAGACGGGCGTCGGAAAAGCCCATGGCCTTCAGCATGCGCAGGTTCGCGGCATCCTCGGGCAGGCCGTGCTCGCGGATGCGGGCTTCCGTGTCGATGATGTTCTTGAGCTCGGCGATGAACCAGGGGTCGATCTTGCAGCCCTCATGCACCTCTTCGATGCTGAGACCCATGCGCAGCGCCTGGGCGACCATGCGCAGGCGATCCGGCGTCGGGGTGCCGATGGCAGCGCGGATGGCGTTGTGGCTGGATTCGCCTTCCTCGGAATCGGGGATCTCGATTTCGTCGAGGCCGGTCAGCCCGGTTTCGAGGCCGCGCAGCGCCTTCTGCAGCGATTCGGCGAAGGTGCGGCCGATCGCCATGACTTCACCGACCGATTTCATCGCCGTCGTCAGCACCGGCGAGGCGCCGGGGAATTTCTCGAAGGCGAAACGCGGGATCTTGGTGACGACATAGTCGATGGACGGTTCGAAGGAGGCAGGGGTTGCGCCGCCGGTGATGTCGTTGTCCAGCTCGTCGAGCGTATAACCGATGGCGAGCTTGGCGGCGACCTTGGCGATCGGGAAGCCGGTGGCCTTGGAGGCGAGCGCCGAGGAGCGCGAGACGCGCGGGTTCATTTCGATGACGACCAGGCGGCCGTCCTTCGGATTGACGGCGAACTGGACGTTTGAGCCGCCGGTCTCGACGCCGATCTCGCGCAGCACCGCGATCGAGGCGTTGCGCATGATCTGGTATTCCTTGTCGGTCAGCGTCAGCGCCGGGGCGACGGTAATCGAATCGCCGGTATGCACGCCCATCGGATCGATGTTTTCGATCGAGCAGATGATGATGCAGTTGTCCGCCTTGTCGCGGACGACTTCCATTTCATATTCCTTCCAGCCGAGCACCGATTCCTCGACCAGCACTTCGGTGGTCGGCGAGGCATCGAGGCCGCCGCCGACGATCTCGAAGAATTCCGAGCGGTTGTAGGCGATGCCGCCGCCGGTGCCGCCGAGCGTGAAGGAGGGGCGGATGATGGCGGGCAGGCCGACATGATCGATCGCCTGGGCGGCAATCGCCATGGCATGGCTCATGTAGCGCTGCTTTCGGTCGCTCTCGCCGAGGTTCCACTGGTTTTCCAGTTCGTCCAATGCCTTGTCGAGATCGGGACCCGAGAGGCTTTCGCGCAGCTTGTTGCGTTCGGCCTCATGCGTCTTGCGGTCGAGATCCTTGATATCGGTGGCGTTCGCCAGCATCGAGCGCGGCGTTTCCAGCCCGATGCGGGCCATCGCCTCGCGAAACAGCGCCCGGTCCTCGGCCATGTCGATGGCGGCGGGCTTGGCGCCGATCATCTCGACATTGTAGCGGTCGAGCACGCCCATGCGCTTCAGCGAAAGCGCGGTATTCAAAGCCGTCTGGCCGCCCATCGTCGGCAGCAGCGCATCCGGGCGCTCCTTGGCAATGATCTTGGCGACGACCTCGGGGGTGATCGGCTCGACGTAAGTTGCATCGGCAAGGCCCGGATCGGTCATGATCGTCGCCGGGTTGGAGTTGACGAGGATAACGCGGTAGCCTTCCTCCCTCAGCGCCTTGCAGGCCTGGGTGCCGGAATAGTCGAACTCGCAAGCCTGGCCAATGACGATCGGTCCCGCGCCGATGATGAGGATCGATTTGATGTCTTGGCGCTTCGGCATGGGCGATATCCATTGTCTGGCTGCGCAAAAAGCCGGCCAGGGTGGGAGATCACCGGGTCGGGTCGCGCATTGAAGGTCTTTTCAGGCTAGAAGCGGCTTATAGGCAAATGTATTTGCAAACGGAACCCCATAAATCGCGGAATCGACAGGAATCCAACACGGCGCGGAAGACTATTTCGTCAGGCAGGACTACTAGCCCTCGATGAACTCGCTGGAATTCCAGCCGTCGACGGATATATAGATTCGTTAAGTGCAATCACGGGCATTGCCGGGGAGAACGAAGATGGAATGGAGAGGCCGGCGTCAGTCCGATAATGTCGAGGATCGCCGCGGCGACCCGAGCAGCGGCGGTTTCGGCCGCGGCGGTGGCTTCAACTTTCCTTCCGGCGGCGGCGTTCGCCGCGCCGGCGGCGGCTTGAGCATCGGCACGATCATCTTCCTCGTCGTCATCTATTTCATCTTCAAGATGATGGGCGTCGATCTGCTGCAGGTGCTCGAAGGCGGCGGCATGACGAGCGGCCCCGGCTACGAACAGAGCCAGTCGGAAGGCACGCGGACGCCCGCCAATGATGAGATGACCGCCTTCATGCGGACCGTGCTTGCCGAAACCGAAGATACCTGGACGGGCATCTTCCAGGCGCAAGGCCAGACTTACGAGGAGCCGCGCCTCGTGCTGTTTTCGGGCTCGACGGCATCGGCCTGCGGCTCCGCATCGGCGGCAACCGGACCATTCTATTGCCCCGGTGACCACAAGCTCTATCTCGACACGGATTTCTTCCAGGAACTCTCCAACCGGTTCGGCGCGTCCGGCGATTTCGCCGAAGCCTATGTCGTCGCTCACGAGGTCGGCCATCACGTGCAGAACCTGCTCGGCATCCTGCCGAAGTTCAACCAGGCCCGCCAGCGCATGAGCGAGGAAGAGGCCAACAAGATGTCGGTGCGCGTCGAGCTGCAGGCCGATTGCTTCGCCGGCATCTGGGGCAAATATACCCAGCAGAAGGGCTTGCTGGAGTCCGGCGACCTAGAGGAGGCGCTGAACGCCGCCCAGCAGATCGGCGACGACACGCTGCAGAAGCGGTCCCAGGGCTACGTCGTGCCCGAGAGTTTCAACCACGGCACTTCGGCCCAGCGCGTCAGATGGTTCAAGCGCGGCTTCGACAGCGGGCAACTGTCGGCTTGCGATACGTTCTCGGGGCCGGTGTGAGGGGAAGGGACTGTCCTTCGTTTGCGCTCAGGACTTGGTTCCTTCGTCATTCACCCCCTCATCCGACCCTTCGGGCCACCTATCTCCCCGCCGGGGAGAAGAGGACTTGCCGCAGCATCTCATTCCTTCTTCTCCCCTCGGGGAGAAGGTGGCCGTAGGGCGGATGAGGGGGCTGCACGGCAGGACGCTCGTTTTAGTCCTTCGTCCCACTTCACTACCTCTCACTATCCATATGCTGCAGCATATGCTCCGGATAACGCCCGCCGGCAGCCGCATCCTTCGGGACTGCCCGTTCGATCGCGGCGAAATCTTCCGCCGACAGATCCACTGCGCGTGAGCCGAGCGCCTCGGTCAGCCGGTCGCGGCGGCGGGCGCCGATGATCGGGACGATATCCTTGCCCTTGGCGGCGACCCAGGCGATGGCGATCTGGGCGACCGAGACGCTCTTTGCCTCCGCGATCTCACGCAGTTTTTCCACCAAAGCGAGGTTCTGCTCGATGTTGCCCGCCTGGAAGCGCGGGCTATGGGTGCGGAAGTCTCCGGCGGCGGCTTGGCCCTTTTGCCAGTGGCCGCTGATCAGGCCGCGCGAGAGTACGCCGTAAGCGGTGATCGAGATGCCGAGTTCGCGCGTCGTCGGCAGGATCTTCTCTTCGATGCCGCGCGAGATCAGCGAATATTCGATTTGCAGGTCGACGATCGGGGCAACAGCGGCTGCGCGGCGGATGGTGTCGGCGCCGACTTCGGACAGGCCGATATGCCTGACATAACCTGCTTTGACCACGTCGGCGATGGCGCCGACCGTATCCTCGATCGGCACGTTGGGATCGAGGCGGGCCGGGCGGTAGATGTCGATATAGTCGACGCCGAGGCGCTGCAGCGTGTAAGCGAGGAAATTCTTCACCGCGCCCGGGCGGGCGTCGATGCCGCTCCAGCCGCCGGCGGGATCGCGGAGCGCGCCGAATTTGACGCTGATGACCGCATCCTCGCGCCTGCGTCCCTTCAACGCCTCGCCAATCAGCATCTCGTTATGGCCCATGCCGTAGAAATCGCCGGTGTCGAGCAGATTGACGCCGGCATCGAGTGCGGCATGGATCGTCGCGATACTTTCGGCGCGGTCGGCAGGGCCGTACATGCCCGACATGCCCATGCAGCCGAGGCCGATGGCCGAAACATTAGGTCCGGTCTTTCCCAAACGATAGGTCTGCATTGTCTTCTCCCTAATGCGCGCACGAGCGGCGCTGCCGGATGCCGTTTTTACAGCCTTCGCCCCTGCGCGATAATCCGGATGGTCTCGAACGGGCCGTGCGCAGGGCCGCACAATGAACGATCATTCCCCGAATGATCTGGACGTCGTCAATGCGATTGCAAGGGAGCCAATGATCACGTTGCCGCGCCCCAAGGTTGAAGGATTTCATAAATTTCCCGTTCTGCATTATCAAAAACTTTGAAATGTTCACGGATTGTTTCGTTTTGTTTTCTGAGCTATGTCAGTTTCTCGGCGACGAGATCGTCTTTTCAGAACGAACCGCTGTAGAGATGCCTCATGCTTGACACCAAATTCGTCCGTCGCGGCCTTTTCCTGGTCTTCATCATTCTCTTCCTCGACATTATCGGCATCGCCATCATCATGCCGGTGCTGCCCGCCTATCTGGAACAACTGACCGGCGGCGGCGTCAGCGATGCGGCGATCGATGGCGGCTGGCTGATGCTCGTCTATGCCGGCATGCAATTCCTGTTCGCGCCGCTGCTCGGAAACCTCTCCGACCGGTTCGGCCGCCGGCCGATCCTTCTGCTGTCGGTGCTGACATTCGCGATCGACAATTTCATCTGCGGCATCGCCACCAGCTTCTGGATGCTGTTTGTCGGCCGCGTGCTTGCCGGCATCAGCGGCGGCAGCTTCGCCACATGCTCGGCCTATATCGCCGATATCAGCACCGAGGAGAACCGGGCGAAGAATTTTGGGCTGATCGGCATCGCCTTTGGTGTCGGCTTCACGATCGGCCCCGTCATCGGCGGCGTCCTCGGCGAATTCGGCCCGCGTGTGCCGTTCCTCGGCGCGGCAGCCCTCTCGTTCGTCAATTTCATCGCCGCCTGCTTCCTGCTGCCGGAAACGCTGGAGGCCAGGAATCGCCGCCGCTTCGAGTGGAAACGCGCCAATCCGCTCGGCGCGTTGCGGCAGATGCGCCATTATCCGGGCATCGGCTGGGTCAGCCTCGTCATGTTCCTGTTTTTCCTCGCGCATGCCGTCTATCCCTCGGTCTGGTCCTTCGTCTCGACCTATCGCTACGGTTGGAGCGAGGGACAGATCGGCCTGTCGCTCGGCATTTACGGCATCGGCGCCGCGCTGGTGATGGGATTGGTATTGCCGCGTGTCGTGCCTCTGCTCGGCGAATGGAAGACAGCGCTTCTCGGCCTCTGTTTTTCGGCGGCGGGGCTGACCGGCTATGCCTTCGCGTGGGAGGGCTGGGTGGTCTATGTCGTGATCGTTGCGACCGTCATGGAAAACGTCGCCGATCCGCCGCTGCGCAGTATCGCTGCCGGCAAGGTGCCGCCCTCGGCGCAGGGCGAGCTGCAAGGTGCGCTCACCAGTCTCAGCAGCATCACCACCATCGTCGGACCACTGATCTTCACCCAGTTGTTCAGCTATTTCACCCGGCCAGAGGCGCCTATAACCTTTGCCGGCGCGCCCTACCTGACCGCCGCCCTGTTCATCCTGGTGGCCGCCGGCGTGTTCCTCGTGCGGGTCCGGGTCCGTCAGCCGGCGGATGCGCTTGAGGCGGCGGGCTGATCAATCAGAAATGGTGATGCGATGATGAATTTTTCATCATCTGCCTGTTTTGGGGTAGTTCTTTGCGGGGCTTTCCTCTAAATCCCGATGATATTTCTCCGCAAATTGTGCGGCGGCGCATATTTCAATCACAGGACTAGGTGTCATGGACACGCCGATCGACGCGCGCAGGCTTGCGCCGACAACCGATAATCGTTGGGGCGCACATTTCCGTGCAACGCTGGCGCTCGGCATTCCGTTGATCGGCGCGCAGCTCGCCCAGCTCGGCATCAACACCACCGACGTGATGATCGTCGGCCGCCTCGGCGCCGAGCATCTGGCGGCGATGGTGCTTTCGGCTCAGTTCTTGTTCACGATCCTGATCTTCGGCTCCGGTTTTGCCATCGCCGTCATTCCGATGGTGGCGCAGGCCTATGGCCGCGGTGACGTCGTCTCCGTGCGCCGGGCGCTGCGCATGGGTCTCTGGGTGGTGATCGCATATTGGGTCATCATGCAGCCCGCCTTCTTCAATTCGGAGCAGATCCTTCTCTTCGCGCAACAGAAGCCGGAGGTGGCCAAGCTCGCCCATGGCTACATCATGATCGGCCAGTTCGGCGTGCTGCCGGCGCTGCTTTTCAACGTCATGCGGGCCCTCGTCAGCGCCATCGGCAAGGCGGGCATCATCCTCAATGTCACCATCGCCACGCTGGTGCTGAACGCGATCTTCGCCTATGCCCTGGTGCTCGGCCATTTCGGCTTTCCGGCAATGGGGCTCGAAGGAGCGGCGATCGTTTCTGTTGTCGTGCAGACGGCCGGCTTTCTGTTCATTCTCGCCTTCGTCCAGAAGCGGGAGGAGACACGGCGCTACGAGATCTTCGTGCGGTTCTGGAAGCCTGATTGGCATGCGCTGCTTGAGGTTCTCCGGCTCGGTTTTCCGATCAGCGTCACCGTGCTTGCCGAGGTTAGCCTGTTCACGGTGGCCTCGCTGCTGATGGGCTATATCGGCACCATCGAACTCGCCGCTCACGGCATCGCCCTGCAATGGGCCTCGATCGCCTTCATGATCCCGCTCGGTCTCAGCCAGGCGGCGACGGTGCGCGTCGGCGTCGCCCACGGGCAGGGCGATTACCGCGGGCTGGTGCGCGCCTCGATCATGGTGCTGATTCTTGCCTGCGCCATTTCGGCGGTCGGCTCGGTGCTCTTTGCCACCATGCCGCAATTCCTCGGCAGCTGGTTCCTCGACGTCAATTCGCCGGAGGCGCCTGCCGTGCTTGCCTATGCCGGGCCACTGATCGTCGTCGCCGGGCTTTTCCAGCTGGTCGACGGGCTGCAGGTGGTCGCCAACGGATTGCTGCGCGGTCTGAAAGACGCACGGGTGCCGATGATCATGGCGTTGATTGCCTATTGGCCGATCGGCTTCTTCCTTGCCTGGGCCTTTGCCTTCCCGCTGGGCTTCGGCGGCATCGGCATCTGGTTCGGCTTCCTCGTCGGGCTGGCGGCGGCGGCCGTCATGCTCTGCTGGCGGTTCTATCTTCTCCTTCGCCGGGAGGGCGCGACTTCAGGCGCCTGAGCCGGCAGCGTTATTTTAAGCCGCGACAGGCTTGTAGCTGGCGATATCGGCGCGAATGCCGAGACGCGCAAACATCTCCTGCGGATCGAAATTGGCGGCCTTGTGGGCGGCCGCGACGGTTGCCCGCGCGCGTTCGACGACCTCGGTATTTTCCCATTCGGCAATGGTGACGAAATTGAATTCGCCGGGACCGGCGACCTGCTCCAATACCCTGTGATCGATGAAACCTTCTTGCGCTTCCAGCAGCTTGTGGGTCATCATCACCTTGACGAGAAATTCCTCGCGTGCCGCAGCCGGCACGACGAATTTGTCGACACGAAAGAAAGCTCCGCTCATCCATTTTCCCCTGAATCAGATGTCTTCGGGAGTTTGTAATTCCTCAAGTATGGTTGAGGTCAATATGGAAGCGAAGACGTCCGGTCACTAACTTGGAATTGCGGGGCGCCCGCTTCCTGAAGCCGTCGTGTTCCAGAGTTCAAGTACGCTTCCGTTGTCTTTTCGACCTCGCGAAATGGGGACGCGACGGGGAGTTAGCCAGGATGGCGCTTCCTGAAGAACCCCTCAATCTGCCTGCATGTAATCCGCCACGCTGTAGCAGTGGCTCGCCTGGTAGGCGTTCCGCCCCCGGTTCATATGCGTCAAGTTGAACGTCCGAATGGCACGCAACACGCGGCGGTTAGTGAGGAATTTGCGGATCGAGACAGAGCCACGCACATTGATGCCGAAAATGTCCGCACCACGCGGGAAGAAATAGCTGATGTGCTCTGGCATCGCGACGCTTTGCTCGAGAAAGGGTTCGTCGACTCGGCTCGGCGTGGCTGAACGATCTGTGGTGAAATCCGAAAGATGCACGATGATTCGGGAGCGGATATCTTCGTCTTGGGCATAGAGCGTAAAAAGCTCCATCCAGCTCGCATTGACGCGTACGAGCGGCTTGTCCGAGGTCGACGGCAGACAGGAAACCGACCAGTAGTAGCGCTCGGTCTTGCGCAGGATCGGAATGCAGTTTGGACCGTATAGCTTGAGAATCTCCAGGACTTCCCCTGCTTGCGGGCGGCTAAGCAGTTTCTCAAATCGAGCGACATATTTGAAGCGCTGTTCCAGGGACTCTAAGCGGTCGCCCGTGTCCGGCAAGTCGATCTTGCCCGCTATCCAATCGCGCTGCTGCTCAAGGTCGAGGAATTGCCGCAGGCCAGTGGTTCTCGGGCGAGAGGTCGCGCCCATGTCGGACGTCCTGCGAATGGGCGTCATCGGCCGACTCCTGTATTCTCGCTTAGGCGTGCGAATTTAATATCCCGCCCAATGTGCCTCCGAATGATACCTCGCAGATGGTGAATTTGGAACATCTGCGCGACCAAGAGGAGAAAGTTGCATGACTCGCCGTCTTGGCAACGGCTCAAGACTGGCATTGCTAGCGCTGCAGGGCGGCACTTCCAGGACCAAAGTTCGATCTACTTGGCGGCCGCAATGGAGGGCGCGCAGCGGGCGGTGTGATGGCTTTGAGTAACTCACCAGCGGCTCTTTGACCCCACACCGCGCATTGCCGCCCGGCAGCATCGGCAATCGATCGGTGGTGCCTCTGATCGCATTTCTGTTAAGCTTGGAAGCAAATCGCCCGCGATGTCACCAACTGCCGAAGTGTGAAAGGCGCAACGGGCTGATGGGCCTCTCGCTCATCGAGCCTCTTCTCTTGAAGGAGGAACACTAGGATGAGCACCGACCGGGAGACCGTGCGGTCCTATGATACAGTCGCGGCGGAGTACGCTGCCGAGGCCGCGGCGATGCCCGAATGGGTCGCGACCGAGATCGATGTGTTCGTGACCGGGCTGGGTGGCTCGGGCAGGGTGCTGGAGATCGGAAGCGGTGGCGGGCGAGATGCACTTGAGCTTGAGAAGCGGGGGATTAGCGTCCGGCGCACCGACATTTCGAAAGGTTTCGTCGAACTGCTTCGCGAGAGTGGCTTCGCGGCCGACCTGTTGGACCCGCTGACCGAAGACTTGGCCGACCCGCAGCGTCCTGGCACAGCGTACGACGGGATCTGGGCCTGTGCCTGCCTGATTCACGTCGCGCGCGATGATTTCGGTACGGTGCTTGGACGGCTTGCCGAGGCGACCCGGACCGGTGGCCGACTGCACGCCTCGGTTAGAGAGGGCGACGGCGAGGATGTGTCCACACACGGCGGTGCTGCAGCGCCGCGGCACTACGTCGAGACGTACTGGCGCGAACCTGCCCTGCGGTCCGAACTCACCGACGCCGGCTGGATCGTCAGCGAGGTACGTCGGTGCGTCGGAAGGCCTCATGATCGGTGGTTGAGCGTTCGGGCGAGCCGGGCGTGAGGCACACAGACCTTGAGGGAATGGCCGCATGTGGCGCGACTATGAACTTTAGATGGTCACCAATGTCTGCTCTGCTCCCGGGCGAAGGCAAAGATCGCCTCTGTGGTCGATATGAAGGCGCAAAGCAGCCTTATTCTTCTATAACGAAAAAAGACCGCTTCGGCAGATAGCGGTCCTTCCTCTCATTGCTGTCTTCAAGATTCAAGAGATTCCACACCACGTTAGTGGCGGGCCTTTGCGAAATCGGCAGTTCTTGAAATCAGCGTTCGGCGAGTGCCGGTTCGCCCTTCTTCTCGCGCACCATGTTGATGAAGCGGCGGAAGAGATAGTGGCTGTCCTGCGGGCCGGGGGAGGCCTCCGGATGGTGCTGGACGGAGAAGACCTGCTTGCCGAGGACGCGCAGGCCGCAATTGGTGCCGTCGAAAAGTGAAATGTGAGTCTCTTCAACGCCATCGGGCAGCGACTTCGAGTCGACCGCGAAGCCGTGGTTCATCGAGACGATCTCGACCTTGCCGGTCGTATGATCCTTGACCGGGTGGTTGGCGCCGTGATGGCCCTGATGCATCTTCTCGGTCTTGGCGCCGAGGGCGAGCCCCAGCATCTGATGGCCGAGGCAGATGCCGAAGACCGGGATATCGGTCTTAACAAGGGTCTTGATCACGGGCACCGCATATTCGCCGGTTGCGGCCGGATCGCCCGGGCCGTTCGACAGGAAGATGCCGTCCGGCTGCATGGCGAGCACGTCTTCGGCGCTCGTTGCGGCCGGCACGACGGTGACCTTGCAGTCGAGACCGGCAAACAGCCGCAGGATGTTGCGCTTGACGCCGTAGTCGAGGCAGACGACGTGGTACTTCGCGTCCGCTGCGGCGAGTTCCCCATACCCTTCATTCCAGGCCCACGGCGTCTCGGTCCATTGCGAGGACTGGCCCGACGAGGCGATCTTGGCAAGGTCGAGACCTTCGAGGCCGCTCCAGGCCTTGGCTTCGGCCTTCAGCGCCTCGATATCGAAGACGCCGTTCGGATCGTGGGCGATGACCGCGTTCGGGGCGCCGTTCTCACGGATCCAGGCGGTCAGCGCGCGCGTGTCGATGCCGCAGAGACCAATGACGCCGCGCGCCTTCAGCCATTGGTCGAGATGCTTGGCGGCGCGGTAGTTCGAAGGGTCGGTGATGTCGGCCTTGAAGATGACGCCGACGGCACCGTGGCGGGCGGCAGGCGTCAGATCCTCGATGTCTTCATCATTCGTCCCGATATTGCCGATATGCGGAAAGGTGAAGGTGACGATCTGGCCGAGATAGGAGGGGTCCGTCAGGATCTCCTCGTAGCCGGTCAGCGCCGTGTTGAAGACCACTTCGGCCTGGACCTTGCCGGTGGCGCCGATGCCCTTGCCTTCGATGACTGTGCCGTCGGCAAGAACGAGCAGGGCGGTCGGCTTTTCGATTGTCCAGGGTGCTGTCGCGGTCATCTTCATCCCGTTTCCGGCGGCCGGCGCGCGTTGCCGCGCTCGTCGCCATTTGATCTCGCAGGCGTGTGGACACGGCAATGCCGCGCGCTTCAGGCCTGATCACGAATTTTGGTGCAGGTGGCGGTAAATAGCCACGCAATCGCGTAGCGTCAATCTTTGTAGCGGAGATTGCCGCCGTTTTCCTGCGCTTTATCGCGGCGACCGCGCAATTTATTTGATCCGCCGCATCAGCGTGGTTTATGAAGCGGCATCAAAACAGGAGTGAAGACCATGCTGCGCGATCAACTCGCCACCCAGCTGAAAGAGGCGATGAAGGCCAAGAATGCGGAGCGGCTTTCCACCGTCCGGCTGATTCAGGCCGCGGTCAAAGATCGGGATATTGCCAATCGCGGCACCGGCAAGGAGCAGGCGAGTGACGACGAGATCCTGCAGATTCTGGCCAAGATGGTGAAACAGCGCGACGAATCGGCAAAGATCTACGAGGAGAATTCCCGGCCGGAGCTTGCCGCCAAGGAGCGCGCCGAAATCACCGTCATCCAGGATTTCATGCCGAAGCAGCTTTCGGACAGCGAAGTGCGCGCCAATGTCTCGGCGATCATCGCCGAGACCGGTGCTGCCGGCGCCAAGGACATGGGCAAGGTGATGGCGGCGCTCAAGGAGCGTTATGCCGGCCAGATGGATTTCGCCAAGGCGTCAGCGACCGTCAAGGAACTGCTGAGCTAATCCTATCTCAGACCACGCGTCTTGCCTGCGGTTCGTCTGGGACCGCAGGCCCGAGCACCGCTTCGGCTGCAGCATCGATGATGGCGAATTTCGCCGCCTGATAATTCCAATATTCGAGAATGAAGCGGCCTGACAGCCAGAAGTCGCCCTTGCGGGAGGGTTCTGTCCAGCCGACGCTTTCCATGTTTGCGGCTTGCGTCAGAAGCCGCTTCAGGTGGGTGTTGGAGATCATGAACTGTTCGCGGATTTCCCTGAGCGACAGAGGACCGACCACGACACGTTCGGCCGTGCGAGGAAATTCCGGAAGCCGCGAGATCAGGTAGTCCATCACCAGGCCGCCGGTATTTGCCCAGTTGAAGAGGTTGAAGGTGGGGCCGGGATTGCGCACCGCTTCGCTCCCGATGATCGACCTGGCGATGCGCGGCTGGATCGCTGCCATCATCGCCGAGGGGTCGGCGCTGACCTTGCCGGCGCGTTCACCGCCGTCGAGGCTGTCGAGGATCGTCAGATGGGCGACGAGCCATCGGGTGAAATGCTGCTCGGCAGTTTCCGTGGGCTCCAGATAGCGCGTGCGCTTGTCGGGGCCGGGAACCGGCCGAAGGAAACGATAGGCCAGCATTTCCTGCATGAAGGCTGCGGCCGTATTGCGGCTGGCGATGTCGTTCCTGACCGCGAAATCGATGAAGCGGCCGGAATAGAGGCCGCTCTTGCCGTCGTCGGGTTGGCCGTAGTGAAGCGCAAAGCCGGCATGGGCCATCAGCCAGCGTTGCTGTGCGGCGAAAATCGAGGCGATGCGCGGGCTCTCACGATAGATCGTGAGCATCTGATCGGCGCAATGCAGGATCGCAGCGAGAAAGCGATCGTCTGCTGCAAGAGTTTCAGCGGTAAAGGCCATGTAAAAGAGGTCCAGGAAATTCGGCGCATACTTCTTTCACGCAAGCCCCGCCTGTCAACGGTTTTGTCAATAATGGGTTAATTTCAAAAGGGAATTTGTATCAGGGGAAGCCAAAAATTTAAGAAGGCAGGAGCTGGGGGCGCTCCTGCCTTCTTGCTCTTTGCTTCCGCCGGCAAACGCAGGGCCGAGGCCCAAGCCGGAGGGTATTTGCAAAGGCACCCTTGCGAAGCGGCGCCGGGGGTAGGGATGGTGCTTCGCTCGGGGATCGCTTTGTTGAGATCGAACCTATTGCGGTGCGGCGGCTTATTCAAATTACAAAAAAATAATGATTGCCGAAAACGTCGTTTTTGGAGGCTTCGAAGCGAAGGCTGGCGTGGCGGCGCCAGGATAAGGCTGGGCCATCGACGCAGGTGATAAGCATCTGTTTTAAAACGGTTTACCTTGGCTTCATCAAAGGCCAGTACTCATGCCGAGACATTTGCCATGGTTGAATTTCAACGCTTGAAAGACAATAGTGTCGCACCCTGTCGCAGGGGGCGATAACGCGTTTTTGATTGGATAACCGACGCCCCGAAGGACGGCTGCACTTGCCTGTGAATAGCGGGTTTTCGTGACAAGTTTCGTGGCATGAAGCGGCAAAGCAGCTTATATGGAGGCTGGCCAAGAGGTATAAATGCGCTTTTCCAACACTTTTCTCGATGATATTCGTGACCGCGTTCCGATTTCGAACGTGATTGCGCGCCGTGTCAGCTGGGATAAGCGCAAGACCAATGTGTCGCGCGGCGATTACTGGGCCTGCTGCCCGTTTCACGGCGAGAAATCCCCGAGCTTCCACTGCGAGGACCGGAAGGGCCGCTATCACTGCTTCGGCTGCGGCGTCACCGGTGACCACTTCCGCTTCCTCACCGAGCTTGAGGGTCTAAGCTTTCCCGAGGCGGTCCAGCAGATCGCCGATATGGCCGGCGTTCCGATGCCGCTTGCCGATCCTGTGATGGAGAAGCGCGAGAAGGAACGCGGCTCGCTGATCGACGTCATGGAAATGGCGACACAATTTTTCCAGGATCAATTGCAGACGGCGAATGGGGCGAGGGCGCGCGCCTATCTGCGCGACCGCGGGCTAACCGGGCGCACCATCGAGACCTTCCGTCTCGGCTATGCGCCTGACAGCCGCAATGCGCTGAAGGAATTCCTCGCCGGCAAGGGCGTCACCAAAGAGCAGATCGAGGCTTGCGGCCTGGTTGTTCATGAAAACGTGCCGGTGTCCTACGATCGCTTCCGCGACCGCATCATGTTCCCGATCCTCTCGTCGCGCGAAAAGGTGATCGCCTTCGGCGGCCGCGCCATGTCATCGGATGCGCCGGCGAAATATCTGAATTCCAACGAGACGGAACTCTTCCACAAGGGCAATGTCCTTTATAATTTCGCCCGCGCGCGCCGCGCTATCCAGGGGCCGGGCCGCGGCGATGCTCAGGACGAGAATGCCGGCGGCACCATCATCGCCGTCGAAGGCTATATGGACGTGATCGCGCTCTATCAGGCGGGCATCGAGAATGCGGTGGCGCCGCTCGGCACGGCGCTCACCGAAAACCAGCTCGAGCTGCTTTGGAAGATGGTGCCGCAGCCGGTGCTCTGCTTCGACGGCGACGGCGCCGGCATTCGCGCTGCCAATCGCGCCGCCGAACTGGCGCTGCCGCATTTGAAGCCCGGCCGTTCCGTCCGCTTCGCACTTTTGCCTGATGGCAAGGACCCGGACGATCTCGTGCGCGATTACGGCCGCGCACCCTTCGACAAGGTGATGAGCCAGGCCAAGCCGCTGTCGGAGATGCTGTGGAGCCGCGAGGTCAATACCGGCAAGTTCGACACGCCCGAGGCGCGCGCCGAACTCGAGGCGCGGCTGAAGCAACTGGTCGCCGTCATCGCCGACGAGAATGTGCGCCGTCATTACCAGCAGGATATTCGCGACCGGCTGAACGTCTTCTTCCAGCCGCAGTTTCAGAACCGCAACAATGGCGAGCGCCGCGGATTCAGCGGCAATTCCCGGCCTGGCCGCGACAATGCTGTTAAGGCAGGGCCGAAAAGCCCCAGCCTTATTTCCGACCGGCTCGCCCGCTCAGGCCCGGTGCGCGGCCACAGGGACAATACGGCGCTGCGCGAAAGTGTGCTGGCGCTCACCATCGTCAATCATCCGTCGCTGATGATCGACGATTATGACGAGATCGCCGCGATCGATTATGACAGCCGCGAGTTGAAGCAGCTCTGGTCGGCTGTGCTTGGGGCAGCGGCTGCCGTCGCCGGCCCGCATCTGACGCGCGAATATCTGACCGAACGGCTGGAATTCGAAGGCTTCGCTCCGCTGATCAAGAACCTCGACCAGCAGGTGCGCAATGCCAGACTCTGGACGGCAACCGAGGAGGCGGCGATGGAGGATGCGCGTGAGGGTTATCGCCAGGCGCTCGCCTTCCATAAACGGGCAAAGGCGCTGCGCCGGCAGAAGATGGAACTTGAACGCGAGATTGCGCTGGCGACCGAAGCCGGCGACGGCGAGGCGATCGTTCAACTGATGCGGGCCCAGCAGGAAGTGCATTTCGAAGGTGTGCGGCTTGAGAACCAGGAGGCGATCATCGACGGCTTCGGCGTGCTCTCCGGCCGCGTCAAAGGGGCGGCGAACCACTGATGCCGCAGACCGAACGGAACGAACCGGGCTTTTCCGCCTCCGACGCGCTGTTTTCCGCCGGCCGCGCGCCGCTCGATATTCTCAAGCAGGTCTATGGTTATTCCTCCTTCCGCGGCAAGCAGCAGCAGGTGGTCGAACATGTGGTATCGGGCGGCGATGCGGTGGTGCTCTTCCCCACAGGCGCGGGCAAATCGTTATGCTTCCAGATCCCGGCGCTCTGCCGCGATGGCGTCGGCATTGTCGTTTCGCCGCTGATTGCGCTGATGCGCGATCAGGTGGAGGCGATGAAGCAGCTCGGGATCCGCGCCGCCGCGCTCAATTCGTCACTGTCGCGCGAGGAGTTCGTCGAAGTCCGCCGCGCGCTTTCGGCCGGCCGGCTCGATCTTCTCTACGTGACGCCCGAGCGCATTCTGACCGATGGTTTCCGCGAGCTGATCGCCAACGAGAAGATCGCGCTGTTTGCGATCGACGAGGCGCATTGCGTCTCGCAGTGGGGGCATGATTTCCGGCCGGAATATCGCGCGCTCGGCCAGCTTGGCGAGCAATATCCGGGCGTGCCGCGTGTGGCGCTGACGGCGACCGCCGATCCGCATACGCGCGACGACATTATCGAGCGGCTGGGGCTCGACGCTGCCCGGACCTTCACCACCAGCTTTGACCGGCCGAACATCGCTTACGAAATTGTCGAGCGCGATCAGCCGCGCCAGCAGCTGTTGCGCTTCCTGTCCGGCCACAAGGGAAACAGCGGCATCGTCTATTGCCTGTCGCGCGCCAAGGTCGAGGATACGGCCGAATGGCTGAACGGCCAGGGCGTACGCGCGCTTGCCTACCATGCCGGCATGGACAGGGCGGTTCGCGACGCCAATCAGGATGCCTTTCTGAAAGAGGAAAACCTCTGCTTGGTCGCCACCGTCGCCTTCGGCATGGGCATCGACAAGCCGAATGTGCGGTATGTCGCTCATCTCGACCTACCGGGTTCGGTGGAGGCCTACTACCAGGAGACCGGGCGCGCCGGCCGCGACGGCCTGCCGTCCGAGGTCTGGATGGCCTATGGCATGGCCGATGTCATCCAGCGCGGCCGGATGATCGACGAGGGCAATGCTGCTGCGGAGATCAAGCGGGTCGAGCGCGCCAAACTCAATGCATTGCTTGCGATCTGCGAGACCGCTTCCTGCCGCCGCCAGGCGATCCTTGCGCATTTCGGCGAGGCGCATGCCGGACAATGCGGCAATTGCGACACTTGCCTGAAGCCGGTCGAGACCTGGGAGGGCACGGAAGCGGCGATCAAGGCGCTGGCCGCGATCTACCGCACCGGTGAACGCTTCGGCGCCGGCCACGTCATCGACGTGCTTATCGGCAACGTCAACGAAAAGACCGAGCGTTTCGGCCATGTCGATATGCCGGTCTTCGGCGCCGGCAAGGATATTCCATCGCGCACCTGGCAATCCGTCTACCGCCAGCTGCTTGCCATGGGGCTGATCCGTGTCGATCACGAAGCCTATGGCGCGCTGAAGCTGGAGCCGGAGGCGCGCGCCGTCTTCAAGCAAGAGCGGCAGGTGTTCTTCCGCAAGGACCGCCCGGCCTCCGAACGGCGCACGAAGAAGGCGGAACGCAGCGAGCGCAAGTCGGGACTGTCGGGCGCCGACGGCGCTCTGTTCGAGGCGTTGCGGGCCGAGCGCATGGCGATCGCCAAATCGCTCGGCGTGCCGCCCTATGTCGTCTTTCCCGATACGACGCTGATCGCCTTTGCCACGGAAAAGCCGAGGAGCCGCAAGGAGCTGCTTGCAATATCGGGCGTCGGCCAGGCGAAGCTCGAGCGTTATGGCGATGCGTTCCTGGAGATCATCCTGGCGCATGACGGCTGAAAGGATCGGGCGATGTGCCTGCCGATCTCGGCCCGGCGCTGAACAAGACAAGCCGATGGCGATATGCTAACCCGGAAGCTATAAAAAACATCAGGAAGGGCCGCCCATGACCTCGCCATTTCTCTCCCATCTCAGGGCCGAAATTTCGGCGCTGAAGGATGCCGGCCTCTATAAATCCGAGCGGGTGATCAGCTCCAAGCAGGCAGGCGAAATTGCCATTTCGACCGGCGAGCGCGTGCTGAATTTCTGCGCTAACAATTATCTCGGCCTTGCTGACAATGAGGAACTGGCCGAGGCCGGCAAGCAGGCGCTCGACCGCTACGGTTACGGCATGGCTTCGGTGCGCTTCATCTGCGGCACGCAGGAGGAGCACAAGCAGCTCGAAGCGCGCATTTCCTCTTTCCTCGGCATGGAGGATACGATCCTCTATTCCTCCTGCTTCGACGCCAATGGCGGACTTTTCGAAACGCTGCTCTCGGAGGAAGACGCGATCATCTCGGACGCGCTGAACCACGCCTCGATTATCGACGGCGTCAGGCTTTCGAAGGCCAAGCGCTTCCGCTACGCCAACAACGATATGGCAGCGCTCGAAGAGGAATTGAAGAAGGCCGAAGGCAGCCGCTTCAAGCTGATCGCCACCGACGGCGTCTTCTCGATGGATGGCATCATCGCCAATCTCAGCGGCGTCTGCGATCTCGCCGAGAAATACGGCGCCATGGTCATGGTCGATGACAGCCATGCGGTCGGCTTCGTCGGCAGGAACGGCCGCGGCTCGCCCGAACATTGCGGCGTCGAGGGCCGGATCGACATCATCACCGGCACCCTCGGCAAGGCGCTCGGCGGCGCCTCGGGCGGTTATACCTCGGCAAAGGCGGAGGTCGTCGAATGGCTGCGGCAGCGCTCGCGGCCCTATCTGTTCTCCAATACGCTGGCGCCGGTCATCGCCGCCGCCTCGCTGAAGGTGTTCGACCTCATCGAAAATGGTGACGCCTTGCGCCAACGCCTGTCCGACAATGCCGATCTCTTCCGCGGCGAGATGACGAAGCTGGGATTCACGCTCGCCGGCAAAGGCCATCCGATCATCCCGGTCATGCTCGGCGACGCCAAGCTTGCCCAGGACATGGCGGGGCTGATGCTGAAGAAGGGCATTTACGTCATCGGCTTTTCCTTCCCGGTCGTGCCGAAAGGCCAGGCCCGCATCCGCACGCAGATGTCGGCGGCGCATTCGAGGCGGGATGTCGAGCGGGCGATTGCGGCCTTTGCCGAGGCAGGGCGGGAATTGGGTGTGATTTGAGAATGAGGCGTTGCTTCTTAGCTTGACGTGAGACCGGCGCGGCTTGCTCCCTCTTCTCCCCATCGGGAGTCCGAAGGACGGGTTGAGACCCGTGGCGCGACCCCGGTCGGTGGCCCGAAGGGTCGGATGAGGGGGCGGAGCGAAGCGACGTTTCGAGCGTTGAGCGAGAAGCAATATTGGATTTGATGGCCTGCCGAGCCGCCCCCTCATCCGCCCTACGGGCACCTTCTCCCCGCTGGGGAGAAGAGGGAGTCGCAAGGTCCGGCACCAGAACAAGGGCGGGATATAGTCGATGTCGAACATGATGAAGGCACTGGTCAAATCGAAAGCAGAAGTCGGGCTCTGGATGGAGAATGTGCCGGTGCCGGAGGTCGGGCCGAACGACGTGCTGATCCGGGTGAGGAAATCGGCGATCTGCGGCACCGACGTCCATATCTGGAACTGGGACCAGTGGGCGCAGAAGACTATTCCCGTGCCGATGGTCGTCGGCCATGAATTCTCCGGCGAGATCGCCGAGATCGGTTCGGCGGTCACCCGCTACCATGTCGGCGAGCGGGTTTCCGGCGAGGGGCATATCGTCTGCGGCAAGTGCCGCAACTGCCGGGCGGGCAGGGGGCATCTCTGCCGCAACACGCTCGGCGTCGGCGTCAACCGGCCGGGTTCGTTCGGCGAGTTCGTCTGCATCCCCGAAAGCAATGTCGTGGCGATCCCGGAGGATATTTCCGATGAGATTGCCGCCATCTTCGATCCGTTCGGCAATGCCGTGCACACCGCACTCTCCTTCGATCTGGTCGGCGAGGACGTGCTCGTCACCGGCGCCGGGCCGATCGGCATCATGGGGGCGCTCGTCGCTAAACGCTCCGGCGCCCGCAAGGTCGTCATCACCGATATCAATCCGCACCGGCTGGACTTGGCACGCAAACTGGGGATCGACCATGTCGTCGACGCGTCGCGCGAAAATCTGGCCGACGTGATGAAGACGATCGGCATGACGGAGGGTTTCGATGTCGGGCTCGAGATGTCGGGGGCAGCACCCGCCTTCCGCGACATGATCGATAAGATGAACAATGGCGGCAAGATCGCCATTCTCGGCATTGCGCCGGCCGGTTTCGAGATCGACTGGAACAAGGTGATCTTCAAGATGCTCAATCTCAAGGGCATCTATGGCCGCGAGATGTTCGAGACCTGGTACAAGATGATCGCCTTCGTCCAGGGCGGCCTTGACCTTGCGCCGATCATAACCCATCGCATCGGCATCGACGATTTCCGCGACGGCTTCGAGGCGATGCGGTCGGGCAACTCCGGCAAGGTCGTAATGGATTGGATGTGAGGAGAAAGACATGCTCTATGAAGGAAGCTGCCACTGCGGCAAGGTCGCATTCGAGGTCGAAGGCGAATTTACCGAGGCGCTGGACTGCAATTGTTCGCTCTGCCGCCGGCGAGGCGGGCTTCTCGCCTTCGTGCCGCGCGACAAGCTGGTGCTGAAGACGCCTGAAGAGGATCTCTCGACCTATACTTTCAACAGGCATGTCATCCGGCATCACTTCTGCGCCAAGTGCGGCATCGCGCCGTTTGGCGAGGGGGTAGGCCCGAATGGCGCGGCCATGGCCTCGGTCAATCTGCGCTGCATTCCCGCGGTCGATCTCGGCGCGCTGAAGGTGACGGCCTATGACGGCGAGGCAAAGTAGCCGATATTTGTCCCGACAAAGGCGAATAGACCAACGATAGGACCGCAAAAATGCCGCGAACAACTGGCATGGCGGCCAATATCCATGCTGCCCTTGTCTTTTGTTCGCCGCATCTTAAATAAGGGTTCGCAATCGCTGCCGCGGTTCAAAGCCTGTGGATAAGGCTTTTTCCGATCTTTCGTGAGCTTTTTTTGTAGAAAAGCTTGACGAGAACAAAAAATGTGGGAATCACCGTTCGACTTGTTGAAACGGTGAACTGGGTCAAGGCGGATCGCGCAACCATGGCCGGAAATCCAAAAGCAAAAAAGCTTTGCTGTCCGGTGCCGGCGATCGTGGTTAATCAGGCTTTAAATGTCATCCCGTTAGGTGGGCAAAGGTGATTCTAGGGCGGCGCGAGCGACGTGTCAGGCCCTGAGACGGCCCATTCACCGTAGCGAGATTGGATAGCGTCAGGAAGGCGACGATATAAATGGCAACCAAGGTCAAAGAGAACGAAGACGCGGAAGTCGAACGCGACGGCGCAAGCGACGGCCCTCTTCTCGATCTTTCCGACGACGCGGTCAAGAAGATGATCAAAGCCGCCAAGAAGCGCGGCTATGTGACGATGGACGAGCTCAACGCGGTCCTGCCGTCCGAAGAAGTGACGTCCGAGCAGATCGAAGACACGATGTCGATGCTGTCGGACATGGGCATCAACGTCATAGAGGATGAAGAAGCCGAGGAAGCCGGTGCTTCCGGCGGCGGCGATGACGACGATGCCGGCGGCGACGAGGAGAGCGAAGGCGGCGAACTCGCGCCTTCGAGCGGTACCGCGCTCGCAACCGCCAAGAAGAAAGAACCGACCGACCGTACCGATGACCCGGTGCGCATGTATCTGCGCGAGATGGGCTCGGTGGAGCTTCTTTCCCGCGAGGGCGAAATCGCCATCGCCAAGCGCATCGAGGCCGGCCGCGAAACGATGATCGCTGGCCTCTGCGAGAGCCCGCTGACCTTCCAGGCGATCATCATCTGGCGCGATGAACTCAACGAAGGTACGACGCTGCTGCGCGAGATCATCGATCTCGAAACCACTTATTCCGGTCCTGAAGCCAAGGCCGCGCCGCAGTTCCAGAGCCCCGAGAAGATCGAGGCCGACCGCAAGGCCGCCGAGGAAAAGGAAAAGACCCGCCGCGCCCGCTCCGGCGACGACGACATCACCGATGTCGGCGGCGAGGGCCTGCCTCCCGAGGAGGAGGAAGAGGACGAGGACGAATCCAACCTTTCGCTGGCGGCGATGGAAGCCGAGCTTCGCCCGCAGGTGATGGAGACGCTGGATACGATCGCTGAGACCTACAAGAAGCTGCGCAAGCTGCAGGACCAGCAGGTCGAGCAGCGCCTGTCGGCTTCCGGCACGCTGTCGACCGCACAGGAGCGCCGCTACAAGGAGCTCAAGGATGAGCTCATCAAGGCCGTCAAGTCTCTGTCGTTGAACCAGAACCGCATCGACGCCCTGGTCGAGCAGCTTTACGACATCAACAAGCGCCTCGTTTCCAACGAGGGCCGCCTGCTGCGTCTGGCCGAATCCTACGGTGTCAAGCGCGATAGCTTCCTGGAGCAGTATCAGGGCGCCGAGCTCGATCCGAACTGGATGAAGTCGATCGGCAATCTGGCCGCCCGCGGCTGGAAGGAATTCGCCCGTGGCGAAAACACGACGATCCGCGACATCCGCCAGGAGATCCAGAATCTGGCGACCGAGACCGGCATTTCGATTTCGGAATTCCGCCGCATCGTCCACATGGTGCAGAAGGGCGAGCGCGAAGCGCGCATCGCCAAGAAGGAAATGGTCGAAGCGAACCTTCGCCTCGTCATCTCCATCGCCAAGAAATACACGAACCGCGGCCTGCAGTTCCTCGACCTCATTCAGGAAGGCAATATCGGCCTGATGAAGGCGGTCGACAAGTTCGAATACCGCCGCGGCTATAAGTTCTCGACCTATGCGACCTGGTGGATCCGTCAGGCGATCACCCGTTCGATCGCCGACCAGGCCCGCACGATCCGCATTCCGGTGCACATGATCGAGACGATCAACAAGATCGTTCGTACCTCGCGCCAGATGCTGCACGAGATCGGCCGCGAGCCGACGCCGGAAGAACTGGCGGAAAAGCTCGCCATGCCGCTCGAAAAGGTCCGCAAGGTCCTGAAGATCGCCAAGGAGCCGATCTCGCTCGAAACGCCGGTCGGCGACGAAGAGGATTCGCATCTCGGGGATTTCATCGAGGACAAGAACGCGCTGCTGCCGATCGACGCCGCCATCCAGGCGAACCTGCGCGAAACGACGACCCGTGTTCTCGCCTCGCTGACGCCGCGCGAGGAACGTGTGCTCCGCATGCGCTTCGGCATCGGCATGAACACCGACCATACGCTCGAAGAAGTCGGCCAGCAGTTCTCGGTCACCCGCGAACGTATCCGCCAGATCGAGGCAAAGGCGCTGCGCAAGCTGAAACATCCGAGCCGCTCCAGAAAGCTGCGCTCGTTCCTCGACAGCTAAGGGGCAACAAGAACTCTAGGATTGCGAAAGCCGGGCTTCATGTCCGGCTTTTGCTTTCGATCTTTGCGCCACTGCCGCACACTTTTGGGCGACACGCCTAATACCAATGATCCCGGTGGCTTTCTTGTCGCTCGGTGGTGACAAGATTATAGTCCGGCGACGGGGGAAGAAATCGATCGCGATGCGCGAGCGAGGACCGACGCATGCCCGTGTCGGGCGAATCCTCCGATGGGAGGTGCGAAGTGACCACTTACATTGTGCTGATCAACTGGACGGACCAAGGTGTGCGCAACGTTCGCGACTCATCAAAACGGCTGGATGCGGCGAAGAAACTGCTCGGCGACATGGGCGGCTCGTTCAGCCAGTTCTTTCTGACGATGGGCGGCCACGACATGGTGGCTGTCTGCGAAGCGCCTGACGATGCCGTCATGGCGCGGTTTGGCCTCTCGCTGGCGATGGGCGGCAATGTCCGCACCCAGACACTGAAGGCATTCCCGGAAGCCGCCTATCGGGAGATCATCGGCTCGCTCGGGTAGTCGGAAACGGAGATCGTCGAACTTGAAGGTTGCAGAGCTTCGGCTGTGCTGACAGTGTCTCGCCGTGCTTCAATTTCCGCGGCAGGGCTCCTGGCCCGATTATTCCGGCAAGTTCCATGATGAAAGCGCGCCTCAGTTTCATGATCTCCGCCGATCCTCCGACAGCGGCTTCCTGACCGATGGAGCTGACGGCCGGCAAACGGGATGACGGAATCCAGTGGGGCGCGGCAGCGTCCTTCGCCTTGCATGCCGCAGCGATCCTGGCGCTCCTGCTGCTGTTGCCGAAGGCCGAGCCGCCGCTGCCATTGCCGGATGACGGTCTCTCGGTGGAGATCGTTCCGCAGCCGGTGGGGCCACCAATCATGCCCGAGCCGGCCAGGGCGCTATCGCCAGAGCCGGCAAAGCCAGAAGCCGTAGCGCCCCAAGCCCAAAGGCCTGCGCCGGTTGTCGATAGTGCACCTGCCGCAGCAATGCCGTCGGTGACGCCAATCGCTCCACTGGTGCCAAAGCCGGCTGAATTCGTTGCGGCAAGCCGGCTGTTTTCCGACAAGGTGCTGGCCGATCCGCGCAGCCGGGGCGCCCGAGAAGCGCTGCGCGGCCTTGCCGGTGGCGAGCGCAATCTGCAGCTTTGCGACCTTGAGGCGCTGGAACAAGTCCGCCGCGCCCGGCCGGATATGCGGCCTGACACGCTCGCCCCCTATGCGATGGCGCCGGAGAAGGTCGGCGGCAACAGCGTCGAGGTGAGGGGCGGCGCCTTCCGCAGCAAGGGCAAGTGGTACAACATCCAGTTCAAATGCGGGCTCCACGCCGGATCCGGCAAGGTCATGTCCTTCGCCTTTCTCGTCGGCGATGCCATTCCGCAGGGTGAATGGCAGGCGCATGATCTGGTGGCCGATGACGGGGCGGCCGACCAATGACGCCAATCGCTGTTGCGATCACGCGGTTTTTTTCTTTTGTGGCTTGATGCTGCCGGTTTTAAAGGCCACATCGCTGCTGTGACTGAAGAAGACGTGGCACCAGCGGAAACGCAGCACGAAACGGGAAAACAGCGGCCTGAAATCCGCTGGGGCATCGGTGCGTCCGTACTTCTGCATATCCCCCTTGTCGCGCTTCTGATCTTCGGGCTGCCGAAGATCGAGCCGAAGCCTGCCGAAGAGGAGAGCGTGAAGGTCGAACTCGTTCCGCCGCCGGAGGAGAAGAAGCCGGAGCCCAAAGAGGAAAAACCGCCGGAGCTGAAGCCGCAGGAACAGGCGAAGAAGCAACCGCCGCCTCCGCCACCACCGCCTCCGCCCCCGCCGCCGCAGGCTAAGAAAGCTCCCGTGCAAGCGAAGCCGATGCCGACCCTGCGCCCGGTCATCGAGTTTGGCGACAAGAATAGTGGCCCGGAAAAGTCGCTGACGGGAAATTCTTCTCAGGGTGAAATTAAACCTGCAGCGAACTCGCCGCAGCAGGATATCGAACCGCAGCAGGCGCCGACAAAGACGGCGGCCGAAAAGCCTAAAACCGAGGAGCCTCCATCAAAACCAGTGCCGGATGATGTGAAGCTTCCTGAGGTTGCGACGGCAGAGGTTTCGCCGGAGCGTGATGGGCCGCGGACAGACGTGTCTGGCGACGCCAATACGACGATCGAGCAGGCCAAACCGTCTGAAGAAAAGACCACCGCGACGCCGAAAGTGATTACTAAAAACAGCGATCTACCCAAGGCAAAAACGCTGTTTTCACAGACGAACGATGGCAGTTCATTTGCGCAAACTGCGATCAATGGCCTTCCACGTAAAAATCGAGTGGCCACGCTTTGCGCCACCGAGCTTCAGGCCCAACTTATTCACGGTTCGCCGCGTTATTTCCCCATCTCATTGCCCAGTTTTGGATTGCGAGCCGGCAGCATTCTTAACGTCGACGATGCGGCCTTTAGCACAGCCAAAGGCTGGTACCACGTTCGTTTCAGGTGCGAGTTGGATGAGGGAGCGACGAAAGTTGTGTCGTTTGCCCACGAAGTTGGCGGGTTGATCCCCCGCAGTCAGTATGCGAAGTACGATATTCTTGACTAGTCCTCGCGATGGGCTTTCGTCTCATCGGCAACAAGCCACACGCAAGGAACCGCATCTAGCCTCTCCTCATGGCCGTGATGATACGGTGAGAGAGGACAATGATATGTCGAACGAGATCGAGCGTTTTCTTGAGCGTCAGGATGAAGCCGTGAGCGCGCTGTTCCTGGAACACAAGGGTGACGAGCTGACCGATATTCTGGTGGCGGCTCTGGAAGAGGCGTTCGAGATTCTGCTCGAAGCGGCGCCCGCCGAAACGCTGCATTGACATTTTCCAAAACATTGCCGGCAGCGCTTGCCGAGCGGCTGTCCGGCTACCGGTTCGAACGCGATACGCTCGGCCGTTCCACCGCGAGCGTCTTCCGGCTGGAAGGCGAGGGGCAGCCGGTCCTCTATCTGAAGGTCGAGGCAGCGGGGCCGTTCGGCGAGCTTGCCGATGAAGCCGCCCGGCTTGACTGGCTGAAGACCGCCGGCTTGCCGTGTCCCGAAGTGATCGGCCGGGAAAGCCACGGCGGGCGCAACTGGCTGCTGATCGGCGCGCTGCCGGGCAATGATCTTGCCAGTGCATCGGCGCTGACGCCGCTGGCGCGGGTCGAATTGCTGGCTGCGGCGCTTCTCGAGTTACATCGTCTGCCGATCACATCCTGCCCCTTCGATCACCGGCGGGAGAAACGCATGGCGGTAGCCAAAGCGCGGATGCAGGCCGGTAGTGTCGACGAGACCGATTTCGACGAGACGCGGCTTGGGAAAAGTGCCGAGACGCTGTTTGCCGAACTCGAAACCAGAAGGCCGGGCCGCGAAGACCTCGTCGTCACCCATGGCGATGCCTGCCTGCCGAATTTCATCGCCTCCGAGGACGGGTTCTCCGGCTATATCGATTGCAGCCGGCTCGGCGTCGCCGACCGCTATCAGGATATCGCGCTCGCCTGCCGCAGCATCGCCTCTAATTTCGGCGAGGCGCTGGTGCAGCCCTTCCTCGATCGTTACGGCATGCCGGCCGCGGATCCTGTGAGGCTCGACTATTATCGGCTGCTCGACGAATTCTTCTAGCCGTTGCGCCATCTCCATCCGGCTGGCAGAGTGGCCGCAATCGAACCTGCGGACAGACGATGGCGAAGAACCAGTTCAGGATGCTGCGCTCGGCGCTATCAGGCGTCGAAGCGGTGGAGGCGGAAACGCGTCACAGTTTCTCCAGGCACACGCATGAGCAGTTCGGCATCGGCCTCGTCTCATCAGGGGCGCAGAAATCGCTGAGCGGCCGCGGCATGGTCGAGGCTGCGGCCGGCGATATCATCACGGTCAATCCGAACGAGGTGCATGACGGGGCGCCGATCGGCGATGGGCGATCGTGGCGCATCCTCTATTTCGATCCCGAGATCGTCGCCGGCCTGTCGCGAGAGATCGGCGAGGGTGGGCCAGGGCGGCAGGAAATCCCCCATCCCGTCATCCGCAACAGGGCGATCGCCGCCCGCTTCGAAATATTGTTTGGCGCGGTGACCGAGAGCGGGTCGGGATATGGGCTGTTGCGCGAGCAATTGCTGCTGCAGCTTGTGGCCGACGTCATGCGGGAGCGCGGCGGCAGCGACGAGCGGCCGCCGGTGCCGGCGTCGATCCGCGCGGCCCGGGATCTGATCGACGACGATCCGCTTGCCGCCGTCTCGCTCGCCGATCTCGCCGGCGAAAGCGGGCTCAGCCGCTTCCAGGTGCTGCGCGGTTTTGCCAGGGCGACGGGCCTGACACCGCATGCCTATCTCGTCCAGGCCCGCATCCATATCGCCCGGCGGCTGATCGCTCAGGGCATGCCGCTTGCCGAAGCCGCCTTCGCCAGCGGCTTTGCCGACCAGAGCCACATGACGCGGGTCTTCGTGCGCAAATACGGCCTGTCGCCGCGGCTCTATGCCGGCGCCTTTCTCTAAAGTCCCGGCGCCTGCAATTTCGTTCAAGACCGCGAGACGCCCCTGTTGTTTCCTCGGCGTTCCAACAGGAGGCGTTGAATGTCGAGGCAGGTTCAAGGGTATGTCTATCTGGCGCTGGCGATGCTGACGGTGGGCAGCACCGTCATCGCAAGCAAGCTCATCGCATCGGGCCTGCCGCCATTTACCGCCATCGCCCTGCGCTTCGCGCTGGCTTTTCCGGTCTTGCTGGTGCTGATGCGGGCAAGCGGCGTCCGGCTGCCGAAGCTTTCCAGGCACGATCGCCTGATTCTCGTCGTTCAGGCGGGCGCCGGCAGCGTCGGTTATACGACGCTGCTGATCTCAGGCCTCAGCCTCAGTTCGGCCGCCGATGCCGGCGTGGTCATCGGCACGCTGCCGGTGGTCTCGGCGGGTATTTCCATCCTGCTGCTGCGCGAAAGGCCTGGGCGCGGCCTGCTCCTTGCCGTGGCGCTTGCAACGGCGGGCGTGCTTTCGATCGCCGTCACGCCGGGTGCGGCCGGCGGGTCGCTCGCCGGCAATCTGCTGATCTTCTGCGCCGTCGTCTGCGAGGGGCTGTTCATCCTGCTGAACAAAAGACTGAAGGCGGACATTCCGCCGCTTGCCCAGTCGACGCTGATGGCCGGCATCGGCTTTGTCGTCGCCGTCATCCCGGCGGCTTTCGCGGCGCCTGTCACACCGGATATACCTGCAAGCGCCATCATTGCCGTCGTCTATTATGCGCTGGTGCCGACCGTCGGCGGCTTCCTGCTCTGGTATGCGGGAGCGGCCAGGGTGAGCGGCACGGAAGCTGCGCTCTTCACCGCAGTCGCTCCGGTCTGCGCCGTCATGCTGGCTTTCCTGATCCTCGGCGAACCGATCGGGCTCAACCAGATCGCCGGCATCGCCTGCGTGCTGGCGGCGGTGCTCGGGCTTGCCTTTGCCGGCAGCCGGGCGGCAATGAATATATCCGGAGGGAGATAGGCCATGCAGTTTCGTCATTCCGATGCGATATGGCAGGCGTTTCCGGAGCTTCGCGCCGGCGCGCTCCATGTCGACGCTATCCATGCGGATGCCGATGTCGAGAAGGCGATTGCCAGTTTCAGCACGATTGCCGAGGCCCGGCTGGCCGCCGCGCAGGAGGGCGAATTTCCTGAAATCCAGGCGTGGCGGCGCGGCTTTTCGCGCATGGGGCTGAAGCCGACGCAATATCGCTCAGCTTCCGAGGCGCTGTTGCGCCGCTTCCGCCAGGAGCATGGCCTGCCGCACCTGCATCCGCTCGTCGATCTCTGCAATGCGATTTCGCTCGCCTTCGCCATTCCGATCGCCGTCTTCGACGCCGAACAGATTGCCGGCGATCTCGAGGTTCGGCGCGCCGGCGGCCAAGAGACCTATCTGACCTTCGGCGGCAAAATCGAGCATCCGGAAGTAAACGAGGTGATCTTTGCCGACGGCGAAGACAGGGCGCATGCGCGGCGCTGGACCAACCGGCAGAGCGGGCTTTCGGCGGTGCGGCAGCAGACGCGCTCAGTGTTGATCGTCGCCGAGGCGCTGCACGCTACCGCCGGCGAGGATATCGGCAGGCTGGTCGCAACGCTTTCGGAGGCGCTGGCGCGTCACTGGGCGGTTCAGCCGAAAACCGCCATGCTGAGCCTGGCATCGCCGCGTTTCGAATTCTAATGCATGTCGTCCGGATAGGTCTTGGGCCGGCGGCATGCCCGACCTATCTCAGTCAGATCGATATCTCATGGAGACGAACCTCATGTCAGACAAATCGATCAAGATCCCGGGCCCGGATCATCCGATCACCGTCGAGCACAATCCCTGCCGCGTCGTCGTCACGCTTGCTGGCAAGGTGATTGCCGATACCCACGATGCGCTGACGCTGCGCGAGGCCTCCTATCCGCCGGTGCAGTATATTCCGCGTCGGGATGTCGACATGGCGCAGCTTCAGCGCACCGACCATGCCAGCCATTGCCCCTATAAGGGGGACGCCGCCTATTACAGCATCATTGCCGGCGGCGAGCGCTCGAAGAATGCCGTCTGGACCTACGAAGCGCCGAATGCCGCCGTCAGCAACATCAAGGACTATCTCGCCTTTTATCCCGACCGCGTCGACGGCATCGAGGAAATGGCGTCTCCGGAAGCCGGCACCTTCTGACCACCGCAGGTGAGACACATCAGCAATCGGGAACATGTGGCCCGCGGGCTCGTTAGACTGATCTAGCGGGGGATGTGTCGTGCCGAAATTCTACTTTCAGCTCCTCGACGGTGATGGCGTCGGGGCGACCGAGACAGGATATGAGTTCGCCTCCATCGAGGCCGCGAAAGCGGAGGCCCGGCGCGTGCTGGCGGAGATGGCCGCCGAAGGTCTGCCGGCAGAACCTTTGAACATGCTGTCGGTGGAACTCTTTGACGAAAGCCGGCGACCGCTTGCGGAGATCCGGCTGATCCTCGAGGAAATACCCAAATAGCCGCAGCCGGCAAGCCGTCTACGATGTTGCTCCAAGCAATGGCGCGACTATGTCAAAGTTAATTGCCGGCTATGAAGGCGGGTCTTAATGCATGTCGCCCGGAAGTGTGTAGCGGTTCCGGGATGACGACATGCATAAAGAGAACTCAATCGTCGCGGCCACCGCGTCGGACTATGCGGAGAAGATCGACGGCAAGCCTTGAATGGCGGCCTATCGCAATACATCGAGCCACTCATTGTTGAAGATGAGGCTGGCAACCGTAACTGGGTCGCCGCTTTCGTTGCGAACGGTGACGGCGATGATGGTGCGATCACCCGCCGGCAGCTCGTCACGGGCCACATCCAGCAGGATGCGGGTCACCTCTTTCGGAATGTCCGCGCGCGATCTGAGCTCGGTGCCGTGCTCATCGCGTGTGGGACCTTCGCCGTTATGTAGATCGAAAAAGTAGCGAGCCATGTTTTTTCCTGTCGTCACAGGGGGAAAGTACAGATGAAGACAATTGTTCCCGAGGCTAGGCATTGATTCTTATAGAAAATACAGGTCGCATCATCATGATCTCCTCTTGTGCTATCGGCGGAAAAGCCCGTGATTGAAGCCCTGCTGCTCAATCTTGGAAGCCGCGACGTGCTTTCGGCCGAGGAGGAGAACCTTCTCAGGTCGATCCTGGTCAAGGACAGGCATTTTGTTGCGGGAGAGGATATCGTCCTCGAAGGCAGCCGCCCGCCCTACAGCACGCTGCTGCTCGATGGTTTCGCGGCGCGCTACAAGGTGATGGCCGATGGCAGCCGACAGATCACCGCGCTGCATGTCGCCGGCGATTTCGTCGATCTGCATGCCTTTCCCGTCAAGAAGATGGATCACGGCATCGTTGCTCTGTCGACCTGTCATGTCGCCTTCGCCGATCATGCCGATCTCAGGGCGATCACCGAGCGCATGCCGCATCTGACGCGGCTGCTCTGGCTCGATACGCTTGTCGATGGCGCCATTCACCGCGAGTGGATCGTCGCCATGGGCCGGCGCTCCAAACGCGCCCATATCGCCCACCTCGTCTGCGAGCTTTTCGTGCGCCTGCAGGTCGTCAAGCGGACGCGCGGCGCCAGCTTCCAGTTTCCGTTGACGCAGATCGAGATGGCCGATGTGCTCGGCGTTTCCGTCGTCCACCTGAACAAGACGCTGCAGGCGCTGAGGCGCGAGGGCGTCTTTACTTGGGAGAACCGGACGATCACCATCGTCGACTGGGAGCGCCTGCAGGAAATCGCCGAATTCGACCCCGCCTATCTGAACATCTTCAAGGAGCCGCGCTAACGCTTTCAGCGACAGGCCTGACGTCACCGGCTCTCGGCATGCTTGCAATCGATAGCGGCGGGCGCCTATCATCCACGCCATGAATAATCTCTCCTCGATCGATCTCAACCTTCTCGTCGCCTTCGATGCGATCATGGCAGAGCGCAGTGTCACAAGGGCCGGCGCCCGCATCGGCCGCACCCAGCCGGCGATGAGTGCGGCGCTCGCCCGGTTGCGGCAGCTTTTCCAGGATGAACTGTTCGTGCGCAGCCCGAACGGGCTGGAGCCGACGCCGCGGGCACTCGATCTCGCTGAGCCGATCGGAAAATCGCTGCGGCATGCGCAGGAGGCGCTGGCCTTCAGCGGCGCCTTCGACCCGCAGTCGTCATCGGCTTCGTTTCGCCTCGGTCTCTCCGAACATCCGGCCTTCGTGCTGCTGCCGAAACTGCTCTCCGCAATCAGGCGGGTCGCGCCGAATGTCAGCGTCGACGTCAAGGGTTTCACCGTCCGCGAACGGGCGGTGGAAATGCTCGATGCCGGCGAGGTCGATGCGGCAATCGGCGTGCCGGTCTCCTCGTCGCCGCGGATCCTTTCGCGGCTGCTTTTCGAGGAGAGCTTCGTTTCGATCGTCCGCGCCGATCACCCAGCGGCAAAGTGCCTCGACCTCGAAACCTTCGTCAGCCTTGACCATCTGCTCGTATCGCCGGAAGGCGATCGTTACGGCCATGTCGACCGAAGGCTTTCGGAACTCGGACTGCGGCGCAGGCTGGGCCTGACGCTGCCGCAAATGTATGCGGCGCCGGCGATCGTCGCCGAGACCGATCTCGTCGCCACGCTGATGCAGGGGATCGTTGAGGTTTCGGATCATCGCGCCAGGCTGTCCGTCCACAGGCCGCCGATCGAGCTGCCGCCGGTCTCTTTCGCGCTGTCATGGCATCGCCGCAACGATTCTCATGTGGGACAGCAGTGGTTCCGCGCGCTGATCGGTTCCGTTGCGGCGGCGAAGCAGGATCGGCCAGGAGACCCGGACTGATCCTGCTTCTGCGCTAAAGCGCGTCGCGTCAAATTTGATTCATGCGACGCGCTTTAGCTCTTTGTTTTTACGCATGTCGTTGCCGCAAAACCGCTGCACACTTTTGCGCGACATGCTCTAGAACAGGATGATTTTAGGCCCGTTGGCCTAAAATCTGAATCCTCTTCTAAATTAACGAGTTAGATCGTGATGTCTTGAGAAGATCGCGCACACTTTTCGGCATCATGCTCCAGCGGTTGCCTATGGCATCAGCAGCGTCTTGCCGCGAGAACCGCCCTTCGAAAGAGCCCGCAGCGCTTCAGCGGTATCGGCAAGAGCAAACTCCCGGCCAATGACGCTCTGCAGGTGACCATCTGTAACGAGCGCTGCCACTGCGGCGAGGCGGCCCGCATCGCTCTGGTGAAACAGGAATTGCGCATCGATGCCGCGCGCTTTCGCCCCTTCGGTGTCGAAGGGCGCCGACAGACCGACGAGCTTTCCGCCCCGGCGGATGATGCCGAGCGAGCGCTGCAATGTTTCACCGCCGACCGTATCGATCACGACGTCGACGGACGTCAGCAGGGCGGCGAAGTCCTGGCTGCGGTAATCGATCACCGCCTCGGCGCCGAGCGAGCCGACGAGATCGAGATTGGCCGCAGATGCCGTTGCCGTCACATGCGCTCCGGCACGCCTTGCGAACTGGACGGCAAAGCTGCCGACACCGCCGGCGCCGGCATGGACCAGCACCGATTGACCGGGCTGGACGGTTGCGGCTTCGAACAAAGCCTGCCAGGCGCTGGCCGCAGCCGTCGGCAGACCGGCGAGGCTTTTGAGCGGCAGCGCCGGCGAAACCGGCACGACCAGGCGCGCGGGCACGGCCGCCAGTTCGGCAAAGGCGCCGCCGGCGGCCGGCTCGGTGCGCGCAATCACCCTGTCGCCGGGCTTGACGGTGGCGACCATCCGGCCCGTTGCAACGACCGTGCCGGTGAGATCGGTCCCCAGCACATGAGGGAAGGCGAGGGGAAAGAAATCCTTCAGGTAGCCGGCGATCAGCTTGTTATCCATCGGATTGGCTGCTGCGGCCTCGACACGGATGAGGACATCGTCGAGACCCACCACCGGCTCGGGAACATCGTCGATGCGGATGTCGCCGATCGCGCCGTAGGCATGGATGCGGGCGGCTTTCATCACGCGCGCTCCTGAAGCAGCGGCATCGTCTTCGGCGGCCAGGCGCCGAGCTGATGCAGCATGCCGAACCAGTCTTCGAGATGCCAGGTGTGGGAAATCCTGTCGCCTTCGAAACGGTGGAATTCATGAAGCGCGATTTCGATTCGGCGGTTCGTCGGCGGAATGCCGAAGAGCGCGCCGCGCTGCGTGCCGACGATGCGGGCGCGAACGCCGGCGCGATCGTTGAGGCCGATGACTTCGTCGACCAGGATCTGGACATCAGGCAGGGAATCGATGAAGCCGAGGATGATCGGCTTCAGTCCTGCCGGTCCTGGCCCCTGGCCCGGCGCCAGCGGAATGTCCTGCCAGCCGGGCGTGACGGCTTCGTCGAGAAGATCGGGATTTTTGCGGGTGAATGCGCCGTAGAAGGTTTGAAGCGTTGCATGCTGCCCTGCGGTCAGTGCGCTTGCCGTCGTGTCGATGGTCATGGAAAGCCTCTTGCTTGGGTGACGAGCGAAAGGCTACGGCGCGGGTCTACATATTGAAAATCGATATCGGTTATCTGGCGTCATTCACCACATGAATGCTGTAGTCTCCGCAATCGCACAATCCGGTGAGAGCGGTTCATTGCGATTGACAATTGGTCCGTTCGGGCAGAACACCGTTTTGACCTTCCAAACTCCTGCAAAGGCCGGCGCAGCCGCGTCGGCCGGTGACATCGCAAATGGACATACCCCAAGGCCCGCGGAGCGTTCTTCGCCACCCCGGCTATCTGAACTTCGCTGCCTCCCGCGTCTTTTCCTCGCTTGCCTTCCAGTCCATTGGCATCGCCATGGGCTGGATGATCTATGATCAGACGCACAGCGCCTTTGCGCTCGGCCTCGTCGGTCTCTGCCAGTTCCTGCCGATGGCGGCGCTGACCTTCGTCGTCGGCCATGTCGCCGACCGCTTCGACCGGCGGCGCATCGGCCTCATCTGCCAGTTGATCGAGGCGGTGA
Source organism: Rhizobium sp. 268 (assembly GCF_036571585.1). NCBI lineage: Bacteria > Pseudomonadati > Pseudomonadota > Alphaproteobacteria > Hyphomicrobiales > Rhizobiaceae > Rhizobium > Rhizobium sp. 268. The sequence goes on along the minus strand of NZ_JAPPSO010000023.1, from coordinate 10,540 downwards.
CGGCACTGGTGCTGGCGGTTGCCACCTGGCAACAATGGCTGACGCCTTCAGGCATCCTTGTCGCCGTCACCGTGCTTGGCGCCGTTGTCGCCTTCGAGCGGCCGACCATGGCGGCGCTGCTGCCGAATATCGTGCCGGCTTCGATGCTGCAGAAGGCGGTCGCCACCTCCACCTCGCTGATGCAGACGGCGCTGATCATCGGCCCCTCGCTCGGTGGCCTGCTCTACGGGCTGAACCCGGTGGCGCCTTTCGCCGTGTCGGCGCTGTTTTTTGCCGCCGCCAGCGTCAACGTCATCTCGATCCGCCTGCAATGGGCGCCCGGCAAGCGCGAGCCGGTGACACTGGCCTCGGTCTTTGCCGGCGTCTCCTTCATCCGCAGCCGGCCGGTGATGCTCGGCACGATCTCGCTCGATCTCTTCGCGGTGCTGCTCGGCGGCGCCACCGCGCTCTTGCCGATGTTTGCCCGCGACATCCTGCATGCCGGCCCCTGGGAGCTCGGCCTTTTGCGCGCCGCACCGGCGATCGGCGCGCTTGCCATGTCGATCGTGTTGGCCCGCTGGCCGCTCGAGAGCAATGTCGGGCGCAAGATGCTTGCCGCCGTCGCCGTGTTCGGCGTCGCCACCATCGTCTTTTCGCTGTCCACCAACATCGCGCTTTCCGTCGCCGCCCTGCTTGTCGTCGGCGCGTCGGATACGGTTAGCGTCGTCGTGCGCAGCTCGCTGGTGCAGCTTCTGACGCCGGATGAGATGCGGGGTCGTGTCAGTGCGGTCAACTCGCTGTTCATCGGCACCTCCAACCAGCTCGGCGAATTCGAATCCGGCATGATGGCGGCAGCACTTGGGCCGGTCGCCACCGGCATTGTCGGCGGGCTCGGCACTGTAATCGTCGTGCTCTTGTGGATGCGGCTCTTCCCCGATCTTACCAAGGTCAAGACGCTGCAGGGCTGATGCATATCTGGTGCGTTGAAAGCAGCAGCGGCTGCCGTTAGGGTCCGCGCAAATCACTATTCGGCGGGGGCCGCGTGACGAAAACTTTTCTATCCTATGTCCTGGCGGCGATTGTCGCCGCAGCACCAGCCGCCGCAGTGGCCGAATGGCAGGCTGTGGAAGAAGTGCGGCCCTATTCGATATCGGGGAAGACCGGCGCCGAACTCTACGAATCGATCGGGGCGCGGGGGCCTGAAGTCGGTGCGGGCCGGGTGATCGCGCATACGACCTTCAAGTTGACCTGGACCCGGAAATACGAGGCGCAAGGCGCCGCCTGCGTGATCACCACCAACAGGCCGAAACTGATCATCACCTATACGCTGCCGAAACCCTCCACGGCGCTGCCGCCGGCCGTCCAGGCCAGTTGGGAGAGCTTCATCGCAGGCGTGCAGGCGCATGAGCGGGTGCACGGTGAGACCATCAAGGAGATGGTCAAGGAAATCGAGACGATGAGCATCGGCCTCACCGTTGCCGACGATCCCGATTGCAAGAAGATCCGCATCGAGTTGACTCGCCGCCTCGGTGAGATCTCTGCAAAGCAGCGCCAGCGCGGCCGCGACTTCGACAAGGTCGAAATGGGCGACGGCGGCAATATCCAGCAGCTCATCCTCAAGCTGGTGAACGGAGGTTGATTACCGCTGCCGGCGCATCATCCCTGGATCTGTCTGGCCGCGCGCCTATCTCTCCCTCCAGCGCGAGATAGATGGAGAAGATGATCGTGTCCTATGTCGACGGTTTCATCGTGGCGGTGCCGAAGGAGAATATCGAGGCCTACAAGAAATTCTCGACATTTGCCGGCACGATCTGGAAGGAATATGGCGCGCTGGAATATGTCGAATGCATCGGCGACGACGTGCCCTATGGCGAGCTCACCTCCTTTCCCCGCGCTGTGCAGGCCAAGGAGGACGAGGTGGTGGTGTTTGCCTGGATCGTCTACCGGTCCCGGCAGCAGCGCGACGATGTCAACGCCAAGGTGATGGCCGATCCGAGGCTCAAGGGCGACCAATGGCAGATGCCCTTCGACGGCAAGCGGATGATCTATGGCGGCTTCGAGACGCTGATCAAACTCTGAACCGATCAAGCATTGACTTGCCTCTTCTGACGCGCCACCTCGCGCCGATAAGATTCCGAGACGGGAGAGCGCCTTGCCACAGACGATCCTGACACTGTCCACACGCGGACAGGGCCTTTACGAATTCACCGATCAGGCAGACGCCTTTGTCAACCAATCAGGGCGGGAGGAGGGGCTTCTCACTGTCTTCGTGCGCCACACTTCCTGCTCGCTGCTGATCCAGGAAAATGCCGATCCCGACGTGCAAACCGATCTGCTTTCCTTCTTCCGCCGCCTCGTGCCGCCGGCCTCTGATCCGTGGATGGGCTGGGTCGTGCATCGCGCCGAAGGGCCGGACGATATGCCGGCGCATATCAAGGCGGCGCTGACGCAGGTCTCGGTCGGCATTCCCGTCGCGCGGGGCCGGCTGATGCTCGGCACTTGGCAGGGCCTCTATCTCTTCGAGCATCGCGACCGGCCGCACCGGCGGGAAATCGTTCTGCATCTTGGCCCGTGAAAGGATTAATCCTTGTGAATGAGAAGTGAATGGTCGGTTCGAACGCCATTCAGTTTACAGCGTTTACTGTCGAGGCAATCCCTAAGGGAGAACCCAAGCATGTCGCGCAATAACGATATGCGTAGAAATAGGACCAATCGACGGAGACGCCCCATGACACATTTCCTCGCCAAGGCCTCGCTTGCCGCATTGCTCGCCCTCTGCACCGTCCCGGCCACGGTCACCACCGCGGCAGCCGCTGGGCCGCAGACGAATTTCGTCGTCGAGGCGCAATATCACCGGCCGATTCGCGGCTGCTCGCCGATGCATGCAGTGCGCAAGGCGCGCGATTTCGGTCTGCGCAGAGCCCAGATCACTCGCATGTCGCCGCGCGTCGTCGTCGTTTCCGGCCGCGACCATCGTGGCTGGGACCGAATGGTCTTCGCCAATGTCCGCGGCTGCCCGCTGATCCGGCGCTGAGGACTGCGCCGGCAGGCGCCGACACGGCGCTTGCCGGCCGCTTTTGCCTTGACGGCGACACGTTCAGCCGCTTCTTCTCTAATCCGTATGGGTGATTCCCAGGCGGCTCGGCCGCACCGACTTTGAAACGAAAGGTTTTTCGATGATGCAGTTTTTGGCAAAGGCGGGTCTTGCCGTCATGCTGACCGCCGGCACCCTTGCCGGCACGGTGGCGCCCGCCGCCGCGCAGTTGAATATCATTATCGGCGATCAGGACCGTGACGCGCCGCGGGACTACCGCCGTCCGGCTCCGGGCTACGATCGCCCGCCGTTGGGCTACGACCGCCGTCCGCGCGGCTGTGATCCGCGGATGGCCGAAGACATGGCCCGCGATTACGGCTTCCGCCGCGCCCGCGTCGTCGACGTCACCCCGCGCCGCGTCATTGTCCAGGGCTGGACGCGTCGCGGCCCCGGCGAGATGAGCTTCGGCAACGTCCGCGGCTGCCCGGCTCTGCGCCGCTGATAAACTAGAATACCGCCTCGTCTCCCCGATGCGGCGGCCAGAACCGCCTTTGCCAGTCTCCCCGGATCGGCAAGGGCGGTTTTCTTTTTGTGAGGTTGTTCTACGCTCGGTAGACCCTGGAGGGTCTAACATGCCGCACCGCCTCAGATAATTTCCATCCAAGCAATTCGTCGAACGGTGGCAGTCAGCAAGACCTTCATTTTGGCCGCCGTCGGCAACCGCAGCTTAGTCCCTCCCCCTTGTGGGGAGGGGTTGGGGAGGGGTGTTGGCTGCCGCCGGCACTTTCATTTCACTGTTCGATCGCAAAAGTCACGGTGACGCTGACAGTGTAGTTGTTCTCGCCGCTCTGCACGGGAACGGCCGAATCGGCCTCCTTCATCATCGTGGCGCGATAGGCCGGCTGCGGCATCGGGCGCGGCACGTTCTCGTTGATCTCGATGATGCGGCCGAGCTTGACGCCGGCGGCTTCGCTCAGAGTCTTCGCCTTCTTCACCGCCTCGGCAACAGCATTCTTGCGCGCCTCTTCGAGGGCTGCTTGCGGCTTGTCGTTGGTGAACTGGATGTCGCCGCCCTGGTTGATGCCGAGGGTGACGGACTGGTCGATCACCTGGCCGAGCTTGGCAAGATCACGCAGCCTGATGGTGATGGAATTGATGGTCTGGTAGCCGATCAACTGCGGCTGCTGCTGCTGACCATCGACCGGCTGCGGGTAGTTGTATTGCGGCTGGATTGAGAAGCCGGAGGTCTGCAGATCGCGCTCGGCGATGCCGCCGTCCTTCAGCGCCTTCAGCACCTCGTTCATCGCCTTGTTGTTCTCGTCGAGCGCTTCGCGGGCGGTCTTTGCCTGCTTGACGACGGCAAGGTTGACGACGGCCATATCGGGCGCAAGGGCCGATTCACCATCCCCCGTCACCGAAATCACCGCCTCACGCGGCTTTGCCTCCTGCGCCAACACCGGCGCTGCGCTGCCGAGCGGCAGGGCGAGAAGGGCAGTCATCAGAAGAGTCTTGGAGAGAATCGGCGCCATGTTTCATTCCCTAGTTGTCGTTTCCCGGATGAACTTTCTGTCGGTTGATTGTGAAGCTATTGCGGCGGAAGAGAAGGGCGAGTGTGTGCGGAGAGAAAAAATGTGAGGGTGCGGGCGTGGAACGCGAATCCGGCTCGACGGTGAGTAGCGCCCACGGCACAGCCTCTCCATTTCTCCGTCTTCCCACCACCTACCAAATCCCCCAAACCTGATAGCAAAGACGGCGGGTTAAGAAACAGGGGCGGGCATGCTGTGACCGGCAAGGGCGCAGCATGCGCTTCATGACAATTCTTTCGATCGGCCTCGCGATCGGCCTGGCGGGCTGCTCCCAGGTGGCGGAAAAGGCTGAAAATGCCGCCAACCGCTCCTACATCAGCTATGCGCTCGGCAAACACTATACGGAGATCGCCAATCTCGTCCAATCGCCGATGGCGCGGCTTTCCGGCTCCGACGCGACCTATGGGCCGATGATCGCGTGACGCCGTTGAAGAACGGCATGACGATCTACCGGCATATGACGCCCGCCGCCAAGACCGAGACCGGCACGAACTTTGCCGGCCTTGTCGGCAGCTCCACGGTGTCGCAGAGCAACCGGCTGTCCTATTTCCTGGTGGGCGCCGATGGGATCGTCAAGGATTGGTCGACGGGCTCCGTGCAGGGCAGCGCCAGCGACTGCGTGCAATATATCGGCGGCGTCATCAACCGTTGCAACGATACGCAGCAGCTTCAGGCTTCGCTCGCGCTCTATGATGTGAGGGTGGCAACCAGGGCCGGTCAGCCCATATCGAGCTGGGGAGAACCGGCAGCGCCCGCAGTGAATTGAGGGCGCACGCCAGCCAGGATAAGGTCGTTTGCCTTACCTTTCGGCCAGCGGACACATTGCGGATTTAAGCGCCGAAATCATCCATGAAAGACGGATGGATCGCAGGCTTGCGCTCTTCGCGGGCGTCGCGAAAACGCTGGGGAACCGCACCGAGACCGGTCACGAAACGGGTCAGGAGATTGCGGTTGAAAAGTTTATGCAGGGCACTCATGGCAGTTCACTCATTCTTTTTTTTGTTAGCCGGCAGCATATATTTTGCCCAAGCTGCCATCGCAATGGGCAATTTTACATGACAGTTATGCGACAGTGCATGGCTTGGGAGATCACATTGGCGTTATGAGGGCCGCCGAAGGGCACTCTCACACCATAAATCCTCGCGAACATGCGGGATCGCGTGGTAAATTCTCCGTTCAGGGCCAAGCCAAGGGCCCTCCGAAGGAGAAGCTCAGATGAACCGATTTTTCGCATTTATCGCGACCGGAACGCTGATCAGCCTTGCCACGATCACTTCGGCCTGCACATCATCCGGATACCTCGATCAGACCTCGTCGATCGGGGGCGGCTATTATCGGGAAGAGATGCCGCTCAACCCGGCCTGCGGCGGTGGGTTTAGACCTAGCGACGGTCGCTCCTGCAGCTATTAGAGGCCGGCTCGGGCCGTTGGCAGAAAATCCATGACCAAGTCCGGAACCGAGATAGTCGGATTCCGGCTTGGACGTGCCGCATGAACATCACCGCCTTGGACTCCTGCTTGGCGTCCAACGGTATCAATCAGTGAAGCCCTTGCAGTCTGTTCCGCCGCTCTGCCAGCAGTTCATTTTGAACCAGGTTCCTGGCATTGTCCGAAAGACCATTCGGCCCCAACAGACCAAGTTCGGTAAACCGCGCTTCGATTTCCTTCGGAATGCTGTCCGCTTCGTGTTGGCAAAGGCGCACAAGCCACTTCCATTCGTCGCTCGTCATATCCCTGTGCACGACCATGAATTGCTATCCTCCCGAGAACAACGACATTCACAAAAAAAGTACCACAACTTTTATCGAAAGGCAGGTGGTTCGACGATCGCCCTGATCATGCCAATAGACTTCAGGGCGCCTTCGATGCTTCAGGTGCAAACTCCTCCGACAAGAAACCAACCTCAGGTACGCTACAACGAATTTCCTATATCAAGCGCGGTTCGAGAGGTATTTCCACCCCCACTTTATGGACTGAATTTTTACAGGCCTACGTGGGATATGAGTCGCTGCAGGAAGAAGCGTCGTCTCACATATCACACGCCCTTCTAAGGACCTTCAAGAGATATCCAAAATTCCAGAACCTGGTGTCAAAATTCCGGATTTTCGCGTCCGGCTACATACAGTGATTTTCTTGGTTAACCAGTTGAGGTGGATAAAAAATGGTGGGCCCGGAGGGAGCGCCCACCATCGCTCAAAACCCTTAGAAAGCGGGCTTTCAGGGATGGCGAGGGGGACACGATGTCCCCCTTTTGGGTCCTCTGCATTGCACAGGCCGGTGAAACCTTCAAGAGGAACGCGTGTTCGTTGCCGCTGACCTTGCCCCCAAGTTTTATCCAGTTTTGAGTTCGCTCCAGCGGTTTTTTGAAGTGCTCCCCAATTTTGGGCCAGCGGGAGCTGGAATTTCCGGGATTATTGAAGTGCTCCCCAATTTTGGGCCAGCGGGAGCTGGAATTTCCGGGATTATCGGCTCAGCTCGGCGGGGGTGCCGATGAGCCGTTCATAAGCGAAATCGGCACCTTGTTGCCGATGGCGCTATGTGGCCGGAACTCGTTATAATCTCTACGCCAATCCTCCATCTTCGCACGCGCGTCGTCAAGGCTCATGAACCAATGGGAGTTCAGGCACTCGGCGCGGAACTTGCCGTTAAATGACTCGATGTAGCTGTTATCGGTCGGCTTGCCGGGCCGGGAGAAATCGAGCACGACGCCCTTGTGGTAAGCCCACAGGTCGAGGTCTCGCGAGATGAATTCGCTGCCATTGTCCACACGAATGGAGGCTGGATAGCCGACCTGGCGGCATACCCGCTCAAGCGTCTGCACCACGTCTTCGCCTTTGTAGCTGAAGCGGGCGTCGACTGTCGGCGAGAAGCGAGAGAAGGTATCGACGACTGTTAAAACCCTGATCTTACGGCCGGTAGCCAACTGGTCGTGAACGAAATCCATCGCCCAGACATGATTGGAATGGGTCGGTTCCGTGCGATCCCCGCAGCTTCGCTTTGACCCGGCGCTTCGGAACCTTGTTGCGGAGTTGGAGGCCCATCTCCTTGTAAAGGCGATAGATTCCCTTCGGATTGACAGGCCATCCGTCACGTCTGAGCAGGACATGAACACGGCGATAGCCATAGCGCACCCGTGTCTGGCAGATGTCCTTAATCTTCAGCTTCAGCTCGGCCTGCTCGCCACGCCTGGACTTGTAGACATACAGCGACCGGTCGATCTTCAACACCGAGCATGCACGCCGGATCGAGACCTTCCAGTCCGCCTTGACCGTATCGACAAGCTTGCGTTTGCGGGCAGGCCTCAGAGCTTTTTTGACAGCACATCCTGAAGCATGGCCTTGTCCAATGACAGGTCCGCGACGATCCGCTTCAGCTTAGCATTCTCCTCTTCAAGCTGCCGCAGACGCTTCATCTCAGACGGCATCAGGCCGGCGTATTTTTTGCGCCAGTTGTAGAACGTCGGTAAGCGCTGTCCCTCTCGCACCTTGACCCGCGAGACTCCATGTCGTTTCAAAGACTGCCAACGTGGGGGGGGACGGCAGCTTGCCTCCGCCAGTAGAGGATATTGTTCAGACACGTTGCTGAAGTTCGGGCCGATTTATTCGGACATACTTGAAGGAGCTTACCTCCTCCCAATCATTATCCCACTTTCGAGCCGCCGCCCCCGCATGTTGAGATAAACGCGTCCGTTAGCGCCTCTGAAAGCCAAGCCGAACTTCAAAACTTCGGCACATGCGTCCGGATTCTCTCTGTCGTCCATAAACTTTTCGACGTAATTCATCAGAGGTGCAACGGTATAATAGTCTTTTTCCCAGTCGCTAAGCTGCTTGACCAGAACTGCGCGTATGCGTTCTCCCTCTGGAGTAAAATCGGCCAAATATCTGCTCGTCGCTCGGGCAAGGTTCAGCTTAGTAAGAAGCTCGATAAACTTGGGCTTCTCCTCATAATTGAGTTGGTTGTCCCAGTAGCCACGGACAGCGTCAACGTGTTCTTTCGGGAAGTCGTCGATTGAATCCATGTACGCAGAGCCCAGTGCATTGCCAGACCGCTTCAATGTGGCAGGAATGGATTTCAACAACAAGATGCTGCGGTAGCAACAAGTCCGCTTACGACCAAGAGAAGCCTTTGGGCACATACTCCCCTGCTGGGTAATTCCACGGCAGGAGACCCTCGATCAGGTTCTGTTTGTAGCCGCCGATTATGGCGGTGAGCGTGCTGGTCAGGTACGCGAACGGATCGACGGCATTGAGCTTGCAGGTCTCGATCAACGAGGCGATGGTCGCCCAGTTCTTCGCCCCAGCCTCATGACCCGCGAAGAGAGCATTTTTTCGATTGAGCGCTATCGGCCTTATAGTTCGCTCGACTGTGTTGGTGTCGATCTCGATACGACCGTTTGTCAGGAAGGTGCAGAGGCCATCCCAATGTTTGGCGATATAGGCGAGAGCTTCGCCGAGTGGCGACTTGCCAGTGACGCGGGCGCGCTGATGCGTGAGCTAGGTCCGCATGTCGGCGATCAATGCTGCTGATCGTTCTTGCCTTCCTGCAAGACGAGCATCCGGGTCGAGACCGCGCAGCTCGGCTTCGATGCGATATAGTTCGCCAATGCGCTTCACGCCGTCCTCAGCAATCGGAGCCAAGCCGGTGCGTGTGATCTCGACCAGCTTACGCCGGGCATGCGCCCAGCAATAAGCTAGCCGGATACGATCCTGTGCCATCAGCCGGTTATATCCGGCGTAGCCGTCTACCTGAAGGACGCCCGTGAATCCCTGCAATATACGTTCGGCATGCTGCCCGCTGCGACCGGGAGCATAGGTGAAGGCCACACCGGGCGGCGCACCTCCGCCCCAAGGTCGGTCATCACGGGCCAAGGCCCAGAAATATCCTGTTTTGGTTTTGCGGGAACCGGGATCAAGGACCGGTGCACGGGTCTCGTCCATGAACAGTTTGGTCGAGCGCTTCAGATCGGCAATCAAGGCGTCGAAGACCGGATGCAGTTCGAATGCTGCCCGGCCAACCCAGTCAGCAAGTGTTGAGCGGTCAAGATCGATGCCCTGTCGGCTCATGATCTGAGCCTGGCGGTAGAGCGGCAGATGATCTGCGTACTTTGCCACCAGCACATGCGCGATAGTCGCCTCGGTTGGCAGTCCGGCGGGGATCAGTCGTGCAGGCGCTGCCGCTTGATATACGCCGTCGGTGCAGGCGCGGCAGGCATATTTTGGACGACGAGTGGCGATGACACGGAACTGCGCCGGGATGACATCCAGCCGCTCTGACACGTCCTCTCCGATGCAATGTAGGCCACCGCCGCAGGCGCAGATCAGGCTTTCCGGTTCGATGGTCACCTCAACGCGAGGGAGATGGGCGGGAAGAGAGCCGCGATTGGCGGAGCGTGGTTTGGCGCGCGGCTTGTCCGAAGGGCTATCGGCTTCATCTTCGGCATGGATGGCCGCAATGGCCGTTTCCAGGTCCTCCAGTGCGAGATCGAATTGCTCGGGATCAGCCTTCTCGGATTTGCGGCCGAAGGCAGCTTGCTTGAAAACGGCGACCAGCTTCTCCAGCCGTTCGATCCGCTCATCCTTGCGATCTTCACGCGCCTGGGCCGCGATCAGCATCGCCTTCAGGGCAGCAATATCGTCGGGAAGATCGGCGGCATCCAACATGGTCGAAGCTTATCAAATTCCGCCCCGGCTCGCCGTCGGAATTTGCCGCCCGAGTCATCGTGCCGCATCTACTCGATGCCTTCCGGCGCTCTTGCCCCAACAGCACGAACCCGACGCCAGTCGAGCCCCGCAAATAGTGCCTCGAACTGGGCATGTCCCAGGCTTATCAGGCCGTCCCGGATATCTGGCCAAGTAAAGGTGTGCTCCTCCAGGCGCTTGTACCTCATCTGAGAATGCAGCCCCGACCGGCACAGATCAGCGGTTAGTGCGGGTCACGCACCC
>NZ_JAPPSO010000022.1:0-62715 GCF_036571585.1 Rhizobium sp. 268 | reverse complement strand
CTTCAGCGAGAGGCTGTCGGCGCCCGCTATCGCTGTGTCGAAATCAAGCTTGTTGTGGGCGAATTTACCGGATGCCTTCACTGCGAGGTCGCCAAGACCGGCGCGCTTGGTGTGGCTGGTCGCAGCATCTTTCCAATCGAGATCGAAATTGGCGGTCGGCGCGGACAGCGGTCCGGTCGCCGAGACCTTCCCGGTGATCACGCCTGCTGCGGCAAGATCAGGAACGAAACCATTGGCGATGCGGGCGGGCAGGTTGAGAATATCGGCGTCGATATTAAGCACCGGCGCCTTCGGGTCGGCGAGTGCAACATTGCCGGCGGCCTTAAGCGACAAGCCGTCACCGCTGCCGATCGTCGTGTCGAAATCGAGCTTATTGTCGGCGAATTTGCCGCCGGCGGTGATGCCGAGCGGCGCCAGCCCGGCTCCCTTGGTCTGGCCAGTCGTCGCATCCTTCCAGTCGAGCTTGAAGTCGGCGACGGGTGCGGCCGGCGTTCCGGTCACGGCAATCTTTCCGGAGATCGTGCCGCCGGCCGAAAGGTTCGGTACGAAACCGTTGGCGAGAGCGGCCGGCAGGTCGTGAATGTCGGCATCGAGCTTCAGCGTCTCGCCGGCCGAACCGGTGACGCTTACCGAGCCGGTGCCTGTTTTCAGCGTCAGGCCGGTCAGGCTGGCGGTGCCGCCGGTGATTGCGACCTGCGTCGGTGCCGCAAGTTCGACCGGGATATTGCGGGGGCTTGCCGAAAAGCGGTCAAGGTTAAGGTCGATCGCCCCATCGGCCATCTCGATATTGCCGGCGGCCAGCACTGGGTTGCCGTCATAGGCGGCATTGAGATCGAAATCGGTCTGGTTCTGCTGCCTGGTAAAACCGAGCGCAAGGCCGGCAAGCCTGTTTGCTCCAGCATTCAGTTCCTCGGCCTTGACCGTGCCGTTTGCCGCAAAAGTGGAGAGATCGCTGACCGTGACATCGATATCCGGCTTGACGATCGCAAGCGTATCACGGCGGATCGAGGCGCCTGTTGCACGCAGCTTCAGCGCGATCTTGCCGTTGTCGCTGACGACGCCAAGCGACCCCTTGAGATCGCCTTCGGCCTTCTGCCCGCCGAGTGCCGCGAGCAGGCCGATATTGGGGAAGTCGAAGGTCAGGGCGCCGGTCGGCTGCAGGGCGGGCGAGAATTCCAGATTGGCGGTCAGCCGGTTGCCGCCAATATCGGCGGTCAGTGCCGGAATACGCATCCGGCCGTCCGCGGAGCTGATGTCGCCGTTGATGGCGATCGGCTGGCCGTCGATCGTGCCGGTGGCGGCAATTTTGCCCTGCGGCGCCTTGGGATCGGCAAGACCCGACAGGTCGATATTGAGGTTGCCGAGCGTCCGGTCGGCCATTTCAAGGCTGGGGGACTTGAGATTGGCCGTCACCGAGATGGCTGGCAGCTCGCCGCCCACTCTTACCGCATATCCGGCCCCGCCGTTGGCGCCGGTGATGAGTTTGCCGATGTCGGGCAGCCGGCCGGAAAGATCGGCATTCACCTTCGAGCCGTCGAGCGCGACATTGCCGGCGGCCTCAAGCGTGCCGGAGGTCACGACGAGGTTGGACAGCGCGAATTTCGACGGAATGGTGCCGGTCACTTGGCTTTCCAGCGAGATCGGCCCGTCGAACCTGCCCGAGACCGCAGCCGGCAAGGCTGCCGGGGCGATGGTAAGCTTGACGTTGCCGGTCAGCGCCTGGTCTGCCAACCGGTACGAGCCGTTGAGGCCGCCGTTGATGTTGGCGCTTTCGAGGGTGGTGCCGTTGAAGCCGATGCTGCCGGGCGTTATCTGCAGGGGCGAGGCGATCGTGACCGGGCCCTGGACGGCACGATTGAGGTTCGGCTCCGCAAAGGTCATGTCGCCGGCAACGAGACGCAGCTGGACGCTGCCGGATCGGGCGGCGAGATTGAAGGCGTCGCTCTTTGCCGTCAGCTTGACATTGCCGATAACGGCTTGCGGCAGGGTCGCGGTATCGAGCGAGCCGCTGACATTCAGTCGGGCCGCCTGCGCATCGCCCGTCAGGGCCAGGTTGAGGCCTGAGATCAGCAAGCGTGCTTCGCCTTCGGCGAGCGGCCAGCGGAAATCGACCGGCCCCGATGTGCCGAGCAGATTGGCGTTCAGGCTGTTGTTGCCGGCCGGATCGAGCGTGCCCGAGGCAGCGATGACGACGCTGCCGGTGGCGATATTGCCGGTCTGGATATCGATCTTGCCGTGGTCGTTGAAGGTGGTAGCAAGATCGATATTGGTCTGGCCGGCGAAAAGCGGCCGGAACGCAGCTGGAAGCAGCGAGCTCAGGTCGCCGCCGCCCTTGAGGTCGAGGTGGTGCAGTCCGTCCGCACTGATCTGATGCCGAGCCTCGATCGCGGCGCGCTGCTGTCCGTCGAGAGCGGCCTGCACTTTACCCCTCCAGTCGGATATCGGTCCCTGGCCGTCGAGATCGATGTTGACCGCGGGATTGTCGGGCAGGCCGAGAAAACCTGCCAGCAGTCCACCCTTCGGTTCGGCAAGCTGCGCTTTCAGCCGCAGCCGGTTTTCCGCTGGCGCATAGGCGATATCGGCGACCAGCCGTGCATCCGGGACGGCATGACGGCGGACATTGACAATCGCCTCGCCGCCATCGCGGTTTGCCGACAGGCTGCCTTCGGCAGCGAGCGCGAAGGCGCGTCCCGCAAACGGTTCGGCCAGTTTGATATCGGGCAGCGCGACGCGGTCTATATCAACCTTGATCGGAAGGCTGAAACCGCCGGCATTTTCCGCTGCGGGCCGCGAGGGCAGGGTGCGCACCGGCTTGCGCAGCACGTCGATCGCTTCGATCTCGAAGCGTTTGGCATGGAAGGTTCCGGTCAGAAGTGCCAGCGGGTTCCAGTCGATGGCGATGCCGTGAATTTCCGCAAAGACGCCCCTGGTATCGGAGACGGTGATCTCGGCGGCGCGAAGCCCGCCGGTCAAAAGACCTTGCGGCTCACGCACCGTAATCGTCATGTCGCGGTTGGACAGCGTCGAGGCGATCTTTTCGGTAACGATGCGGGCGCCAAAGGCGGTGAAGCCGAAGATCGCCAGTGCCAGGACGGCAAGAATCAAGATGGCGCCCACGCCGTAGGCGGTGAGCCGCAGGAACCAGTTGACGATTTTTGCCAGCATTTGCATCGGCGCGGACACTACCCCGTTTTCACGATGGTTCACAAATCGATATCGGCCCTTCTAGAAGGATTGGCCGATGCCGGCGTAGATTCCATAATCTGTGCCACCTTCGTACTTGTTCAGCGGCATGGCAAAATCAAGCCGCAGCGGGCCGAAAGGTGTGGCATATCGTATTCCGGCGCCGGCGCCGGCGCGGATATCGGAAAAACCAGGAAAGGTGCTGTCCGATACGGTGCCGACATCGATGAAGGGCACGATGCCGATCGTATCGGTGATCGCGATGCGGGCTTCCAGCGAACCGGTGACATAGGAGCGGCCGCCGGTGGGGTCGCCATTGTCGTTATAGGGCGAGATTTCCTGGTAGCTGTATCCGCGCACGGAGCCGCCGCCGCCGGCAAAGAAGCGCTGCGTGGCGGGAATATTCTCGATGCCGCCGCCGCCGATCAAGACGCCGGCGGCGACCTTGCCGGCCAGCACCACGCCATCCTCGGCGCCGAAGGGCAGATAGCCGGAGATCGAGCCCTGGAATGCCGCATAGGGCGTGGCGTTGAAGATCTCGTAACCGGGCTTTGCCGAAAATGTCGCGCGATAGCCTTCCGTCGGGTTGAACTTGTCGTCGCGGGCATCGCGGTCATATTGCAGCGGCAGGGTGAAGGTCAGATAGTCGTTGGTGCCGAAGGCGTCGTCGTCGCGCTCCCAGCTGACCTCGCCGCTTGCCGAGACGGTGTCCCGGTCGGTCAGCTCGTAGGAGAGGCCGAGCGAGGCGGTGACGAGCGTCGCATTATAGGCATCCGGATTTTCGGTCTTGGCGACGATGCCGGCCTTCAGCGTGGCGGCGGGGAAGAAGGCGCCGGGCTTGGTAAACAAAATACCGGCGGAATAGTCGAGGCTGCCGACATCGGTGGTTTCACCGAGCCGCGACACCGATCCCTCGATGCGCAGCGTTTCGGCTTCGCCGAACAGGTTGCGGTGGCCCCAATAGCCTTGGACGCCGAAGCCGTCGGTGGTGGAATATTGGGCGCCGACGCCAAAATAGCGCTGCTTGCCTTCGGAAACCTCGATCGTCATCGGCAGCGTACCGTCCGGCGCCAGCGCATCGCCTTCGTGGATGGTGACGCTTGAGAAGACGCCGAGGGCGCGAAGCCGCTCGCCGGCTTTTTTCAGCGCCTCCGGGGAATAGGCTTCGCCCTTGTCGAGCCGGGAATAACGCTGGATGAACCCCGGCTTGACGGTTTTTTCGCCGGTGACGCCGACATCGCCGATCGGGGCGACCGGGCCGCCTTCGGCCGCAAGGATGATATCGACGGTGTCGCTCCTATGGTCGGCGACGACCTTGCGTTCGGTCAGCTTGGCGAAGGGCCGTCCCTCGCTCTTCAACTGCTCGACGATCTTGTCGCCGGCCTTGATGATGGCAAGCGAGCCGGCCTGGGCGCCCGGCGCCAGATCGTAATCGGCGGGATTGTGGTTTGCGGCATCGCCGCCGAACTGGACCTCCCTGACCTTGAAGATCGGGCCGGGCGTTATGTCGACGGTGACCGGGACCGGCCCGGACCGATCGAATGTCGGATTGGGCGGCAGGTCGTCGATATTCTTGCCGTCGATGGTGATCGTCACCACGCCGCCGTAACGGGCTTTTTCATAGAGAGCTGCGATCAACCGCTCGCGGTCGTCGCGCGCCTTGACGACGACGCCGAGATCGCCGGAAACCGGCAGCTTCTGGTCACTGAGGAGGCGGGAGCTGTTTTGCAGCGCTTCTTTCAGGTCGGGATCGGCGGTGTCGGCTTTGAGATCGACGTTATAGCGCACCGGATCGGGCACCTGCTGAGCTTCGTCATCGTCCTTGCCGAAAATGGTGATGCCGAAAAGCTTGAAGGCGTAAGCGTCGCCGATCAGGACCGGTGAGAACGCAGCTGCTGCTGCGACCACCATCATGGTGCCTGTTCGCCGATACGCAGTACCTGTTTTCGGGCCTGTCCCTCTAATCCGCATACGCTGCTTTTGGTTAGGTCTTCAATGAAGCTTCGTTGCCCAGCCGTGAACAGCTTAGCGGCAAAATCGCGCGGGGTGTACCATTTTAAATTGCCAGCGCGCTAATTTAGCACAAAAAATCCCGGAGGTGTGTCCGGGATTTCCTGAGTGTACCGGTTTGCCAGCGGTATCAGCGCGGGCAGGTATCGATATAGCGGCGGCCGTAGCGGTCGCGATAGTAGCACTGGCCGGGCTGTTCGGCGACGCTGCCGATGAGGGCGCCGGACACACCGCCGATCGCGGCGCCAACGGCTGCGCCGCGGACGTTGCCGGTGACTGCGCCGCCGATGACCGCACCTGATGCAGCGCCGATGCCGGCGCCCTGTTGAGTCGGCGTACAGCTTGCGATCGACAGGCCGATCAATGCGAGTATGACAGCTTTTTTCATCTTTTCTCTCCGAGGTTGTTGCCCAGCGGGCGAAGGCCGTCCCTTTTTATTTTTCGTCAGACTAGAGCGAAAACTATGTCGGAAGAAAGGGTTGTCCACCGTTGCGTTGATTTTTTTGCTAGTCGGCTGTCGTCGTCCTATGCAGGGATCGCAAACCAGGCTGCGTTTCGCGGCATCAATTTCATTGATCGCGGCGTGCGGATTTTTTATCTGGAATCATTCAAAAAACTGGGCCTTTTGCCGCAGTTGATGTTAAAGCAAAGGGTAAGTATTGACGCGCGGACGTCCGGTCGGCAAGAACGGCCGCGCGATACTGGAGCAGATGATGGATTTCGAAGCGTTTTTCAAAAACGAGTTGGACGGGCTTCATGCCGAGGGCCGTTACCGCGTTTTTGCCGATCTCGAGCGTCACCGCGGCAATTTTCCGCGCGCGACGCGCCATACGGCCGATGGCGAAAAGGAAGTCACGGTCTGGTGCTCCAACGACTATCTCGGCATGGGCCAGAACCCGAAGGTGATCGAGGCGATGAAAAACGCCATCGACCACTGTGGCGCGGGTGCGGGAGGCACCCGGAATATTTCTGGCACCAACCACCACCACGTCATGCTCGAGCGTGAGCTTGCCGATCTGCACGCCAAGGAATCAGCGCTGATCTTCACCTCGGGCTATGTGTCCAACTGGGCAGCCCTCGGCACGCTCGGCGCCAGGATCCCAGGCCTGGTCATCTTCTCCGACGCGCTGAACCATGCCTCGATGATCGAAGGCATCCGTCATGCCAAGTGCGACAAGGTGATCTGGAAGCACAATGACGTCGCCGATCTCGAAGCCAAGCTTAAGGCCGCCGATCCGAAGGCGCCGAAGCTGATCGCCTTCGAGAGCGTCTATTCGATGGACGGCGATATCGCCCCGATCAAGGAAATCTGCGACCTCGCCGACAAATACGGCGCGATGACCTATCTCGACGAAGTGCATGCGGTCGGCATGTACGGCCCGCGCGGCGGCGGCATTGCCGAGCGCGAAGGGCTGATGGACCGGCTGACCGTCATCGAAGGCACGCTCGGCAAGGCCTTCGGGGTGATGGGCGGTTATATCGCCGCTTCGGTAGCGCTTTGCGACTTCATCCGTTCCTTCGCGTCCGGCTTCATCTTCACCACGGCGCTGCCGCCGGCGCTTGCCGCCGGCGCCGTCGCCTCGATCCAGCACCTGAAGGTCAGCCAGTTCGAGCGCGCCCGCCATCAGGACCGGGTGCGCAAGCTCCGGATGCTGCTCGATCAGAGCGGCATTCCGCATGTGCCCAATCCAAGCCATATCGTGCCGGTGCTGGTCGGCGATGCCGCCAAATGCAAGTGGATCTCCGATCTGCTGCTCGACAATTGCGGCGTCTATGTCCAGCCGATCAACTATCCCACCGTGCCGAAGAAGACCGAGCGGCTGCGCATCACGCCGACGCCGCTGCATTCCGATGCCGATATCGCCCATCTGGTCGAAGCGCTGCATTCGCTCTGGTCGCGCTGCGCGCTGGCCAGGCACGTCGCCTGATTTTTCGATGACCGCGCCATTCAGGACCTCCATCGGAGGTCCTGGCGGTGATCAGCCTTGCGCCTCTGCCGCCGGCCAATCTTCTTTGCCCTGACTCCGATCATCCGCTCGGCGCCGCCTCGATGCCGCCGATGCGCGTGGCTTCTTCCGCTGCATTTACGCCTTGCCGCCGACCGTCCTCCCGCTGACAACGCCTGAACTACATGGGAAAACCTTTTCTCACTTGACACAGCGGTTGGTAAAAGCTTTTCTCAAGCCACTTCAGAAGGAGGACAGTCTGAACATATCGGGAGGAAAAAGAGGCAGGATCACCATCCATGAGGTGGCGGCGGCTGCCGCGGTGAGCATATCGACCGCGTCGAAGGCGCTCAACGACACCGGCCGGATGGGCGCGGAAACGCGCGAGCGGGTGAAGCGCATCGCCGGCGAAATCGGATATCGGCCGAATGCGCTGGCGAGAGGTCTTCTCAGCAAGCGCAGCTTCACCATCGGGCTCTTGACCAACGACACTTACGGCCGTTTCACCCTGCCGGTGATGGCGGGTATCTCGGACGCGCTGGTCGACCATGGGGTTTCGGTCTTCCTCTGCGCCATCGAAGACGATCCGGCGCTCGCCCAGATCCATGTCGATGCGATGCTCGACAAGCAGGTCGACGGCATCATCGCCACGGGAAAGCGGCTGGACCGGCGCCTGCCCGTCGATCTGTCGAATTTGCATGTGCCTGTCGTCTACGCCTTCACCGAGGGGACGCAGAACAGCGTTACCTTCCGTTCGGACGACGAGCAGGGTGCGAGGCTGGCGGTGGAGTGGCTCGCCAAGATCGGACGGCGGCGGATTGCCCATATCACCGGGCCGGAGGATTTCTTCTCGGTGCGGGAACGCGCCGGCGCCTATCACGAGGTGGCAGGTCATCGCGAGCCGGTGCTTTACGGCGTCTGGTCGGAAAGCTGGGGCCATGAGGCGGTCGAGAAGCTTTGGAAGAGGCCGGGAGAAAAGCCCGACGCGCTGTTCTGCGGCAACGACCAGATCGCCCGCGGTGCCGCCGATGCCTTGCGCGAGCGCGGCGTCAAGGTGCCGCAGGATGTCTCGGTGATTGGCTTCGATAATTGGGAGATTGTCGCGGCCCAGACGCGGCCGCCGCTGACGACGGTGGATATGGAGTTGAAGGAGCTCGGGCGGCAGGCCGGATTGACGGTGCTGGCGCTTGCGGAAGGACGGCCCGTCGAGCCGGGAGTGAGGAAATTGCCGTGCCGGCTGATCGTCCGGCAGTCATGCGGGGGCAGAACCTCGGATGATCAAGGGAATGAGATCTAGGGAATGAGCAAAGGCGCAGGGAGATGCGCCATATCGGGAGGAGTGTCATGATCAAGCGTCTTTTGGCGGCGACCAGCATCGCTACCTTATGCCTGTTTTCGGCTGCGTCGGCGGCTGAAAATGTCGAAATGTGGGTTCGCTCGGGCATCGGCGACGCCTTCAAGAAGGTCGTCGAAGCCTATAATGCCGGCCATGAGAACAAGGTCGTGATGACCGAGGTGCCGTTCTCCGAGCTGGTGCAGAAATATGCAACGGCGATCGCCGGCGGACAGGCGCCCGACGCCTTGTCGATGGATCTGATCTATAACCCCGCCTTTGCCGCGGCCGGCCAGCTTGAGGATCTGACGGACTGGGCGAAATCGCTGCCCTATTTCAACTCGCTGTCGCCTTCGCATGTCCGTCTCGGCACCTATCAGGACAAGATTTACGGCCTGCCGCTGTCGGTGGAGACATCGGTCTTCGCCTGGAACAAGGATCTCTACAAGAAGGCCGGGCTCGACCCGGAAAAGGCACCGGCGAATTGGGACGAAATTACTGCCAATGCCGAGAAGATCCGGGCGCTGGGTGACGATACCTACGGCTTTTATTTCTCCGGCGGCGGCTGTGGCGGCTGCATGATCTTCACCTTCACGCCGCTCACCTGGGGTGCCGGCGCCGATATCCTGTCGGCCGACAGCAAAAAGGCGACGCTCGATACGCCTGAGATGCGCAAGGCCGTCGACATCTACCGCAACATGGTCAAGAAGGACCTGGTGCCGGCGGGTGCGGCCAGCGATACCGGCGCCAACTTCCTGACCTTCACCAATGGCAAGATCGGCCAGCAGAGCCTCGGCGCCTTTGCCATCGGCACGCTGGTGACCGAGCATCCCGACATCAATTTCGGCGTGACCCTCATTCCGGGCGTCGACGGCAAGCCGTCGTCCTTTGCCGGCGGCGATAATTTTGTCATCACCAAGGGCACGAAGAAGATCGACGCGGTGAAGGGCTTCCTCGAATATGTCTATTCGGAAGACGGCCAGAAGATCATGGCGAAATACGGCAGCCTGCCGACGCGCGGCGATATTGCCGACAAGGTGCTGGAAGGTCTCGACCCGCGCATGCAGGTCGGCCTCAAGGCGATCAGTGTCGCCAAGACGCCCTATACGCTGCAGTTCAACGACCTGATCAACAGCGCCAACGGCCCGTGGGCAAGCTTTACCAACGCCGCGATCTTCGGCGACGATGTCGACGGCGCGTTTTCGAGCGCCCAGTCGGAAATGCAGTCGATTATCGATAGCGGCCAGTAACTCTCCCCCGGCCGCGGCCGGGGAGCGGTGGCAGCTTCCCGGCCAATCCCAACCGACAGATGCGGAGCGTTTCGATGACCGGTTCCGGTTCAGAGACCCTATTGCCTCGGCGCAGGCGACGGCGCCAATCGAATTGGCGCGGCCTTGCCTATATCGCCCCGGCCATGGCGCTGGTCATCGTCTTCTTCATCATGCCGGTGCTGTTCACCGGATGGATGAGCCTGCACAACTGGCCGCTGATGGGGGCGTCGCGCTGGATCGGCCTCAACAATTATTATCGCATGGTCAACGACACGCGCTTCGTGACGGCGCTGAATTTCACCGCCTATTATACGGTGATCGTCACCATCGCGATCTTCGCCGTCGCCTTTCCGCTCGCCATCTTCGTCGAGAAGGAACGGCAGTTCGTCAGCGCCTATCGCACCGTCATCTTTCTGCCCGTCGTCGTCGGCCTCGCCACCGCCTCGCTGCTCTGGGTCTGGCTTGCGAATGTCGATAGCGGCTTCATCGGCCCGGCCCTGAAGGCGCTCGGTCTTGTCGAAAAGAGCCCCAATCTGCTGGCGACTTTCGACACCGCCTTCCTGACTGTTGTGGTGATGGTCGTCTGGAAGATCGCCGGTTTCACGATGATCATTCTTCTCACCGGCCTGCAGGCCATTCCCTCCGAACTGACGGAGGCGGCCCGCATCGATGGCGCCGGCCGCTGGCAGCGTTTCCGGCATCTGACGCTGCCGCTGATGCGCAAGACGATCGCGCTGGCACTGATCGTCTCGGTCACCGGCTCGATCCTTGCCTTCGACCAGTTCTACATCATGACCTCGGGCGGGCCGCAGAACAAGATGATCTCGGTCGTCTACTACATCTTCAACCAGTCCTTCGTGTCGTTCAATCTCGGTTATGGCGCGGCACTGTCGATCGTGCTTCTCGCCATCCTGGTGGCGATCAGCATCGTGCAGCTCTGGCTGCTGCGGGTCGGGGAGGAGCGTCCATGAGCACCTCGAGGGAACGCCGTGCCCGCAAGGCCTTCCGCGTGAAATCGGCCTATCATCTCACCGGCATCGCCATCTCGATCTTCTTCCTGGCGCCGTTTGCGATCACGCTGCTCGCCTCCTTCCGCCAGGGGACCGAAGCCAGCCTGCCGCCGCTGCCGCCATGGCCGACCTCGGGCGTCAGCTTCGATGCCTATGCGCTGCTCGATACGTTCGGCGCCGGCATCTGGCGGCACATGATCAATTCGCTGTTCGTCTCGGTCGCCACCGTGGTGCTGACCGTCGCCGTCAGCCTGCTCGCCGGCTACGGCTTCTCGCGCTATCGCTTCCCGATGAAGAATGCGCTCTTCGTGCTGATCATCGCCACGCTGATGATCCCGTTCCAGTCGATCCTGACGCCGCTCTTCATCATCCTGGCAAAGCTCGGCCTCAACAATTCGCTCATCGGGCTGACGCTCGTCTATGTGACGCTGCAGTTGCCCTTCTCCGTCTTCATGATGCGCAATGCCTTCGATGCGGTGCCGAAGGAAATCGAAGAGGCCGCCCGCATCGACGGCGCCCGCGATCTCAGGCTTCTCGCCCGCGTTCTGCTGCCGCTGGTGCTGCCGGGCGTGGCGACGGTCGCGATCTTTGCCTTCCTCAATGCCTGGAACGAGTTTCTCGCCGCCCTGGTACTGCTCTCCAGCAATGAGAAATACACCCTGCCGGTGCTGATGACGGCGGTTCGCGCCGGTCGGCTCGGCGCCATCAACTGGGGAGCGGTGCAGGCCGGTGTTGTCGTCATGACGATCCCTTGCCTGATCGTCTTCCTGCTCCTGCAACGCTACTACATGCGCGGGCTGATGGCCGGCGCGGTGAAATAACCACAGGGAAAGTCGAACCCATGACCAAATCAAGCAACGACCGCCAGTTTCGTCCCGTCGCCGTTCCCGATGTGGAGCTCGGCGGCTTCTGGGGCAAATGGCAGGACGCCGTCTGCAATTCCACCGCCGAGACCCTGCTCGACCGCTGCGTCGAGGCCGGCATGCTGAAGGCGATCGATGTTTCCCAGCCGAGCCCCGGCGTCGTCATTCCCATTCAGCCATGGGGCGGGACGACGCAGATGTTCTGGGATTCCGATCTCGGCAAATCGATCGAGACCATCGCCTATTCGCTCTATCGCCGGCCGAACCCGAAGCTGGAGGCGCGCGCCGATGAGATCATCGACATGTATGAGAGGCTGCAGGATAAGGACGGCTATCTCAACGCCTGGTTCCAGCGCGTCGAGCCCGCCCGCCGCTGGACCAACCTGCGCGACCATCACGAGCTCTATTGCGCCGGCCATCTGATGGAAGCCGCGGTCGCCTATTACCAGGCGACCGGCAAGCGCAAGCTGCTCGATATCATGTGCCGTTTTGCCGATTACATGATCACCATGTTCGGCCATGGCGAAGGCCAGCTCCCCGGCTATTGCGGCCATGAGGAGGTCGAGCTGGCGCTGGTCAAGCTCGCCCGCGTCACCGGCGAAAAGAAATATCTCGAACTGTCGAAATTCTTCATCGACGAGCGCGGCACCGAGCCGCACTTCTTCACGGCGGAAGCCGCTCGCGACGGCCGGAGCGCCGCTGACTTCCATCAGAAGACCTATGAGTATGGCCAGGCACATCAGCCGGTGCGCGAGCAGACCAAGGTCGTCGGCCATGCCGTGCGCGCCATGTATCTCTATTCCGGCATGGCCGATATCGCTACCGAATATAAGGACGACAGCCTGACGGCGGCGCTGGAAACGCTATGGGACGATCTGACCACCAAGCAGATGTACATCACCGGCGGCATCGGCCCGGCCGCCTCCAACGAGGGCTTCACCGATTATTACGACCTGCCCAATGCCACGGCCTACGCCGAGACCTGCGCCTCGGTCGGCCTGGTCTTCTGGGCAAGCCGCATGCTCGGGCGCGGCCCGGACCGGCGTTATGCCGACGTCATGGAGCAGGCGCTTTATAACGGCGCGCTGCCCGGCCTTTCCACCGACGGCAAGACCTTCTTCTACGACAATCCGCTCGAAAGTGCGGGCAAGCATCATCGCTGGAAATGGCATCATTGCCCCTGCTGCCCGCCCAACATCGCCCGGCTGGTGACCTCGATCGGCTCCTATATGTATGCCGTTGCCGACGATGAGATCGCCGTGCATCTCTACGGCGAAAGCACCGCCCGGCTGAAGCTCGCCAACGGCGCCGAAGTCGAACTCGAGCAGACCACCAACTACCCGTGGGATGGCGCGGTCGCCTTTACCACCAGGCTGAAGACGCCGGCCAAATTCGCGCTGTCGCTGCGCATTCCCGATTGGGCCGAGGGGGCCACCCTCAGCGTCAATGGGGAAATGCTCGATCTCGCTGCCAATATCCGCGATGGATATGCCAGGATCGATCGTGAGTGGACCGATGGCGATCGTGTCGCCCTCCACCTGCCGCTGGCATTGCGGCCGCAATATGCCAATCCGAAGGTGCGCCAGGATGCCGGCCGCGTCGCACTGATGCGCGGGCCCCTGGTCTATTGCGTCGAGACGACCGACAATGGCGAGGATCTCAACGCCATCGTCCTGCCCCGTAAACTTCCGGCCGCCGAAACCGTCGTGCTGAAGGATCTCAACGATGCCGTCGCCCTCGATCTCAAGGTCGAGCGCGAGGAGACGTCGAACTGGGGAACACCGCTCTACCGCAATGCGCCGGCCGAAAGGCAGGTCGCCACCGCGCGTTTCGTGCCCTATCATCTCTGGGACAACCGCGCGCCCGGAGAGATGCTCGTCTGGGTCCAGTCGGACAAGTAGGTCGTTTGGGGATGACGAACGGTATGGTTAACAAGAGCGTCGTGCTCCAGGACGTGCGCAAAAGCTATGGCAATCTGCAGGTGGTCCACGGGATCGACCTGACGATCGAAGAGGGTGAATTCGTCGTCTTCGTCGGCCCGTCCGGCTGCGGAAAATCGACGCTGCTTCGCATGATTGCCGGCCTCGAGGATGTGACCGACGGCGAGGTCGAGATCAAGGGACGCATGGTCACCGATCTCGATCCCTCCGAGCGCGGCATCGCCATGGTCTTCCAGTCCTATGCGCTCTATCCGCATATGAGCGTGCGTGACAATCTGGCCTTCGGGCTGAAGATGGCGCGCACCCATGCCGCCGAGATCGAGACGCGGGTGAAGGCCGCCTCCGCCATCCTGAAGATCGATCATCTTCTCGACCGGCGGCCGGGGCAGCTTTCGGGCGGCCAGCGCCAGCGTGTGGCGATCGGCCGGGCGATCGTGCGCAAGCCCGATGTCTTCCTGTTCGACGAGCCGCTGTCCAATCTCGATGCGGAACTCAGGGTGTCGATGCGCATCGAGATCGCCCGCCTGCACCGCGAACTCGGCAATACGATGATCTACGTCACCCACGACCAGACCGAGGCGATGACGCTCGCCGACAAGATCGTCGTGCTGCGCGACGGCCGTGTCGAGCAGGCCGGAACGCCAAGGCAGATCTACGAAGACCCCGCCAATACCTTCGTGGCGGGCTTTATCGGCTCGCCGAGGATGAACCTCTTGATTGCCCGCTGGGGCGAGGCGGGACTGGTCGAAGTCGCCGGCTCCCGCATCGAAACCGCCTTGGTCGGCACGGGCCGGCCGGCCGGAGGCGCGGTGACGCTCGGTCTGCGGCCGGAGCATTTGAAGGTGGCGCCCGATCGGTCGGGCAAGCTGACGGCCACCGTCGATTTCTCGGAATATCTCGGGGGAACGCAATATCTCTACTGCCAGCTTGCCGACGGCCAGTCGCTGACCGTCGAGCACCGCTCACCGATCAGCATCGCGGCAGGCGAGCAGGTCGGCCTGCTGTTCGAACCGTCGGATTGCCGCTTGTTCGACGAGGCAGGCAACCGGCTGCGGTAAGCTTCAGCCGGCGATCTCCAGTTTCATAAGGTCTGCAGCCCTCTGCCGGGCCTGCCGGTCGGCGGCGAAGACATCGTCCATCTCGGCGGCTGGCGGCAGGCCGGCCAGATCGTCCATGACCCTCTCGGTGATCTCGGCCATGGCGAGGAAGGGCAGCCGCCCTTCGATGAAGGCTTCTAGCGCCACTTCCTTGGCGCCGTTCAGCACTGCGCCCTGCACACCGCCGCGCGTCATCGCCAGACGCGCCAGCCGCAAGGCCGGAAACCGCAGCTCGTCCGGCGCCTCGAAATCCAGCCGGGCGAGTTTGGCGAAATCCAGCCGCTCGATCGGCAGGTTCGGCCGGAGCGGAAAAGACAGCGCATAACCGATGGCGGTGCGCATATCGGGGGCGCCGAGCTGGGCCAGCACCGAACCGTCGGTATAGCCGACCATCGAATGGATGATCGATTGCGGATGGATGATGACCTCGATCTGTTCGGGCGTCAGGCCGAACAGATGGCGGGCTTCGATCATTTCAAGCGCCTTGTTGAACATCGAGGCGCTGTCGATCGAGATCTTCAGGCCCATCGACCAGTTCGGGTGGGCGCGCGCGGTTTCCGCCGTCACACCGGCCATCTCCTTCAGCGAGGCGGTGCGGAAGGGGCCGCCCGAAGCCGTCAGCACGACCCGTTCGATGGCATGGCGCTGGTTTTCCTCAAGCACCTGGAAAATCGCATTGTGCTCGCTGTCGACGGGAAGCAGCCTGCCGCCGCCCTTGCGGATGGCGCCGATGAACAGATCGCCGGCCGAGACCAGGCATTCCTTGTTGGCAAGGGCGATATCGGCGCCGCGCCATGCTGCGGCCAGCGTCGGCGCCAGGCCCGCGGTGCCGACGATTGCCGCCATCACCCAGTCGGCCTCGCGGTCGGCCGCTTCCATCAGGCCGGATTTTCCGGATGCGACTTCGATGCCGCTGCCGGAAAGCGCGCTTTTCAGCGCTTCGTAATGCCGGTCGCTTGCCGTCACCGCCATCCCAGCGCCTGAGGCTTTCGCCTGCCGGGCCAGCAATTCGACATTACCGTTGCCGGTCAGCACGGAGATTTCGAAATTCTCCCGTCCGCCCAGGTGATCGACGACATTGAGGGTGTTCTGGCCGATCGAGCCGGTCGAGCCGAAGATGCTGAGGCGCCGCGGCGCGGTTTTGCCGGTCATTATCTGCAATTTCGCGAAAATTTCTCTCGTAGGCTCAGGCTCTACTAGGCTTTGCAGGGGGCGGCAAGTGTGCGGTGCAGCAGATTTCGACCTTGAAGGGGTTTACAGTGCGACGGTTGGATGTGATCCTTGCACCGTTGCTGGCGGATTCGAAATTCGTCGCGCCGTTCACGGTCGCATGGCAATTCAGGACGCCGCGGCGTCCTTCGGAAACGGGCACTGAAGTGTCGTTAGCTTTCCGGCAAACAAATCGAGGATGAACCGGGATGGGCGGCTTGGCCGCAATCCCTCATCGCGTCGCTGCGGGCGCATTGACAGGCGCCGCAGCCCTGTGTCCGTGGAAATGTTGGATTTCATGACGATATTCAAAACAGCCTGCCTTCTCTTCGCCATCCTCTTCTCGCTCGCCTCGGCGGCGAGGGCCGATGACCTGCTGATCTGGGCGCCGGCCAAACTCTCCGACCGGTCCTACAAGGCGACGATGGGTTTCCGCCTGCCGGCGGAATGGGAAACCAGCGCCGGCGCCGATATCGCGCTCGCCTCGACCAAAGGCGGGGCGCCGCTGCCCAATTCCGAGCAGGCAATGCTCTGGGGCAGGATCGTCAGGACAAACGTCACGCCATCAGGCCAATCGCAGCGGGGCGCAAGGATCAGTGTCGATACGCTGCGCGGCAGCGGCGCGCTGACGCTCAGCCGCTCCCGCAGCTGGATCCTGTCGGATTCGCTCGATATGCAGTCGAGCCGGTCCATCAGCGTCCAATACGACGCGGTCGATATCAAACAGGCCTCGGTGACGGCGTCGCAGGCGCTGAAGCTGATCCATCCCTGGACAGGCACTTCCCTTTCGGCAGGCGCCGGCATCAGCAATGCCAGCGGCGATTTTTCGAGTTCGGTTGCCGTCAACCAGGCAATCCTGCCCAACCTCAATCTCGATGCATCGGTCAGCAATCCGTTTTCGGCAGATGAGGCCGGCAGCGTCAATCTGCGCTATCGCCTCAACTGGTAGCCGCCCTGCAACCAAAACCGGCCGACGGGCGTTTCCTCCGCAGGTTTGACGCTCGGATATTGAGGAGAAACGGATCATGGTTTTCAAGGAGCAGACATTCCACGGGCTCGAGCCCGAGATGGAAGCGGAAATTGCCAATCGCGCATCGGTCGAAGCGGCCGTCGCCAACGCGCTGGCGATTGCCGGCGGCATCGATGCATCAGATGTCGAAGTGACGATGGAAAACGAGCACATCGTGCTGACCGGTACGGTCGGCACCGTCGGCGAGATCGAACGGGCGACCGCGGTTGCCAGGGCCGTCGAAGGCGTACATTCGGTGCAGAACCGGATCCTGCTCGGCGGGCCTCCGATCAATGAGCGGCATTGATGCGTCGTCGTCTCTCACTCAGCGCTCAGCCGATCAACCGGCGAAGCGCTCGACGAGGAAGGACGAACCGGCCATGCGATCCGTCTTCTGCAGGGCCACCGGCCCGTGCGGCTGATAGGCGATGGCAAGCAGCACGGCGCTGACGGCGACATAAGCGATTGCCAGAAGAGTCATCTTGATACGCATGACGCTTACTCCTTTCGCGAATAACGCGGCCGATATGGCGAAGTTCCGCGTGACGAAATCGGATGAAAAGCCCGGCCGATCAGCCGGGCTTCGTGCGTGGATCGCCTATCGGCAGACCCTGGTTTCCTTGATGACCGTATGGCCGTGGCGGCGGATTTTTTCCGTCTTGGTAAAGCAGTCGCGGGAAACGTAACGCCGCATATCGTGGCGGTAATAGGGGCTGTGATGCCGGTAATAGGGACGTTCCGAATCACGGTAATACGGGCGCTCATCACCCGTGGTGATCGTCACACTGGCCGCCTGGGACGGCATTGCGGAAAAGATCGATGCGGCAGCAAGCGTGCAGGCAAGAATAATCTGTTTCATGACAAGGCTCTCTTTCTCAGTTGGTCAGGGGAGCAACTCGCTGGAAGCGTTGTCGGTTCAATCACATAGCGTTACCGATTGTGTCGAAGAGAAACCTTTGCGGCCGCGGATCGTTACCGCAGAGAAGCGCCGGAGGCATCGAGAATGGGACCGATTGCAAGGATCATCGCCATCGTTGCCGGGCTTGCCGGCGGCACGGTTTTTTCGCAGGCGCCGGAATTTGCCCAGCAATACCGCCAGCGGATCGGCGGCGCGATCGACGAATTGCGCGCCATCGTCGAGGATTTCAACAGACAGGCCGCCGACCACCACCTCGATCGCCAGCAGGCGCTGAACACCTACGCGCAATCCTCCGACGATTTCCTCCGCGACCGCGGCGTCTCGATGCAAAGCACGATCACGCGCTACGAAACCCTGCAGTCGCAGCAACTGAAACTCGCCACTGCGGACCCGGTCGCCAAGCCTTTCGTGTTGATGGGGGAGCCGGATGATGTGGTTTTTGCCAATACTTGGCGGGACTTTGTCCCGGGTGTGCCCGTCAGTTTTGCGGGTCTTGTCTGGGGTGCGATTGGTTTTGTCGGTGGGTGGGTGGTGGCGGCGCTCGCGGGGTTGGGAGCACGGCGGGTTGCGCGGAGACGAAAAGGTGTTCGTCCGGCGATTTGACCGCACGGCGAAGGCTGCTGCGTTCGCATAGGCTCGCCCATCACGGCACAGTCACTTGTTCAGTCGGGTCTTATGGCCGGCTAGCGAGCAGGGTGACCGAGAACTAGATCATGGAAGAACTGATCGAGTCGATAACCTGGCTCGCTCTTTGCGGATCAAAAGCCGTGCCGCCGTGAACTCACGCCTTTATTCCGGCGATCACGAGCTCAGTCAGGTGCCGGTGACACTCGAGCGTTTTGGTAGCGGGCATGGGCGCGTTTGAAATGGTATTTGATGGATAATTCATCGTCTGTACTAGTAAGAATCGACGTCAGTTTGCAACGCGTCGAGGTCACCAAAATCGATGTCGTCAAAGTCGTTGTCTGGGCCCGGGGTAAAGTCGTCCTGTGCTGCTATCAATTTCGATACGCGATTTTCTCTTTGCCGCTCCTTCAGAACTTGTGACAAATCTCTCTTGGCGCTCGTCATGTTAAAGAAGCTCATTTTCTCGTGAAGGAACAGACCATAGAAAGGATCGCTCTCGCAATATGAGACGTCGTTCTGCCATTCATTTCTTGCAGCCTCGTATGCGAATAGGAACATGTTGGAGCGGAGCCCCTCGGAATTCGCATAGGACTGCCAGTATGACGTATCAATCGCCCCATTTATCAGCCCTTGAGCCTCGGCGAAGGTGGCGAGCATAGCGATCATTGGATTCGGAATCCGCACGCACATTGACAATGCCTCTCCATCGATCTTGATATCCAGCGCGCAGGCCAGATAAAGGAGCCAGATGATCTCCCCGGTGCGCTGATTTGCGCCCAGCACCGGCAGGCGTGCCGCGATGAAATCCGACAATGCTGACATGTCGAGATCATTTCGGGCTGCCTGGCGCAAGAGAAGCGCTTCGACAAGCGTGTCGATCAGCGTGGAATTCTTACGGTAGGATGAGACTAAGTGTTCCTGAAGAAAACTCCAGTCGGCGCTCTCCACGAACGCCTTTCGACAAATTGACATCGCGAATTTCTCGACGTTCAGGTTCATGTGACGTTTTGACATGTCGTGAACAATGTAAAAGAAGCGCTCGAATGCAGCTTTGTCCGGCTTTTCCGGAAGATAAGACCTCATATAGTCTTGCCATCCTACATAGGCCAAATGGTTTGTAGGCTCGATGTTGGTTTTGTCTTTGCCGATGTCGAGTTCGAATTCGGATGCGGCGCGTCTGACTTCTGCGATTATCCTATGGCCGTCTTCGATGGAGTTGCAGCCGAACGTGAAGTCGTCGACGAACCTCGAAGCGTCACCTTTGTTCATTCGCAGGATGTCATCGATCTTTGCGTCTATTTTGGAAGCGATCACTTCCGCAAGGATACGCGAAGTGTCAGGGCCAACCGGCAGCCCGGTCGTTTGACCCCCTTGAGCATTTCGAACTAGCAAACTGAGTTCATTTCCATAAAGCAAAGGGCTGACACCCGTCTTCGTGCCTTTTCCATGTATCGCCCATGGAATCGAGCCGGTGTACACCGAATGATAAAAGGCACGCACGTCCGTAGTGACTGTGTACTCAAATCGCGGTGACAACTGGGAAGTAAACTCATCTCGCTTGGTAAACGCGGGCCTTCGCAGCGCCCTTTGTCCTCCCCAGTCGAAGGTCGACGCCGACAGCGAATAGTGGGATTGCCGTTCGACCAGTCGGAGTTTCGAATAATGTTTGGCGATCAGTGCCGAGGTGACCAGATGAGAAATCGGATTAACTACGGAGTGGAGGCGATCCGTATTGTTGAACCGCGGATGATAGAAGGTCGCCTTTTCCGAAACGAAGCTCTGATAGGCTGGCTTGCCCTTGAGTTTTGGTAGTGCCTTTATTTGTTTGAAAAGCAAGGCTCCCTTTGCACCGAAGCCGCGTGATGAAAAACATGGCGGAAGTTCCGGCGCGAAGTAGCCGTAGTCGAGAAACTTTTGATGCCGCGCCGCTTTGGACCAAATTTTTACCACAACCGGTTTCCTGAACATAAGTTACGACTAGGGGACACTTCTAAAGCCACTTCAGGTTGATGAAGCAAGGGCAATTTTAGGACGGCCACCACTGCCACAGGCCTGCCTGCAAAGTCCTGTCATGCTAATTATCTCGGCGGTAACCTGGGATTCAATGAGAAGCGAGATATTTGGCAGCGAGGCGAATCGTACATAGGCCAATCTGCCACTGACGGTGTGGGCTCCGAGGCGCAGCCTTGCGTAAAGGTCGATGACAGGCTGACATCGTATTCGAAAGGGGGTGCGATATTGCCAGATGGCCGTGCGCACTTTCAGGTCGGCACCCTTTGTGCCCAACCGTCAACTAACGGGCGTGATGTCCTTTTCCAGCTCGGTGACCTCTTTTTTGATCAGCCGCTTGAAAGTCTTCGTAATCTCATCCTGGGTCCAGTTCTGAACGGCGAGAGGGTCGATATTCAGGATGTCGCCGATGAACTGCATTTTCTGCTCCATCGTGTAGTCATCAAATTTTGGAATGTATTTGGTGGCCGCCACATTAAATTTTATTTCGTGATAGGCTTTGACAAATGTCTTCGGCTTTCCGTATTTTTCCATGCCGTACTTCTTCCAGAGAAGGGTGACGAAACGATCCAACCGGCTGAGTTGCTTGATGTCCTCCGACATGGAAAAGAAGAACATCCATCCGTATCTTTTGCCATTTACAATGCAGCCGGTGATCTTCAAATTGAGTTTTAGGAGTGCTTTTCGATTGGTGGGCTTGTGTTTGGCAGACGTCATCACAGCCATGATCTTTTCCATCATCCTGTGATACGAACTCCGCCGGACCGAAATCATGCTCGGCGTGATATGGTAGCCAAGGTACTCGACCCCATATGAGAGGGGCGCAATTTTCGTCTTGCCGCCCGGCACATTAGGATGGACTTTCAGTCCAATCCGCGCCAGCTTGCGGCTCATTTTGACTAGGTTTTTCCCCGCGTTCGCAGTCTTGCAGATGATAAGAATGTCATCGACATAACGAAAATATCCGAACTGGTCTTGCGCTTCGGAATCGATCTTACTCATGTAGATCGACGAGAGCACGTTTGATATGCTGAGGCCTTGCGGTACGCCACGTTCATTTATAGTCGCGCCGCCGGTGGGCGTGCGAACCGCGCCAAGGACAAGCGCGAGAAAGTCCTTATCCCGTATGCGCACCCTCAGGCGCGTTAGAAGTTCGTCGTGAACAAGGCTTGGGTAAAAATCCTGGACATCCAGTTGCACGAAAGAATAGTCGTCCCCAAGTGATCCGATGTAGTCCTTGATTTTGGAGATAAATTGATGTGGGAGCGGTTGTTTCGCCTGGACGAATACGGCGGACAGGCAGTTGTTCAACGCCCGCAACGTCACTCGATC
Organism: Rhizobium sp. 268; assembly: GCF_036571585.1. Classification (NCBI taxonomy): domain Bacteria; kingdom Pseudomonadati; phylum Pseudomonadota; class Alphaproteobacteria; order Hyphomicrobiales; family Rhizobiaceae; genus Rhizobium; species Rhizobium sp. 268. The sequence continues at coordinate 40,956 of NZ_JAPPSO010000022.1, read as the reverse complement.
TCGGACGCCCGCGATCGAGATTTCTCTTGGGGGCTTTCCCGCGCCCTTCAAGATCAACCGTTGCTTAAACGATGTGAACTTGTAGCTTCGCGAGAAGACATTTTTCCGGATGAGGGCAAGCTCGGTATCGATATTCTGCTGAAACGCGTACGGATGGATCCCATCCTTCCCTACCGTATGGCTCTGGGAAATTCGCTCGTCGAAGATTGATTTGAGGTTGCCAAGCGAGAAGTGCTCAGCGAACAAATCCTTGGTTGACATTACTGGGCCCGGAGCGTCAGGAACGGCCACAATAGGAAGACGATCGGGCTTACGAACAGTACGATCAGTAATCCATAATAAAATGCTCCCCTTGCTAGCCAGGAACACATCATAGGGTAGGTGTGGGTGAGATCTTTTCCATCAATGCTGAGGCTTTTTCCCTCGAGGACAGTATGATTGACAATCAAGTCCTTGTAATCGTGTGGAGAATGGTTGGGGAAGTCCATAAGGATGTCGCGATACTTCAGCTTTTTTTCGTCATCCGCAAGTACCTCGTCGTACAAACGTTGGAGCTTCAGATAGCATTCGCGAAATGAGGCAGCTCGAGCTTCCAGACGGAAGCCTGCGGCAACCAACGACGCCACGAGCACTATGACAGATGCGGCGAGGTTAATTTGGTCCAGTGCAGGGTATGGGGCTTTGTAGTAGTTCGCAAAGATAGACAGGATCACGGTGAATAGCGAATAGTAAGTGACGGCAAGGTACGAAACATTTTGGTTTCGTATTGCCTTTCTTTCAGCAATCATTCGCACGCGTGAGGTAATCCAAATCGTATCGTTAATGTGACTCACTATCGTTATACCATTCCAATTGAGGCGAAGGTGGTGCGGGCGCAAAACCTCATAATCATAACACTCGCGATATGCGAATGCAGCCAAAGCCGAGGCATAGCCCCATTGTATAACCGTGACCCAACGAAAGCTGAGCCAGCGAACTAACGCTCCGCCCGCACCGCGTTGCACTTAACTTTAAATAGAATAAAATTCAACTGTGTCGTGCGTAATTTAAAGAGTCATGGAGGGTGGCACACGGTGGATGGCATAAAAGGATGGAAATATCGGCTGTCGACCCTAGTAAGAAGCAGATGGCGGTTCGTTGCGAACCGATGGCTCCGGTGGCGGTGCCCACAGGAGGTCGCAATTCTTCAACGGGCGATGAAACTAGGCAGCCTCGATTTCAGTGCACTTTGCCTACTGTGGTCGCCGAATCCAGCGTCGACTTGCGCGGCCTTGCAGAAGAATTGGTGAAAAGTCGGCTTTTGGCGGAACACATCGCGCAGCCTATAGGGTTGACCATACAAACTGCGATCTCACCAAACAAAAGGATGTGGCTTGCGACGAAGGCAGGCCTACTTGACCTTTCGGTGAAATAAACGAATTCCGGATCGAATTAAAACAGGTCCCCATCTTTCAGATTCGCCTGACTTTAAGTCGTTAATTGTCATTGAAACAATGGTGATCCCGACGCGATTCGAACGCGTGACCCCCAGATTAGGAATCTGGTGCTCTATCCTGCTGAGCTACGGGACCACTGGATGCCATGCATACAAAAGGCTTGGCGGGAAGCCAAGCCTTAATTGTTGTCAAAGACCGAGGCGCTGCTCGGCCAGGCGGACCCAGTAGGAGATGCCGTGGGCGATGGCTTCGTCGTTGAAGTCGTAGGCCGGGTTGTGCAGGCCGGCGCTGTCGCCGTTGCCGATGAAGATGAAGGCGCCGGGGCGGGCGTTCAGCATGTAGGAGAAATCCTCGCCACCCATCATCGGGTCGATCTCGGGATTGACGTTGCCTTCGCCGGCAATGGCGCTGGCGGTGGCGACCGCATGCTCGGTCTCGTCGGGGTGGTTGATGGTGACGGGGTAGTTGCGGTTGAAGCCGATCTCGGCCTCGGCGCCGTGGGCGGCGGAGATGCCCTCGACGATCTGGCGGAACCGGGTCTCGGCCAGCGTGCGCACCTCCGGGTCGAGGGTGCGCACCGTGCCGGCGAAGGTCGCATCGTTCGGGATGACGTTATGGGCGAAACCGGCATTGAACTTGGTCACCGAGACGACGACCGAGCTGATCGGATCGGCGGTGCGCGAGGCGATCATCTGCAGGTTGGCGACGATCTGGGCGCCGATGGCGATCGGGTCGATCGTCCGGTGCGGCTGGGCGGCGTGGCCGCCGCGGCCCTTGATGGTGACGGTGAATTCGTCGGTCGCCGCCATGATCGCGCCCTTGCGGGTAGCGAACTGTCCCACCGGCAGGCCCGGCAGATTGTGCATGCCGTAGACCTCTTCGATGCCGAAGCGCTCCATCATGCCGTCCTTGACCATCAGGTTGCCGCCGCCGCCGCCCTCTTCGGCGGGCTGGAAGATGACGGCGATATTGCCGTTGAAGTTGCGCGTTTCGGCCAGGTATTTCGCCGCGCCGAGCAGCATGGCGGTGTGGCCGTCATGGCCGCAGGCATGCATCTTGCCCGGCGTCTTCGAGGCCCAGGGCTTGCCTGATATTTCGGTCAGCGGCAGGGCGTCCATGTCGGCGCGTAGGCCGACGGTGCGGCGGCCTTCGCCCTTGCCCTTGATCAGGCCGACGACGCCGGTGCGGCCGATGCCGGTGACGATCTCGTCGACGCCGAATTCCTTGAGCTTTTCAGCGACGAAGGCGGCCGTATTCTCAACCGCGAAGAGGAGCTCGGGCCGGGCGTGGATATGACGGCGCCATTCGGCGACCTCGTCCTGCAATTCGGCGGCTCTGTTCAAAATCGGCATGTTGGCGTTCCTGTTATGAAATCCCGGCAATCGTTCATCGCATCACAAGGACGTGAGGCGGGGGGCGTGAGGCGGCTGAGGCGTGAGCCTGTGGAAATTACTTAGTCAATGACCTTTGCCATGTCATAGCCATATAGGCTAAATAGGGGAAGGTTTCGAGATTTTCCTGATATCCGAAGGACAAAGCGTGTCGACGAGCCACTTCCGTTTGTTTGCCGCCTTGCGGCCGCTGAGTTTCGCGGTCGCCGCGACGGCTGGTTTTCTTGCCTCCGTTCCGCTCGCCGCCGCCAATCCGCATATTCTCGTCGATGTGCAGACCGGCCGCGTGCTCGAGCATGAAGAAGCTTTCCGCAAATGGTATCCGGCCTCGCTCACCAAGCTGATGACCGTCTATACCGTGTTCGATGCGATCCGGGCCGGGCAGATCAGCCTCGATACGCCTGTCGTCATGAGCAAGCGCGCCGCCGCGCAACCGGCCGCCAAGATGTATTTCAAGCCGGGCCAGAAGCTGACGCTCGACAGCGCGCTGAAGATCCTGATGGTGAAATCGGCCAACGACATCGCCGTTGCGGTCGCCGAAGCCATCGGCGGCACGCAGGAAGGCTTCGTGACGCGGATGAACGGCGAGGCGCTGAAGCTCGGCATGACGGATTCGCATTTCGTCAATCCGAACGGCCTGCCGGGCAAGGGGCAATATACGACGGCGCGCGATCTTGCGGTGCTGACCGTGGCGCTGCGCCGCGATTTTCCGCAATATGCCAGCTATTTCGCGCTTGAGGGTTTCACCAACGGCCAGCAGAACGTGCCGAGCCTCAACATGCTGATCGGCCGCTTCGCCGGCGCCGACGGCATGAAGACCGGCTTCATCTGCGCCTCGGGCTTCAACCAGATCGGTTCGGCGACCCGCAACGGCCGCACCATCGTCTCGGTCGTGCTCGGCACCGACAGCCTGGCGGCGCGCGCCGATGCAACGGCGAACCTGTTGCAGAAGGGCTTCACCGCGCAGTTTCCCGGCAATGAAACGCTCGGTTCGCTGCGGCCCTACGGGCAGGGACAGGACCAGGTAACCGATATCTCCGCCGACATCTGCAGCGCCAAGGGCGCCAAGATACGCAGCGAAACGCGCGACGAAGTCGGCCGCATGCGGGTGCAGTCGCCTTATATCCAGGAAATGGACCACGATCCGCGCTTCGTCTTTGCCGGCCTCATTCCCGGTCAGGACCCGCAGCCGGCGGCACAGCCGGAAAAGGTTGCGACCGGCGATACGGCTGGCGGCATCGCCAACGTGCCGGTGCCGATGCCGCGCCCGACATCTTTCTAAGATAAGCTTTAAGGTCGAACGACATGAGCGCGCTCAACGACAGGATTCCGGTCACCATCCTGACCGGCTTTCTCGGTGCCGGCAAATCGACGCTGCTCAACCGCATCCTCAAAGATAGCGAGATGAAGGATGCGGCCGTCATCATCAATGAATTCGGCGATGTCGGGATCGATCATCTCTTGGTCGAAAGCTCTGGAGATTCGATCATCGAGCTCGCGGATGGCTGCCTCTGCTGCACCGTGCGCGGCGAGTTGGTCGACACGCTGGCAAACTTGATGGATGCCGTGCAGACGGGCCGGGTCAAGCCGGTGAAGCGTGTCGTCATCGAGACGACGGGCCTTGCCGATCCCGCTCCGGTCATGCAGGCGATCATGGGCAATCCGATCATCGCCCAAAATTTCGAACTCGACGGCGTCGTGACCGTGGTGGATGCAGTGAACGGGCTGCAGACGCTCGACAATCACGAGGAAGCACGCAAGCAGGCGGCGGTCGCCGACCGGCTGATCGTCTCGAAGAAGGCGATGGCTGAGGCAACGGACGAGCTGGAACAGCGCCTGCGCGCGCTCAATCCGCGCGCCGCGATGATGGATGCCGACAGCACTGAGGCCGGCAGCGCCGCAGTGCTCGTCAACGGGCTCTACGATCCGGCGACGAAGATCGCCGATGTCGGCCGCTGGCTGCAGGACGAGGATGCGCACGAGGCGCACCACAATCACGCTCACGATCATCATCATGCGGATCATCACGGCCACCACCATCATGATCATGATGGCGATCACGCGCATCAGGACCCGCATGACGTCAACCGTCACGATGCTTCGATCCGCTCTTTCTCGATCATCGAGGAAAAGCCGATCGATCCGATGGCGCTCGACATGTTCATCGATCTGCTGCGCTCGGCCCATGGCGAGAAGCTGCTCAGAATGAAGGCGATCGTTTCCGTCTCCGACCGGCCGGGACGGCCATTGGTGCTGCACGGCGTGCAGAGCATCTTCCATCCGCCGGTGCGGCTTGCCGCCTGGCCGGATCCCGGCGACCGGCGCACGCGCATGGTTCTGATCACCAAGGATCTGCCCGAGGCCTTCGTCAAGGATCTGTTCGACGCCTTCCTCGGCAAGCCGCGCATCGACATGCCGGATCGGGCGGCGCTGTCCGACAATCCGCTCGCCATTCCCGGCATGCGAATCTAGCCCTTTCGGATCAGGAAGCGGTGGCCGGTTTCGGTCTTTTCGGTCTCGACCAGCTCGTGGCCGTCCTCATTGCAGAAATGCGGCATGTCGATCACCGCCAGCGGATCGGTGGTGTCGACGCGGATGAGCGTGCCGCTTGCCATGGCGGCAAGCTTCTTGCGTGTCTTGATCACGGGGAAGGGGCATTTCAGGCCGCGCAGATCGTAGAGAACGGGGTTCAAGCCGTTCAGTTCCGCGCCCAGAATTTCCAGAACGGCTTCTTTGCCGCAGCTTCCGCGGTTTCCTGCGGTTCGGGCGCCGTAAAGGCCAGCGGGTTCTGCGTCGGCACCGGCACGACCGCAGGGGTGGCGGCGGCGACGGCCATTGGCTGCGCCTGCGGCTGGGCAGGGGCAACAGGCGTGGCGCCCGGCGCGGATTTGGCGGCGAGGCCCTGGGCGGTGCGCTTGGCCATCATGTCTTCGAGTTCGGCGACCTTGACCATGCGGCCGGCCTCCAGCGAGGTGCCGGTCGGGGCATAAGCGAGTTCGCGGCCCTTGCGCGTCTTGGCGACCACGGCCTTGCGCTCGGCTTCGGAGGGGTCGTACCAGGCCATGCCGTCGAATTTGCTCATCGCCTTGGCATAATCGGCATCATAGGTCTTGCCGTAGGAGGCAAGGGCGGCCGTCAAGGCCGGCGGCGTCGACATGGCAGGGCATTTGCCGGCGGCATTGAAGGCGCCGCCATCGGTTGCCTGCTGGTTGAAGACATATTTCTTCTCGCAGACGGCCACCTCGGGCGGGCGCTTCGTCACTTCGAAATTGTCGTAGCCGACCTTCAGCATCTTCCAGAAGTCGTAGCTTGGGTCGAGGCGATGCTTGACCATGTTTTCCGCCGTCATGCGGAAGGGGAAGGCCTGCAGTTGTACGGTCGCCTGGCCGCCCTTGAAGGCGTCGCGGGCAAAGGCGTAAATTTCCAGCACCTGCTGGTCGGTCATCGAATAGCAGCCGGAGGACGAGCAGGCGCCATGGATCATCAGATCGGAGCCGGTGCGGCCGTTCGCCGCGTCGTAGCGGTTCGGGAAGCCGGTGTTGATCGCCAGATAATATTTCGAGTTGGGGTTCAGGTTGGCGCGCGTCAGATCGTAAAAACCTTCCGGCGCCTGCCGGTCGCCGGTCTTTACCTTCGGGCCGAGACGGCCCGACCAGGCGCAGATCTTGTAGTCGGCGATCTTGTCGAAACGGTTGTCGGTCTTCGCCTTCCAGATCTCCATGGCACCTTCTTCCTTGAAGATGCGAATCATGATCGGCGAATTGCGGTCCATGCCCTTGGCCGACATGGCGGTAAGGATATGTGGCGGAAGCGGTTGCTCGACCTTGTTCTTGACCTTGGAGAGATCGACCTGCGCGGTTTCCAACGCGTCATTGCAGCCGGTCAGAGCCAGCGCCATGAGGGAAACATAGGCAAAATAACGTATGCGCATCCAAACTAGCCCATAAAGATAATGCGACCCGGTCCGCCTATGGAGTTCGGGCATCAGACGGAATCATAGGCGGCTTATACTTTACAAATCCTTACCAGCCTATGACGTGCCCTGAACATCCCCGCAAGCGCGATTGCTACAGATAATATCAATGTGGCCAAGATTTGGCCCCAATCGGTGAAAGCAAAACTTGTCTCGGACATGATGCCGAAAAGTCTCAGCGATTTCCGAAAGCGCGTCGCGATCTTTCAGATTCGCTTCCCGCGCTTCAGCTCTTTGTTTTTGCGCATGTCGTTGCCGCAAAACCGCTGCACACTTTTGCGCGACAGGCTTTAGAGATTGCGGCCGATATTGAGGAATTTCTGGCGGCGCTCGTTGCGTAGCTGTTCGCCGGAACGGGACGCCATTTCGCCGAGCGCATTGGCGATCATGTCGCCGGTTGCGGCGATGACGCTGTCGGGATCGCGATGCGCGCCGCCGAGCGGCTCGGAAATGATGCCGTCGATGACGCCGAGCGATTTCAGGTCTTCGGCGGTAATCTTCATATTGGTCGCCGCTTCCCGAGCGCGGGTGGAATCGCGCCAGAGGATGGAGGCGGCGCCTTCCGGCGAGATGACGCTGTAGATCGAATGCTCTAGCATATAGACCTTGTTGCCGGTGGCAATCGCGATGGCGCCGCCCGAGCCGCCTTCGCCGATGACGACGGAAACGAGCGGAACCTTGACGCCGAGACACATTTCCGTCGAGCGGGCGATCGCCTCGGCCTGGCCGCGCTCTTCGGCGCCGACACCGGGATAGGCGCCTGCCGTATCCACCAGCGAAATCACCGGCAGGCCGAAACGATCGGCCATTTCGAGGATGCGGATCGCCTTGCGGTAGCCTTCCGGCCGCGGGCTGCCGAAATTATGCTTCAGGCGGGTCTTGGTGTCGTTGCCCTTTTCCTGGCCGACGACGGCGACCGGCTGGCCGCGGAAGCGGGCAAGACCCGCCTGGATCGCGGCATCCTCGGAAAATTTGCGGTCCCCGGCGAGCGGCGTGAATTCCTGGAACAGCGTCTTGGCGTAGTCGACGAAATGCGGGCGCTGCGGATGGCGGGCGACCTGGGTCTTCTGCCAGGGATTGAGCTTGGAATAGATTTCGACGATCGCCTCGCGGACGCGAACCTCCAGCCTGCCGATTTCATCGGTGGTGTCGATGCTCTCGTCTTCCGTTGCGAGCTTCTTCAGCTCGATGATCTTGCCTTCGAGGTCGGAGATCGGCTTTTCGAAGTCGAGATAATTGTGCATGAGGTGCGTTTCCGTTCCTTGTGCCCGGGGCGTTTTCCTGGCTCCGCCCCTTGTCGCCGGTCCTATTCGTGCTTTTTCGCCTGTTTGGCAAGGGGGTGATGCGTCTGGACGAGCTGCTGCAGCCTCTCTTCGAGGACATGCGTGTAAATCTGTGTGGTCGAAATGTCCGAATGGCCGAGGAGTTCCTGCACGACGCGCAGGTCGGCGCCGTTGGCAAGCAGGTGGCTGGCAAAGGCGTGTCGCATCACATGTGGCGAGATCATCGACGGTGTCAGGCCGGCGCGGATCGCCAGGTTTTTCAGGTCGCGGGCGAAAACCTGGCGGGGCAGATAGCCCTCCCTCGAGGCGGCGGGAAACAGCCAGGGGCTTTCCTGCGGATCCTTGGCCGCGGCATTTTCCACCGCCAGCAGGCGGCCGTAGGATTTCAGCGCCGATATCGCCGATTGCGACAGCGGCACCAGCCGTTCCTTGTTGCCCTTGCCGCGGATCATCAGGAAACGCCCTTCCTGATCGAGCACGCGGGCAGGAAGCGAAACCAGTTCACTGACGCGCATGCCGGTGGCATAGAGCAGCTCCAGCAGCGCCAGCATGCGCAGGCGCTGCAACTGGCCAGGCGCTGCATCGCCTGCCTCGGCCTCAGCTTGGGAAAGCAGCTTGCCGACCTCCTCGACACCCATCGTCTTCGGCAGCGGACGGCCTTTCTTCGGCGCGTCGAGAATGCCGGTGGGGTCGTCGGTCCTCAGCCCCTCGGCATAAAGGAACTTGTAGAACTGCCGCATGGCGGCAAGCCGGCGCGCCTGGGAAGAGGCTTTGAAGCCCTTTCGGGCGAGCGAGGCGAGATAGGCGGCCAGATCGGCGGAAGCGGCTTCGGTCAGCCGCACGCTGCGGCCGTTCAAGAAGGCGTGGACGTCGTCGAGGTCGCGCTCATAGGATTGCAGCGTGTTGACGGCAGCACCGCGCTCGGCGCTCATCATCTCCAGGAAGGATTCCACATGGACGCGGCTCAGATCCACCATATGCCGGTCACTTCCTGGTCGTGTTGATCGTGCCCGTCGCTGGCGGATTGACCCGCTCGGACGGAATACGGATGGTCACGTCGCGCGGCTCGGGCTCGACAAAGGTCACAAGCGCCCACATCGCTCCGTAGACCGTCCCGGCGAGGATCGCGCAGACGAACAGAAAACGGAACAGGGTCGGCATCCGGCAACTCCTTCATGCTCTGCTTCTGTTATAAGAAGCGTATCTGCAAGTGCAAGAAGCGCTATTCAAGCCATGATTCCCTTGTCCGCGACTTGACGCTCCAGCTGCATTTGTCGATACGGTTTGCAAACAAAGTGTGAATGGACCGATGAGTGAACCACTGCTGACCGTTGCTGACAGCTTGAAAGGCAGAGCTCGCGCCGCGCTCGGTTCACGCAATCTGATCCTCGTCGGGCTGATGGGTGCGGGGAAATCCGCCGTCGGCCGCATCGTCGCCAGCCAGCTCGGCATTCCCTTCATCGACAGCGACCACGAAATAGAGCGCGTGTCGCGCATGACGATCGCCGAACTTTTCGCGGCCTATGGCGAGGATGAATTCCGGGCGCTGGAAACGCGGGTGATGAAGCGGCTGTTAAAGGGCGGGCCGCGGGTCGTCTCCACCGGCGGCGGCGCCTTCATCAACGAGCGGACGCGCAGGCATATCATGAAAGGTGGCGTCTCCGTCTGGCTGAAGGCCGATCTCGACGTACTCTGGGAGCGGGTCAATAAACGCGACAACCGTCCCCTGCTCAAGACCGAAAACCCCAAGCAGACGCTCGAAGGCCTGATGAATGCGCGCTACCCGATCTATGCGCAGGCCGACCTCACCGTGCTCTCGCGCGACGTGCGCAAGGAAATCATGGCCGACGAGGTGCTGAAGGCGATGATCGAAGCTCAAAAGGAAAATGCAGCGTCATGAATGCGATACCCTCCGCCTCCGCCATCCAGACGGTGCACGTGCCGCTCGGCGAGCGCGCCTACGACATCCTGATCGGGCCGGGGCTGATCGCGCGGGCCGGCGCCGAGATCGCCTCTCGCCTCAAGGGCCGCAAGGCGGCTGTCGTCACCGACGAAAATGTCGCGCCGCTCTATCTCAAGGCGCTCGTCGCCAGTCTCGATGAAGCGGGCATCGCCTCGGCTGCGGTCGTCCTGCCGGCCGGCGAGAAGACCAAAAGCTTCGAGCATCTGATGACCGCCTGCGACAAGGTGCTCGAAGCCCGCGTCGAGCGTAACGATTGCGTCATCGCGCTCGGTGGCGGCGTCATCGGCGATCTCTCGGGATTTGCGGCCGGCATCGTGCGGCGCGGCGTGCGCTTCGTGCAGCTGCCGACCTCGCTTCTGGCGCAGGTCGATTCCTCCGTCGGCGGCAAGACCGGCATCAATTCCCGCCACGGCAAGAACCTGATCGGCGTCTTCCATCAGCCGGATCTGGTTCTGGCCGATACCGATGTACTGAATACGCTGAGCGAGCGCGAATTCCGCGCCGGTTACGCCGAGGTTGCCAAATACGGGCTGATCGACAAGCCGGATTTCTTCGCCTGGCTGGAAGCCAACTGGAAGGCGGTTTTTGCAGGCGGCTCCGCCCGCATCGAGGCGATTGCCGCCAGCTGCCAGGCGAAGGCCGATGTCGTCGTTGCCGACGAGCGCGAGAACGGCCAGCGGGCGCTGCTCAATCTCGGCCATACGTTCGGCCATGCGCTGGAGGCGGCGACCGCCTATGACAGTTCCCGTCTCGTGCATGGCGAGGGCGTCTCGATCGGCATGGTGCTGGCGCATGAATTCTCCGCGCGGATGAACCTTGCAAGCCCCGACGATGCGCGTCGCGTCGAGCGGCATCTGCAAGAGGTCGGCCTTCCGACCCGGATGTCCGACATTCCGGGCGCGCTGCCGCCGGCTGAAACGCTGATGGATGCAATCGCCCAGGACAAGAAGGTCAAGAGCGGCAGGCTCACCTTCATCCTGACGCGCGGCATCGGCCAATCCTTCGTTGCCGACGACGTTCCCGCCTCCGAGGTGATCAGCTTTCTCAGGGAAAAACACCCCTAATGACCGTCGAAGGCGCTCTGGCATTTCTTGCGACATATTGGCCGGAGATCCTTTCGATCACGGCGCTCGTGCTGATGTCCGCCTTCTTTTCCGGCTCGGAAACCGCGCTGACCGCGGTTTCGCGCAGCCGTATCCATACGCTTGAAGTCAACGGCGACGAACGCGCCGGCATCGTCCGGCAGCTGATCGAGCGGCGCGACCGGCTGATCGGCGCGCTGCTGATCGGCAACAATCTCGCCAATATCCTCTCCTCCTCGATTGCCACCAGCCTGTTCCTCGGGCTGTTCGGCAGTTCCGGCGTGGCGCTGGCGACGCTCGCCATGACCGTCATCCTGGTCATCTTCGCCGAAGTGCTGCCGAAGAGCTGGGCGATTTCGACACCCGACCGTTTCGCGCTTGCCATCGCCGTACCGGCCAGGCTCTTCGTTCTCGTCGTCGGTCCGATCTCTTCCTTCGTCAATGCGATCGTCCGGCGGATCCTGGCGCTGTTCGGCATCAACCTCTCGCGGGAGGTATCGATGCTGACGGCGCATGAGGAGCTGCGCGGTGCCGTCGACCTCCTGCACCGCGAGGGATCGGTGGTGAAGGCCGACCGCGACCGGCTGGGCGGCGTGCTCGATCTCGGCGAGCTCGAACTCTCCGACATCATGGTCCACCGCACGGCGATGCGGGCGATCAACGCCGACGATCCGCCTGAGGCGGTGGTGCGCGCCATTCTCGAAAGTCCCTATACGCGCATGCCTTTGTGGCGGGGCACGATCGACAACATCATCGGCGTCGTTCATGCCAAGGATCTGCTGCGGGCGCTGGCCGAACCGAACATGGAACCGCAGAACCTCGATATCGTGAAGATCGCGCAGAAGCCATGGTTCGTGCCCGACAGCACCAACCTCGAAGACCAGCTCAACGCCTTCCTGCGCCGCAAGCAGCATTTCGCCGTCGTCGTCGACGAATATGGCGAGGTGCAGGGCATCGTCACGCTCGAGGATATTCTCGAAGAAATCGTCGGTGACATTTCCGACGAGCACGATATCGAGATCCAGGGTGTGCGCCAGGAGGCCGACGGTTCGGTCGTCGTCGACGGCGGCGTGCCGATCCGCGACTTGAACCGCGCGCTCGACTGGAACCTGCCCGACGAGGAGGCGACGACGATTGCCGGCCTGGTCATCCATGAATCGATGACCATTCCGGAAGAGCGCCAAGCCTTCACCTTTTACGGCAAGCGTTTCATCGTCATGAAGCGTGAGAAGAACCGCATCACCAAGCTGCGCATCCGCCCCGCCGGGGAAGACGGCGCAAAACCGGTCTGACCCGGCTTGGACTATCGGCGATCAGTCTCCATATAGGCTTTGTTACCAGCGGGTCGGCTCATTCGGTGCTGCCGGTTCGACGGCCAGCGCATGCAGGCCGGCATCGAGTTCCGGTTTCAAGAGGTCGGTGATCGCCCGGTGACGCGCCAGTCGCGACATGCCGGCGAATTTGGCAGAGACGATCCTCACCCGCATATGGGTTTCGCCGGTGCCGGTGATGTCGGGCTGATGGCCGGCATGCAGATGGCTTTCGTCGACGACGCTCAGGCGCTCCGGCGCGAAGGCTTCGACTAGTTTTTCTTCGATGCGGGTTCGCAGGGTCATCGTCCGGTCTTGCTTCGCGAAAAAGGTTCCCACCAAGCCAGCAACAAACCCGTTTGTCAATTCTTGTTGTCGCCTCGCGACAGCCTCATAATTAGCACCACCATGAGACTTGATTCCAAATATTTCGATCGCATCCGAACACGCCGCAAACGCGAGCAGGAGACAGAGCAGGCGCCGCCTACCTGTCAATGGGATGGCTGCGACAAAAAAGGCTCGCATCGCGCTCCTGTCGGACGCAATGCGGAAGGCCAGTTCTTTTTGTTCTGCTTCGAGCACGTCAAGGACTACAACAAGGGCTACAATTATTTCTCCGGTCTGTCGGACGGCGAGATCGCCCGCTACCAGAAAGAAGCGATCACCGGCCACCGGCCGACCTGGACCGTCGGCGTCAACAAGTCGGCGAAGGACAGTCCGCTGCATTCGGAGGTCCGCTCCGGCGCCTATAGCCGCGTTCGCGATCCCTTCGGCTTCGTCAAGGAAGGCGGCAAGGGCAGCGGGCCGCGGTTTCCCCAGGCGCGCAAGCTGAAATCGCTGGAAACCAAGGCCTTCGATACGATGGGTCTCGATGGCAATGCGACCTCGGCGGAGATCAAGAGCCGCTACAAGGAGCTGGTCAAGAAGCACCATCCTGACGCCAATGGCGGCGACCGCGGCTCGGAGGAGCGTTTCCGCGCCGTCATCCAGGCCTATCAATTGTTGAAGCAGAACGGTTTTTGTTAGTTCCCGTCCTTGCTCTTGGGCTTCAATCGGGTATGGTCCAAATCGGCTGAGGCCGCAGGCAAACGCGGCTCATATTTGTGCGTTTTCCCGACATCGCCTCCGCCGACCTTCCGGACGCGGCGTTTCTTGTCCGGGACTCTTTCAAGAATGCTCGCACGCGGTCATTATCCCGCCGAGGTTTCGTTTCAGTCCCGGAGAAGCATCGCCGACGTTCCGACCTGGACGGGCGCGGAATAAAATCGCGGCGTCACGGTTGCGACATGGCCTGAGACAGTATGGCCGGGTGGCATCACCCGCCTTGGAGACATGATGAGCAAGATCGACCTCGATATATCTGAACTGCCCGATACCACCGTTTCGGTCCGCGAGGCCTTCGGCATCGATTCCGACATCCGCGTTCCCGCCTACAGCAAGGGCGACGCCTATGTGCCGGACCTCGACACCGATTACCTCTTCGACCGCGACACGACGCTCGCCATTCTTGCAGGCTTCGCCCATAACCGCCGCGTGATGATCTCCGGCTATCACGGCACCGGCAAGTCCTCGCATATCGAGCAGGTCGCGGCGCGGCTCAACTGGCCCTGCGTGCGCATCAACCTCGATAGCCATGTCAGCCGTATCGATCTCGTCGGCAAGGATGCCATCGTCGTCAAGGATGGGCTGCAGGTCACCGAATTCAAGGACGGCATCCTGCCTTGGGCCTATCAGCACAATGTGGCGCTGGTCTTCGACGAATATGATGCCGGCCGCCCCGATGTGATGTTCGTTATCCAGCGGGTGCTGGAATCCTCCGGCCGCCTGACATTGCTCGACCAGAGCCGCGTCATCCGGCCGCACCCGGCCTTCCGCCTGTTTGCGACCGCCAATACGATCGGTCTCGGCGACACCACGGGCCTCTATCACGGCACGCAGCAGATCAACCAGGCGCAGATGGACCGCTGGTCGATCGTGACGACGCTGAACTATCTGCCGCATGATCACGAAGTGAATATCGTCGCCGCCAAGGTGAAGAGCTTCGGCAAGGACAGGGAAGGCCGCGACACCGTTTCGAAGATGGTTCGTGTCGCCGATCTGACGCGCGCTGCCTTCATGAACGGTGATCTCTCCACCGTCATGAGCCCGCGTACCGTCATCACCTGGGCCGAGAATGCCGAGATCTTCGGCGATCTCGCCTTCGCCTTCCGCGTCACCTTCCTCAACAAGTGCGACGAATTGGAGCGCCCTCTGGTCGCCGAGCACTATCAGCGGGCCTTCGGCGTCGAGCTGAAGGAAAGTGCCGCCAATATCGTTCTCGGAGCCTGAGACCGACCGATCATGGCAGCTCGCGGTGACAATTCGAAAGCAAAGCCCGGCGCGCCCGTCGACGTCGAGCCATTGCGCCGGGCGATATCCGGCTGCGTGCGCTCGGTCGCCGGCGACGGCGATGTCGAGGTGACCTTCGCCAACGAACGGCCTGGAATGACCGGCGAGCGCATCCGGCTGCCGGAGCTTTCCAAGCGGCCGACGGCGCATGAGCTGGCGGTCACCCGCGGGCTCGGCGATTCCATGGCGCTCCGCCTTGCCTGCCATGACGAGAAGATGCATGCGACGATGGCGCCGCAGGGCTCGGATGCCCGGGCGATCTTCGATGTCGTCGAGCAGGCGCGCGTCGAATCGATCGGCGCGCTGCGCATGGAGGGCATGGCGACCAACCTGCGCTCCATGACCGAAGAGAAATATTCCAAGGCGAACTTCACCGGCATCGAGCGTCAGGAAGACGCACCGGTCGGCGAAGCTGTTGCGATGATGGTGCGCGAGAAGCTGACCGGCCAGCGTCCGCCGGCCTCCGCCGGCAAGGTGCTCGACCTCTGGCGCGGCTTCATCGAGGAAAAGGCGGGGGCCGAACTCGACAATCTGTCGGGCGCGATCAATGACCAGCAGGCCTTCGCCAAGGTCATCCGCAACATGCTGTCGGCCATGGAAATGGCCGAGGAATACGGCGACGATGACAAAGACGCCGACAATGACGACCAGTCGGATCAGGAAGACCAGCCGAGCGGCGACGAGCAGGATCAGGACGAGGTCGACGAGGATGCCGGCACCGATGCCGCCCCGGTCGAAGACAGCGAAGTCGCCGACGAGCAGATGGAAGACGGCGAGACCGAAGGCGCCGAAATCTCCGACGACGACATGATGGAAGAGGGCGAGGACGATTCGGAAACGCCGGGCGAGACCCGCCGTCCGAACACGCCCTTTGCCGATTTCAACGAGAAGGTCGATTATCACGTCTTTACCGAAGAGTTCGACGAGATCATCACCGCCGAGGAACTCTGCGACGCCGCCGAACTCGAGCGCCTGCGCGCCTTCCTCGACAAGCAACTGGCGCATCTGCAAGGCGCGGTCGGCCGTCTCGCCAACCGGCTGCAGCGCCGGCTGATGGCGCAGCAGAACCGCTCCTGGGATTTCGACCTGGAAGAGGGTTATCTCGATCCGGCCCGGCTGCAGCGCATCATCATCGATCCGATGCAGGCGCTGTCCTTCAAGATGGAGCGCGACACCCAGTTCCGTGACACGGTCGTCACCCTGCTGATCGACAATTCCGGCTCGATGCGCGGCCGGCCGATCACGGTTGCCGCCACCTGCGCCGACATTCTCGCCCGCACGCTGGAGCGCTGCGGCGTCAAGGTCGAGATCCTCGGCTTCACCACCAAGGCCTGGAAGGGCGGGCAGGCGCGGGAAAGCTGGCTTGCCGGCGGCAAACCCCAGACGCCAGGCCGTCTCAACGACCTGCGCCACATCATCTACAAATCGGCCGATGCGCCGTGGCGGCGGGCACGCGCCAATCTCGGGCTGATGATGCGCGAGGGGCTACTCAAGGAAAATATCGACGGTGAAGCGTTGATCTGGGCGCATAACCGCCTGCTCGCACGCCGCGAACAGCGCCGCATCCTGATGATGATCTCGGACGGGGCGCCGGTCGACGATTCGACGCTGTCGGTCAATCCGGGCAATTATCTTGAGCGGCACCTGCGCGCCGTCATCGAACAGATCGAGACACGCTCGCCGGTAGAATTGCTGGCCATCGGCATCGGTCACGACGTGACGCGCTACTATCGCCGCGCCGTGACGATCGTCGATGCCGACGAACTTGCCGGCGCGATGACCGAACAGCTCGCCTCGCTGTTCGAAGATCAATCCACCCAGCCGCGTGGCGGCCGGCTCCGTCGTGCCGGCTGACGCCGCTGGAAGGAATCGCCCGGAATGACCGCCAGGCGCCTCGGCCGCCTGGCGGCGATCGTCCTCAGCATCGCCGCCGCAGGCGCTTACCCCGCATGGGCGGGTGACGTGCCGGTCATTAGCCGGCAAATCTCCGATTTCAGGATCGGCTCTTCGGAGACGCGCTTCGGTCCGCTGGAATTTCTCGGCGGGCTGGAGATGGTGTCCAGCAAAGCGCTGTTCGGCTCGCTCTCCTCCATCCGCTTCCGGCCGGACCAGAAACATTTCGTCGTGGTCCTCGATACCGGCCAATGGCTGACGGGCAGCATCGAGCGCGACATCAAGGGCAGGCTTTCCGGCCTTGCCGATGTCGAGATCACCGCGATGAAAAACAGCGCCGGGCGCAGCTTCGAGGGCAAGGGACATATGGATGCCGAGGGCCTGGCCTTTGATGGCGGCAGGGTCCTGGTCTCCTTCGAACAGGATCACCGCGTCGATGTCTATCCCGATCCGGGTTTTGCCCAATCCGGCGCAATCGCCACTTTGCCGATTCTCATTCCGCGCAAGATGCTGAGCGACAACCGCGGTATCGAGACCATCACGGTAGCGCCGGCATCGAGCCCGCTCAAGGGCGGCGTGGTCATCGTCTCCGAACGTGGTCTCGACAGCGACGGCAACCGGCTGGCGGCCATTCTGAGCGGGCCGCTGAAGGGGCGGTTTGCGGTCGCGCGCGACGGCAGCTTCGACGTCACCGATGGTGTCTTCCTGCCGAACGGCGACCTGTTGCTGCTGGAGCGCCGCTTCAACATGGCCGAAGGCATCGGCATGCGCCTTCGACGCGTCAAGGGCGCCGATATCAAGCCCGGGGCCGTCGTCGACGGCGAACTTTTGCTCGAAGGCAATTTCAACTCGCAGATCGACAATATGGAAGGGCTCGACGCCTTCCAGGCCGCCGACGGCACGACCCATATCATCCTGGTGTCGGACGACAATCATTCGATCCTGCAGCGCAATCTGATGCTGGAGTTCCGGCTTTCCGAACCGGCCGAACACAAAGCGTCAAACTGATGTCACAGGTCTCGGCTATTCCGCCCGCGGCATCGGAGCTGGCTTGCGGAGGAAATCATGGTGCATATTCACGTCATGGGCGCGTCCGGTTCCGGCACGACATCGCTCGGCCTTGTGCTCGCCGAGAGGCTCGATATCGCCCATCTCGACACCGACGATTTCTTCTGGCTGCCGACCGATCCGCCGTTCACGACGCCGAGGGATGCCGACCAGCGCATCCGGCTGCTGCTTGAGGAGACGGGCCGGCCGGGTGGCTGGGTGCTTTCCGGATCGGCGCTGAAATGGGGCGTGCCGCTCGAGCCGCTCTACGATCTGATCGTCTTCCTCAGGATCGCGCCGGAGCTTCGGATGGCGCGGATTCGCGCCCGGGAGGTCGCCCGGTACGGAGACAGAATCGGGCCGGGCGGCGACATGGAGGTAAAAAGCGGGCAATTCCTCGAATGGGCGGCAAGTTACGACACGGCCGGGCCCGAACGCCGCAGTCTTTGCGCGCATGAGCAATGGCTGGAAACGCAGACGGCGCCGGTGCTGCGGCTCGATTCATCGCATGAGGTCGACAACCTGGCTGCGCAGGTTCTTCTGCATCCGGCCATCGCCGCCGGAGCGGTCCGGCGGCGTTCGTGAGTTGAATCAGCTGGCGCGGGCAGCCTGCATCGGCCGCAGCACGTTCATCAGCGCGCCATAGGGCAGGAGCATGACGAGGCCGACGATCATCTTGACGGCGAAATCGCCGATCGCCCAGGAGATCCAGCGCGGCGCTTCGGTGGCGAAGACGCCGAGGACGGGAGCTGCCTCAAGCGCGAAGGGCTCGTTCGGGCCGAGGAAGACGAAAAACGCGGCGAAGGACAGCGAGAAGAACATCACCGTATCGAGCGCCGAACCGATCAGCGAGCCGACGAGCGGCGCGCGCCACCAGGCTTGGCGGCGGAGGCGGTTGAAGACGGCGATATCGAGTAGCTGGCCGGCGAGATAGGCCGAACCGGAGGCAATGGCGATACGCGGCGCCGAGGTGAAGAAGGACAGCGTCACGCCGACGACGAAGCCGGCAAAGACGACCTTGCGGGCTGCTTGCGGGCCGAACTGGCGGTTGGTCAGATCGGTGATCAGGAAGGCGACCGGATAGGAAAAGGCGCCCCAGGTCAGGATATCGGCAAGGTTGATGCCGGCGACTTCGGCGTTCAGCGGAAACTGGACGAGGAAGTTGGAGGCGACGACGACGAGCGTCATCAGCGCGACATAGGCGATGGTATAGCGGGTCTTCAGCATTTTTTTATCCTGGGTGATGCCACCAGTTGGAGAGATGGACCAGCAAAACAAAAGGCTTGAGCGGAGGTCATCCGTGCAAGCCTTTCGAAGCCGTATGAAAGAAGGCGGAAGCTTAGGCAGCAACAGCCGCTTCGGCGGTCTTCTTGACGATCTGGCGGCGCAGCAGGCGTGCGCGCATCGACAGCTCGGTTTCGCTGGCCTTCAGCAGGAAGGCATCGAGGCCGCCACGATGCTCGACCGAACGAAGGGCAGCAGCCGAAACGCGAAGACGGTAACGCTGGTTGAGAGCGTCGGAAATCAGCGTGACCTGGCACAGGTTCGGCAGGAACCGGCGCTTGGTCTTGTTGTTGGCATGGCTGACATTGTTACCAGTCAGGACGGCCTTGCCGGTCAATTCGCACACGCGGGACATGGAACACCTATTCTTGTTTTTCTCGGGCCATCGAATTGCCATTCCCGGCAAAACCAGGCGCGCAATCCAACGGGCATGATTGGAAAGTTGCGGTTCTATAGTCAGACAGGCTGGCCGCGTCAAGCCAAACCTTGGGCTTTCCCGCAATTCTGTCAAAAAGCTGCTGTTTTCTTCCCATCAAGGCAGGAGTATAGAGCGCTCTGGCAAAGGCTGCTGGCGCGCGGCAAGACAAGGCTTCACTCATGGCTCATTCGGGCAGACGGATTTTCATTTCGGCCATCGCAGCGCTGCTTGCCATACCGGCATCGGCGGCCGAAATCCAGCATCGGACGGAATACCGGGTGACGCTTGCCGGCCTGCCGATCGCGCGCGCCGCGTTTCTGACGAAGATCGAGGACGATCACAGCTATAACATCGCCGGCAGCATCAACTCGGCCGGTCTTGCCGATCTGGTAACGACGATTTCGGCCAAAACCAGCGTCACCGGCGTCGTGCGCAACGACAGGCTGCAGGCGCAAAATTATTCGCTCTACTACAAGAGCGGTAAAAAAGCCCGCGTCTACGAGGTCAGCTACCGCGACGGCAACATCGTCTCGGCGACGACGACACCGCCGCCGAAGCGTCCGAAGAACTGGATCGACGTGACGCCGCGCGATATGCGCTCGGTGCTCGATCCGATCTCCGGCCTGGTCTTCACCGGCGACACCAAGGTCTGCTCGCAGACGCTGCCGATCTTCGACGGCGAGACGCGCATGGATCTGGTGCTGTCGCCGAAGGGCGACGAGGACTTTTCGACCAACGGCTTCAAGGGCAAGGCGGTCGTCTGCGGCGTACGCTTCGTGCCGCGCTCGGGCTACAAGAAGGGCCGCAAGGACATCGTCTATCTCAGCAAGAGCGACCGGATGGAAATCTGGTTTGCCAAGTCGGACGCGGCAAATGTATACGCTCCCGTCTATGTGCGCATTCCCACCGAATATGGGATGGTGACGATCACGGCCGTCAAATACGGCAGCAGCTGACGGAGTTCATGCCTCCGTCAAAGGGGGACGGGTGAAACTTCGCGCGACATTGATCGGTTTTACCGCGATCCTGATGTGGTCGTTCCTGGCGCTGTTTACGGCCGCTTCCGGTAAGATGCCGCCGTTCCAGCTTTCGGCCGTCTGCTTTGCGATCGGCAGCCTTCCCGGCCTCGCCGTGCTTGTCGCCAACCCGGCGCGGCTGGCACTGCTGAAGCAGCCGGCCAAGGTCTGGATCATCGGCATCTCAGGGTTGTTCGGCTATCATTTCCTCTATTTTACCGCGCTCAGGAACGCACCGGCGGTGGAGGCGGGGCTGATCGCCTATCTCTGGCCGCTGCTGATCGTCGTCGGCTCGGCGCTGCTGCCGGGCGAGCGGCTGCGCTGGTATCATGTAGCCGGCGCCCTTGCCGGGCTTTGCGGCACCTTCCTGATCGTCGGCCGCAACGGCATCGATTTCAACGGCGCCTATTCCGTCGGTTACGCCGCCGCTTTCCTCTGCGCCTTCACCTGGTCCGGTTATTCGCTGCTGACCCGGCGCTTCGACGCCGTCTCCACCGATGTCGTCACCGGCTTCTGCCTGGCAACCTCGATCCTGTCGCTCATCTGCCATCTCGGCCTGGAGACGACCGTCTGGCCGGCCACGCCTTTTGAATGGCTCGCCGTCGCCGAGCTCGGGCTCCTACCGGTCGGTGCCGCCTTCTACGCCTGGGACCACGGCGTCAAGAACGGTGATATCCAGATCCTCGGCGCGGCCAGTTATGCCGCACCGCTGCTGTCGACGCTGATCCTGACGCTGTTCGGCTTTGCCGAGCCGAGCTGGCGCATCGCGCTTGCCTGCCTGCTCGTCACCGGCGGCGCGGCGCTGGCTGCTCGGGATATGTTCCGCCGCAAAACTCAAGTGCAGCCTGCGGCGGCGGAATGAGCTCAGCCGCCGGGCGTCCAGCCTGCTGGCGCCATCTCGAAGCTCGAAAATTCGAAGCCGGGTGAGACGGTGCATCCCACCAGGGTAAAATCGCCGAGGCTTTCGGCCGCTTGCCACCAATTAGCGGGAACGATCGCCTGCGGCCGTTCGCCGGCCGCCAGGTTTGTTCCGAGCGTCAGGGTCTCGCTTGTCGTTCCGTCTGCAGAGCGGTGCAGCGAGAGCGGCGCGCCGGCGTAATAATGCCAGACCTCCACCGCGTCGTGGACGCGATGCCAGTGCGAGCGCTGCCCTTCGGTCAGGAGGTAATAGATCGCCGTCGAATGGCCGCGTTCTCCGCCCGCCGTATCGCGGAAGGTCTCAGCGTACCAGCCGCCTTCCGGATGCGGCTGCATGCCGAGTTCGCGGATGATGTCGTCAGGCGACATCAGAAATTGTCCTTGCGCTTGCGAATTTCGGCAAAGACTTCCTCATTGGTCTTGCCTTCCATCAGCAGATTGCGGCGGATCGCCGGATCGGCGGCGCGCAGGAACGGGTTGGTTTCCTTTTCCAGGCCCAGCGTCGTCGGAATGGTGAATTTGCCGTCGGCGCGCAAGGCCTCGATCTCGGCGGCACGGCCCTTCAGCCGTTCGTTGCTGGGGTCGACTGTCAGTGCGAAGCGGGCGTTGGACAAAGTGTATTCGTGGCCGAAATAGATGGCGGTCTCATCGGGCAGCACGGCAAGCTTCTGCAGCGAATGCCACATGTCGGCGGCGGGACGTTCGAACAGCCGGCCGCAGCCGAGGGCAAACAGCGTGTCGGCGGCAAAGAGCAGCTTGTCGTCGACGAAGTGATAGCAGATATGGCCGGCGGTGTGGCCGGGTGTCTCGATGACGTTGATCGTGTGATCGCCGAAAAGGAAGCTGTCGCCATCGGCCATCGTCCGGTCGAGGCCGGGAATGGCAATGGCTTCGTTGATCGGGCCGATAATCTCGCAGCCGAACTGCTCCTTCAGCGCCAGATTGGCAGCGACATGGTCGGTGTGGTGGTGGGTGGTGAAGATATGGGTAATCTTCCAGCCGCGGCGTGTCGCCGCTTCCAGCATCGGCGCCTCCTCCGGCGCGTCGATCGCTGCGGTAAATCCTGTTTCCGGGTCGTGGACGAGAACGCCGAAATTGTCGGTGCGGCAGAGAAAAACGTCCAATTCCAAAGGTTTCATCGTGCAATAGTCCCTTGTCATGCGAGTCTCGCGGAAATGTAGAGGGTCCGGCCTTGAAGTCCAACCGCCCGCTGATAACATTTGTCGCAATGCACGCCGATATCGTCGACCTACGCCAGTTCTACCACTCCGAGCTCGGGCGTCTTGCCGAGCAGTCGATCGCCATGGCGTTGTCGTCGCTCTGGGTGCGGCTGCCGCAGGAGCGGCTGGTCGGCCTCGGCTACGCCGTGCCCTTCCTCGACCGCTTCCAGGCCGACACCGAGCGGACCTTCGCCTTCATGCCGGCCGGGCAGGGCGCGGTAAACTGGCCGATGGGCTCGCTCTCGTCGACAACACTGGTCTTCGACGAGGAATTGCCGCTGCCGGATTCCTCGATCGATCGGGTGCTGATGGTGCATTCGCTGGAATTTGCCGAAAGCCCGCGCGAGACGCTGAAGGAACTCTGGCGGGTGCTGGCGCCGGGCGGACGGCTTGTCATCGTCGTGCCGAACCGGCGCGGCGTCTGGGCGCGGATGGAACATACGCCGTTTGGCTCGGGCCGGCCCTATTCCCGCGGGCAGTTGACGGCTCTGCTGCGCGAGACGAATTTCACCCCCGGCGCGACGGCCGAAGCGCTGTTCTTCCCGCCCTCGAAGCTCAGGACCATCCTGCGGCTTCGACGCGCCTTCGAGCGGATCGGGCGGACCCTGTGGCCGGCCTTCTCGGGCGTCATCATCGTCGAGGCGCAGAAGCGGCTCTATCAGGGGCTGCCGGTTGCCGCACGCGCCTCACGCCGCGTCTTCGTGCCGGTTCTGGCACCCCATGGCGTGCCGACCACACGCAATCGCTGACGCCCTCCCGGCTCTCGACAAGAACGGCATTCCGCTTTAATGCCACGTGGTCATTTCCGGCAATTCCAAGGTCGACCCATGAGCGTTGAGATGAGCAAGCCCGTTCCGCGTCCCGGTATTCTCGATATCGCATCCTATGTGCCGGGCAAGGAACATGCGCCGGGAGTTGCCCGGGTCTACAAGCTTTCGTCCAACGAAACGCCGCTCGGCGCCAGCCCGAAGGCGATCGAAGCCTGCAAGGCGGCTGCCAACCATCTGGGGCGTTATCCCGACGGGCAGGCGGTGGAATTGCGCGAGGCGATCGCCGCCGTGCACGGCCTCAACCCGGCAAACATCCTCTGCGGCAACGGTTCCGACGAGCTGCTCGGCCTGCTCTGCCATGTCTATCTCGGCGCTGGCGACGAGGGCATCATCACCGAGCACGGTTTCCTCGTCTACAAGATCCAGATCCAGGGCGCCGGGGCCACGCCTGTCGTCGTCAGGGAAAAGGATCACACCGTCGATGTCGATGCGATCCTTGCCGCGGTGACGGGGAAGACGAAGATCGTCTTCATCGCCAATCCCGGCAATCCGACAGGCACCTATGTTCCGGTCAGCGAGATCCGCCGCCTGCAGGCCGGGCTGCCGAAACATGTCGTCCTGGTGCTCGATGCGGCTTACGCCGAATATGTGCGCCGCAACGATTATGAAGCCGGCATCGAGGTCGTGTCTTCCAATGCCAACGTGGTGATGACCCGCACCTTCTCGAAGGCCTACGGACTGGCGGCGCTGCGCGTCGGCTGGATGTATGCGCCGGCCGAGATCGTCGACGCGGTGAACCGCGTGCGCGGGCCCTTCAATCTGAACGCGCCGGCAATCGCCGCCGGGGCCGCGGCCATCCGCGACCAGGCCTTCGTCCAGCAGGCCATCTCTTTCAACCAGATGTGGGTGGAAACGCTTACCCAGGCACTCGAAAAGATCGGTCTGAAGGTGACGCCGTCGGTCGCCAATTTCGTCCTCATTCATTTCCCCGAGATCGAAGGCAAGCGCGCCGCCGATGCCGACGATCTGCTGACTAGCCGCGGTTACATTCTGCGCGCCGTGCGCAGCTACGGCTTTTCCAATGCGCTGCGCATGAGCATCGGCCCCGAAGAGGCCAACCGCGGCGTCATCGCCGCACTCACCGAATTCATGGGACACAAGGCATGAACGTGCAGTTCGATCGTATCGCGCTGATCGGCATCGGCCTGATCGGCTCTTCGCTCGCCCACGATATCCGGCGGCTCGGCCTCGCCAGAGAGATCGTCGTCGCCACTCGCAGCCCCGAAACGCTGAAGCGTGCCGAAGAGCTTGGCCTCGGTGACCGCTACACGACCTCTTCGGCGGATGCGGTCGAGGGTGCCGATCTGGTGATTGTCTCGGTGCCGGTCGGCGCTTCGGAAAGTGTGGCGAAAGAGATCGCGGCAAGCTTGAAGCCCGGAGCGATCGTCACCGATGTCGGCTCCACCAAGGCCTCGGTCATCGCGCAGATGCAGCCGCATATTCCGGCCGGTGTGCATTTCATTCCCGGCCATCCACTGGCCGGCACCGAAAAATCCGGCCCGGATGCCGGCTTTCCCGGTCTTTTCGAAAGCCGCTGGTGCATCTTCACGCCGGTCGCAGGCACCGATGAAACAGCACTGAAACGGCTGCGTGGCTTCTGGGAGACGCTCGGCTCCAAAGTCGATGAAATGGATGCGCAGCATCACGACAAGGTGCTGGCGATCGTCTCTCATCTGCCGCATCTGATAGCCTACAATATCGTCGGCACGGCCGACGATCTGGAGACCGTGACGGAATCGGAAGTCATCAAGTATTCTGCGTCCGGATTTCGCGATTTCACCCGCCTTGCGGCCTCCGACCCGACCATGTGGCGCGATGTCTGCCTGCACAATCGCGATGCGATCCTGGAAATGCTGGCGCGTTTCTCGGAAGATCTCGCCTATTTGCAGCGCGCGATCCGCTGGGGCGAAGGCGACAAGATTTTCGAACTCTTCACCCGTACCCGCGCCATCCGTCGCTCGATCGTTCAGGCAGGCCAGGATGTGGATGCACCCGATTTCGGCCGGCCGCATCCACTGGAAAAGAAATAGCGATGGTGGAAATCGCGAAGCCCGGCCTAACCGACAAGGACTGGCTGTTTCGCGAGGACGATCATGTGGGCAAACAGTGGGTCTTGCGCTGTATCGATCTCGGCGAATACTTCGTCGCCCGCGAACAAGGTGAGATTGTCGGCTTCCTGCGGTTTTCCCGCTTCTGGGGCAGGATTCCCTATCTGGAAATGATCCGTGTGCAGGAAGGCCATCGCCGGTCCGGTGTCGGTACGGCGCTTTATCGCGCCTGGGAAGGTGAGATGCGTGAGAGCGGCGCGCGTCTGCTGATGACATCGAGTGAATGCGACGAAAGCCGTCCACAGGACTGGCATCGCCGCAACGGTTTTTCCGAAACCGGATCGATCGAGCTGCCCGGCATCCAGACGGTGCCGGAAATCTTCTTCCTCAAGAAACTTGACTAAAGAGCGTCGCATCAAATTTGATTCATGCGATGCGCTTTAGCCCTTTGTATTGCATGTCGTTGTCCGGGACCGCTGCACGCTTCCGGGCGACATGCATTAGATCGGCGGAATCCGGCCGAGCGGGATGAAGCCGCTGACGGTGGCGTTGCCGCGATCGACAACGAGATCGACGGAGACCTTGTCCTTGCCGCCGGCCAGCGACTGCAGTAGCTTCGTCGCCGTCTTGACCGTCGGGGCGATATCCGGGAAGGCCTGTTTCAGGCTGTCGCCCCAGGGGCCGAGCTGTTCGATCTCCAGCTTGAATTTTCCCGAGAGCAGACCGTGCTCGTCGACGGAGAAGGGACCGGTAAGCGTCATCACCTTGCCGTCGCCGATGTCGGCGACGATGCGGCGCAGTTCGCCGGCGGCACCATTGAGGCCGCTCGGGTCGCTGCCGTCGATCAGGCCGGCCTTGCCGGCGATGGTCAGATCGACGCTGGCAGAGAATTTCGGGAAGATCTGCGGCCAGTCCTTGATCGCCGTATTCGCATCCTGCACGGAGATTGCGCCGTCCAGATCGGCCCCGTTCTGGCGCAGATGGATCTCGGTGCGAGCCGCATCGAAGCTGATGGTCTGGCCAGTATAGGAGGAAACCGCGGTCGCCTTCAGGCCCTCGATCACGGTCGAGCTGCGATTGATGCCCTGCAGTTTGGTCGCCAGACTCGCCTGCAGATTTGCCCATTGGGCCGAGATCGAAAGGCCGTTGCTGGTGCGGATTTCAGCCGGCGAATCGAGCTCCCAGACGATATTGCCGGGCGCATAGACCTGGGCTGCCGAACGCAACGCGCCAAAGGTGGCGGAGACGCCGTTGGCAGTGTCGTCGACATCGATCTTCGAGCAGAACAGCCCAATACGGAAAGGATAGCCGCGGAATTCGATATCGGAGCATTCGCCGCTGACGCCTGCCTGATCGCGCGGCGCGATCGCCTTCAGCACCGTGGTCTTCAACGCCGAGGCCGCATAGAACCAGCCGCCGGTATAAAGCGCGATCACCAGGAGGATGCCGCCGCCCAGCAGCCAGAATTTCTTACCGCTGCCGGATTGGCTGCTACCGGATTGGCTTGACGCTGCCATGATGTTCTCCAATGGTGAATCGCAAATGTGATTCCGGTCTGGCGTGCGATATGGACGAATTTTGGGTATTTGGCTACGGTTCGCTGATGTGGAATCCGGGCTTCGAATTCACGGAGCGGGCAGAGGCTCTGATCTACGGCTACAGGCGCTCGCTCTGCGTCCGCTCCTTCGTCCATCGCGGCACGCGCGACAATCCGGGCCTGGTTCTCGGCCTCGACAGGGGCGGCGCCTGCCGCGGCATGGCGTTCCGCATTTCCCCGGAAAAATGGGATGAGGTGATCGATTATCTCCGCGCCCGCGAGCTGGTGACCAATGTCTACCTGGAGCGCCGGGTGCAGCTGCAGCTTGCCGGCCGGCGCCGGATGGAGGCGGTGACTTACATCGCTGATCGCGACCACGAGCAATATGCCGGCACGCTCGACGCGCTTGCGGCGGCGCGGGTGGTGAACGAGGCCAAGGGTCAGTCAGGCCCCAACGACGCCTATGTCTTCAACACGCTGGCGCATCTGCGGCAGATGGGCATTCGCGACCATTGGCTTGAACAGGTCGTCGGCGAAGTGGAGCGGCTGCGCGCCGTGTGACTTCAGGCGGTCGCCGCCTTCAGCTTACGAAGCTCCGCTACCCTTTCGACCGCAGTCGGCGGCAGCGGCACATGCGGGTTAGCCTCGACGGTTTCGAGCAGAAGCTCGTCGCTTGCCCGCTCCGATACCTCGATCAGATGGGCGAAAAACGCGTCCGGATCCATTCCCGGCATGATCGGCGGCAGGATTCTCACCTTGAAATGGCCGGGATAACGACGAATGCTCCGGCGCGGCCAGAACAGTCCGGGATGCATGACGATCGGCACCACGGGGATGGCGAGATCGCGATACATGCGAGCGATGCCGTATTTATAGACCGGCTCGGCGCCCGGCGGACGGCGGGTGCCCTCGGGATAGATGATCAGCTGGCGGCCGGTCGAAAGCTCTTCCTTCGTGCGCTTCAGCACCTCCACCATCACCTTGCCGCGGGCTCCGCGATCGACCGGGATTACCCGCTGCTTCTTGGCATACCAGCCGAACAGCGGAATCCA
Source organism: Rhizobium sp. 268 (assembly GCF_036571585.1). Lineage (NCBI taxonomy): Bacteria > Pseudomonadati > Pseudomonadota > Alphaproteobacteria > Hyphomicrobiales > Rhizobiaceae > Rhizobium > Rhizobium sp. 268. The sequence continues at coordinate 12,867 of NZ_JAPPSO010000022.1, read as the reverse complement.
CATCAGTTCGCGCTTGAGAATGTAGACCGGGTCTTTCAGCCAGGGCAGCAGGGCATAGGTATCCCAGAAGGACTGGTGCTTCGGCGCCAGGATATAGCTGCCTTCCGGCAGGTTCTCCAAGCCTTCGATCTCGAAGGTGGTGCCGACGATCACCCGCATCAGCCAATGGTTGGAGCGCGCCCAGTTTTTCGGGATCGCATAGGCGGTCAGGCGCGGCGCCAGGAAATAATAGGGCGAGAGCACGATCATCCTGATGATGAGGTTGGCGTAGAAGATCATGTTGAAGAGGACGGAACGCAGGGCGATCATGAAACTTTCCCGAGGCATGCTCACGCGACCGGCCTACACGATATTGCCCGTCATAAAAAGCGTTTGATTCCGCCTTGATGCAAAAGCCGGAAGTGAGTCGGACGCGGCGCTCTATTGCTGGGCGGTAGCGCTGGCCGAGCGCAGCCCTGTGTGGCGGCCGAAGCCGGTGATGTTGCGGGCGCCGGTCAACAGCACTTTGGCATATTCGGCCAGCATGACGCGCATTGCATTCGGGTCGGTGAACCAGTTTCGGCTCTTCAAATCCGAATTGACCACAGGGTAAGCGATGAACTCGATATCGGGGTCGACATAGGAGAGTTCGGCAAGGCTGCGCGGCATGTGGTAGTTGTTGGTGACGATCAGAACGCTGCGATATCCCTTGGCGTGGATCCAGTTCGAAGCTTCTTCGGCATTGCCAATCGTGTCGATCGCATCGTAGCCGATATCGACACAGCAGGAGAAAAGATCGGCCGAACCCTGCGTCATCCTGCGGATTTGCGCCGGGGTCGTCGTCGGGTGGACGCCGGAGATGAGCAAGCGCTTGCCGGCGCCTTTCTGCAGCAGTTCCACGGCCTGGTCGATGCGCTGGTAGCCGCCCGTCAGCACGACGATCGCATCGGCCTTCGGCTCGGCCGGCGGCTTCAGCGTCGTGACCGAATCGGCAAAACGCAGGAAACCGCCGAACACCAGCGCGATCGCCAGCACGCAGGCAAAACCGCCCCAGCGCAACAGGCGCCGGATCAGCCCGCGCCGCGGCGGCAACGCCACCGGGCGGTCAAGCCCCGGGTCCTGATGAATCGGGTTGGGTGTCGTATCTCCCATCGTCATGAATCGTGACTATACGCTGATTGCGGCGCGGAACAGACGCTTTCATCACAAAACGGCATGGTCACGATCAACTCGCAATGCCGTCGGTGCGTGTCGGGTCCGAGCGCAATGTATCGATTTCATAGATCGTCCGCATGACGGTCAGGCGCGCGGTGAAGGTCGTCAGAAGGGCAATGACGATCATCGTTGCGAAGATGCCGGCATAACCGAGCACGCCGACGGAGAAGGTGCCGAACAGTGCCGTCGCCTGATCGGTTTCCGGGGTGGCCAGCGTGCGGCTCTGCCAAAAGCCGGCGGTGGCGAAGAAGAGAGCGGCAAGGGCGCTGCCGATCGCCGAGCCCTTGAGGCTGATCTTCAGGAAATGCTTCTGAAATTCGGTGGCGACGAAGGAGCTTTCGGCGCCGACGAAGTGCAGAACTTCGACGATGTGGCGGTTGCCCGACAGCGCGCCGCGCGTGGCGAAGACGACGGTCAGCACCATCGCCGAGAAGACCAGGAGCAGGATGCCGGTGCCGATCATCACGGTCGTATGGGCCATGGACACCAGCCGGTCGACCCAGGTGCGGTGATCGTCGAGGGTGGCCTGCGGAATACTGTCTTTCAGCAGCGCCCGCATGGAATCGAAATCCGGCGGATTGCTCTCGTCGATGGTGATGATGACGAGGCGGGGAACGGGCAGGTCCTTGAGATCGAGACCGGGGCCGAGCCAGGGTTCGAGCAGGCGGGCGGTGGCCGCCTCGTCGACGATCTGGCCGCTCTTGGTGCCGACGAAGGTCAGCGCCAGGTCACGCGCCTGAGTCAGCGCCTTTTCCATGTCGAGATTGTCGTCCGGCTTGATCTGGATGGTGATCTCGCGGGAGATCTGGCTCTCCCAGCTCGCCGCCGTCGAGCGGACCATGCTGACGCCGCCGAGCGTCAGGCAGGCGAGAAAGGCCATGATCGATATCACCACCATCAAGGCGCTGCCCTGGATGTTGGACGGCGGCAGGATCGGCGCCGTCGGGCGCACGCGCATTTCCGGCCGCTTCTGCTCAGTCTTGGCCGGCGCCTTGTCCGGGTTTCTGGATGGAGGCTCAGTCATAGATATCGAGATGCCCCCCCGAGAGGATCATACGGCGGGCTTCCACCTGTTCCATCAGCGCCAGGTCATGCGTGGCGATCACAACGGCTGTGCCGAGGCGGTTCAGCTCAAGGAAAAGATTGAGCAGGCGCTTGGCCATCGGCGGGTCGACATTGCCTGTGGGTTCGTCGGCAAGCAGCACTTCCGGCCGGTCCATCAGCGCCCGGGCGATTGCGGCGCGCTGTTTCTCGCCGCCGGAGAGCACCGGCGGCAGCACGTTGATGCGTTCGCCGAGGCCCACCCATTTCAACAGTTCCAGGACGTCGGTCTTGTAGGAACTCTCATCCTTGCCGCGCACCCGTAAGGGCAAAGCCACATTCTCATAGGTGGTGAGATGATCGAGCAGACGGAAATCCTGGAAGACGATGCCGACGCGGCGGCGCAGCAGTGGCAGTTCGGGGCGGGGGATTTCGGAAATGTCGCGCCCGAACATGCGGATCAGGCCGCGCGTCGGCTGCAGCGACATGAAGAGCAGCCGCAGCAGCGACGTCTTGCCGGCGCCCGATGGGCCCGTCAGGAACTGAAAGGATTTCTTCGGAATGTCGAAGGTCAGGTCCCGGAGGATTTCCGGGCCCATGCCATAGCGCAAACCGACATTCTCGAAGTGGATCAACGGGCAGCTCAGTCTGTTGTGGGTTTCACCGCGTGACTTGTTAACCAACACCGTTAACAGCCGGTAAATTTTGCCGGAAAGACGCCCGTTTGATGGCGATCTTTGCGAAGCATTAACCATTAAAATTTACGACTGAGCAGGATTCGTTTCAATGCCAAGATTGTCCCCGGCAGCGAAACCATGTGGACATCTGCGAGGCAGCCACCATGGAAGCATCCTCCTTCAGCCGCCGGGCGCCAGGCCAGGCCTATGATTTCCTGCCGCCGGAACCTGCAGCCCGAAAGTACCGGGCCGCGCGTCCCGCCGATATTTCCGACGCGGAATTCGTCACGCTCGGCAAAGTCCGCCCGAAGGAATTCACTGCGAGGACCTATAACGACAACCGCCGGCGCGCGGCGCAAGCACAGGCAGCACAGCCGCCGCAGACACCGGCGATGGCAACTGTTCTGCGCGACGTGGAAGTTTTCCTGCAGCGGGCGTCGATTCGGAGCTTCGCAGGCTTGGTGCTGGCGCTCGCCGTACTCGTCTTCGGGCTTGCGGGCGGCTTCTCCGGCTTTTCCGCCGAGCCGGCCTATTCCGGAGCGCCGCTACACTTCACCCATGTGACGGTGGCGCCGCGTGACGCGAACGGCATGCGGGTGCTCGTGATCAACGGCATCATCGAAAACGACAGCGGCACGACGCAGACGGTGCATCCGATCCGCGCCGATCTTGTGACCGACGAGCGACTGACCGCAAGCATTGTCATCAATCCGCCCTCCGATGTCATCTATGGCGGCCAGAGCCGGGGCTTCTCGGCACGCGTCCAGCATGCCGGTGGAAAACTGCCGGAAGTCAGGCTGTCGTTCCTGCCGTAGAGAGCGACTTGACACGGAATGGCTGGCTTTCCCCCGCAAGTCACGCCAATACCGTTAATTTCATGGCTGACGAGGCTGTTTCAAGCTCGCATATGTGCTAACGGCTTACCCTTCTTTTCATGGAGCAAGCCCTTATGCCTGTCGTGCGCGGAAAAAATATCGAGCCGCTCTTCACTGCCGAGCAGATCGCCGAGCGCAATCATTCGATGGCGCGGGAGATCGCCAACGGGCCGACCAAGGACCTGCTCGTCATCGCCGTGCTCAAGGGTTCGTTCATCTTCGCCGCCGACCTGATCCGCGCCCTGCATGATAGCGGGCTTGCCCCGGAGGTCGAGTTCATCACCCTGTCGAGCTATGGCATTGGCACGGTCTCGCAGGGCGTGCGCATCGTCAAGGATATCGACAGCGACGTCCATGGCCGCGACGTCCTGCTGATCGACGATATCCTCGAATCCGGCCGCACCCTACTTTTTGCCAAGGAACTGCTGTTCGAGCGCGGTGCGCGCAACGTCACCATTGCCGTGCTGCTCGACAAGCGTGTCAAGCGCAAGGAAAAGCTGGAGGCCGATTATGTCGGCTTCGAATGCCCCGACTATTTCGTCGTCGGCTACGGCATGGATGTGGCTTACGCCTTTCGCGAACTGCCCTTCGTCGGCGTGGTCACCGGCGACGCCTGAGCTGGCGCTGTCGAGACGGGTTGTTAACCATTCCGTCCATCGCTTCGACATCTTTACCGATCGAAAAGGAAAGTCTGGTGATTTCCGTCGTGGGCTGAAGACGGAGCAATGCACATATGGCAAGAATTCTGATTACGGAAGACGAGGACTCCCTGCGGTCTTTCGTAGCCCGGGCGCTCAGGCTCGACGGTCACGAGACCGATGAAGCGGCTGATGGCGCCGAGGGACTGGAGAAGCTGAGGGACGGGGCCTACGATCTGCTGCTTTCAGATATCCGCATGCCCGTAATGGACGGCATCGAACTCGCCCACCAGGCAAAAGACGCCTTTCCCGGCCTGAAGATCCTGTTGATGACCGGCTATGCCGAGCAGCGCGAACGGGCCGACGATCTTGCCGAAAAGATCATCGACGTCGTCGCGAAACCTTTCGCGCTTCCCGATATTCGCAAAGCAGTCGCCCGGGCGCTCGTCGCCTGAGAAGCATACCGCCGAAACGCCTGAATGGGTTTCGGGCGGCGTCATGCATATTTTTTACGTGACACAGGTTTAACACGCCGCCGATCGATTATACGGCGGCGTAAGGCCTACTGAATATCCAGCAACCGTTCGAGATACCGCCGTTCCATTTCCTGCGGCGGATTATTGCCGAGCTTTTCGCGGATCGCGTCGAGGATTTCCCGGGCGCGCTGAACGTCGATCTCGTCGGGCACCTTCACGTCGTCGCCGAAATCCGGCCCCTGGACGCGACGCGGACGGCCGAGCGGATCACGGCCGTTCTGATCCCCCTGACCGACCTGACCGTTCGGACCTTGGCCCTGCTGGCCCTGCTGGGCCTGCATCATCTGGTTCATCATGTCGCGGGCGCCCTGGCGAAGCGCTTCGAGCGCGCGGCCCTGGCCCTCGATGGCCGGCTGGCCGCGGCCCTGGCCAAGCTCACGGCCTGCACCCTCCATCTCGCGTTGCGCCTGGCCGAAACCGGGGCCGGGCTTCATGCCCAACTCGCCGAGGCTCTTCTGCAATTCGCCGAGCTGCTTGCCGAGCGCATCCTGCTGGGCGCGCAGCTGTTTCAGCGCCTCACGCAACTGCTCGGCGGTCATCTGGTCGGAGGGCTGCTGGCCGTCCTTGCCTTGCTGGCCCTGTTGCTGATCCTGCGGCTCGCCGTTCTCGCCAGGGTTCATCTCATCGAGCAGCGGATCGTTTTCGCCCATGTCGGGTTCGCCGCGCTGCATGCGGTCCCGGAGCTGCTGATCGAGACGGAAGGTCTGTTCCATCAGCTTCTGCTGGTCGCGCAGGATCTCGCCGAGCTTGTCGATCTGCTTGCGGGCTTCGCTGTTTTCCTGGCTCTGCTGGCCGCGCTGCGGCCTGCCGGCCTGCAGATTGTTCATCATGCGCTGCAATTCCGACAGCATCTGCTGGGCTGCGTCGCGATTGCCAGAGCGGGCGAGATTTTCGATCTGGTCCATCATCCGTTCCAGATCCTGCTGGCGCAGGATGTTCTGGGCGTTCTGGTTCGGCTGCATCGGCGCGTTCTGCATGCGTTGGGCAAGCTCGGTCATGTAGTCCTGCATTGCCTTGCGCAGCTCATCCATCAGCTTCTTGATTTCCTCGTCCGGCGCGTTGCGGTCCAATGCGTCGGCAAGTTTCTGTTGGGCCTCGCGCAGCTTGCGCTCGGCAAGCGAAAGATCGCCGTCCTCCATGCCGAGAGCGATCTCCCAGAGATACTGAGCCGTATCCTTCAGCGCCTCCTCGCCCCTTGCAAGCTTCATGCGCGTCAAGGCGGATTCCAGCAGCAGATAATTGGTGAGCTTGGGGATGGTCTCCTCGGGACGGATGGTCAGCGCCTCGTTCAGCGCGATTGCCTGCGGCATCTTGCGGGTGTCGAGCGCGAAAACCTGCCGCTCCTCGGCGACGGCCGCAGCAAGCGGCTCGTTGAAGGGCCGCGACGGCAGGACCATCTCATGCGGCGGGCTGCGGCCGGTCTGACCGGCGCCATCCTTGGCGACGAGCGTCACGCGCACGCGCTTGCCGGCGAGCGGATGTTCGGTCAGGTTGCGGCTGGTCACGCCCTTGGCGTCGCGGGCGTTGCGGCGGGGAATATCCAGCCGGTATTCCGGCAAAGGATAGAGCGGCGTCGCAGTCGGATCGGTGTCGACCGGGACGATCTCCGCATGCGCTTCCTGAACGCCGTAATCGTCCTTGACGGTAAAGCCGATTTCAAGCGCGCCGTTGACGCTGGGCTTCGGCAGCCCGTCGAAGGCGATCTCCGGCGCCTTGTCGGGGAGGACATCGAAGCTCCAGCGGCGGCCGTTGACTTCGAGGGCGCCATTTTCTTCCAGCTTCATCACATGCGTCTGAGCGACCAGTGCCTGGCTGGTGGGCGCTTCACCGGCCGGCGTCGTCTTCGGCGGTTCGCTGCCTGCCGCCGCCTGCCGCGGCTTGGTATCCGCCTGCACGGCGATATCCTGCGCCTGGCCGTTCGCCTTGCGGAACACGACCTTTTCGGTGGTCTTTCCGCCGCTGACACGAACGGTGAGGCCTGAGAACTGCGGAATGCCAATCGGCGCCTGCTCGCTGCCGTCAGCGGTCAAGTAGACCGGGGCGCGGCCGGTATAGGAGGGCGGGGTCACCCAGGCGTCGATGCGCACCGCCGGATCGACGACCACCTGTTCGGGCGCGGCCTGAAACGCGTCGCCGAGCGAGCCGCCGTTGATCGACAGCGAATAGGCGAAAGCGGTGACCAGCAGCAGCGCAGGCACGGCGCGCAGGGCAAAACGGTCATGCGCGGCGATATCCGGCCGCGGCAGTCCAGCATCGAGGGCTGCGATCTTTTCGGCCATGCGGGTCTGGTGCTCGCGCCAGAGCGCGCGGGCGAAGGGCGTATCGAAGGCCGGCTCGTCTTCCTGGACGGTCACCGGCTGGTGCGGCAGGCCGTTGCGCTCTTCCAGCATGCGGTCGGCTTCGGCGACCCCCGGCCAGCGCAGATTGCGCAAGGGCAGCAGTGAGACGAGAAAAGCAGCGGCAAAGGCGATCAGCAGCAGGATGCGCAGCCAGTCCGGCACACTGCGGAAGAGGCCGAACCAAGAGGCTGCGAGGTAAAAGGCGATGACTGCCAGGACCGACATCAAGGGCGGAAGCAACTGCTCGAAAAACAGCACCACGCGCGCCAGCAGGCGTTTTGTCGTCACCAGCCGGGCAAGCGAGGGGCGGAGCGCAAACGCACCTTTCCTCTGCCTTGAGGGGCTTGTCATCGGTCCGGTCTCCGCGATCTGGCGTTCTGGAACAGAGGGCGCTTCCGGCGATTGCAGGGCAATACGCTCATGACTGACAAGGATAACACTCTTTGTGGCGAAGGCGAGGGCGAGCGGCCGGCAATACCGGCTTTTCACGTTTATTCGCCAAAAAGTGATGGCTGCTTCAGTCGAGCCAGGCAGGAACGGAGTCGAGGCCGATCAGTTCGGCATAGGTTCTGCGCGGGCGAATCGTATGGAAATCGCTGCCTTTGACCAGAACCTCGGGCACCAGCAGCCGGCTGTTATAGGTGCCGGCCTGCACCGCGCCATAGGCGCCGGCCGTGCTGACGGCGATCAGGTCGCCGGGCTTCGGCGTCGCCATCTCGCGGTCGAGTGCCAGGTAATCGCCGGTCTCGCAGACGGGGCCGACCACGTCGGCGCGGATGCGCGGGGCGTTCGCCGCCGAAATCGTCACCGGGCGGATCTCATGATAGGCCTCGTAGAGGGTCGGGCGGATCAGATCGTTCATCGCGCCGTCGACGATGACGAAGGTCTTCTCGCCGCCATCCTTCACATAGAGGACTTCGGTCACCAGGATGCCGGCATTGCCGACGATCAGGCGGCCGGGCTCGGTGATGATCTTGCAGTTGAGGCCGCGCAGCTGGTTCTTGACGATCGCCGCATAAGCGTCCGGCAGCGGCGGCGGATTGTTGTCGTCCTTATAGGGAATTCCGAGGCCGCCGCCGATATCGACATGGTCGATCGTGTGGCCGTCGGCGCGCAGCGTCGCGACAAGGTCGTGCAGCAGCTTGAAGGCGTCGTCGAAGGGCTGCAGCTCGGTGATCTGGCTGCCGATATGCATGTCGATGCCGGTGACCTCGATGCCCGGCAGCTTGGCGGCATGGGCATAGATGGCGCGGGCACGCTCCCAGGAGATGCCGAACTTGTTTTCCTTCTTGCCGGTCGAGATCTTCGAATGTGTTTTTGCATCGACATCGGGATTGATGCGGAAGGAGACCGGCGCTTTCTTGCCCGCGCTGACGGCACGCTGGTTGAGGATTTCGAGCTCAGGCTCGGATTCGACATTGAAGCAGTAGATGCCTGCCTCGAGAGCGAAATCCATTTCCTGCGGCGTCTTGCCGACACCTGAAAACATGATGCGGCTGGCCGAGATGCCGGCGGCGAGCGCGCGGCGCAGCTCGCCTTCGGAGACGACGTCGATGCCGGCGCCGAGGCGGCCAAGTGTCTTCAGCACGGCCTGGTTCGAATTCGCCTTCATCGCGTAACAGACCATGGAGTCCATATCGGCGAAGGCCTCGGAGAAGACCCGGTAATGGCGCTCCAGCGTCGCGGTGGAATAGACGTAGAAGGGCGTGCCGACCGCCTTGGCGATCTCGGGAACGGGGACGTTTTCGGCATGCAGGACGCCGTCGCGGTACTCGAAATGGTTCACGGGCTTATGCCTTAAAGAAGGGGATCGAGAAGGAAGGGCTTATCGACGGTTCCCGGCTGTTTTGTCGGCTTGGAAACGTCACCTTCCTTGGTTGCCGCAGCACTCGGCGGATCGAGATCGCCCTTGCGCCCGCATCCGGCAACGGCAAGGCCGATGACGGCGAGAACCGCCGTCAGGCGGATGAGATGCGGCAAGCTCTTCTGCATGGATATCCTCTTCGGCGGCATTCTGATGGACATTGTCATAGCGAAGTTTATCCGCCTTGTGCACCCTGATTGTTGGACGGTCTTTCCGCCTGTGCGCCAAGGCCGCGGCGGCTTGCGCCGCGTGATATTCCTCAGTTGCGGGCGCGCCAGAAAGCGATCTGCTTGCGCACCTCAGAGGGTGCGGTACCGCCGAAGCTCTTGCGGCTGGCGACCGAGGCTTCGACAGTCAGCACGTCGTAGACCTTGTCGGTGATCGCGGAATGGATCGCCTGCAGGTCGGCGAGCGGCAGTTCGGCAAGATCGCAGCCCTTGCTTTCGGCAAGCGCCACGGCCCGGCCGGTGACGTGATGGGCATCGCGGAAGGGTAGGCCCGCTTCGCGCACCAGCCAGTCGGCAAGGTCGGTTGCCGTCGAGAAGCCTGAGCCGGCCGCAGCCTTCATGCGCGCGGTGTTGACGGTCATGTCGCGCACCATACCGGTCATGGCGGCGATCGCCAGTTCCAAGCTCTCGGCCGCGTCGAAGACCTGTTCCTTGTCTTCCTGCATGTCCTTGGAATAGGCGAGCGGCAGGCCCTTCATGATCGTCAGCAGCGCCACCAGCGAACCGTTGATGCGGCCGGTCTTGGCGCGCACCAGCTCAGCCGCATCCGGGTTCTTCTTCTGCGGCATGATCGAGGAGCCAGTCGAGAAGGCATCGGAGAGGCGCACGAAACCGAATTGCGGGGTCGACCAGATGACGATCTCTTCGGCGAGACGCGACAGGTGCATGCCGGATATCGCGGCGATCGACAGGAACTCGATGGCGAAGTCGCGGTCGGAGACCGTATCGATGGAGTTGCGGGTCGGCTCGCGGAAGCCCAGCGCCTTGGCAGTCATATGGCGGTCGATCGGATAACCGGTGCCTGCAAGGGCCGCCGCGCCGATCGGGCTTTCGTCCAGATGCTCGATGGCGTGGCGCACGCGTGAGCGGTCGCGGCCGAACATTTCGACGTAGGCCATGCAGTGATGGCCGAAGGTCACGGGCTGGGCGGCCTGCAGATGGGTGAAGCCCGGCATGACGCTTTCGGCATGCTCTTCGGCGCGGTCGAGAAAGGCGGCGATCAGGCCGGTCAGCATCTTCTCGGTCTTCTCGAGTTCTTCCTTCACCCAGAGGCGGAAGTCGAGCGCGACCTGGTCGTTGCGCGAGCGGGCGGTATGCAGCCGGCCGGCTGGCGGTCCGATCAGCGTCGCCAGACGCGCTTCGATATTCATATGGATGTCTTCGAGCCGGCGCGAAAATTCGAAATTGCCGCTCTCGATTTCTGACAGGATCGTGTTTAGCCCGTGAACGATCTTGTCCTTATCCTCGGCCGATATGATCCCCTGATGGGCGAGCATGGTCGCGTGGGCGATCGAACCGCGGATGTCCTGCGCGAAAAGCTTCTTGTCGAAACCGATCGAGGCATTTATCTCCTCCATGATCGCGTCCGGGCCGGAGGCGAAACGCCCGCCCCACATCTGGTTTGAAGATTTGGTATCCGTGGTGTCGGCCATGAAGGTGCCCGCCTTGAATGCATGTCCTGGAGAATGAAATGACGACAAAGAAATCCCTCGGGCTGCCATCCGTGAAATGGATCGCGATAGCCGCCGTCGCGGGCGTCGTTGCCGGTGCGGCTGCGGTATACGTGAAGGAGACGGGGATTGGCAATGGCGGCGGTGAGACGGCGTCTGTCGAATGCAAGCTGGCCCGGGATCGCATCGCCAGCGTTACACCGCTGATGAAGGGGCAGGTGGCCGCCATGGTCGCCGCCTATGAGCCGCGCAAGCTGACGGCGGTCTCCTTCAACGGGCCGGACGGCAAGCCGCTGACGCTCGATCATTTTGCCGGCAAGACCGTGCTCCTCAATCTCTGGGCGACATGGTGCGTTCCCTGCCGCGAGGAGATGCCGGCGCTGAACGCGCTCGAAAAGGAGATGGGCAGCGACAAGTTCCAGGTCGTGCCCGTCAATATCGACAGCGGCGACGACGACAAGCCGAAGACCTTCCTGGCCGAGACCGGCGTCGATGCGCTGCAGCTCTATCGCGACAAAACGATTGCGGTGTTCAACAGCCTGAAGAAAGAGGGGCTCGCCATGGGGCTGCCGGTGACGCTGCTGATCGACGACAAGGGCTGCCTGATCTCCGCCATGAACGGACCCGCCGCCTGGGACAGCGAGGACGCCAAGACTCTCATCAAGGGTGCGATCGGATCGTAAGGATATCAGTCAGGAGTCGCCATCGCCTCTGATCAGGAAAACGCCGGCAATTCCGATAAGGACGCAGCATTGCAGCAGGAACATCGGTGTTTCGGTCGACATGGCGTTTCCTCCCATTCACGGCAAGGAAAGCATTTCACGGGCGTCCGGTCTATTCGCCCGTTCTGATAATGCCTGCTTACTTACCGTGTCGGGACCGGCACTTCGCCGCGATAGTCGTAGAAGCCGCGGCCGGACTTGCGCCCGAGCCAGCCGGCCTCGACATATTTCACCAGTAGCGGGCAGGGGCGGTATTTCGAGTCCGCCAGGCCGTCATGCAGCACCTGCATAATCGAAAGGCAGGTGTCGAGGCCGATGAAATCGGCAAGCTGCAGCGGTCCCATCGGATGGTTGGCGCCGAGTTTCATCGCCGTGTCGATGGCGTCGACCGTGCCGACGCCTTCATAGAGCGTGTAGATCGCCTCGTTGATCATCGGCAGCAGGATGCGGTTGACGATGAAGGCCGGGAAATCCTCGGCGACAGTGATGGTCTTTTCCAGCGTGCCGACGAATTCCTTGGCGGCCGAGAAGGTCTTCTCATCGGTGGCGATGCCGCGCACCAGTTCGACCAGCTTCATCACCGGCACCGGGTTCATGAAATGAATGCCCATGAAGCGTTCGGGGCGGTCGGTGGCGGCAGCAAGCCGGGTGATTGAAAGGGAAGAGGTGTTGGTGGCAAGCAGCGCTTCCGGCTTCAGGACTGGACAAACCTGCGCATAGATCTTGCGCTTGACCGTTTCATCCTCGGTGGCGGCCTCGATGACGAGATCGGAGGGTGCGAGATCATTGACATCGGACGAGCCCGTGATGAGCGACAGGGTCGACTTGCGCTCCTCTTCGGTCATCTTGCTGTTCGTCACCAGACGAGCCAGGTTGCCGTTGATGGTGGCAAGGCCAGACTCGATGCGATCCTGTGAGAGATCGTAGATGTGAACCCTGTAACCTGCGGCGGCCGAAACATGCGCGATGCCGCAGCCCATCTGGCCGGCACCGATAATACCAATATTCTTCAACACCGCATTCATCTCCAAACCCCCGCACGGCATCTGCCCCCGCGCTGCCGCATTTTTTAGCAATGCTGCCGGACGAAGGATCGCCCGGCAGCAGTAGTAGCCCGATAAAAGATAATTTTCCAGTCATTCGCAAGTGCGAAAGAAAAGCATTTGAGGCGTTTGAAGCGCGTCGTGATCTTTCGGATTCGCTTCTCGCGCTTTCGGTCTTTGCGCGACCTGCATTAGAGCGCCTTTTCCAGTTCCGGCAGGGCTTCGAACAGATCGGCGACGAGGCCGTAGTCGGCGACCTG
>NZ_JAPPSO010000021.1:0-64989 GCF_036571585.1 Rhizobium sp. 268 | reverse complement strand
CGGCCCCGACCGCCGCCAACAGCCCAACGTCAACCAAAGCCACAGGCGCTGTGAGAGATGCGGGCTAAAGCTATGGAAATTGAGCAGCGTACGATCGACTTTATACCTGAGGCAGAACGATACGGAAAAGAACGTGATCTGTTTCCGGTCTGGTTTGGGGCAAATGTCAACTTGACCTCGCTTGTAACAGGAGCGCTTCTGGTCAGCATGGGCTTGAACCTGTTCTGGGCCGTCATTTCGATTGTTGTCGTCGTTTCAATCGGTACAATCCTTGTAGCATCCCATTCCGTGCAGGGTCCGCGGCTTGGCATCCCTCAGATGATCCAGTCTCGAGCGCAGTTCGGGGTGCTTGGTGCGATCTTCCCAATGCTTTTCGTGATGTTCATCTATTTTGGCTTCAGCGTCAGCAACACTCTGCTCGCCGCCCAGACTGTGAACGGAGTTGTAGCGGTGGCGATGTCACGTTGTTTGATCAACGGCCGAAAAGTCGCTTGTCGGTAAACTCAGGCAATTGCAGCGGTCACGGCTTTCCACTGCGCCATGGCGCGGATCCGATGAATATCGGTGGCTAGGGCTGAGTGTCTCTGGTGCGGCGCGACGAAAAGATTTCGGACTGCTGAAAAGACCGAGATGAAACGTTGCAAACCTCCGACGGATCGAAAGCCCTGCATCATCCGCTCTCGTTTTCGAAGCGGCACGTGAGAATTCTCTGCGCGATTGTTAAGGCCCTTGTGCGATCGATGTTCGACGCCGGACATTACATCCCGTTTTGCCGCGCCGTATGAGCGCAGTTTGTCGGTGACGATGCGCTTCGGCGACAGACCCTGCTTCTTCAGCAGCCTGACCAGCAATCGATTGGCAGCCTTGGTATCGCGGCGGGTCTGGACGATCTCGTCGAGAACGTAGCCGTCTTGGTCGACAGCACGCCACGGCCAATGTTTTCGGCCGCCTATGGAAATCACGACCTCGTCCAGATGCCAGATATCCTTCCGCGACGGCTTCTTTCTACGCAACTGCTTGGCGTAGGCCGCCCCGAATTTGCGGCACCACCGCCGTATCGTTTCGTAAGAAACGACGATGCCGCGCTCCAGCAACATTTCCTCGACCAGCCGCAGGCTCAACGGGAACCGGAAATACAGCCAGACCGCACGGGCGATAATCTGCGGTGGAAATCGGTGGTGCTTGTAGCTGATGGTCGATGAGGTCATCTCAACCGTATTACCCGCCACCCGTTAAGTTGCCTACAACGTGACATCGCCCTGCCGAGCAATGTTTCTTCGAAGAAGGTGTTCTGGTACACCTTCGCGGGCATCGCTGTTGCACTCTTCGCGATGATGCTCCTGGGTGCGCTGCTGGCGGTACAGATCCCGACCTTCAGTGACAACTCCGGTGGTAGTCTTGCTATGCTGTTCGGTAGTTTTTCGCCGATCTTGTATGTGCTGATCGTCTACGCGCTTCTGTGCATCAACGTGTTCAATTTCTACGGCGCGTTCATGGCAGTAGTGACGACCATACAACTGAACCGCCCCGGGTTTGCCGGAGGCCATTTGGTTTAAGTTATGCGGCCATAGCTGGTTCGTCCAGGGTGGCATAATACTGCTCCTCGGCTTCGGCAGGCGGGATGTTGCCGATGGGCTCAAGAAGCCGTCGATGGTTGAACCAGTCAACCCATTCCAGGGTGGCGAATTCAACCGCTTCGAAGTTGCGCCACGGCCCTCTCCGATGAATGACCTCGGCCTTGTAGAGGCCGTTGATCGTTTCCGCGAGCGCATTGTCGTAGCTGTCACCGATACTTCCGACCGAAGGCTCGATACCTGCCTCGGCCAGTCGCTCGGAATATTTGATCGAGACGTACTGAACGCCACGATCGCTGTGATGGACGAGGCCGCCGCCACGAACGGGACGCCGTTCATGAAGAGCCTGTTCCAAGGCATCGAGGACAAACCCGGCATGGGCGGGTCCGGCTTACTCGCCAGCCGACAATGCGGCGGGCAAAGGCGTCGATGACGAACGCCACGTAAACGAAGCCAGCCCAGGTTGCGACGTAGGTGAAGTTGGAAAGCCGCAACATGTTCGGCCTCGGCGCTTTGAATTGGCGATTGACCCGGTCGAGCGGGCAAGGGGCGGCCTTGTCCGCCACAGTGGTTTTGACGGGCTTGCCGCGAATGATGCCCTGAAGCCCCATCGTTCTCATGAGACGAGCAACGGTGCACCGGGCGACATCGAAGCCCTCCCGCTGCAACTGCCGCCAGACTTTCCGCACGCCATAGACCTGGAAGTTCTCATTGAGCACCCGGCGTATCTCGATCTTCCAAGCAATGTCACCGCGGGCGCGGACCGAAAGCCGGTCCACGTCTTCACGCTTGGCGATGTTCTCGTAATAGGTGGACGGGGCAATCGGCAGCAGCCTGCAGATCGGCTCGACCCCAAACACCCCACGGTGTTCATCGATGAAGGAAATCATCGCTTCAGTGGGCGGTCGAGCTCCGCCATCGCAAAATAAGCAGAGGCTTTGCGCAATATCTCGTTGGCCTGACGAAGCTCACGGTTCTCCCGCTCAAGAGCCTTCATCTTCTCGGCCATGTCGCTCGGAATGCCGGGACGTGAGCCGCTATCCACTTCCGCCTTCTTCACCCATTCATCGAGCGTCTGCGCCGTGCAGCCGATCTTGGCCGCTATCGAGGACACCGCCGCCCAACGCGAGGAATACTCGCCTTCGTGATCCAAAACCATCCGCACCGCTCGGGCGCGAACTTCAGGTGAAAATTTGTTTGTTGTCTTGTTTGTCATGGCTCCACTTTCTCAGAAGTTGGAGCCTCCGGCAAACCCGGGGCGGTTCAAGATTGGATGGCTATGGTTTACCGGAGGCTCTGCTCCGCGCTGAGATTCACGCGATCAAATGCGGTGGTTTAACGGGCGACGACATGTGCATCACGCTCGCCGAATCCAACAGGCCGCGAGGCATATCTTCAGTCGTTAGCGGCGGTTAAACGATCTCGGAATCAGCGTTGCGTCTTGCCAAGCGCATGGAGACACCCGCTCTCGCAAAGCTGACAAAGCTGCCGCACTGTGGAGCCCCTCGCGAGAGCGGACTGGTCCGAAATCCCCAGGTTAATCAGGGCGCCATCGGCCTGGCACGACGAGTGCTAGGACCAACCGAGACACAAAAATACATTCGGTTGGAGCCAAGGGACGTCTGGCCGCTGACATGTAAGTCTCCCAACCTGTGAAGGAGGGGCTATGGCCTCGGTGCTTGAAAATACCCTAAGGCGCGTTTTGGAAGCAGCCGAGCTCCTGGATCTTAATCCTGGTGTACGGCTGAAGAGGAATACCATGATAGCGATCCGTGAGACCTGTTCACAGGAAAGGCATCCATGTCTCAAACGCCCGTCTCAAAGGCTCTGAGCCGACCTTCAAGAGCAATGCTAGGTCGGCATTACGCAAAAAGACCTCGCTGCACAGGAGAACACTATGCCGGATTCATTCGTAAGCCGCGACGGATCTAGATGGCTCCCGGAATATCTGAGCCAGATAGACGCAAGCTGCATTGGCTGCGGCCGCTGTTTCAAAGTCTGTTCGCGTGACGTCATGCACCTTTGCGGCATCACCGACTCGGGCGAAATTTTTGGTGACGGTGATGGAGAAGACGATGATGAGGTCGATCGATTGCTGATGATTGTCGATCACCCCGGCCGATGTATCGGTTGCGGCGCCTGCGCCCGCGTCTGCCCGAAGAATTGTCAGACTCACATCATGTCCCACTAACGGACCGAGGAGATTTCCCCATGACCTCTGCCAATCTTTTCCTCCGTCAGACGCACTCTTTGGTGCTGACACCGCGACTGATGCAAGCCATCCAGTTGCTGCAGATGACGCGTTTCGAACTCAAGCAGTTCATCACCCTGAAAGTTGAGAAGAACCCGCCGCTCGAATTTCAATCGAACGACGGGGAGACAGGCGACGATGAGAAGTTCGGCCGCTTGCCGGAGGACGCCGGCGCAGACGATCGTTACGACAACCGGACCGGCGCGCTCTCCAGCGAATGGTCTGACAATGCCAGCACCAGTCGGCTGAGTGAGGAAGTCGACGCCGATTACACCATTTTTCCCAACCGACAAGGTCTGCCGAGTGGCCCTGTCGCGTCTCCGACGAAAACCTGCAGCAAAGATGTCTAGAGCGGACAACCAACAGCATGCCCAGTTGGAAAGGTGAGGATTCTCAAACTGGCATCGCTCTTGCTCGCGGAACTGAGCTTTCAAGCGTTATTGGAGTTCGGAATGTCCCGAGGGATAAGTTGTAATCGTATAGCCACCAACACCGCGCCTGAGAGTAAGCGCTTGCCTACCCGCAGACACGCCATGCCGATGATCCAGTGTTCACCGAAAATGGGGGATCCTTCGATGAAAGTAATCGCTCTTGTGGGCACACTGCTCTTCTCCGTCTCCCTTGCCGCCTGTGGCGAGGCATTCGGTAGTCCGAACCTTGACCTGACAACATTTTCCTAACGACCAGGAGGTTTCCATGGCCTTGTCGGCAAACCTTTTCCTGCGTCAGACCCAGTCCCTGGTGATGACACCGCAATTGATGCAGTCCATCCAGTTGCTGCAGATGACGCATTTCGAACTCAACCAGTTCATCGCCCTGGAAGTGGAGAAGAACCCGCTGCTCGAATTTGCGAACGACGGCGAGACGGGCGACGAGTACACGGCAGGCGATGACGAGCGGTTCAGCCACTCAACGGAAGATGCCGGCGCGGATGATGGCACCGACAATCGTGAGGATGCGCTTTCCAGCGACTGGTATGACTATGGCGGCAGCGCCAGCACCAGCCGGCTGAACGACGAACTCGACACCAATTACAGCAATGTCTTTCCTGATGACGGTGCCCCGCAGCGCCTCGATGCGCCGGAGCTCGTCAGCCAGTGGAAATCGATGCCGGGCAGCGGCGAGGGCGCCGATTACGATCTCGACGATTTCGTCGCCGGCCAGGTGTCGCTGCGCGATCATCTCGCCCAGCAGATCCCCTTCGTTCTGCCTGACATGGCCGACCGGCTGATCGCGCAGAATTTCGTCGACCAGCTCGACGACTGTGGTTATCTGCAGGCCGATATCGTCGAGGCGGGCGAGAGGCTGGGCACGAGCCTCGCACAGGCCGAGCGCGTGCTTGCTACGCTCCAGAGCCTTGATCCGCCGGGTGTTTTCGCCCGTAGCCTCGCCGAATGCCTGGCGATCCAGCTCAGGCAGAAGGACCGATACGACCCGGCCATGCAGGCTCTGGTCGAAAACCTCGAACTGCTGGCCCGGCGCGACTTTGCCACGTTGAAGCGGCTCTGCGGCGTCGACGAGGAAGATCTTCTGGACATGCTCGGCGAGATCCGTCAGCTCAATCCCAAGCCCGGCAGCGGCTTCGAAGCGGGTGTTTCCGAAGCGATCACGCCGGATGTAGTCGTCAGGTCCGCCTCGGACGGCGGCTGGCTGGTCGAGCTCAATCCGGATACGCTGCCGCGCGTGCTGGTCAACCAGTCCTATTTTTCCCGTGTGACGAAGAACGGCGAGGACCACGCCTTCCTCTCCGATTGCCTGCAGAGCGCCAACTGGTTGACCCGCAGCCTCGACCAGCGGGCAAAAACCATCATGAAGGTGGCAAGCGAAATCGTCCGCCAGCAGGACGCCTTCCTGCTGCACGGCGTCGATCACCTGCGCCCGCTGAACCTGAAAACGGTCGCCGAGGCAATCAAGATGCATGAATCCACCGTCAGCCGCGTCACGTCGAACAAATATATGCTGACGCCGCGCGGCCTCTTCGAACTCAAATATTTCTTCACCGTCTCGATCAGCGCCGTCGCCGGCGGCGACAGCCATTCGGCCGAGGCCGTGCGTCACAAGATCCGCGCGCTGATCCTGCAGGAGAGCCCGGAGGCGGTGCTTTCCGACGACGATATCGTCGACATGCTGAAGAAGGGCGGCGTCGATCTCGCACGCCGCACCGTTGCGAAATACCGGGAGGCGATGAATATCGCTTCTTCGGTGCAGCGCCGCCGCGAGAAGCGGGCGCTCGCCAAGGTAGCTGGTTCGTGAAGAGACGCCAAGGGTGCCTTCTTCGAAGGCACCAATCAGACGGTGGTTGCAGAAGGAGAACACACAGTGAAGAGCTATACCATTCCAGATCACCTTCCCCCCACCTTGGTGAAGGACTTCAATCTGTTCACATCTCCGGCATGGTGCCAACGGCAAACGGAGATCCACACGCAGCCGCTGCTCGCGTCCGTGGAGAGCCCGACATTTTTATTCTACCTGCAACGCGGGACCGGTTGGCGTCCTGGCTGATCGCCCGCGTGCGCCCGGCGCAAGGTGCTAGTGAATGTCGAATCCTTTTCGGCCATGAACATCTTCTCCTCCGCACTCGGCGAAGACTGGCCAGTGATCCCGCTCCAACTCCAGTCGCCTAACCAGCATCTTTCGCGCGCTCCCAGAAACTCAGTTCTCCCAGAGACGAGTGACAGAATTGGAACGAACCGTCCGTAAGCAAGCAAGCAAGTGTGATAGTCAATCTGATCGTGCGGAGCTCGAGCTGTTATTTTCATGAGGTGCTTCGCTCTTCCACAACGTTTATTTGGGCTTTATAGGGTTCTCGAACAGCAGATCCGACGACCTTATTGGGGTGCCACGTGCTTCCCGGCCATAGCGCTAAGTGAACGGAAGCGGCTCGGCTTATCGTGAATTTATTGAAGAGTCGGCAGCGATGCGCCGCAAAGAGCCGCGGATTCCATGACGTTCGTCTTTCAGGGGCCGGTCGCGGGTCAACATCTGACCAACGACGGAAGTCCGGGGATCGGCGTTCTCTTTCAATTGCCCCGCTGAATCCGGTCGTTGCCGCGCCAGGCCTTGATTTGGCTTATCTCGCAGCCATCCGGAAAATTGGGAGTCGCTGCGGAGAGAGCCAAACCGGATCCTAACAGCAGTTGAGGAATGGTGGGACGCCTCGCCAACCGTTCAGGTTGTCCATGTAGCCACGAAAAATGTCGGCCTCGGGTCTATGGACGCGTTCAGCGCTCAAAGCGCTGCAGCATCCTCTTTAATTGTGTGTTCTGTATTTGAAGCTTGCGCGCTAGCTGATCCCGGAGCAGCCTGATCTCTTCATCAAGATTGATTGCATCTTCAAAAGTGGCAGAAACAGTTCGAGACGGTGGGAGAACAACCGCGATCTCTTCCACTTTCGTGCGCCGCATGCTGCGCTTTCGCGTTTGACCATCGCCAACTCGAAAGGTCTTCGGTGCGGCACGCGCGGCTGCATTGGCCCCATCGGGCAAAGCCGGATCAGCCGCTTCCGCCGACTTTGCGCCTTCGATATCTGCGCGACCATCAACAGCGCTTGCCGATTCTTCGGAATGATCCGCGTCGACTGACACGGCCGCGGAGTGACTGTCAAGAAATGGCTTTTCGGCCGCTGGACGGTCTGTAGCGGCCAACTCGTTTTTGGCTGCTGTTTCGGTCGGCTTGGTGATGGCCAATGCTTCCGGCTTCTCGTCATCAGTCGAGCCGTGTTCTTGCCTCTGCTGCCGTCGCGGGGACACCAGCCGGGCAAGAAGTTTCCATGGAGACGCCATTGTAGTCGACCTCGGATTCTACTGCGCATGCAAACAGCGAGTGAAACGTTGGAGGCAGAACGAACCGCCGCCAAAATCCACTTCAATAAGCATGAGAATGCGGCCAGCGCTTGACCGCCTGCTGCCAATCAACCGAGGTTGAGTCGCTTTCGCAGATTGGCATTTTCTGCACGAAGCTTTTCCGCCAGCAGCTTTCGCAGTCTCTGGTTTTCCTCTTCGAGCTGCAGAAGATCCGCGATCTCATCAACTGCAGCCTCCGACGGTGCGGCCGCTGCCTGCACTGCCCTCGGAGCACGTTTGACAGGCGCACGTCTGGCGATTGTCGCACCTTCGTCAGACTTTGCTTTGCGTCCTCTTTTCTGCTTTCCGGGGGTAGCATTCGAAGCCGCAGCCGGTTCCAGAGAAACGGCTGCCGAGCCCGTTTCAGGCACAGCCTTCTTGGCGCGAGGTTTGCGGATTTTTTTCGGCACATCGGGCGCCGTGGCGGCCGGCGTGTCAGCATTGGTCATCGTAGCGTTTTCGTCGGCCATTGTGGTCTCCTGTAAAGCCGATGCATTTGTCTCCTGCTCGATCGGCACTGTCAATAACGGCCGGGCCTGTTCTTCTCCGGATACAAGCATCTCGCTGCTTATTGCCTGAGGAGTTGATGACATAAACGGCATTGCCTCGTCCTGCAGATCTTGAGCAACGGATTTGAGATCCATGTCTCCCCAGATCGAGTTCGGCTTAGAATTGAGTGTTCGCCGACCTGATTTGTACTCGACGGCAAAGCTGCGTTGCACTTTTTTCACTATGAGAAGCCTTATATCTGCGATGATGTGTCGGCGTGTTTTAGCCAATGCTGCTTGCGTCTGCAAATACCGACTCCCGCGTCGCCGGTCTAGACCCCTTGGCGACGCTCACCCCAACGCTACTCATCACCGAGACGCTGGACCTTGAGATTCAACAGAACGTCATTCACCGAGTGTAGAAGGGCTGCTCGATTGGGGAGGTGGTGAAGGGCAATCCGCGATAGTATGACCTCGATCGGTCTGGGGGTGTGGAATGACCTTGTCCCAGAGTCTTCCAATTAGGAATTTGCTTCGATGGTTGAGGTGCCTCCATTACATCAATATCCCGGCGATCGTGGATACCTCCTTCTGGCCTGCTGCCGGTTTCATAGACATCGAGTTAAGGTGTTCCTCCTGAAACCGGAGAGCATGAATGCAAAGACGAATATTCAGCCGCGAGTACAAGCTTGAGGCGGTGAAGCTGGTCAGGGAGCGTGGGGTTGCCGTTGCGCAGGCTGCCCGTGATCTTGATGTCCACGAGAATGTGTTGCGCAAATGGGTTCGGGAATACGGCGACGATCCCAGCCAATCCTTTCCCGGAAAAGGGCAAATGAAGCCGGAGCAGCTTGAGATCGAGCGGCTCCGTCGTGAAGTCGCAAAGCTGAAGGCAGAGCGCGATATCCTAAAAAAGGCCGCAGCCTACTTTGCCAGGGACGCGATATGAAGTTCGCGTTCGTTGCAAAGCACCGCTCGATCTGGCCGGTGGCATGGCTCTGTGAAGCGCTGGGAGTTTCTCGTTCAGGTTTCCACGCCTGGTTCAATCGCTCTCTGAGCGAACATGCACGCCATGACGAGGTCCTGCTGGAAAGGATCAAGCAGAGTTTCCAGTCCAGCGACCGCACCTATGGTGCCCGACGGGTCTGGCACGATGTGCTTGAGGAAGGGTTATCCTGTGGCCTCCATCGTATTGAGCGGCTGATGCGCTTGAATGCGCTCAGGGCAAGACCGAGGCGGCGTGGCTTGCCAAAGGATGCCGGTGACCGTGCCGTCATCATGCCTAACGTGCTGGACCGCCAGTTCGTGGCAGACCGTCCGAACCAGAAATGGGTGGCTGACTTCACCTATATCTGGACCGCGGAAGGCTGGCTGTATGTCGCAGCCGTCATCGACCTGTTCTCACGCCGTGTCGTCGGCTGGTCGATGAATGCCAACATGACAGCCCAACTCGTCACAGATGCGCTGATCATGGCGATATGGCGTCGAGGAAAACCAGATGCTCTGCTGCATCACTCCGACCAGGGCAGCCAATATACCAGCGAGCAGTTCCAGCGCCTCATGGGAGATCACGGCATCACCTGCTCGATGAGCCGCTCTGGAAATGTCTGGGACAACGCTGCAATGGAGAGCTTCTTCTCCTCACTGAAAACGGAGAGAACGGCACGGAAGGTTTATCGCACGAGGAATGACGCCAGAGCCGATGTGTTCGATTACATCGAGCGCTTCTACAACCCGAAGCGTCGCCACTCGACACTGGGCTATCTCAGCCCCAATGACTTTGAAACAAAGGTGGGATTAGCTTAACCTCGTGTCCGATAAACCGGCAGCAGGCCATTCGACCGTTCCGTGTCGCCCAGCCCATGAACTTCCATTTCATCGCGCTAGTAGATCGGGGGCGGAGACACGACATGTCGGCGACCCTACGCGCCGCCCCGCCTTTGGTGACAATGAAACTTGAATAATTCAACGGTTCCCGGCGAAATTCGATTGGTACGAAAGGTGCTCGCAGAACCCTGTTGCCAACCCTTGAACAGCAAGGCGAGAGGGCGCCACAAACCAGGAGGAATCCGACATGACGAACGTCAACGAAACCAGACTCAATGAACTTGTGGGCTGCGTCCTTGGCGACATTGGCGGAGCGGTCAGCGTGCCGCTGGTACGGATCGGAGATGCTCTAGGGCTATACAGGAAACTTAAGGAGATTGGGCCGGTGAAGGCCGACGAACTTGCCGATGCCTCGGGCTGCGCACCTCGCTATGTGCGCGAGTGGCTGGCGGCACAGGCCGCCTCAGGCTATGTGCACCATGAGCAAGGATTGTTCTCGCTCACACCCGAGCAGGCTCTCGTGTTTGCTGAACCTAACAGTCCGGTCAATCTGATCGGAGGATTCGATACGGCTGCCGCTATGGTCGAAAACCAGCCGAAGGTGCAGTCCGCCTTCAAAACCGGTCGAGGCGTCGCTTGGGGGGATCAGGCTGGCTGCATGTTCTGCGCCGTCGCGCGACTATTCCGCCCAGGATATGTCAATGCCCTCGTGCAGGACTGGCTGCCAGCGCTCGATGGCGTCGTCGACAAGTTGAAGGCGGGCGCGACTGTGGCCGACGTCGGCTGCGGACATGGGCTGTCGACGATCCTGATGGCACACGCTTTCCCGAATTCTCGGTTCATCGGTTACGACTTCCATGCGGATTCGATTGCGGCCGCGACCGCCCACGCACGGGCAGATGGCCTGACGAACGTGTGCTTTGAGATCGGCCGGGCGCAGGACTTCGACGGCCGAGATTTCGATTTGATCACCTGCTTCGACTGCTTGCACGACATGGGCGACCCAAAAGCCGCTGCGGCTCATATTCGGAAAGCATTGAATGAGGGCGGCACATGGATGGTCGTCGAACCAATGGCCGCAGATACACTGGAGGAGAATATCAATCCGGTTGGACGGCTCTACTACTCCGCCTCGACGATGATCTGCGTTCCCACCTCGCTGGCGCAGGAGACGGGATTAGCACTTGGCGCTCAGGCGGGAGAGAAACGATTGACAGAGGTGATCCAGTCAGGCGGGTTCAAGCACGTCCGGCTGACGGCCAAGACCCCGCTCAACATGGTTCTCGAAGCAACCTGATGAGAAGTAACGGCGCGCCCTTGTCCTGCCAGATGGACAGGCGCGCCGCACTCAACATCGGAAGCAAATAGCCTTGTAACTCGGACAGTCCTTGCGCGCAATTTGGGGGCGGTCGTCGCCCCCATTCCCCTACTTCACTAACGATATAGGAAGGTTACCAGTTCCAGAGCAAACCGCAGACGTAGAAGCTCACATTCTATGAATTGTCTATCGCAATCCAGGGCCAAGACGACCAACGTCGGAGGGCAGCTTGTCGTTCGGATGTCCTTTGTTGGGGACAGGAAGCCGTCTTCAAAATGACCGGCAGACAATGTTGATCGCTCATCGGTGAAGGCGGCACGCAGACCGATTCGTCCAGACGCTTCCACAAGTAGCTCTGGCCGCGACCTAGATTGGAATAATTGGCCTGCGTGTCTAAAGGCAGTGAAATATTGCCTTGGCGGCGAGATCGCGAGGCGTTCTGAAGCGTAGACGAAGGCGAAAGCCGCCTACTATCTTCTAAGCGCTGCAAGGCATACTCCACAAAGCCCTGACCACAGGGTGCTTTGCAGATCGGAAACCTCAGCTCCAGGCATGCAGAGGTGGCTTCTCGCCATTCAAAAAATACTTTCCCAAGATAGCATACTTCCAGCGGACTGGGTCGTGGAGGGTATGGGTGCGGGCGTTGCGCCAATGGCGATCAAGCCCGTGCTCCGCAAGGGTAGAGCGCGTTCCCGCCAGCTCGAACAACTTGTTGGTGGCCGCAATCGCAATTTCAGTGGAGAGGATCTTCGCTTCGGCGGTAACAATCTGGGCTTCCGCAACGGTCTCCGCATTCGGATCCAGGATCGCCCGGTCAATGGCATAACCTGCCTTTTCAAGCAACGCCTGCGCCGCATGCAGTCGTAGCGTCAAGTCTCCGATCGCCTGGATCGTGTAGGGATCATCCCAGGCGTTGTCGACACCGGAATCCACCCAGGCGCGGCTCTTGGTGCGCACAAAGCTAACGGTCTCGTCTATCGCGGCCTGCGCGATACCGGTATCGACCGCCACTTGGATAATCTGGAAGATCGCTCCGTCCGCAGTTGGCACCTCATACCCCTTGTAGCCGGGCACCACGTGCGTCTTCGGCACTTTGACATTGTCAAGCAGGACCGTCCCCGACAGCGTGGTACGCTGGCCGAAGGAGGACCAGTCGTCGATGACAGTCAAACCTGGCGCATCGCGCTCGGCAATCGCATACCAGGCTCTGCCCTCGCTATCGAGTGCAACGATCGGCACCAGATGCGCGAGCAACGCGCCTGATGAGTAGAATTTGTGGCCGTTGACAACGACATGATCGCCGGCATCGATGAACTTGGTTTCGAAATCCACCGCGCGTTTGGATCCGAATTCGGAGAAGGCATTGCCGAAGCGCGTGCCCCTCAGCACTTCGGCGAACAACAGCTTTTGCTGGGCTGGGTCCGAAACCGTCCGAATCGCGGCCACGACGCCCAGGTGGTTTTGCGCAACTTGCCCGATCGATGAATCGGCCGCCGAGATGATCTCGATCACCCTTGCAAGCGTCGCATAGGAGACTTCGGGACCGCCGAACGCCTTCGGCACGTTGATCGCCCAGAGACCGCTTTGCGAAAAGGCGTCCAGTTCCTTCACCGGCCAGATACGGTCCCGGTCGCGCACGGCCGAATCCTTGATGAACTCTGCCGCAAGTGTCTTGGCAATGGCAATCGCTTCGGCATCAGTCTTGACGATGTGGGCTGGTTCCGACGGGCGCGGAACAGGGGGTACAGCCTTTGCGGCATACTCGGTATTATTAGTGGAAAGGGTCATGGTGGTGTCTCCTCTTGAATTGTGGTTAGCCGACAACGGCCGGGATGGAGGGAGCCACGGCTCTCTTGCCGAGGTAGAAAGACTTGATATCGTCGCGCCCGCGCAGATCCTGTGCGTCACCGGTCAGCACCGTGGCGCCGTTTTCGAGAATGATGGCGCGAACGGCATATTTCATTGCGATAGCGGAGTTCTGCTCCGCGAAAAGGATGGAAAGACCCTCTTCGCGATTGAGGTGGCGCAGCGTCCGGAAAATGTCCTGGACTACGAGCGGCGCCAATCCCATGGATGGCTCGTCGAGAACTAGAAGGCGCGGCCGCGACATCAGCGCCCGGCCGATCGCCGTCATCTGCTGCTCGCCGCCAGAGGTCAGGCCGGAAAGTGCACGTCGCTTTTCCTTCAACCTGGGAAAACGTGTGTAGACCTTCTCGATATCTTCGGCGATCTTAGCGCGCGTGCTGCCGCGGCCAAGCCCACCGGAGACAAGGTTTTCCTCGACTGTCAGGCTGCGAAAGCAATGGCGACCTTCAAGCACCTGCACGAGACCGGCACGCACCAGTGCAGCAGGGCTTGTGCGCAGGACATCGAGCCCGTCGAAGCAGATGCTGCCGGAAACGACCTGCCCACGTTCGGCGGGAAGCAGATTGGACAACGCCTTGAGTGTCGTCGTCTTCCCCGCACCGTTGGCGCCAAGGAGCGCCAGGATTTCACCGCGCGCCAGGTGGAAACCGACGCCGTCGAGCGCGGAGATGGCGTTATTGTACGTCGCCTTCAGACCATCGACCGCAAGCAGGGTGGTTTCCAGAGCCATGATCGTGTTCCTCTTGCCTTAAAAGGCCGGATTGAGTGAGGGCGCGAGGTTGGAGAGGGAGGCACCACCCTCGCGCCCGGCTCTTCAAGCCCGCCTGTTATCAGGCGCGGCTTGAAGGGATCAGTTGGTCGCCGCCTCGGCGTCCGCCGCCGTGCGCAGTTTGATGCCCTTCTCGGCCGCATAGGCTTCGGAAGACTTCTCGATGATGGGCCGCAACAGTGCCCAGTCCGGCGCGATCCAGTCAGAGACAACGTTCCACTTCTTCCCGTCCCACTGTTGGAAAGTCACGTAGCCGTTGCCCTCATGGTTATCCCAGGTGACATTGATCGAGTGGAACAGGCCCTTGGCTCCGAGCGCCTCGACACGCGCCGGATCGAGCTGAAGGTGTTCGAAGCCCCAGCGGACCTCGTCGCCGGTGAGCGTCCGCTTGCCGAACTTCTCCTGTGCGATGCGGATCGCCTCGACATTAAGGATGCCGTTGACGATACCGAGGTTGTGGTAGACCGAGCCAATACGCTTCTTGTCTTCCAGGTTCCCCTTGCCGGCGTCGTAGATCGTTTTGACGATCTCCTGAACGACCGGGTATTCGGCTCCCGAAGCCTGTGTGGTGATCGCCGTATAGCCCTTGGCTGCATCACCCGCGGGGATGACGTCTTCTTCTGAATTGGACCAGACGTTTCCGATAATGTGATCCGCTGGGAAGCCAACCTTGGCTGCGGTCTTCAGCGCAACCGGGTTCATCACGCCCCAACCGCGCAGGACGACGTAGTCTGGCTTGGCGCGCCGGATCGTCAGCCACTGCGACTGCTGTTCGTTGCCTGGATGCGGCACCTCGATCTGCTGCAGCTCGAATCCGTATCTCTTCGCCAGCAGATCGTAGATGGGGATTGTCTCTTTACCATAGGGCGAGCCGTGGTAGAGCACGGCGATCTTCTTGCCCTTCAGGCTTTCAAGCCCGCCTTCCTTGGAAGCGATATAGTTCACGATGCCGGAAGTTTCGCTGTAGGGATTAAGCAGCAGCGGGAAGACATAGGGGAAAACGCGGCCATCGGTAGAATCCGTGCGGCCATGGTTGATGGTGATCAACGGCACCTTGTCCGCGGTGATGCGATCGATCATCGCATAGGCAATGCCAACGGAAAGCGGGTTCCAGGCGGCAACGTTCGGGTTGCTTTTCAGGCGCTCGTACGCTTCGACGCCACGTTCGACCTCATACTGCGTTTCAGCTTCCGACCATGTCAGCTTAACGCCGTTGACGCCGCCGTCGCGCGTGTTGATCAGGTTCAGATAATCGATGAAGCCACCGAAGAAGCCGGTGCCGCCGGCAGCATAGGGGCCGACGCGATAGCTCTGGAGCGGAAAATATTGTTCGTCAGCATGGGCCATAGGCACGGCCACCGAAAAGGCGAGGCCGGCGGCAAGAGCCGCGATCTTTGATTTGGCGAGGATCGTCATTTTTGGACTTACTCCGGGTATCGACCGGGGCAAGGCGCCGGTCCGGGTTGATCTGATGAAGGCTGTTGGCATTCGAGAGCCTTGATGGCTCCGTTTCGATCAGGACCGCACGATGGCGGCGCCGATTCGTTTTCGGACTCGACCCCAAAGGGCGACGAGCCCATCCGGTTCGAGAATCAGAAAGAGGATGATGAGCGCGCCGAGCACGATGCGCTGGCTCATATCCAGCACGCCCGAATTGAAGATATCGCCGAGCAGGAAGGAGCCAAGCCGTGACAGGACCAACGGAAACACGACGATCAGCGCCGCCCCGAAAAAGGCGCCGCGGATCGAGGCAAGTCCGCCGATGATGACGATGAACAGGACCTGGAACGATCGGTCGAGATTGAAACCGGCCGGCTCGACCGTGCGCAAATAGGCGAACGCCCACAAGACTCCGGCGATGCCGATGATGAAGGAGGAGATTGCGAAGGCCAGAAGCTTGGTTTTCAGCACTGGCACGCCAATGATCCGTGCCGCTGTCTCATTGTCGCGCACGGCGATGAAATTGCGGCCGGTCTGCGAATTCACCAACCGATAGGCCAGCAACGTGAGGACGGCGACCACCGTCAGTGCGAAATAGTATCGCCCAATCGGTCCGTCGAAAACAAAGCCGGAGACCGAAAGCTGCGGCGCATCGATCACGCCGGATGCGGACTCATTGGAGAACCAGCTGAATTTGGTCAGCGCCCACTGCACGAAAAACTGCGCTGCAAGCGTCGATACCGCAAGGTAAAAGCCCTTGAGGCGCAAGCTTGGAAGGCCAAATACCAGACCGATGCTGGCCGCTGCGAGACCAGCAAGAACCATGCTGACGATCAAGGGCAGAGCGTCGACGCGAAGATTGAAATTGAACGCGGCGAAGGCACCGATAGCCATGAAGGCAGCACTTCCCAGCGACACCTGCCCCGCATAACCCGTCAGGATGTTGAGACCAAGGCCGGCGAGGCTGAGCGCCAGGAACGGTAGCAGGATAGCCTCGAACAGATAGTCGGACCCGAGAAGCGGCACAACAACATAGACAATAGCAAGCCAGGCCAATGGCGTCGCCCAGCGGGCGGGGAAACTGTATGTCGGAAGATCATGGGTGCTCGTGGACATCGGTCAGACCCTTTCCACAAGCTTCTGGCCGAACAGGCCGGAAGGGCGCACGAGGAGGAAGGCGAGCGCGATGACGTAGGCAAACCAGCCCTCGATGCCGCCGCCAAAATATTCGCCGATATAGACTTCGGCCAGCTTTTCGGACGCACCGATCAACAATCCGCCGACGATCGCACCGAGGATCGAGTCGAACCCGCCGAGCACGAGAACCGGCAGGGCCTTTAGGACGATCAGCGACAGAGAGAATTGCACCCCGACGCGGGCTCCCCACAACAGACCGGCGACCAGCGCGACCAGACCGGCAGCGGCCCAGACCGTCGCCCATATCCAACGCAGCCTCAACCCGACGGCGAGCGCCGCGAACTGATCGTCGGCGACGGCGCGAAAACCAAGCCCGATGCGGGTGTAACGGAAGAAGACAGAGAGCAGCAGCACCATCGAGGCGGCAACGATCGCTGCGAAAATGTCAAATTGACTGATGTAGACACCACCGACGTCGAACGGCACATCCTCGATACCGAGATCAAGGCCATGCACCTGCGTGCCCCAAATCAGTTGGGCAGCCCCCTCGATGACGTAGGAGAGGCCGAGCGTCGCCATGAAGAGCGTGATCGGTGGCTTGTTGGTCAGCGGCCGCAATACCGCGCGCTCGACGGCAATTCCGATGACGATCATGATCGCGAAGGTGATCGCGAATGCGAGCGGGAAGGAAATTCCGCGTTCCGTCAGGCTCACGAAGGTGAGCGCCGCGAACAGGAGCATCGCGCCTTGCGCGAAATTGAGGACGCCGGATGTCTTGTAGATCAGCACGAAACCGATCGCGACCAGTGAATACATCACGCCGGAGAGAAGGCCGCCGACGCGGACCTCGGTGAAGAACAACCAGTCGAAATCGGTCATCAGATGCCCTCGCCGTTTTCGTTCTCAGGGGCGACACCGAGATAGGCATCGATCACGCGCTGGTCGCGCTGGACCTCGTCGGGTGTTCCATCGGCGATCTTGCGACCGTAGTCGAGCACGGCGACGCGGTCGGAGAGGTGCATGACGACCCCGATATCGTGCTCGATCAACACGACTGTCGTACCGAAACGATCGCGTGCGGCGCGCACGAAATCGGCCATCTCGTTCTTTTCCGTTGCCGTCATGCCGGCCATCGGCTCGTCGAGCAGCAGGATATCGGGCTCGGCCACCAGCGCGCGCGCCAATTCCACCCGTTTTTGCAGACCATAAGGCAGTGTACCGACCAGACGATCGCTAACATGCGAAAGGTGGAGGAACTCGAGCACCTCCAAAGCCCGACTGCGGGCATCCCTCTGTTCCGTGCGGGCTCGACCGAGGCCGACGATCTGTTCGACCAAGCCAGACCGCGTCTTGTGCGCTCGTCCAACCACGACATTGTCGAGAACGCTCAAACCCTTGAACAAGGCCAGGTTTTGAAACGTGCGAGCAATGCCGAGACGGGCAAGTTTCTGCGTCGGGACCTGGGCATGGCGCCGCCCGGAGAGCCACACATAACCGCGATCGGGTCGGTATACGCCGCTGATCACATTGATGATCGAGCTCTTGCCAGCACCGTTAGGCCCGATAATGGCGAGGATTTCGCCGCGCCGTACGGACAGATCGATATCCTTCAAGGCGACGACGCCACCGAAGGACAGATCGATGCCGGCCAGCGCCAGGACGATGCCGTCCGTTGCGCCGGCTTCAATGGGCGACGTCCAGGCCGCGCCCGTTCCTCTGTCCAAGCCTGCCAAGTGCTCCTGAACGTCCGGCGGAACCGGCTCCGCTCCCAAGCCTCCGAAGGCAAATGTCATAGTGTGTACGCCCCTGCTTCGATGGCGCGCCAGGAACCCAGCTGGACTCATAGGCGCACGCTATCCCTCCACGAACCACCCGGTTCTTGGCCTGTCATTGTTTGAGGCCGCCGGCTTTCCGGCCGGCCGACAACATGTTGCGATTACTCGGCGGCGACTGCCGTCGCCGTTTCGGCTTCTTCCAATTCGCGGATCAACGGGATGACGTGCTTGCCGAAATACTCGACCTCTTCCTGGAAATGCAGGAAGCCGAGAAGGATGAGGTCGGCGCCGGCGCGCTTCAGGCCCACAACTCGCTCGGCGACCTGGCGGGGTGTGCCGATGAGATTGGAGCGGAAACCATCATTGTACTGAACCAGATCCTCGAAAGAGGATTTCGCCCAGTTCCCCTCACCTTCCGGCGAGGATTTTCCGGCATTTTTCACTTCATGGCCGAAGGCGTTGACAGCCTCGGGATTGGCCTTTTCTATGATTTCGGCCAGAACGGCGCGGGCCTCCTCTTCAGTCTCACGCACGATTGCGAAGGCATTGACGCCGACGCGCACCGAGTGGCCGTTGGCTTTTGCCTTACCTTGAATATCGGCGACCTGCTTGCTGATTTCCTCTGGCGTGTTGCCGTTGGTGAAGTACCAGTCGGAAACACGTGATGCCATGTCGCGCGCCGCGCGCGAGGAGCCGCCCTGGAAGATTTCCGGCTGCGGATCGATCGGCTTGGGCTTCAGCGAATAATTGTTGAAGCGATAGAAATCGCCGTGGAACGTAAAATTGTCTTCGTTCCAGATACCGCGCAGTGCGCGGATGAATTCCTCCGATCGGCGGTAGCGCTCGTCATGGTCCAGCCAGTGTTCGCCGATCGCGTGGAACTCGCCGCGGAACCAGCCGCTGACGACATTGACGGCGACACGGCCATTGGTGAGTTGATTGATCGTCGCAATCTGCTTGGCCGCCAGTGTCGGGTTCCATGGACCGGGCAGGATTGCGGCGATCACCATCAGTGTCGTCGTCGATTCCAGCAGCGCATGACTGAAGGAAACAGATTCATGCTGGAATTCGGCGCCATAGCCGGCCGTGAATCGGATCTGGCTCAGCGCATAATCGAAACCGCTGGCTTCCGCGATCTGCGCCAGTTTTCTGTTGTAGTCGATTGTCCAGCTCGTACGCTGCTCGATGTTGGAAATGACAAGGCCCCCCGAAACATTCGGGACCCAGTAAGCGAATTTGACCGGCTCTCTGCTGGCATAGGACATCATACACTCCCTCTTGGAACGGCTAGGCTGACGCGGCGACGAGCGTTGGACGGTTTCCATGAGCGCGAGCGGCAGCGGTTTGATTGGAGGCCGGCAGGACCTGCGCCAGTTCTGAAACGGCGCGCTCGATGCGCTCGCGAACCACTGGACTGGTGATCTCATAATCCGCAAAATCGGTTTCGGTGGCGTAGATCGACGTCGCGAGCGTCAGGGCGTTGAAGAAACCGAACAGCGGGCGCAGCTGATGTTCAGTCATCAAACCGTGCAACGGTGTGCCGCCTGTGGCAGCGAGAATGACCCGCTTTCCGGTAAGTGCGCGGTAGTCGACAAGATCGAAAAGATGCTTGAGGGCGCCTGTATACGACGCCCGGTAGACCGGCGACCCGACAACCAGCACATCAGCCTCCTCGACTGCGTCGATGATCGCCCGCCCCTCCGCATCCAGCTGATCGGATCGAAGCGCCTTGAAGAGCATGGGGGCAGCGTCGACCAGTTCTATGGTTCGCCCGTCCAGACCCAGCTTCGATGTGGCTGCCGACACGGTTGCTTCCACTAGGGAGGCCGTTCGCGATGGTCGTTTTACATTTCCCACAAGACCCAAAATTTTCATGTCGGCGACACCTTTGTTTGTTGTTATAGTCTATCGATTTAATGCACTTATGATAACGACATGATGCCAATATTTCTTTCAATCGTGGAATCTGATTTTGAAATGGCGCCAACTGGACGAAATAAAAACTTCGGCATGGCGTTCTATGTGGCGCAACGAGCTTAAGGCCATGTCGAGAGCGAAGAACTGTCAATGCCAAATGGGATGCGCTGGTGCTGGAGCGATACCGGAGCTCTCCCAACGATCGGGAGGCATATTTTCGCCCCGCCTCCCGCCCTTTGGACGGAATAATCCGAAAGTCAAAAAGGCCGAAATGCCATAGCAGCTACTTGGCGACCGGCCACCATTCCTAGACTAAAGAGGAGTATGCTCGATGGTTTGCCCGAAACGCCTATCTATATGTAGCGCTATCCCGAATAAACGCATAAGCGACACAAGCAGCAAAAAATCAGGTCAACCATGACACCTTACCTCACGAGACAGAAGCATGCTGAGGAAAGACTCGGTACAGCGCTTCAACAAATGAATGACGCAATCCGCGACGTACACAAATCCGGTATTGACGTCGATATCAGCACCGTCACCATGCACACGCCGCGTGGCCCGATGGTTCAAGTCGACCTCAAGACGTACCGCGCATATGGCGCGTCGCCAGTGTTGCGATTGGTGGAGGATAAATGCGGTGAGATCGCTCGTTGATCACCGTGCTGCGATGATCGCTGGCCGGGTTTCCACCATCGGGGTCGGCAAGCTGACGCGCACGCGTCTCTTCAGAGCAAGGGTGGGACGAATGACTTCAGGCGCTAGCCAATTTATTCGCGCCAGCCGAATAGGCGGAAGCGTCCAGCCTGGCTGAGCCTGAAGCCTGGATGGCCCTATAGTCTGAGGAGCGTTGAAGGGCTTCCCATTAAGCGCGTCCCGTATCCCGGCGAGCTGCTGCAGGCACCCTCCTTATGGCAGCTGCGTAACGACTTCAGCGCGACGCGTGTTTCAAATTTTGTCTAAAACTCCCAGGGCGGCGGCGGTCCTTCGGATCCTTGACGCGTCAAAATCCTCGTCGCTCTCAAGAGCTGTCACCTCGGCCACAGTGAGACCAGTGGTCTCTGCGACGTCGTCCAAAGAATAGCCGCGAGCCTGACGAGCCTCTGCAAGCAGGGCGCCAATGGACGGGAAAACAGGGGATTTCGCAATCTTCGAGGCCATGTTCATATCTTTGAGCTTCCTTCTGGCGGCCGGAAAACAAATGGTTTTTTAGTTCCACAGCTACCGTCCGCGTCCGGTAGCGGACGATTTCTCCAATTTCCGCGGGCGCTCTTTCTAGCAGTTTGTGCGATGGAGTACAGGTCCGAGGTGGTGAAGGATTGGACGACCCTTGCCTCCGTTCCCTGCGATCGTCATTGGCGCCCGCTAGCAGAATGACGTCTGGCTGCAATCGACATTGATCGCCGAAATCAAGTACAGGGCTTGGACAGAAGACGAGCAGCTTCGAATGCTCTTATAGGGGTCCATGAAAGATTGCGGGAGAAATGCGGCCGTTTATGAGGTCGAGCAGCGCGAAGTTCGCGAGGCCGAACGGATCGAAAGGCTGGAGAAGTTCGTACGAGGTGGTTTTTGTTTGACAGAAGCAAGATTAAACTTCGGCATAGGCGGCAAGCTTCTTCGAGTGGCGGAACCGCGATATGTCGTCGATCTCCGCATCGATCAGCCTTGCGAAGAGCTCGCCGATGCCGGGGATCGTCCTCAACAGCTTGACGTTGGCATTGGCCTTGGTCATCGCCCAGATCGTTGCTTCCGACTGTTTGATCCGCATGTCGATGTCGCCGATGAAGGCAAGACCACGATCGATCTGGATGCGGTCGATCTCCGAGACGTTAACTTGAGCCAGCTGGACGCGGCCGGCCTTGCCGAACAGGTCACCGAAGCTTCTTCAGCTGTGCCGTCTGCTCCGGATAGCGGTCGAACACCGTGACGATCCGGTTTTTCGTAATCGTGCGCAGGCGCACGTAAAACATCCGCTCGCGCAGCGCGACGCGAAGGTCCCGCGATCTCGGCGCCCAGGCTTCGGGTACCAGATCGGCTCTGAGCAGATGTGCGTCGCATCGATCTTGTCGGTCTTGATCTTGGCGTCGGCAATCGCCTTGACCTTCAGCGGATGGGCGAGAACGACATCATCACAAATATCGTCGAGCCAGTCGTACATCACCATCCAGTTTCGCGTCGCCGGCGCAAGCTAGTTTTTTTATGTCTTAGGAGCAAGGAGTGTCAGCGTTACGAACACGCATTTATATCGACGGCTACAATCTGTACTATGGTTGTCTTCGCAAGACCGCATTTAAATGGCTGGAGGTTCTCACCCTGTTCGAAACACAAATTCTGCCGTCGATCCTCTACCGGCCAGCGCCGGACGCCGCGCCGGCGACGATGACGCTGCATCCGGACTGCGCGATTAAGTATTTCACCGCAAAGATCATCGAAAGTGCCGCGAAGGGTGAGGATTCCGTATCGTCGCAGGCCCAGTATCATAATGTCCTGACGACGCATTGCGGTGGCAAGCTGTCCTTCGTGATGGGCCGTTATTCGATCTACAAGGCCAACCAGCATATCGTTCCCGCAGACGATCCGAAGCGCTGGCCGCGCGACTGCTACAAGAATTAGGTCTGGAAGCTCGAGGAAAAGCAGTCGGATGTGAATCTGGCGCTTCACCTCTACGACGACGCCCTAAGCGGCGACGTCGACCAGGTGGTGCTCGTCACCAACGATACTGACCTTGTGCCGGCGCTGGAGATGTTGCCGGCGCGTTCGTCTTGCTCGCTGAGATATTTGAATGGCGATGCTATAGTTCCATCATAGGACCTGAAGGGCCTGACGCAGATCGCCGATCAGATCGCCAACATCCTCAAGGCCGACAGAGAGACGGAGGAGGTCTTCCCCGACCCCTTCGATCAAGTGTGCGTCTTTCCTGATCGACTGGCGCGCCCGGGATATGCTGGCTGGATGATAGATGAGACTGTCGGTGTCACCCAGGCTTACAGCGCGCGTGAGCAACTGTAGCCGGTCGAGCATTGTCCTGGCACCGTCGAACCCAGCATGAAGGCCGAAGGCAAGCATGCCGGACCCATCAGACATTTGCTTGCGGGCGATCGTCTGATCGGGATGGGAGTCCAGGAACGGGTAACTCACCCAGGCGACAGCGGGATGCGCCTCGAGCATGCGCGCGATCGAAAGCGCCGAAGCACTATGTCTCGCCATCCGCAGAGACAGCGTCTTCAGGCCGCGCATGATGAGGAACGCGGAGTGCGGCGACAACGTCGCCCCGGTGATGTAGCGCAGGCCGGTCTCATGCAATGTATTCAGCGTTTCCGCGTCGCCCAGCAGGGCGCCACCGAGTGTGTCGCCATGACCGTTGATGTATTTTGTCAGAGAATGCAGCACGATGTCGGCGCCGTGCTCGATCGGGCGTTGCAAGGCTGGCGAGGCGAATGTGCTATCGACCGTGACTTTGACATTCCGTTTGTGGGCTCGCTCTGCGATTGCCGAGATGTCGAGAATAGCGCTCAGCGGATTGACGGGGGTCTCGAAATAGACCAGGCGGGTTTTCTCCGTGATTGCCGCGTCGAGATTGCGCGGATCCGAAAGGTCAACGGAGACGACCTTGATGCCGAAGCGAGGCAGACCTTGCTCGACCATGGCAACCGTATTGGCGTAAAGCGTCTTGTGCACCACAAGCTCATCGCCTTGCGACAACAGTGACAGGACCAGGGCGCCGAAGGCGGCCATTCCGGTCGACACCACGAGACCCGCCTCGGCTCCTTCAAGGTTTGCAAGCCTTCGCTCGAGAATTTCGGTCGTTGGGTTATATTCACGGGCATAGAGCCTGCCGCCCAGCGCTGCCGCCGCGTCATTTGCCGCCACACTCTCAAAGCCGTAGGTCGATGTCATAAAGACCGGAGGCTGGACCGCTCTCGAGAACCCAACCGGATCGAACGCGTGATGGATTGCACGGGTATCAAACCCAAGCTGCACGCCCTGCGACGGTTCGGAGTGGTCCTGAAAATCGCCGTGTTCGCCGCTGCCAGTCATTGCTTCGCGCTATCCTCTTTGCTTTCGACCACAGTGGCAGCATACTGGTCCGCAAGAAATAGCCAGTTATGCGGAAAGAAAATGGTCCAGTTAGCAAGTCAGGATCGCGCAAGGAAGATGGGCGCGCGCCAGATCTACGAGGCGCTCAAGGATCAGATCGTGAGCCGCGTTTATGACACCGGCGGTCAACTGCCGTCATCTCGAAATCTGGCGAACGAGCTTGGCGTTTCGCGAACGACGGTGACGGTCGCCTACGAGCAGCTTTCGGCGGAGGGTTTCGTGGAACTGCGCCAGGGAGCCCGACCGCGGGTCACTGCCGTGCCCTTCGGACACCGCCTGAGAGCTGCCATGCGGCAGCAACAGAGTGCTCAGCGCCTGTCGGCCTATGGCGAACGACTTAAGGCGATACCGCCGTGGCTGGATTATCTGCCGAGCTCCGTCATGATTGATTTCCGTTATGGAGATCTCGCCCCGTCCGATTTCCCGGCGCGTGCGTGGAGGAAAGCCGTCAACGCGGTCATCGCTCAGCGACCGGGCCGATTGGCCTACGACGACCCGCGGGGATCTTTGCGGTTGCGGCAAGCATTGCAGGGGTATCTATGGCGCGCCCGCACATTGCGGTGCGAGCTGGAGCAAATCATCATCGTGAATGGCTCTCAGCAAGGGTTAGATCTTTGTGCACGGCTTCTGCTCGACCCTGGCAGCGACTTCGTTATGGAAAACCCCGGCTATCGCATGGCGCGCCAGATCTTCGCCAGCACCGGCGCCTCTCCGGTCTCCATAGCTGTCGATGGCGAGGGTTTGCAGACCGAACTTCTGAAGGCTGTGCGAGCCCGGCTGGCCTATGTCACCCCTTCCCATCAATTTCCGCTCGGCGGGGTCATGCCAATTTCTCGCCGTCATCAGCTTCTTGAATGGGCGCGGGAAAACGACGCCTATGTGATCGAGGACGACTACGACAGCGAGTACCGCTACGATATCAGTCCGGTGCCTCCACTCCATAGTCTGGAAGCTGGACGCAACGTCGTTTATCTCGGGACGATTTCAAAAACGCTATCGCCGATGATGCGCATCGGATATCTCGTTGTCCCGCAGGAACTGCAAGACGTATGCGCAACCGCCAAGCAACTGTTCGACAGGCATTCACCGGTAACCGAGCAGGAAGCCCTGGCATCCTTGATCGAAAGCGGAGGCTATGAAAGCCATGTGCGGCGCGTACGGCGGCTAAACAGAGATCGCCGGGAGACTTTGTTGAACGCGCTGCAGCGCGCGTTCGGCGAACGGATTACGGTGGAGGGTGCCGATGCCGGATTGCATGTCGTGGTCTGGTTCAACGAATTGCCGAGATCGTCCGAGACACACTTGCTGCAAATCGCGCGACGCGCCGGTATTGGCGTCTATTGCATCTCACCTCTTTATGACCCGCAACCAGGCACTGTGACGGCGGACAGGCTCGGACTTGTCATGGGTTATTCAGCCTTGAGCCCGAGGCAGATTGACCGGGGGATCCAACTGCTTCTGATAGCGATTGAGACAGTGACAGAAGAATTCTGAAGTCGCATTCGGCATATCCAAACCCAGACAATCACGACAGGCCCTTCCCCGACGACCGCCAGTCGCATGAAAATTGAAACTGGACCAGAAACAAGTCATCAAACTGGCACTGTTGAGAAGACCAGTTCTCCGCCAAAGTTGAGGAAGAGCGGCGACGGGTGCAATGACTGGTGGGATTTGTCATTCCACAGCCGAGCACCAATATCCGGTAAACAAAGCTGAGATGGTCTTCGCTTGACGGTCCGGACCGAGGCTTGATAGGGCAGATGCATGACTTGGCAGGGTAAGCTGCTCCATATCCATATTGCGCCGGCAGCGTCCTACGAAATGGAAGAACTGGCGGAAGCGCAGCTCATTGCAGGGCGTGGAATTGTTGGCGACCGCTACTATCTTGGCACTGGAACCTATTCACCGAAACCCGATGTTCGCGACGTCACGCTGATCGAGGTCGAGGTTCTCGAGGCAATGGCCAAAGGTGAGCCACAGATCCCGGGGTTTAAAGCCGCACTTACGCCTGATGATCATAGACGCAATCTTACCACCCGCGGCGTCCCGCTCAGTCATCTTGTCGGCAAACGCTTTCGGGTAGGCGAAACAATTCTTCGGGCAGCGCGGATGAACTTTCCCTGCAAGTATATCGAAGAGTTGCTCGGCATTCCCGGGCTTTACGACGGTCTTCTGAACCGCTCCGGCCTGAATTGCGCGATCGAGGTTGGTGGCATCATCCGCCCCGGCGATCCCATTCTTCCGTTGGACGAGTGAACGACATGGCATCACCACGTATCATCATGAAGCTGAAGGTTGTCGCCACCCGCAAAGAACCGGGGGGCGTGCTCGTCGTCGAACTCGAGCATCCGCGCAAACCCCTACTGCCAGCCTTCGAACCGGGCTCTCACGTTGATGTCCACCTGCCCGACGGGCGGGTTCGCCAATATTCATTGTGCGGTGACGCAGCCGAGCTCTGCCGCTACACGATCGCCGTGAAGCGGGAGGCGGACGGTCGTGGCGGCTCGGCGTGGCTTCATGATGGCGTTTGCGTTGGTACCGTTTTGCCGGTTTCTGCGCCGCGCAACCATTTTCCGCTGAACGAAGGTCATGGGCCGGTCCTGCTGTTGGCAGGCGGGATCGGCATCACGCCTCTCCTGGCGATGTCAAGCGTTTTGAACCGGCAGGGCAAACCGTTCGAGTTGCACTACTTCACCCGCAGTCGCGCGGTCGCGCCCCTCTTGGCAGTGATCGAGCAGGCTATCGACGGTAGCAAACTGCGACTTCACTTCGACGACGAGCCCGAGACAAGACAGGATATCGAAGCCTTGCTCTCGGCCCGTCAAAGCGATGCGCAGGTTTATTACTGCGGTCCGCCGGGCTTCATGGCGGCAATCGCGCGAGCCACCGTAAATTGGCCGGAGGATTTGGTGCATTTCGAGCGTTCCACCCCTCCGCGAACGACGACAGTCCATCGGAGCCCTTCACGATCATCCTGCGCAATGGGACGGAGGTTCCGGTTCCGGCCGACACGTCAGCGCTGTCTGCAATTCGCGCGGCTGGGGTGTTATTGATGCCATCTTGCGAAAACGGCGTATGCGGGACCTGCGAGTGCGGCTTCCTGGAAGGCCAGCCGATCCACAGGGATGCGGTCCTGTCGAAAGACGCCCGCAGCCACCGGTTCATCCCCTGCGTATCGCGCGCAAAGGGTGTGCTGCGGCTAGATCTGTAAAGTCTGGCACTGGCGGAACGGAGGTGACAAGGGGAGAACGGATGAGAACTGAAATAACGTACTTGAACGAGATCGAGCGATGCGTCTCCTGGATCGCTTCGTGGACCATCCACCATGCCAACCACATTCGCCAAGGCGGCGAGGTGAAGGTCGGCGGCCATCAGGCGTCTTCCGCCTCCCTGAGCACCATCATGACCACGCTCGACTATTCGGTGCTCGGGCCGCAGGACCGGGTGGCGGACAAGCCGTATGCCTCTCCGATCTCTCACGCTATCCGAGATCTGGCAGGCAATCAGCCTTCGGCAGTCCCGACCAGGAGGACCTCCTGGTGAACGGTCTGCTGCCCGAGCTCCGGCGCCGTCAACTGATCGATACCGATTATATCGGATGATTTTCGCTCCAATCTGGAGCTGCCGCCGCCTGCGTCACCGACAGCCACCCAGACATCCCGAACGGCCTGACAGCAAGCCGTTCCCAGCTTCGCACGCAAGATAGGTCTCACACGTCGCCAAAGGCTTTGACGACGTGCCGCGCCTTCTCGGCAGTCACACCGATCGGGTGCCGGCGATCCATGGTGAAGCTCGACACCGCGTTCGTGCCGAAGCGGAGAAAAGCGGTCACATAGACACCCAACATACCAGCGCGGAACGCGATCGGGCGATGTTTCTCGGTCTTCACCAGCCGACGAGATTGTGAATGCCAGTCTCATGCTCAAGCAGCCTGAGCTCAAGGATCCTTCATCTTTGAGGATTTGTGGAACTTCGAGCGCCCGAACACAGGATGCGGGCAAAGAGCCCGCATCCTGTGTGGCATCCGCCTTAGTTCTTGGTGACGAAGTCCTTGACGTTGGCAGGCGTGACGAGCTGGAAGGGAATGTAGACCTTCTTGTCGATCTTCTCGCCCTTGGCGAGCTTGAGCGCTGCATCGAGAGAGCCCTTGCCCTGGCCGGCGGCATCCTGGAACACCGTGACGTCGAGATCGCCCGCCTGCATGGCGGCAAGCGCGTCCTGCGTGGCATCGACACCGCCGACGACGACCTTGGTCATATCCTTGCCGGCCGCCTTCAGCGCCTGGATGGCGCCGATCGCCATTTCGTCGTTGTTGGAGATCACGGCGTCGAATTCAATGCCGCTGGAGAGCCAGTTGGTCATCAGGTCGGCGCCCTGGGTGCGGTCCCAGTTGGCGGTCTGCTCTTCGACGATCTCCAGGCCCTTGCATTCATCCGTCTTGATGACGTCATGAACGTCCTGGGTCCGCATGCGCGCAGCCTGGTTGGAGAGCTCGCCCATGATGACGACGGCCTTGCCCTTGCCGCCGAGAATGCGGCAGACTTCCTTGGTTTCCAGCGTGCCGGATTCCTGCTCGTTGGAAGCGACGAAGGCCTGATTGTCCGGCAGCGTGTCGACGTTGACCGGCTGGCGGTTGACGTAAACCAGCGGAATGCCGGCATCGGCCGCGAGCTTCGACATCGCCGTGGTCGCGTCGGTATCGACAGGGTTGACGATGATTGCATCGACCTTGGAGGCGATGAAATTCTGGATCTGGCTCTGCTGCTTGGAAACGTCGTTCTGTGCGTCTTCGACCTGCAGCGTCACGCCGCTCAGTGTCTTTGCATAATCGGTCATGCCGTTGCGCAGAACCGTCAGGAAATTGTCGTCGAATTTCGCCATCGAGACGCCGACAGTTTCCGCGTGAGCGGCCGTCGACAGGACGAGCGCCATCGCGGTGCCCAGGATAAACTTTTTCATTTTACTTCCTCCACAAAGCGGCGCCCGGCTGCACCCTCCTCACGCCGGGTTTTCAGCACGCTGGCCGAAAACAATTACCAGGGGCGCCAGAAAAAGGCCGAACATCTTCATAAGATATCAAGACAATCTCGATGCTGAGGACTAGCCTCTCCTTCGCCGCTACGTTGACTCGCGCGAACCCCAAATTTTTTGTTACCTGATTTAATGATTTAAGTGCGCAGTCTCCTACAGCGCCAATGTCGAGGGTCTTTCTTCGAAGACACCACAATGATGCAAAGCCGACACATGCCATATTGTCCAATCTCTCCGTCAGTTTCGCGTGATCGCGAGTCAACGTGACGAAGTTTGGGAAGCTTCTATCTATTTCGTTTTGAGGTCCATTCATCGTTGTCTGTGAAGTCTCTCATTCTTGAAAGAATCGTCGCCGTGAATGAGAGAACCCCATCAGTCCCGCGAGATTTTCAGGAATATCGAATGCGATGGCAGGAGACATTAACAAGAGCGGCGCTGCCGCAATGGAGCGGGCAGTCGCTGAATTGGGCCGGTCAAGGCGGCAAGTCTACGCTCTCGCAGTGCTCTTGGCTCCGGCGCAGACCTCTCTGGATATGTCGTTGGCGTTGACATGTAATCTGCATTTGTCGATGCAATTTTATTTCATGACCACGTCCAATCACTGGCGAGAGATTGTGCAAATACACAAGGCATAAAATTGATCGTGGTCCGAATTCTCGACCGAAAGCTGATGGCCGTGCACCTGCCACGACGACTTTTTCAGCGTCAGCCTCGGACTTCTTGAATGACGGTTGAATTCCGCGCGTTCCTCTCCCCGGCCGCTTTAAGCTCCGAAAAGAAGTGATGCATTGAGACAGCAAACTCTACGAATGCGATCGGCGACGACCGGATTCAAGCCGTCCCGGGCGTTGGTGCACGGACCTGGAATTTAACTGATGGGGATCATTGAAACGGCTGATCATGCCGTGGTGCCTTGCGGCGGAGGGATTTCGGGCGTGCACAGTCAAGCATGCGATTGAGAGCGGCGCAGCCGATGACGCCTTCGATCTCCCGACCAGGCCGCGACCTGCCCCGAAACGCCGCGCGATGATGGACTTTTATCGCCCGATTGCCGTTTCGATCAGCGAGCGTTTGTCGTAACCGTTAGAGAGCTGCCATTTCATGCGGCCACCAAAGACATGGAGTGCGATATATATAGAAATATATACAATAATATAGTCTAACTCACGCTTCTCGCAAATTAACGTAACACTTGCCAATCCTGAGAGGATATACTTTAAAATATACCGCCAAACCTGTTGCGTTGTTTGTCTTTTTCATCAATAGTCCTGCTATGAGGAGTTACGATAGTGTAACAGGCAAGCTATTTTCCTATGAATGCTGAAATCTTGCCGGCGGCGTCGTCGTCGGGAGGCTTGCACAAGGAGCACGACGACATGGGTCACCAAAAGAAATCAGAGAAGCGTCTTGGCTACCCGCATCTGCGGTTGGCAGCCATCGACGGCGTGTCGCTGCCTGGTCTACCATTGCCACTCGCCCGGAAGGAGATCTCTGCGTCGACGAAGAAACCCTTTTTCCAACAATTGCTCCTCGATTTTGCTGTCGGTTGCGAGCTATTTTATCCGCTCCAGCTATATGAACATTCCGCAACGAGGGCGACAAAGGCGCTAAACCGTTAAGCGAGAGTTACGATATTTGATGAGGAGGATTCGGAACGGCCGCCATGTTCCTCATTTGAAATCCACGCCTATCGGGTATCCATGTTCCAGGATGGAAGCGCCGGCTCCGTCGCCAACGGTTGCAAACTCCAACAACAGGTCGGCGAGCGGATGGAGGGTATCATGGACGACCTTGATGTGACGCAAGCAAAGGACGGCTCGGGCATACGGGCTTCAACAGGTGTGAACCAGCACGGCAGGACATCGGAAGATGGTAAGAAAGTCTATCGGGAACCCGACCGTTAAACGGTACCGCAAGGCGCAGTTCAAATCTTGCTGCTGGCATCAAATACGCCGCAAACACACGCGCGCGCCTGCCAAAATCAGGGGAATTTGACGCGCAGAAGTTCGCCCATCAAATTTACTGCAGAAAGGATTCGTTCTCCGTGTCATTTTGTTCATCGAAACGTATTCGCATCGCCGCACTTGCAGCGACTACCATTGTGCTGGGCACCCAGATCGCAATTGCGCAAGAACTGTCTATAGGGTCTCAGTGGCTGAACTCGCCGACATCTCGAGTGGAAGCGCTTGCGGTCCTTCAGAGCTTGAATGCCAATCTTCTGAGTAACGCCAGTGCTACGTTGACCCTTGATCGCTGGTGCGCCGCGCACAAGCTCGCACCGGAAGGTTCTAAGATTGTAGCTCAGCGTGTGGGCGGGCAAGACAAGCCGGCCGATGAGCACATCCGTGAACTTCTGACCGTCGGACCCGGTGAGCTGATCGCATATCGCCGCGTC
Organism: Rhizobium sp. 268; assembly: GCF_036571585.1. NCBI lineage: Bacteria > Pseudomonadati > Pseudomonadota > Alphaproteobacteria > Hyphomicrobiales > Rhizobiaceae > Rhizobium > Rhizobium sp. 268. The sequence continues at coordinate 33,264 of NZ_JAPPSO010000021.1, read as the reverse complement.
CGCCTGGTCTGTGGCGACCGCGTCTTGTCGGAAGCCGACAACTGGTATGTACCCGCAAAATTAACTGCAGAGATGAATCAGGCTTTGAAGACCAGCGATATCGCGTTTGGCAGAGCCGTTCAGGCTCTTAATTTCACTCGCACAAACCTGTCTGCCACGTTGCTCTGGTCCCCTCTCTCCGAAGGCTGGGACATGGACGGCTTAACAGCGCATGAAACAAGTTCCCTTAGCCTGCCGCCGTTCCTGCTCGAACATCGTGCCGTACTGAAACTTCGAGACGGCACGCCGTTTAGCGCCTTGGTCGAAAGCTACACGGACAAAGTATTAGACTTTCCAGTTCCTTCTCAATAGCGCTTCGGTATTTCAGTGCACTTGCTGAACTGCTCGGAATAGAAAATCGACGGCCACTGCATGCGCCAAAGGCGTCTGTCATGCGCAAGCGTGGCGGTCGGGCGATTGCCCTTGTGGATTCGTTGAGCGCGGCGACCACGCACGACAGCCTAAGCGTAACCCGGATCCCAAGCCATGGCAGATTGTCGCTTGACAGTGGCGAAGATAGTGCGTCGGCGGCTCCTCTTCTCTCGTTCCGTCGCTCACCCCGGGCCACACTCGCCGTCATCGTTCCAATTCATATCTCTACACCACGCCGAAGCGCCTGCGCATTTCAGCGGTGCGTAACCACGTGTCACCGGGCAAGCGTTCAATGAATGCTGCAAAATCGCTGGTAAATGCCGGGAGGGTCGTTTGGTCGGTCAGCGCTTCGGCCTGCTGTGTCGGAAGCAATGGCTGCATGTCGGTCAGAAAGCGCGGCCGGGCAAGCTTCGCGAACATCCGTCGCTCAGCCTGTGCCCGCGTGATGATCTGGCCCGAAAGTGCGACGTAGCGGCCAAAAAAAATCAGCCACTTTCTCCACATTCAGGCCTTCAAACGTCTCCAGGCCATGCGCCAGGTCATAGAGATCGCGACCCCTCTCCCGCTGCAGCAGCGCGCGCAACTTGGTGGCCAACATTTCCTCACGGGAGAATGTCGGGACGGACGCATTCCCGGTGAACCATGGATTGGCCACACCGAACGGCAAGTCGATCGGCGGATCATACGCTTCGATCTCGCTGGTGTTGGTTTCGACCTTGAGGCGGATGGGCACGCCACCGCCGTCCTCGGCCTCAATCCGGAATTTCAACTTGGGTGCGACCGGACTTGACTCGTACTGACCGTGTCCAAGCCACGGCTCGAGGACGACACGCAAGGCGTCCAGGACCTGGCCGATCGGCCCGGCCTCTGTGCGCACGAGATCAATGTCTTCCGAGTAGCGCAGCGGAGCCGGGAAGTGCAGTTTGTTGAGGGCTGTGCCGCCCCGAAACCTCAAGGCTTCGCGCAAGAAGGGGTCGGTGAATATCGCGACCACCGCCCGGCTGATAATCAGATCCTGTTCGATCTGACGTTGATCGGCCCAAGGCGCGACATTGCCCCACGCGACAATATTCTGAGCTGGTATCATTCATCGGCCTCTGGATAGCGGCGGACGATGACCCGCCAACGCGGGTCGCGCTCGAGCACTTCAGTAGAAAAGTCGGGATCGCCGGCTTCTTTGCGGTCCAGCTCCGTCCAGGGCAGGTTGCCGCGGTCCTCCAAGGCGGTACGCATCGACGCCAGGCGTGGGCCGTGACCCAGCCTGTCGAGAAGGTAGCCGAGGCGCTGCACGACCGGCCGTTCGGTGACGCGCGACAGGTTGGTCAGGCTCTCGAAATCAATCTGCGGCGCGATATCCCTGAGGACAGTGAAGATGTTATCAAGACCGCCGGCGCCACGAGAATACCGCAGAATGTCGAGCGCTGTGAGAGCTGGTGACGACACTCTCATCGAACCTGTCTCGGTTTTCTTGTCGACAACGCCCGCGGCGACGGTCTCCATATCCTTTCGGTAGTAGAAGACGACGCGGTTGCGACCGGCCTTGATCTTGGGGAGCCGTTTGGCCGCCACGACTTGAAACTCCATTACGGCCTGATGCGTGGCACCGTGCAGTTCGGCAGCCTTAAGCAGGCCGACTTAATAGGAATTCCCCTTTCCGTAGTAATTCATGTTCAGATATCCGCGCTATATGCGGATTTTCCAACATGATTTCTCTCCATAGCTTGCAAATCCAGCCGTTGCGCGACCTTCGCTTTGCGCGCCGGAGGGGACTTCTCGCCAAAGCGAATGTCGACGCTTTGCGTGCCGAATTTCAATTCCCGGACGCGGGCTATTTCCTAAGCCGTCAGACGCTCGTTCCCTCAAAAAGGCCAGGCAATGGCCGTGTGGGAAGCCGTGAGTGCACGGCCTGCCTGAAAAGCGCAGGCTCGGCCTCACATGGCCACATTCAAACAACGTGACAACCCCGGGCCTGAACAATCGGGCGGAGAACTCTCATCAACCCGTCCGACGGCGGGAGAGGATCATGAAGCGCTTCAAGTCAACGCGACACCTTCAGCGTTTCGTTTCCGTACACGAACCGATCGCCAACCTCTTTAACGTTCCCCGCCACGATATTCCATCCACCCACCATCGAGAATTGCGAGCAACATGGCGCCAAATCGCGCGCCTTCGCGCCCGAACGAACCAAAGCCTCACTCTCAGATCTTGTTTTCACAGCGTTAAGTTTACGCTGCGGCATCATCAGGACGGCTCGGAGAAAGAGCTGGCTGATCTTGAAGCTGAAAATCGCCATCCGAAACGGCTCATGCTCGTGAAGTTCCGTGAGGAGAACGATAGGCTCAATTCCATGCTTCGCTGTTTTGGCGGCGCATAAGCGCCAAATCCAGAGGTCATATTATGAGACGTCTTCACGGACGCGCGACGCGTTTTTGCTTAGAAGACACGCGGCGATGCGACCTGCGGTAGCTCTGGAAGTCTGCGACATGCCCGCAGCGAAAGCGTGATCCAAAAAGCATGATCGTGTTCTGAATCGGAGATATTAGTTATGGTAGCAGGCCCGGGTTCGATCAAGCTCCGATACTGAACGGACGACACCGGCGGCCGTTTTGGTGATCTGCCCAAAGTGGAATACCTGGTTTTCATTTTGGCGGCGATCGAATTGACTTCGCAATGATCCCAGCTCTTTTCGACCAACAGACGAGGTCTTCACTGGGTGCAACGGATGCATATCAGAATGTGTTCGGCCTAGGCGGATTTTCGCTTACGGTTCGCCGGAAATGTCGGCAACGTTTTCTTTTGCCGAATCGGATATTAGCAAAGGTTATGAAGAGCGAACAACGACGCCTTGCCGCGCAAAAAGCCTTTGATCGTCTCCGCCGCGCGGGATTGCCGACGGAGGAGGATCCGCGTTTCCTCTTATGGATCGAACAATGGATTGCCGGCGAAATTGAAATGCAAGAGGTCCGGGAACGGTATCTTGGGTTCCTGCGAGAACAAGCTTCCGAACTCAAGCGGCGTGCGCTTGCCAGGGGCGCCAAGTAACCTTCCGATCCGGGACCGCAGCCGATCGAAGGGGTGATCGGCACGGGCGGCCACGATGCGTGCCGCATCGACTGCGGCCAGTCCACGCACCAAGCGCATGCCCAAGCGGACAGCATGGCGGCGCTCTCCCTCCAGAGCGAAAATTACGTCGAGGGACCAAGGGGAAGACCTCCAAAACTACGAATTCTCGCAGCTATCCGTCTTCGATTTTTCAACGCGCGGCGCGGCGGCCATCAACTGGCCGACCCGATTTGACTCCAATCTTGGATCGAACCGGCTAATCGCTGCTTTTCCTTGATTTTCTCCGGAAGAAAAGGAGGGCCACCATAATGAGGAATACGACAACGAGGTAACCGGAACTGTCTCCGCTCTCGCTCCCACTTCGGTTTGCGACGGGGATGGCGGGAGCCGGCTACGACACTTGCGGCGAAAGGCTCACCGGCTCGGAAGAAAGGACCTTAGGCTTTGGATCGACCAAAGGCACAATGGGTACCGCAACCACATCCGCCGGCAGCGCGGCAGGCTGCGCATCGGTATTCGAACTCGGAAACAGCGCCTTCAGCGAATCCTGGGTCACGACGCCGGAAGGCGCCAGCCGATGAGCACGCTGAAACCCCTTGAGTGCGGCGACGGATTTCGATCCCCAGATCCCGTCTGGCGTGCCCGCGTCGAAACCCTGATCGGCGAGCGCCTTCTGGACGTCGCGAACCGGCCTGATTTCGGCGTGGACCTGCCCTGTCGAGATCGCGCACAACATGCACACAACCACCAATGCCGAGAATTTCGCTTGGATTTCCGCGTCACTCATCCCCCGAGACGGGTGACTATACACCGCTGGGTTGACGCGCCAATGCTCTCGGCCCTCCCTGGATGACAAACGGGATGAAGAGGCGGATATCCTGCGGCGGCTGAAGCTGGGGGAACGGATCGAACCTTTCCAAACGACGCGCCGCCACCGAGACGGCCGGATGGTCCCGATCTCGATCACCATATCTCCCATCAAAAGCCGGGGCGGCAGGCTCGTCGGTGCATCAAGCATCGCCCGGGACATCTCGGAGAGGCGCGAGAGCGACCGCTGGCTTCGCCTTCTGACGCGAGAAATCAATCATCGTGTCAAAAATCAGTACGCCATCGTGCTGGCCATTATCCGGCAGACGGCGACACGTTCTCGATCAATCGAAGAATTCGAGAAGCGCGTTCGCGAACGTATCACGGCACTTTCTCATTCGCATGATCTGCTCTCGCAGGTCGATTGGGCCGGCGTTAGGCTTGCTGATCTTGTGGCTCATCAGCTCAAGTCGTTCGAGGTTCTCCAACCGGTCCGGGTTGTCGGCCCGGAGATGATCAACCGCTCTCCACAGCCAGCATTTCTGACCGTGACACTGTAAAGTTATCAGCTCAATCCGGAGTCGTAACCTGCCAAATGACTCAATCTGCCGGAGGGCAGTTTCGGCACAGCATCGAACGCGAACCAGTCTGGATCCTGGGTATTGTATGTCGCCATACAGTTTGGCGTTTCCCAAACCTCGACTCGCAGGAGATGTGCGCGGTTATGGCTTCGGAACCTAACGCGGGGTGCCAGCCTATTGAACCAATGCTTCGCGAGGTTCTCCGCAGTTGGCACGCTCGCCAGCAAAAGTGTCTTGCCGAATGGACCTTCGATCAGCTTTTGATCGGCATGGGTCACCTCATCACGGTATTCCCGCAGAACCGCGGCCGCCTTAGCTTCGTGTGCGTTTTCGGGGAGAAAGGAGCCGATCCAGGGATCGTCTACCCAAATCATCATGCCATGATCGCAGCAGGCATCGATCTCGGCCATCATTTCGTCCTTCAAGAAACCGAAATCGAGGACCATGCCAGTCTGCTCCCCGTCGCCACACAGGGGGCCCACGCAAGTCGCGGCAATCTTATATCGATGACCGTGCAAGTTATGGCATTTCGACTCGTGGTGCGGGATACGGTGGGCCGCATCGATACCGATTTCACGCGTGATCAAATGATATTCCTGCATGGTTTCCCCACTGCGCTAGGATTCACGACATCTTCGAGACCATTCTCGCATTGCAATTTTAAATATGCAACCATTGACAATAATCGTTTAGCCTGTATTTTTTTCAGGCGCTATCGGAGCAAGCGCACAATTATATTCATGCGTTGGCACAGGTAGGAGGAGCCCCATGGATCTTTGGCTGGGAAAGCGGCTTCTGCAATTGAGCTGGGAGGAATTCGGCAACTCCGTCGATATTCTCTACGAACGGATATGCCAGGACGCGGTGAAGCCGGACGCTGTTGTCGCGTTGGCGCGAGGCGGGCTGCCGCTGGCAACCGCGTTGGCGCATAGGCTGGAACTGCACGACATCCGGGTGATTTCCGTCACCCGAAACGCCGGCGACGAACGCTATGCCGAGCGTGGAGCGCCCAAGATAGCTTGGGTGGGGCCGGCGAAAGACGACTGGTCCGCTCGCCATTTGCTGATTTGCGACGACATCGCCGGCGATGGCGGTACCCTGACCGCAATCCTTGGGCAACTCCGGGAGTTGGGCGCGAAATCCATTCGATCCGCAACTGTTGTTTGCAACGTCAACTGTCAAAATCGTCCCGATTATTGGGCGATAGAATCCGACGATTGGGTTGTTTTCCCGTGGGAAAGCCAGAAAGCAGTGATGGATGGCCCCGTCGAGCCGCTTGTTGCCGCCTCGCAGTCGAGCTTGGGCCGGCGAAGCGCTGACGAGGCCCCGGTGCGCAGATGATTAGGGCTGTGATTTTCGATCGGGACGGGACTTTGCTGGATTTCTCGGGGATGTTCCTGGCATTCGTTGACGATCTGCATGTCCGGCAAGGTTTATCCGTACCCAGCGACCGCGATCATGTGTTGAGTCTGGACTATTGGCACAGCATTGAGAAAGGGCGGACGATCGGCGACATCCTGGTGATGGATCATCTGGATCGTATCCCTCGGTCATATATGGAGCAGGCACAGTTTTTTCCCGGCACAACCGACGTTATCCGCACCTTGAGCAATGGCGGAAGGCGACTTGCCATCGCCAGCGCCTGGGTCGCCACCGACCAGACGAAATGTCTGCTGGTGCGGGAGCAGGTTGCCGATTGCTTTGTATCCGTTCTGACACGTGACGACCTTGGGGCGGAAGCGGTCGCGTGCACGCCCAGCAGCCTGGAGGTGAAACTCGCGCTTGTGCAGCGAAGCCTCAAAGAGCTTGAAATGGATCCGCGGGAAGTTGCCATCGTAGGCGACGCGCCGATCGATATACAGGCAGGTAAGGCGCTCGCCATGCGAACAATTGCTGTTCGGACAGGCAATTTCAGGTTCTTGGGCAATCACTTGGAGGCGCTGGCGCCAGATCACGTCGTGGCGAGCGTCGCGGAATTGAGGGCGAGTGAACATCTAACTTGATCTGGCGATCGGGGTTTGGTGGACGGCAAGTTTGCCAACGGGATTTTCAGAGGGAAAATGAGGAGTGTAGTGCCATGTCAAAATGGAAAGCCGTCGTTTTGTTGAGTGGAGGATTGGATTCCGCAACGACTTTGGCCATTGCAAAGCAGCAGGGCTTCGACCTGTATGCATTGAGCTTCCGGTATGGTCAGCGCCATATCGCCGAGCTTGAGGCGGCCAAGCAAGTTGCCGCCGAAGCAGGCGTCAGGGATCATATGATCGCATCGATCGATTTGCGCCAATTTGGCGGGTCGGCACTGACGCAGGATATTGACGTTCCCAAGGGTCGGGCGACCTCCGAAATGAGCGAGGGAATTCCGGTCACCTATGTGCCCGCACGCAACACGATCTTCCTGTCGTTCGCATTGGCTTGGGCAGAGGTGCTGAAGGCCCCCGACATCTTCATCGGCGTCAACGCGTTGGACTATTCCGGTTATCCGGATTGCCGGCCGGAATATATCGACGCTTACGTCCGCATGGCCAATCTGGCGACGAAAACAGGCGTAACCGGCGAAACGACCTTGAAGATTCATACACCGCTCATTCAGATGACGAAGGCGCAGATCATTCGGCGCGGCACGGAACTGGGGGTTAAGTACGGACTGACCCACAGTTGCTACGACCCAACGGTAGAGGGGCTGTCCTGTGGGGAATGCGATTCCTGCCTGCTTCGGTTGAAAGGGTTCAGCGAGGCTGGTTTGAAGGATCCGGCGCGTTACGCCCAACGCGGTGCCGCCTGATGCGAGACGCAGATGGGCCATCCTCGGAGGTGCTTTTACCGGTCGGCGCGATGTTGGTGGCACGCGCCTGGCGGGATCCATTGTTCGAACATCGACTTTTGACCAACTCTGAAGATGTCCTGACGGAATACGGGGTTGCGCTGGAGGATGGTACGATCCTGACGGTTCTGAAGAACGAACCACAAGTACACCATGCCGTCGTATGCACATTGTGCTCCTGTTATCCCACGAGCTTGTTGGGTCCGGCACCTTATTGGTATCGCAGCGCCGAATATCGGCGACGAATGGAAACGGATCCCCGAGGATTTTTGTCCCAGCAGTTCGGATTGAATATTCCCGACGAGACCGAAATCCGAGTTTATGATTCGACGTTCCGTCATCGTTACCTGGTCCTGCCCCTTTTGCCCGAAGGTTTCGAGAAGCTGGGATTGGAGGAAATGGCCCTTTTGGTCACTTTGGACAGTTTGATCGGAACCGGTATCGCAGGGGCAGAAACCAGCTGGCATTCCCGTCCGTTCGGCGACGACGCCAAATGGCATACCGATCATCGGCTGGAGGGCAGAATGCTGGTGAGAGACGCTCCGACAGGGGATCCATTCCATGAATGTCCCCCTGCCCACGAGGGCGAGCACATCCATGACCACAACCTCGAAGAGCGGAATAGATCATGACGTCAGACATCATTCCCCTAGGACTGTCTTTCGACGATGTTTTGCTGGTCCCGCAACGTACGCGCGCCTGGAGCCGCAAGGATATCGATATTTCCAGTCGGGTAACGCGCCGAAGAAGACTTGCGGTGCCGATTTTATCCGCCAATGTGCCCTGGTGCACGGATGCCCGGATGGCCATTGCCATGGGGCGGCTTGGAGGGCTTGGCATTGTCCATAGAATGATGCCGATCAAAGACCAGGTGACCGCGATACTGAATGTCAAAAGCGCCATGATCGACCCGGCGACGGCACACACGGCAACGCAGTCGGTCGATGGTCGCTTGTTGGCGGCCGCGGCTATCGGCGCAAAGCCGGAAGCGTTGGAGCGTGCTGCCGTTCTGGTCGAGGCAGGGGCCGAAATCCTCGTCCTGGATATCGCTCATGGACACGCAGATTACGCGATAGAAACGGTTGCGCGCCTCAAGGATCGGTATCCCGCCGTCGAAGTGATCGCCGGGAATGTCGCGACGGCGGAGGGAACCCATGATTTGATTGAAGCGGGTGCCGATGCCATCAAAGTCGGTATCGGGCCTGGCGGCATATGCACGACGCGATTGGTGGCAGGGGCAGGTGTGCCTCAGCTGACAGCGGTGCGCGATTGCGTGGCGGTGGCGCGCGCACACGATGTTCCGGTGATCGCCGACGGGGGTATACGGGGATCCGGGGAAATAACGAAGGCCTTGGCGGCCGGCGCGTCAACGGTAATGCTGGGAAGCATCCTGGCCGGCGCAGAGGAAAGCGCGGCCTTCACGGTTGAGCGCGACGGCCGACGCTACAAGATTTCGACCGGCTTTGTTTCCCTCGGCGTGAACCTGACCATACGCAGAACAGAAGGTGACTTTCTTCTCGACGATGAAATTGCCGATTACGAACCAGAAGGTGTCGAAGCGACGTTTGAATACCGCGGCCCGCTTATGCAGGTGCTGCGGTCGCTTTCCAATGGTCTGCGATCCGGGATTTCATACTGCGGCAGCATGGATATCGCCGAAATGCATGAAAAGGCGCGTTTCGTCCAGATCACCGGAGCCGGCATTGCTGAAAGTAAACCGCATGCAATCGGCCTGGTTCAGCAAATTCAGCCCAATTATCGCGAGCAATTTCTTCGGGAGGCTGCGGCGGCCCGGGCAATAAAATCGACGCAAACGGTGGAGTTTTCGCCATGAAGGGCAAGAATAAACTCAGACGTCAGGAATTGACAGACGGTCGCGAACTTTGGATCCAGGAGGTATTTTATACGCTGCAAGGCGAGGGGCCGTTCAGCGGACAGCCCAGCGTTTTCGTGCGCACCTGCGGCTGCAATCTCAAGTGTTTCTGGTGCGATACCGATTTCGAATCCTCCACATGGCGACCGAGCCTGGACGAGTTGCTTGAGACAATCGAGAACATTCGTCCGTCGTTTTGCGATTTGATCGTCATCACGGGCGGTGAACCTTTCCGGCAAAATATCGCTCCGCTGGTCGAAACCTTGTTAGGGCGAGGGTTGCGTGTTCAAATCGAGACCAATGGAACCTTATGGATCGAACTGCCGGAAAGCGAACGCTTGACCATTGTGTGCAGCCCGAAAACCCCTGGGTTGCATCCGGATATCGTGCCCCGCATCTCCGCTTATAAATACGTTCTGTCTGTCGACGAGGTCGATGCGGAGGATGGATTGCCGGCACGATCCACGCAAAAGGAAAACTATGTCATGCGGCTATTTCGCCAGAAAAAAGCGGTGGCGCCGATCTATGTCATGCCGCGCGACGATGGCGACGAGAATTTGAATGAACGCAATCGCGCCCTTTGTGCTGATATCGCGATGCGCCACGGCTATACGCTGTGCCTTCAGACACATAAAATGTTAGCTTTACGGTAGGAACCATGGCTTTCGCTCGGTTCCTTGAGTTGCTGAAAGACCTCGGAGATGAGCCTCACAGCTCGGCAAAAGCGCGCGCAAAAATGAAATCGACATTCGCCAAATAACAGGCGGGATCGGTGGCCACGTCAATCTCCTCCACGGATATGTGGGTCGTCAATTCTGGCTCCAGGAGAGCCGCGTCCCTGAAAGTCATGCCCTGATCTACCGCGCGGGCCGCGGCCTGTTGAACCATTGCATAGGCGCGTTCGCGGCTGAGGCCTGCATCGATCAGGGACAGCAAAACTCGCTGCGAGGCGAAACCACCCCGCATGGCGTCCAGGTTTGCGCGCATTCTGTCGGGTCGAACCTCTAGGCCGCGCATAATCCCGCTCAGGCGCGCAAGTGCGAAATCGCACAGGCTGAATGCATCGGGCAGGGCCACGCGCTCAACTGACGAGTGGGACATATCCCGTTCGTGCCACAGCGCGATATTCTCCAAGACGGGCATCGCCGACGCGCGGATAAGTCTCGCGAGGCCGGTCAGATTTTCAGAGAAAATCGGGTTGCGTTTATGGGGCATGGCCGAGGAGCCCTTTTGCGTCGCCGAAAAGCCTTCCGCAACCTCTTCGACTTCCTGCCGCTGCAGATGGCGCAATTCGGTCGCAAGACGTTCTATCGCGCCCGCCAGGATCGCCAGGCCGGTCATTACCGAGGCATGCCTGTCGCGCGCGACTGCCTGGGTTGCCACGGTTTCCGGCGTAAGGCTCAACGCGGCGGCGACGAAGTTTTCGACGCGAGGGTCGATGGTGGCATAGGTGCCGACGGCGCCCGCCAGTTTGCAGACCGCCATTTCCCGTCTGGCTTCGGCAAGGCGACGCGCACTGCGTCGGAATTCGGCAAAAAAACCGGCTAGTTTTAGCCCAAAAGTCGTCGGCTCGGCGCCCCTTCCATGGGTGCGGGCAAGGCATAGGGTCCCACGATGTTCTTCCGCCAGTTGGCGGAGCGTGTTCGTGAGATCGTCGATCTCGGCAAGAAGGAGATCTATCGCTTCGCACGTCTGCACGGCAAGCGCCGTATCGAGCATATCCGAAGACGTCATCCCGTAGTGAATAAAGCGCCCCTCTATGCCGACCTGTTCGGAGACGGATGTCAGGAATGCAATAACCTCATGATGGACTTGCGCCTCAAGCACCGCAATCCGCTCCACGTCGACCGTCGCGCGGGAGCGAACGATTTCGGTGGTGCCTGATGGGATCTTGCCGATCGCCTCCATCCCCTCCAAGGCCAGCAATTCGACTTTTAACCACAAGGAATAGCTATGCTCCCGCGACCAAAGCTGCCTCATTTCCATACGGCTGTAGCGCGGGATCATAGGGTATGCCGGCGGTCGACGATGTGATGGGTATCCGGCCCTGTCCCGAGGAGCGTGGCGGGGACGTTGCACGCTTGCTCCAGGCGATCGACGAAGCGGCGCAGATCCGAATTCCAGCGATCCATCGGAAGGTGGCTGCAGCCAGGATCCAGCCAATCCAGATGTGTCACGGCCAATTGCGTTGCACCATTGACGCGGGCGGCATCGGCCGCCAGCTCAAAATCGAACTGGCCGACACGGCGGGGTCTTCCGGTGACAGTCCCGCACTGGATAAACCCCCGCCTTTTTGCCTCATCCGCCGACATTTCGGTCGGGAATGGGCCGGCACCCACGCGGGTTGGAAAGGCCTTGAAGGTCACGATGACATGGTCAACGCGGGTCGGCCCAATCCCGATATCGGCGGCAGCGGTGCTGGCGCTGGAGTCCTTTCCGACGGCATACGGATAGGTGCCGTATAAGACAGACAAAAGATATCCGTTGGTCCCTTCGATCAAGACGTGTTCGCCACGGTCAAGACATGCATTTGTCTCTTTCGAAACATCAACCAGGAAATCTTGCAGTTGAGGCTCATCGGCCGAACGTCTCGCCCGACGCATGGCGCGATCGGCAAGGCTGGGGCCATGGCCGCTGCCGGTGGAACCGATCGTCTTCGTCAAATTGGCGTCTCTGACTTCAGCTGCGCGGTGATGTGGCTCGACCAAGGTCGCGCGCGGGTCAATACCGACACGTTTTTCGATACCCAGCCGCGTGATCTCTTCGATCAGAATGTCGCTATTGATCAGGACCCCCGCGCCCAGCAAAAGGCGCGTATTCGGGTTGATAAAGGCGCTGGGCGATTGGCGCAGTTTGTAGTCGCGCCCCTCGTAAACCACAGTGTGGCCGGCGCCAGGGCCCAAACCGGCCCGGCAGGCGACCGAGATTTTATCGGTAACCGCCAGATAGCTGCAAATCTTGCCTTTCGCCTCGTCACCCCACTGTCCGCCGACCACGATGGAGCAGGTCATTATAGTCCCCTCGAGCCGAACCCGTCGCAGCGAATGCGCTGATAAAATTCTTGCCGCGTGCGATCGTCCGTCAGGAACGCGCCGGTGAGATGGCTTGTCGTCATCCAGCTGCCCTTCTTCCGGACGCCGCGGCATTTCATGCAAAAATGCTCGGCGTCGATGACACAGGCCGCGCCTCGCGGTTTCAAGACGTTGTCAACCGCTTCCGCTATCTCGACGGTGAGGCGTTCCTGGATTTGGAGGCGGCGCGAATAGCCGTCAACCACACGAGCAAGTTTGCTGATGCCGACCACCCGCCCAACCGGCAGATAGGCGACATGCGCATTGCCGATGATAGGAGCCAGATGATGTTCGCACATGGACTCGAACGGAACGTGCCGCAAGACGACCATATCGCGGTAGCCGGTGATTTCCTCGAAGGTGCGATCCAGAACATCGTGCGGGTCTTCCTCATAACCGGCACAATACTCCTTAAATGCGGTAGCGACGCGTTTCGGCGTATCCGATAATCCTTCGCGAGCCGGGTTTTCGCCAACCCATACCAACAGGGTTCTGATGGCGTCCTCCACCTGTTCTCGGGTTACGTCGCGTTCAAATATGTCTATCTTAGGGGCAATGGTGTCCATGATATCACCTTCATTTGTACGGAGAAAAATCAAAGCGCTGCACCAAGCTCCCGCAGCGCCTTTTCCGCATCGACCAACCCGTATCCCGTCGCCAGGTTCGGTAGCGGCAGTCCGGCGGGGTTGCCTTCAGCCGAAACGCCATAAAGCACGGGTCTCGTGCATCGGGCGATGAGTTCCTTCGCCGCTCTCTGATCTAGGCTCGGTTGAACTTGTTTCAACATAGAGATGACGCCGGAAACCTGCGCAGATCCGGAGGAAGTCCCGCTGATGACGACCCAGCCGTCATCGGGTCGGTCCGTACCGTCACCGTAAGCATAGGGTTTCTCGGCGAAGGCAACGTCGATTTCCGATCCAGGCATGGTCGGCATCATGAGATAGACGCCTTCCGGCTTCATACCGACGAGCCCGCAAAAATCAGGCACGATGCGGCCGGGGAAGAGGCGGCTCTCGTAGCCGCTGGCGTAGCTGGCGGCCTCCAGTGACCCGTCGCGATGAACGAATGAACCGCCCACGGCGATTGTTTCATGCATCTGCTGAGGAAATAGCTTCTTTTCGTTTCCCCCGGCAAACACGACAATTATTCCATTATTGATGGCGTAAAGCACGGTAAGGGCCACAAGTTTCTGCGCTGCATGCAGGGGACCATGAGAGGCGGGCATACCCCAGGTGTTTTGGATAATGGCAGGAGCTCGATCAATCGCCATTTTGAATGCGGTGAACGCGTCCTCGCCAGATTGCTTTATCATCGTGACCTTGGCGTTCGGCGCCAAGGACATCAGGCTTGCGCACACCATTGTCCCGTGGCCGACTTCGTCCAATTCCGCCGCTGAGGCGCCGGGCGCGAGAACAACATCCACATGCAAGCCACGGTCTTGAAACCAGGGATGGTTCCACCAGCCGCTGTCGACGACGACTACGTCGATATCTTGCCCGCAGATGTTTTTGGCGTGCGCTTCGTTGGCACATAGATTGGTAACGAGGTCCCTCGGGGCGTTCAAGTGATAGTAGTCGACCTGGGGTTTTGGCAGGTGATGGGGATGATTTTCGTCGCTGTCCGAGGGGCCACTATCCGAGGAGGCGCTGTAGCTCTCGATGGGCATCAGGACGACGCCTTCGATCTCTTGCCACCGTTTGTCGATGGGCACGTGCAAGTAGGGATCCGCATTGGCAAATGCAAGACGTGCGCGGCTATGCGGCGCATCCGCGAATCGACACCCGAACGCTTGTATAAATTGCTGCGGCGTCCCTTCGATGGTGATCGAAAAGGGACCGACGTGATGTATGTTGAAACCATTCGTTTCCAGAAGTCCGCTCACCCGACCAGTTCGTTCGGCAGCCGCTGGTTTCGGAAACTCCCGCAATTCGCGAGCATCGCCCGTCGCCAAGAGTGAACGCTCGGGAGGGGAGATAACAACCTCCGCCGTCACGCGAAAAGCCGAATGGTTTGACCGCGACTGTCCATTTCGGGTGGTGCGTTCGTCGCTCATATCTTTATCACGATCGGCTCGTTGAGTTGTTCGGGTCCGCAAAAGAGGATGTCGAAAACGACTTCGTTTGCATCCATAGCCGTACTCAACACCGTGTCAGGAACGGCGCGCATGGCGGCGATAATATCTCCGCGGAGTTGATCGCAGCGCTTCCGATGGAGATGCGGCGCGTAGCGAAGTTCCAGCGAAAGCTTGATGGTCACTACGCCGCCGCTCTCTTCGGCTCGGACGGACATGATCGGAAGTGATCCTACAGTGCGATCCTTGGCGGTCCGAACATTGGCGAACCAGTCATAAACACGAATATCGGGGATGGCGGCGAGCGTATTATTGAGCGGTGCCGAAAACAGCAGCCATTCCCGCTTGCCATCCTTCATGCGGGTCAAGGCATTCTTGACGCGCCCCAGGAAGTCAAAAACGACCCGGCCATTAGCCGAGGGAATACGTCGCACCAGATCGCCATTTTGATAGCGGATCAACGGTTGCATCTGCACGAACGGGTAAAGATTGGTCAACACCAATGCGCCGACCCCCTCTTGGAGTGAGCCCCCGGTGTCGACATCAACAACCTCGCCAATCAGGTGGGGATCCAGAACAAATCGGCTTGTGGGTTCGATGCAGGTGGCACCACCAATGGTTTCGGTCATCGAAAAGCGGATGTTGATAGGGCATTTCCACGCGTTGCGTAGGAACTCGAACATCTGCATGGACAGGAACCCACCGGTCAGGTTGATGCATTCCATACGATACGTGCTAAGGTCCACGCCCTGCTCCAGTAGGTAGCTGGTGAAAAATAGGATATGGTGCCCAAGACCACCTAATATGCGAATGCGGCTGTCGTATCCCTTGAAATGATAGGTCGTATCCAGAACCCGACGGGCATCCTGGATCAAAGTGTCGTCCGTGACGCCGCTGACGAAACTCATGCCGATGCTCGGCATCGGCACTGCGACTCCATGATAAAAATTAGGGAAAGACAGGCTGAGCGGTTTGGGTCGTCCCGACTTCAAAAACGAGCGGAACATGTGGGAGAAATAGTCATTGATGAAACGCACTTCCTCGAATGACTTATAAACGTCCATTGGTTGGCCCGTTGTGCCCGATGTATGGCAGGTCGAGCGCAATTGAACGTCGTCGGCTATGAACTCTTCGAAATTTTCGGAAATCACTGTTCGGGATATAATTGGCCATGCCGACAGGTCGGGCGCAGCGTCGACTTCGTTCGATGGAAGCGCTGCATAGGCTGGATTTTTGCCGTAAAATTTCGTGTGCTTGTAGGCGTGGCCCAAGGTCCATTTCAGCAGGAATTTTTGAAGGGCAAAAAGAATCAGACGATTAGCGTCGTGAAACCCTTCGGATGCGCGAAACAGATCCATTAGGGCCGCAGGATCGATTTCCGCGACCGCGTTCAATCGTCCGGTCAGTTCTTCGGCGAAGGTGCGAAGGTCGGTGTGATCACGAGGTTCGATTTCGAGAGAATTGAGCATACCCCACCCATCAAGCGCGATGCACCCGGCTTCGCACCTTGCCAAACTTTGCTTGTATGACCTGAAGTTAAATTTGACGTCGGGCCGGCCTGTTAGTAGGGCCGGCGGACCCCCACCACGGCGGCTTCCCCGGCCGCTTCGTGGGCCGCTTCCATCGCGGCTTCCGCCGCAGCTTCCTGATGGGCTTCGCTCGCGGACTCGCTATTTGCTTCGCCGGCAACTTCCGAATTGGCTTCGGATTGAGCTTCGCTGGCGATTTCCGACGTCAGTTCGAGCGCGAATTTTTTCTGTTCCGCCTCGGGGATCTTAAGCCCGAGATCGGCAATGTACTTTTCTACACCTTCTGCGATGTCCCTCATGACATCCTCCCGTTTGCTGATGGAAAAATAACAACATGTCGAGTTATGCAACCCTACATACTGTCTCGCAGAGTATGCAACGGTTTCGCTGTTAATGCAACCTATCATTTATATAATATTGCTACACGACCAACGCGCGCCGCTCGAATCTTATCGCATAGGCATTCAATGAGCAGCAGACGTCTCTGCCGTGGGGTGGTTTTGCCCTCCGCCTTTGCGCCTTTGGGCAAAGCAGGAGGCGGCAACAAAGGGCGCTGCAAAGTCTGCCGGGAGTGCAGGCTCCAGGGCGGGCCATGGAGAGGGTTCCGTCACTTTCAACGCCGGATCCTCCACCCAAAAGATCAGCGTCTTCAGGCTGAAAGACCGCCTGGCGCGGCACTGTAAAGTTATCAGCGGATTGATGCAGCGATAGCTGGCCGGGACGGCTTCAGGCTGCGGCGACACACGCGATTTTGTTCCAGATTTGCATGGCGGCGTTACGCAGGTCTCGATGTTGAGCTTGCCATTGATGGCCACCACACATTCGTCGAGATGCCATTTGTCGCCCCAGGCAGCCGGCTGACCGTCGCTTGATCTCCGGGGCGAAATGCCGTCCGAATTTCTCCGCCCAGCTTCGAATGGTCTGATGCGTGACGATGATGCCGCGGGCCGCCAGCATGTCCTCAACCATGCGCAGGCTGAGCGGAAAGCGAAGAAGAGCCATACCGCGCGTGCGCAATGATCTCCGCGGGAAAGCGGTGGCGACGATAAAGCGGATCACGAGCAACTTCTGACATGGCCCATGTACGCACATCTTCATCAGCCGTCGGTTAACTTTACGGTGCCGCGCGGACAGATGCCGCGCAACCTTTTGCTTCAGTCTTCTGATTGTCAAAATGTCGCGCTTTGAGTTTGGGCTACGATCACAGCGACAGGGTTCCCGGTCGGTTGGCTCATTGCAACATATCGTCGATCTTCTCCGCCGTGCGAAACCTCTTCGTCCCATCCCAGACCAACCGCTCCGCAGCACAAATTCGAACCCATCGACGCCAGGCAATGGCCGCGGGGGAAGCCGTGAGTGCACGGCCTGCCTGAAAAGCGCAGGCTCGGCCTCACCTGGCCACATTCAAACAACGTGACAACGCCGGCGGTGAAGCTCTTCCTCAAACTGCTGAGAAAGAGGCGGTCGCACGCATACAAACCGAAACCCCAGTGCGGCCAGAAACCGATGGCCTGATTGGCGACCGGATCAGGCGGCCGCCTTCACATCGAACTCGAAATGAAGCTGGTCATAGGGGAATTCGACGCCGGCGTCAGTCCGGTCCAGGACACCGGCGTTGACAAGCGTCGTCACGTCCTTATGGACGGCCTGCACGTCCCGGCCGACACGTCGGGCGACTTCCCGTATCGCCAGCGGCCCCTGCCCTGCCATCGCCTTCACGATCGCAAGCCGCGGCGGCGCAAGAACCCTGTGCATTTCGTCGTAGCTTGGAAAATTCACCGACGGCGTGGCGGGAACGATGACGCCTTCCAATGCCTTCTGCCCCGCATTCACGAAGCGCGCCTTGGCATCGGCAATCGAGCTTAGTCTGATGACGAGCGTCCTCATGCGAGTATCCTTTCCATGTCCGCCTGAAACGCATCGAACAATGCTTCCAGCGTTGTGAATTCTATCGGTTCCTCGATATCACCGAGATGGGGATGATCGCCTTTGCCGCGCTTATTGTCATAGCGCATGACGCACTCGCCGTTGACGATCAGCGCCAGACGATATTTGAAATGGTGGTTGCTGCCGGGCACGGGTATCGGCACATGCCACAGAACCGTTTCAAAAAACGCCGTATCGCTGACGGCGATTCTGGATTTTTCGATCGGCACGGCTTCAATGTTGTTTTTAATAACATCACCCATCGTTGTTGTCAAGAACAACAGCGATGGGCTGTCTTGCACAGCAAGGCGGCGCTGGGGTTCGACGCCCCGACGCAGGCTCCAGGGGCACCGTAAAGTTAACCGACGGCTGATGAAGATGTGCGTACATGGGCCATGTCAGAAGTTGCTCGGGTGATGTCAGGTTAATTCTGCGGAGATTGTTTTGGACAGATGCGCTTGGATCAGATGGCCACGCCTGCAACGGCCTTCCAATGCGATATGGCCCTGAGGCGATGTAAATGGATGGCGATAGCTGAGCGTTTTGAGTGAGGCGGAACGAAGAGATTTCTGACCGCCGAGAAGACGGACACGAAGCGTTGCAATCCGCCTGGCGATCGAAATCCTTGCATGACCCGCTCTCTCTTTCGCAAAGGCAGATGCGAGTTCTCGGCGCGATTGTTCAGGCCCTTATGAGATCGGTGCTCGACAACCGGCATGACCTGGCGTCGTGCCGCTCCACAGGAGCGAAGCTTGTCCGTAACGATGCGCTTCGGTAGACATCCCTGCTTCTTCATCAACCGGATCAGGAGACGCTTGTCCGCCTTGGTATTGCGCCGGCTCTGGACGATCTCGTCGAGAACGTAGCCATCCTGATCGACGGCGCGCCATAGCCAGTGCTTCTTCCCGCCAATCGTCACGACCACTTCGTCGAGATGCCACACATCGCTGGTGCGCGGCGATTTCCGCCGGAAACGGCCGGCATAGTCCGGGCCGAACTTTCTCGCCCAGCATCGAATCGTTTCATAAGAAACGACGATGCCGCGTTCCAGCAGCATTTCTTCCACCAGGCGCAGGCTCAACGGAAAACGCACGTACAACCAGACTGCATGGGCAATCACAGCAGGCGGAAAACGATAACGTTTGTAACTGACAGGGGCTTGGATCATGAATGCGATTATCAACCAAGACCTTGAGCTATCATTAACTGGACATCACCCGCGCAGCATGAATAGATGAGAGCTTGTCGGTCTCTGGCTTTCGAGAGCAACGAATTGCACGCCTTGAAAGGAAACGAACCTTCAACCCGTGTGCCGGTCGATTTTACCGTAGCGCATAACGACGCTGTTCTTTAATAATCAGATTTCAGGAGGTGAGCGCATCTCTGCTTTCCTTCTAAGCATCACGCGCAGTCAAATCTTAGACCAACTCTCCGGCATGAGGCCGAGATCCGGATAGAGCCTGTCCACGGCGACAATGTCGTCATTGAGCTCTGCGATCATCCAGTCACGAACCTGTATGACGATGTCGCGCGCCGGCTTGTCCCGAAGACGGACGAGATGGCATTGGCGGCCTGTTGTCATCAGATGCTCGCGCGCCGGCACGAGTGTCTGGGTTCGCAGCCAATGCGCAACCACGTTCAGCCAGCCGAGTGCCACGCCCTGCCCCAGAAGCGCTGCCTGCACCACAATGGCATAGTCGGAAAAGATCATCGAATTGACCGCATCGCCCTCGTTTGCCGGAGAAAAGAGGGTGGACCAGTTCGGCTGGGCGTCGCTGAGATTGATCGTGGTGTCGGGGGTTCGCTTGACTTCGCCGCCATCCTGTCCATGACTTTCCCGATAGGACGGGCTGCAGATCGGGATGAGGATTTCCGGCATGATAAAAGCAGCCTCGTGCCGCTCGTCCGAACCATTCACGAAGCGCATGCCGAGATCGACGTCGTTGACCGGCCCCGCCAGCGCACCCATCACCAATTGGAAGCGCAGATCGACCGTCGGAAATTGCTTTTTGAACTCCGGCATCCGCGGCATCATCCAATGGGTCGTGAAACCGGTGGAAACTGACAGGGAGACCGTCTGGATACCGATGCGGCGATCCTCAATCTCCCGCAGCGCATTTTCGATCCCGGAAAAGCCCCGGGCGATAGCATCGAACAGTAATCCTCCGGATTCCGTCAACTCGACGCCCCCAGCTTGACGAACAAATAGCGTTGTGTCGAGATTCTCCTCAAGGCGCGCGATCATCCGGCTCACGGCAGCGGGTGTCACATTGAGTTCGCTGGCTGCCTTGGAGAAATTGCCACACCGTCCTGCGGCCTCGAAGGTAAACAAGCCATTCATGGATGGCAGCATGCGGCGCAAATTTGTCATTACACTATGTAACATTAATCTGAACTTTTTTTCAATTGCTCCTTAGGCTTTTCTTTGGTCTTCTATGTGTCACAGAAGGCGACAGACCTTCAATGAAAATCGGGGAACAGGAAACGTGAGGATGCCGGCCAAGTACGGTACGTGTGTTCAGGTTTCCGCTTAGCAACGAATGTAGCCACCTCCGACTAAACACCGGCGCGCTCAAATTGTGCAGTGGAATCAAATGTTTGTCTCAAATAAATCGGAACGCGTTGGCGTTTCAATCCGGTCGGCGACCAAGAGCTATGGTGCTTTCCAGGCTTTAAACGATGTCAGCCTGGAAGTCGCGGCGGGCGAGTTCGTCTCGATTCTTGGACCATCGGGTTCGGGAAAAACGACCTTTTTGGGAATCCTCGGAGGTTTCGTGCAGCCGACATCGGGCTCCATATGGCTCGGCGAACGGGATATTACATTTGAGCCTCCCCATAAACGCGATATCGGAATTGTCTTTCAGAACTACGCGCTGTTCCCACATATGAGCGTCGCGGAGAATATCACATTTCCGCTGCGGGCACGCCGCCTACCGAAATCGAGCTGGCCCCAAATGCTGCGCGAAGCCCTGGATATGGTCGAGCTCGCCGGATACGAGCAGCGGCGCATCCACGAACTTTCTGGCGGCCAGCGCCAGCGTGTTGCGCTTGCCCGTGCCATGATCTTCGAGCCGGGACTGATCCTGATGGACGAGCCGCTTTCGGCGCTCGATAAACAACTGCGTGAATCCATGCAGATCGAACTCAAGCGGCTTCACCGGAAGCTCGGCGCGACCATCATCTACGTCACCCACGACCAGCGAGAGGCTTTGACGATGAGCGACCGCGTCGCCATAATGAACAAAGGCCGCTTTGTCCAAGTCGATACGCCGGAGCAACTTCACGACCACCCCGCCGATTCCTTTGTTGCCCGTTTCATCGGCGAAGCAACACTGTTGTCGGTCGAGCGCGCCAGCGACCACACCGTGCGGCTCGGCGATATCGTCCTGCGCACGTCGCACGCCGTCCCCCAGAACAACCGTCTGCATCTTGCGGTCCACTCCGAAAAGCTCGTCGTCGCCGATGGCAGCGAAGTGGCCGGCGTCAATCGACTGACCGGAACCGTGACTGAGACACTCTATCAGGGCGAAAGCATCCGGGTTTTTCTGAAGCTCTCGTCCGGTGACGACCTCAGCCTCAGGCTTGCCAGCAACCATGCCGGCCGATTGCAACTTAAAAAGCCCGGCGAAGCCATAACCGTGGCGTTGCATCCCGAAGACACGATCGTGGTGCCGGAAGCATCCTAAAACTTGCCGTTCCAACCTTACAGTCAACAAGGAAAGAAGACTATGAACCTCACCCACTTCAAGGTCATGACCTTCGATGTCGTCGGTACTTTGATCGATTTCGAAACGGGCGTGCTGAATGCCGTTCGGGCACTGGGCGGCGAAAAGGCCGCCAGCGCTTCTGACGATGCTATCTTCGAACCTTACAAGCGCGGCCGCGACAAGTTCTACGGTCGTTCCTCCTTCGCCATGAAGGATGTTTACCTGTCGCTGGCAACAGAACTCGACCTGACGCGGGACGATGCGACGGCTGAGGCCTTCCAACTCGCCGTTTTGCGCTGGCCGGCGTTTTCCGACTCGGTCGAGGCCCTGGCCCGTCTGCGCAAGAACTTCCGGCTGGTTGCGATGACCAATGCAGACCGTACTGCCTTCTCGGCCTATTCGGCGACGCTTGGCAATCCCTTCCATGACAGCGTTACCTGCGATGAGGCCGGATGCGCTAAACCCAACCCGCAGTTCTTCGCTTTCAACAAGGGCCGCCAATCGGCCTCCGGCTACAAACAGTCGGAAATCCTGCATGTTGCCCAGAGCCAGCATCACGATATCGGCGTTGCAAAAGAACTGGGCTACACGACTTGCTGGATCGAACGGCGCCAAGGCCAGCAGGGCTTTGGCGGCACGCCAGAACCCAAGGTGCTGACCAAGCCGGATTTCCATTTTTCTTCGCTAAAGGAGCTTGCTGACGCGGTCGATGCCGAATTGGCCGTAGGCATCCAGACCGCAAGCGCAGCCTGATCACGGAACCCAGAAATGATGACCGCCCATCCTCCCTTTCCTGACATTGCCTCGCTCTGGCAGGAGACAGCTGCCGACCGCCCGGTCTTCGATGCGCTGTCGGGCGGTCGTCACTACGACGTTGCCATTATCGGCGGCGGTTACACTGGGTTGTCGACGGCACGCTACCTTGCTCGCCGCGGCCTGTCGGCCGTTGTACTTGAAGCAAGCCGCATCGGCTGGGGCGCAAGCGGACGCAACGGCGGCGTGGTCTCGGGCAAGTTCCGGCTTGCCTTTTCCGAGATTGCCGCACGTTACGGCACCGACACGGCCCGACGTATGCATGATCTCGGCATCGAGGCCATCGATCATGTCGGAGAGCTTGTCGAGGATTACGGCATTGCCGCGGCCGATTATCAGCCGACCGGGTCGTTGCGCTGCGCGCATAATGCAGTCTCGCTCACTTCGCTGAAGAAGGAAGTCGAATGGCTGCATCAGGCGCTCGGTGATCGCGCCTGCTCCATTTTGTCGGCGGCCGAAATGGAGGCGGAGACCGGCTCGCGAGATTTTCTAGGCGGCATGCTCAACACCCATGGCGGCATCATCCATCCGCTCAATTTCGTATTCGGTATCGCTGCCGGCCTGAAAAAATCGGGCATCGACATCTTCGAAAACACGCCGGTGACGGGTCTCCGCCGAGAAGGGCCCGGTGTCCTCCTTGAAACACCGGGCGGAACAATCACCGCCGGACAGGCCGTGATTGCCAGCAACTCCTATTCGGACCTGACGTCCGCCACATCAGCGGTGCGCAAGGCCATCATCCCCTTCCGTTCGGCGATGATCGCCACGGCGCCGCTTTCCGGCACGCCGGGCGCCGGTCTGCTCGCGCAGGACCGCAGCTACACCGAAACCCGACGGATGATGCGCTGGTTCCGCAAGGCGGGCGACCGCCTGCTCTATGGCGGTCGCGGCGCCTTCGGCAGGACCGATTCCGAGAGCGCCTTCGCGGTACTGCATCGAGCGATGGTGCGCCAGTTTCCCGAGCTTGCGGGCGTTGCCGTCACCCATCGCTGGTCCGGCCTCGTCGCCATGACGATGGACAGCATTCCGCATGCCGGCCGGCTGGATGACCGCATCGTCTATGCGGTTGGCTACAACGGTACCGGCGTGGCGCTGGCCTCCAACATGGGCAAGCACATAGCGGCAATCGTCGTCGGCGAAAGCCCCGATCTCGGACTTCTGACTTCGGAACGGCTCAAACCCGTTCCTTTCTATCCCATCCGGGAACCCGCTGTCCGGCTTGTCGCCGGCTGGTACCAGTTCCTCGATGCAATCGGGCGATAAGACCCGGCATTCAACCATCAAAACGGGGTTCGAAGCCCCGCCACAAGAGGAGAACGGATATGATACTGAAATTTTCCACACTCGTGCTTTCCGCTTCAGCCATCGCTTTTTGCGCCGGTATCGCCTCGGCTGAACAGATAACTTTCGTTTCGCAGGGTGGCGCCTACCAGGAGGCCCAGACCAAGGCCATTCTCGATCCGGTCGCCAAACTGCTCGGCATCACCGTCAATCAGGACAGCGCGCCCGACGCCTGGCCTGTCATCAAGACCCAGACCGCGACGGGAAAACCAATCTGGGATGTCATCGATACGCCGACGCAAGACTGCATTCGCGGCGGCCAGCAGGGTATGATCGAGCCTCTTGATTTCTCCAAGATCCCCAATGCCGAGAAAATGCCCGCCGAGTATAAGAGTGCCTATTCCGTTGCCTATGAGTTCTATTCCAGCGTGCTTGCCTATAACAAGGACAAGTTCGGCGAAAAGCCGCCCCAGACCTGGGCGGATTTCTGGGACGTCAAGAAGTTTCCGGGTACACGCGCCTTGCGCAACCACCCGCTGGCAACGCTTGAGGCAGCGCTTCTCGCCGACGGCGTCCCGGCCGACAAGCTCTATCCGCTGGATGTCGACCGCGCCTTCAAGAAGCTCGAAGAAATCAAGCCCTACGTTACCGTCTGGTGGACGTCGGGCGCCCAGTCGGCGCAGCTTCTCGCCGATGGCGAGGTCGATATGGAAATGGCCTGGAACGGTCGTGTGACCGCCGTCGCCAAGGAAGGCGCTCCGATCAGCTACACCTTCAACCAGGGCTTCCTGCAATATACCTCGCTCTGTATCCTCAAGGGCGCGCCCAATCTCGAAACGGCGGTCAAGTTCGTCAATGCGGCCATGACACCGGAGATCCAGGCAAACTTCCCTGCCTATATCGATTACGGTCCGGGCAACCCCGAAGCCTATAAGACCGGCAAGATCTCGGCGGAACGCGCAGCAGAAATGCCAAGCTCGCCCGAAAACGCCGCCAAGCAGGTGCTGGTGTCGGACGAATGGTGGAGCTCGCCAGCTGGCGAGGAAGCACAGAAGCGCTGGGCGTCCTTCATCCAGCAGTAACCACCGGCCAACCGAGGCCAGTGAATTGAGGAGCGTCATTGATGACCACATCGACAAGCAATCCATCGATGCAGCATGATCGCAGGGAGCAGAGGCTGATGCTGTTGCTTCTGGCGCCGGCGCTCCTCGTCATCGTCTCATTGCTGATCGTGCCGCTTGTCTGGCTCGCCTGGCAATCGATCTGGCAGGATGGCGGGTTTACGGTCATCAACTACCAAAGGTTCCTGACCGATTCCGTCTACTGGATGACATTCCTGCAGACCTTCCGCATCGCAGTCGTCGTGACCCTGGTGACGCTACTGCTCGGCTATCCCGTCGCCTATGTGGCGGCGGCTCTGCCCCAACGCTGGAGCGTGCTTGTTCTGGCAATGGTGCTGCTGCCCTTCTGGACCAGCGTCCTTGTCCGGGCCTATGCCTGGCTCATTTTGTTGCAGAGAACCGGCATCGTTAATTCCGCCCTTAAAAATGCCGGCCTGATCGATACGCCATTGCTGCTCATCAACAACGAGTTCGGTACGGTCATGGCGACGATCCATATCCTACTGCCATTCATGGTGTTGCCGCTCTACGCCACGATGAAGAAGATTCCACCCGAACTGACCATGGCCGGCGCCAGCCTTGGCGGCTCGCCAAGTCATGTCTTTACCCGCATCTTTCTCCCGTTGTCGCTGCCAGGAATGATCGCAGGAATGGTGCTGGTCTTCGTGCTCACCCTCGGCTTCTACATCACGCCAGAACTACTGGGCGGCGGGCGGACCTACATGGTTTCGATGCTCGTGTCCCGCAATATCCAGGTTTACAACGAATGGGGTGCGGCATCATCGATCAGCGTAGTGCTGATGCTCTGCGTCTTCCTGATCTTCCGACTGGCAAGCTTGCTTATTCCGTTTGAACGCATCATGGGAACGAGGTGACATATGCGCACATCCAACCTTCTTCTTTACGGCTTCGTCGCTCTCGTTCTCGCGTGGCTGATCATCCCGATCATCATTATCGTGCCGATGTCGTTTTCGAGCGCCCGCTTCCTGACATTTCCGCCGCCATCCTGGTCGCTGCGCTGGTATGAGGCCTATCTCGGCAACGCCGCGTGGATGCAGGCCACGCGGGTCAGCCTGATCGTTTCGGTTTCGAGTGCGATCCTGGCAACTGTTCTCGGCACGGCGGCGGCCTATGCGCTGAACATGACATCCTCCCAGCTGGTGCGCAGCCTGCAGATGCTGTTGCTGCTGCCGCTGGTCGTGCCGATCGTCATCACCGCCGTCGGCGTCTTCCTCGTCTATGCCCAGGTCGGTCTCCTCGCCAGCATGACCGGGCTGATTCTCGCCAACATGATGCTTGGCCTTCCCTATGTGGTTATCTCCGTTCTGGTAGGCCTAAGGAAGTTCGATGCGACGCAAGAGATGGTGTCACGCAGCCTTGGCATGAACCGGCTGCGCACCTTCTTCGTGGTCACCCTGCCGCAGATCCGCCCGAGCGTGATTTCCGGCATGCTGTTTGCCTTCATCTCGGCCATCGACGAAACCGTCGTATCGCTGTTCATTTCTGGCGGCGAATACCAGACCCTTACCAAGCGCATGTTCACTGCACTGCGCGACGAGATCGATCCCACGATCGCCGCAATCAGTTCGCTGCTGACGGCGATTTCCTTCATTCTGGTGATGCTGGTGGCGCTCAACGCTCGCAGCGCCGATCGCAAGCAAGGCAAGGTGGCATGATCGCCGATCATCTGATCCTCGGCGGCGGCTCTGCAGGCTGCGTGCTGGCGGCGCGGCTGTCGGAAGATCAGAACCGGACTGTTGTGCTGGTCGAGGCCGGCCGTAACATCGCCGCCGGCGACATTCCCGACGCGGTGCGCAGCCGCTATCCCGGCCGCGCCTATCTCGACACACGTAACATCTGGGCTTCCCTGACCTCGCTAATGGGCTATTCAGGATCGAACAGCGCGCCCCGGACAGCCCGCCGCTACGAGCAGGCAAAAATCCTCGGCGGTGGCTCGGCCATCAACGCGCTGATGGCCAATCGCGGCGCGCCCTCCGACTATGCCGAATGGCAAGCGTTAGGCGCCGACGGCTGGAGCTGGGAAGATTGCCTGCCCTATTTCCGCAAGATCGAGACCGACCGCGATTTCAGCGGTCCGCTTCACGGAACCGACGGGCCGCTGACGATACGGCGGATCACAGGCGAGAAGATATCGCCGTTTGTCGATCGCGTCATGCAGACGTTGGAGGCGCGCGGTCACCCGATCCGTCCCGATCAGAACGGCCCCTGGCAGGACGGCACTTTTCGCGGCGCGGTTGCCGTCAGTGATGCCGGCGAACGCCTGCCGACCTCGATAGCCTACCTGACGCCGGACGTCCGCCGCCGTCCAAATCTTCGCGTTATCACCGATAGTACGGCGACCCGCATTCTCTTCGACGGCGTGACGGCGATTGGAGCCGAGATCGCCGGCACCGTGTCCCAAACGATCATGGCGCAGGAGGTCATCGTCGCATCGGGCGCTATCCATTCGCCGGCTTTGCTGCTGCGCTCCGGCATCGGCCCCGGCGCCGATCTGGCGGCACTCGGCATTCCTGTCATTTCTTCGCGTTCCGGCATCGGCCGCAACCTGATGGAGCACCCTTCTATAGCGGTCGCCGCTTACCTGCCGCCATCCATGCGGGTGCGCGACCGGGCAGAACACCATGAACAGGCAATCTGGCGCTTTTCGTCGGACCTGCCGGGCACACCCCAGGGCGACATGCACGCTGCCATCCTGTCGCGCTCCGGCTGGCATTCGGTCGGTCTGCGGATGGGCAGCTTGTTCTTTTGGGTCAACAAGTCCTACTCGCGTGGGTTCCTCAAACTTGCCTCCGCTGACCCGCGTGTCGAGCCCGAAGTGGATTTCCGGATGCTGAGCGACGTGCGGGATCTGGAACGGCTGAAGATGGCCCTGCGCATGGGCGCGCAAACCCTGCGCGACCCGCATATGAACTCCTATCGGGGCGTGGTGTTTCCTTCCAGCTACTCCCCCCGCGTTGCAAAAGTCGCCGTCCCCGGCGCCTGGAATGCGTTGCAGCGCGGTGTGCTGTCGGCCATGCTCGATCTTGCTGGGCCGCTGCGCGCCGCACTGGTCCACTCCGCCGTCACGCTCGGAACCACTCTCGATGATCTGCTTGCTGACGATGCGGCGTTGACCGAATTCGTTCGTCGGGATGTCGGCGGCACGTGGCATCCCTCCGGCACGTGCCGCATGGGCGCACCCGCCGATCCGATGGCCGTCACCTCGCCGTCCGGCCGGGTCTATGGCGTCGAGGGACTGCGGGTCTGCGACGCATCGCTGATGCCGTCCATTCCCTGCGCCAATACCAACATACCGACAATCATGATCGCCGAGCGGATCGCCGATTTCATCCGCAACGGGCAGTAAGCGGCGATGGAGACAGCAATGAACAATGCACAGAAATTCTACATCAATGGCGAATGGGTCGAGCCGATCGGCCGACGGACGCTGGATGTCATCGATCCGGCCACCGAACAGCCTTTTGCAACAATTGCCATGGGAACCGTCGCCGATGCGGAGAGGGCGGTTGCCGCCGCCAGATCAGCCTTTGCCTCTTTCTCCGAAACCTCGAAAACCGAGCGCCTTGAACTGCTCAATCGCATCCTCGTCATTCTCAAACGCCGCAACGACGAGATCGGCGATATCATCTCAAAGGAAATGGGCGCGCCTGTTTGCATGGCCCGCAGCCAACAGGCCGGCATAGGACTTTCGCATTTCGCCGAAACGATCAAGGCGATGGAGGCGTTCGAATTCGACTATATGCAAGGCACGACACAGATCGTTCACGAACCCGTCGGCGTCGTCGGCATGATCACGCCCTGGAACTGGCCGATCAACCAGATCGCCTGCAAGGTTGCCCCCGCCCTTGCCACCGGTTGCACCATGGTGCTGAAACCGTCGGAAATCGCGCCGCTAAACGCCATTCTCTTCGCAGAGATCCTGCATGAGGCAGGCGTCCCCAAGGGCGTCTTCAACCTCGTCAACGGCGACGGGCCGACCGTCGGCACTGTCCTTGCAAGCCATCCGGACATTGACATGGTCTCGTTCACCGGCTCCACCCGGGCCGGGATCTCCGTGGCGCAAGCCGCAGCGCCTACCGTCAAGCGGGTGCACCAGGAACTCGGCGGTAAATCCCCCAATATCGTGCTCCGTAGCGCCGATATGGAGACTGCCGTCAGTGCCGGCGTGCGTCGATGCGTCGACAATTCCGGCCAGTCCTGCAATGCCCCTACCCGTTTGCTGGTGCCGATGGAACGGATGGACGAGGCCATTGGCATCGCCCGCAGGACTGCCGATGCCATCACCGTCGGCGCGCCTGCCGATCCCGCTACCGATATCGGCCCGGTGGTCAACCAGCCGCAATTCGAAAAGATACAGGAATTGATCGGCAAGGGAATCGTGGAAGGCGCCGAACTCGTTGCCGGCGGCCCGGGTCGTCCGGCTCATCTGAATGCCGGCTATTACGTCCGCCCGACCGTGTTTGCGCGCGTCACCAGCGACATGACCATCGCGCGCGAAGAAATCTTCGGGCCTGTACTGGCCATTCTCGGCTACGAGAGCGAGGACGACGCCATTGCCATCGCAAACGACACACCCTATGGGCTCGCCGCCTACATCCAAGGCGATCTCGCCGAGGCGCGCGCCCTGTCGCGCAAGTTGCGCGCCGGCATCGTGCGGATCAACAACTCCGCTTGGGATGGTGCCGCGCCTTTCGGCGGCTACAAGCAATCGGGCAACGGCCGCGAATACGGCAAGTTCGGCCTGCACGAATTCACCGAAATCAAGGGTGTTGTCGGCTACGCCGACAATGAAGCGATTTCTTAACATGAGCAGCCGAGAGACGAGGCAGCGTGCAAAACGGCATCCGCTTGGTCGACGGAAGACTGGACCATTGAGGAAGACGATATGCTGAATTTGAAAGATCCCACCCTGTTCGTCGAAAAGGCGCTGATCGGTGGCGCATGGCTATCGGCAGGGTCCGGCGCCACCGTCGCCGTCGATAATCCTGCCAGCGGAGACGTCATCGGCCAGATTCCCGATTGCGATGCCACCGACACACAGGCCGCCATCGCCGCTGCGGCGGAGTCCCTGCGGACATGGCGTCAGACCACGCCTACCGAACGGTCCCGCCTTCTGGAACGCTGGCACGCTTTGATGCTGGAACATGCCGACGATTTGGCGGCAATCATGACGGCGGAGCAGGGCAAGCCGCTGGCTGAAGCGCGTGGCGAGGTTCTCTACGGTGCGTCCTTTATCAAATGGTTCGCCGAGGAAGCGCGCCGCACCTACGGTATGACATTGCCAGCTCCGTCGGCCGATCGCCGTATTCTGCTGACCAAAGAGCCGGTCGGTGTCGCCGCCATCATCACCCCCTGGAATTTCCCCAATGCCATGATCACCCGCAAATGCGGCCCGGCATTGGCGGCCGGCTGCACCGTCATCATCAAGCCTTCGGAATTTACCCCCTATTCCGCCCTGGCGCTCGGCGTGCTGGCGCAGCGAGCCGGCATTCCGGCCGGCGTCATCAACATCGTCACCGGCCTGCCCAAGGCGATCGGCGCCACGCTGATGGCGAGCCCGGATGTGCGAAAGGTGTCCTTCACCGGTTCCACAGGCGTTGGTTCGATGCTGATGGCGCAAAGCGCGCCGACCGTCAAACGCCTCAGCCTGGAACTGGGTGGCAACGCCCCTTTTATCGTGTTCGACGATGCCGATCTCGATGTCGCTGTCGAGGCGGCGATCGCCTCGAAATTCCGCAATGGCGGCCAGACCTGCGTCTGCGCCAACCGTCTGCTGGTGCAGGACGGCATTTATGATGCCTTCGCCGAAAGGCTGGCGGCGCGGGTCAACGCCATGCAAATCGGCCCGGGCACCACGACTGGCACCGATATCGGGCCGATGATCAACGATGCCGCCGTCGCCAAGATTCGCGCCCATGTCGCCGATGCCCTGGCACTCGGAGCCGAAAATATTACCCCTCGAGAAACCCTGCCTGAAGGTAGCCGCTATGTTGCGCCGATGGTGTTGAAAGGCGCCACCACCGCCATGCGCCTCGCCAGCGAGGAAACATTCGGGCCGGTGGCGCCGCTGTTCCGGTTTCACGATGAGGCCGAAGCGATCGCCATCGCCAATGCCACGCCATTCGGATTGGCCGCCTATTTCTTCACCGAGAACCTGCACCGTTCGTGGCGCGTGGGCGAGGCGTTGGAGTTCGGCATGGTTGGTCTCAATACCGGCAGCGTGTCGATGGAGATCGCCCCGTTCGGCGGCATCAAGCAATCCGGCCTTGGCCGCGAAGGCGGTCCGACCGGAATCGAGGAATATCTCGAAACCAAGGCCTTCCATATGGGCGGCTTGAAAACACGCGCGCAATAAGTCTGCGATTGCCGAGAGGGAGAAAACCATTGGCCGAGAGAACCTACGATATTGCCGTGATCGCCGGCGACGGCATCGGCAAGGAAGTGATGCCCGAAGGTATCCGCGTGCTGGAGGCGGCGACCCGCCGCTACGGCTTCACGCTCAAGCAGAAATGGCATGAGTTCGCCAATTGCGACTACTACGCCCGGCATGGCCGCATGATGCCTGAAAACTGGAAGGAAGAAATAGGCAGGCCCGCGGCGATCTTCTTCGGCGCCGTCGGCTGGCCGGACATCGTACCCGACCACATCTCCCTCTGGGGCTCATTGCTGCAGTTACGTCGTGAATACGACCAATATGTCAACCTTAGGCCCGTGCGCCTTATGGAAGGCGTGCCCTGCCCGCTCGCTGGCCGCAAGCCGGGCGACATCGACTTCTGGGTGGTGCGGGAGAATACCGAAGGGGAATATTCCTCGGTCGGCGGGCGTATGTTCGAGGGCACAGACCGCGAAATGGTGCTGCAGGAAACGATCATGACCCGTAAGGGCGTCGATCGCATCCTGAAATTCGCTTTCGAGCTGGCGCAGAAGCGGCCGCGCAAGCTGCTGACCTCGGCGACTAAATCCAACGGCATCGCAATTACCATGCCCTACTGGGACGAGCGCGTCGAAGCGATGGCGAAAGCCTATCCGGATGTCGGCTGGAACAAGTTCCACATCGATATTCTGACCGCCAATTTCGTGCTGAAGCCTCAGATTTTCGACGTCGTTGTCGGCTCCAACCTGTTCGGGGATATACTTTCCGACCTTGGCCCTGCCTGCACCGGCACGATTGGCATTGCCCCATCGGGCAACATCAATCCTGGCGGTGAGCACCCTTCGCTGTTCGAGCCTGTGCACGGCTCTGCGCCTGATATCGCCGGCAAAAACGTCGCCAACCCGATTGGCCAGATCTGGTCGGCAGCGATGATGCTCGAATATCTCGGCGAGACGGAAGCCGCAGCCGGCATCATGACGGCGGTTGAGACGGTGCTGAAGCAACCCGCGCTGCGCACCCGCGATCTTGGCGGATCCGCCAGCACGCAGGCCTGCGGAAAATCGATCGCGGACGCGCTTTCGTGATACAATCGGAGACCAATGAAATGTCGAACATGATCGTCTTCGATCTGAAGAATCCCGGTATCGCTCGGGAAAGCCAAGCCCTTCCCGAACGCCTCGTCGAGGGCAACCCGTCCTACAAGACCTGGGAAAAGGACAATGTGGGAAACGGTCGAATTCGTTCCGGCATTTGGGAGGCGACGCCCGGCGCGACCCGCTCGATCAAGGGCGAGACTTGGGAATATTGCACCATCTTGTCAGGCGTCATCGAGCTTGTCGAAGACGACAAGGTACCGCGCCGCCTGGTTGCTGGCGATACGTTCATCCTGCGTCCCGGCTTCACCGGAACGTGGCGAACAATCGAAACGGTGCGCAAACTCTGGGTGATCGTGTCACCATAATCTGGCGCGAGCCAGATCGCTACAGAGCACTGAACGCGTTAACCGTTTGCCTGGCGTCCTTTTATAAAGAAGTTGCGGCGTGGCACCCTGATGGTTCTTGCAGGTCGGAGCCTGGCGAGCGCGTGACCAAGACAGGTCGGCTCGGAAGACACCCTGTGTCTGTGATGGTCTGTCCGCCGGATATCAAGATAAACGACCCTTGTTTCGATAAAAATGGGCGTGTCGCAAAGTTTTCTGTTAACGCGGATTTGAGATTTGGATGGTGAAACGGCGCTCCGATTTGTTGGAGCGCGGTTTCATGATTCTGAATGCGATTGCCGAAAAACTTAAACG
>NZ_JAPPSO010000020.1:0-75307 GCF_036571585.1 Rhizobium sp. 268 | reverse complement strand
TCTCGTCGAACGGGTTCATCGACATCTTCACATTGGCAAGCTCGACACCGGAACCATCCGGCTTCACTCGGATCTTCACGTTGTAATCGACGACGCGCTTGACGGGCACGAGAATCTTCATTTGCAAAACCCCTTTATTTCTAGACTGCCGGCCATCAGTGCGGCCGTTCGGCAAGCAGCGCCCAGAAGGCGAAGAGCGGTGTATCCACCGACCTCATGGCATGTTTGATCCCGGGGATATTGTAGAACGATCCGCCGATACCAGGCGAAAACCAGTCCCCTTCCCCTTGCTGAAATTCTCCCTCGGAAAGCACGAGATAAACTTCCTCCGGCGGGTGGTCGTGATCGGGATAGCGCACGTGCGGTGCCAGCAATGTCACACCCAGCCACAGGTCGCTCCGCTCCTCCAATCCTCCCGGGCCGACGATCATGGCATTGGCATGCCCATCGACGAAATTGTCGCCGGCGGTGTGGTCATACTTGGTGCGCCGACGCCATTCAAGCATCGGCTCGATGCCTTTGAACGCCTCGATCAATCGCGACAGCGAAGTATCATAAGAGGGATCAACCGCAAGCGCCACATCAAGCTGAGCGCAGACGGGCAAGCGACTTCCCTCCCCCGCACGCCCGCTCCCGGGCTGCTCCAACGCCGCAAAAAATTGACGGATCGAGCGCCGGGACTCCGGGGCCTTCGCGAACCGATCGAAAGCCAGAGACGCGGCATCCACGAAACGCTGGAGACTTTCCTCGCGTAAACTCATATCGCCCCCCGAAATGAGCGGCCGACGAGCGGCCGCTCCTGCGATCATATATCCTTGGCGATGCGCAGGCCGTCATAAATGGCGGCATGCGTATTGCGCGCAGCGACAGCATCGCCGATCCGGAACAACTGGAACTTGCCCTCGGGATTGCGCATGACGGATTGCGGTTCCCCGGAAAGAAGCTGGTCGTGCGACATCTCGCCGAGATTGCTGGAGCTGGGCTTCAGCTCGAAATAGAGTTCGTCGAGCGGGATCGTGCCGTGATTGACGACGATCTGGTCGAAGCTGCTCTGCTTGGCAATCCCGCCGTAATCGCTGCCGACATGGGCGACGAGTTGGTTGCCGCTCTTCTCGACGGCCTCCAGGCGATAGGTCACGGTGAAGGTGACGTCATGCTTCTGAAGCGAGCGCATATAGGGCACTAGGTTCATGGCCATGACTTCGGGCGCGAAGGACCGGTCCGGCGTCATGATCTCGACCTTGGCGCCGGCCTTGGCGAGAAACTCCGCCGCCTGAAGGCCGGCATGGTCGCCGGCATCGTCGAAGATCAGTACATTGGTGCCTGGCTTCACATCGCCGGAGATGATGTCCCAGGAAGAGACCACCAGCTCGTTGCCGCGCGAGAGAACCTCGGTATGCGGCAAGCCGCCGGTCGCGATGATGACGACGTCGGGGTTCTCGGCTTCAATCGTGTCGGCTTCCGCCCAGCTATTGAAGTGGAAGGTGACGTCGTATTTCTCGCACTGGCTCATGCGCCAGTCGATGATGCTGATCATTTCCCTGCGGCGCTCGCTTTGGGCGGTGAGCCGGATCTGGCCGCCGGCATTGTTCGCCGCTTCGAAGACGACCACCTTATGGCCGCGCTCTCCGGCGACGCGCGCCGCTTCCAGACCGGCCGGGCCGGCGCCGACGATGACGACCTTTTTCCTGGCGTCGGCCTTCGCTACGATATGCGGCATGGTCAGTTCGCGGCCGGTCGCGGCGTTGTGGATGCAGTAGGCGGCCCCGCCCTGGTAGATGCGATCGAGACAGTAATTGGCGCCGACGCAGGGACGGATATCGTCTTCCCGCTTTTCGATGATCTTGCGCACGATATGCGGGTCGGTCATATGGGCGCGGGTCATGCCGACCATATCGACCTTGCCGGCCGCGATTGCGTGGCGGGCGGTGGCGACGTCGGGAATCTTCGCCGCATGGAAGGTCGGGAAGTCGGTCGCGGCCCGGATCTCGCCGGCGAAGTCGAGATGCGGCGAATTCGCCATGCCCTGGATCGGGATGACGTCGGTGAGACCCGCATCGGTATCGATGTGGCCGCGGATCACGTTCAGATAATCGATGAGGCCACTTGCCTTCAGACGCTTGGAGATTTCGATGCCTTCTGCCTTGCCGGTGCCGCCGGGAAGACATTCGTCGGCGGTATAGCGCAGGCCGAGAATGAAATCGTCGCCCACCCTTTTCCGGATCGCCTTGAACACGTCGAAACAGAAGCGCAGGCGATTATCCAGCGAGCCGCCATAGGGGCCATCGAGCTCGTTGGTGAGCGGAGACACGAACTGGTCGATCAGGTGACCGTAAGCCTCAAGTTCGACACCGTCCATGCCGCCCGCCTTCATGCGTTCGGCCGCGTCGGCGAAATCCTTGATGATGCGCTCGATATCCCAATCTTCCATTTTCTTCGGGAAGGCGCGGTGCGAAGCCTCGCGATGATGTGAGGGGGCGAGAACCGGCAGCCAGTCACCCTTGTCCCAGCGCGTGCGCCGGCCGAGATGGGTCAGCTGGATCATGATCGCCGCACCCTCTTCGTGCACGGCGTCGGTCATCTCCCTGATCCAGGGAACGATCTCGTCCTTATAGGCAAGCAGGTTGTTGAAGACCGGCGGACTATCCTTGGAGACGGCCGCCGAGCCCGCCGTCATCGTCAAAGCGACCCCGCCCTTTGCCCGCTCCACCGTATAGGCGCGATACTTCTCCTTCGGCATGCCATCTTCCGGATAGGCCGGCTCGTGGGACGTCACAATGATACGGTTGCGCAACTTCAAATGTTTGAGCTGATAGGGCTGTAGAAGGGGATCATTCGACATGGGTCGTGGTTCCGGATTAAAACATCGAAGGAGACGCTAAGCGCAATGTACATATGTGTCAACGACGAAAACAGTTAGGTCGTTATTTTCGACACTCATGTACATTTTTCTTGTGCACGACTTCATAATTTGATAGGGGATAAGGCATGGATCAGGCTATGAACGACACTGGCTGGCGCGGATCGCAGGAGGGATGGCTGGATGCAGCTTACCACTCCCTGTTGGAATCCGGCGTGGATTCGGTGAAGATTCTGCCGCTGGCGAAGAAACTCAATCTCTCGCGCACGAGCTTCTACTGGTTCTTCAAGGATCGGGAGGAGCTGTTGAACGCGCTCGTAGCGCTATGGCGCGACAAAAACACCGGCAACATCGTCAAGCGGTCCGAAGCCTATGCGGAATCGCTGGCCGAGGCGATGCTCAACGTCTTCGATTGCTGGCTCGACAACGATCTGTTCGACGCGAAGTTCGAATTTGCCGTGCGCAGCTGGGCGCTGCAATCCGACGAGCTTCTAGCCGAGGTCCAGCAGGCTGATCAGCTCCGGCTGGAGGCGCTGAAACGCATGTTCATGCGGTTCGGGTTACCAGAAACGACATCGGATGTCAGAGCGCGCACAACGTACCTTGTCCAAATCGGATATATTTCCATGCAATCAAGGGAGGAACTCGCCGTCCGCATGAAACGGATTCCGGAATATATTGCGATCTACACGGGCGAAGTGCCGCAGCAGAGGGAGCTTGATCGCTTCTTCTCCCGGCATGCCTACAGGCCCGGTTAAAGGAGACCCGGATGAGCGTTTCCTTGAGGATCGGCATAATTGGCGGCGGCGGCTGGCTGGGCGGAGCAATCGCCGGCTCGATTGTCGATGCCGGCCTGGTCGAGCCTGGAAATCTCTCGCTCTCCTATCGCAGTCAGCAGCCGGATCGCTTCTCGAATTCTTTCTGGACCTCCGACAATCAGGCGCTTGCCGACCGCTCGGACGTGATCCTTCTCTCCGTCCGGCCCGATGACTGGCGGACCCTTGACGTCGATGCCGGCGGCAAGCTCATCATTTCGGTCATGGCGGGCATCGGCCTTGGCGCCCTTTCGCAACGCCACAAGACCGGTCGTGTTGTCCGCGCCTTGCCGAATGCCGGTGCCGAAGTGGCCAAGTCCTATACGCCGTGGATTGCTGCGGGCGACATCACGGAAGGCGACCGCGCCGTCGTCCGCGCCATTTTCGACGCCTGCGGCTCACAAGACGAGGTCGCACGCGAAAGCGACATCGATTACCTCACAGGCCTTTCCGGTTCCGGACCGGCGTTCCCGGCGCTGCTTGCGGCCGCCATGATGAGCGATGCCGTCGCACACGGTCTGCCGGCCGAGATTGCGCGCCGCGCCGTCAATACGGTGATATCGGGCGCCGGCCGCCTTTTGGAGCGCCGCGACGAGAGCCCGGATGACGTCGTTCAAACCTTTCTTGACTATCGCGGCACGACTGCGGCGGCCATCGACAGCATGCGCGCTGCAGGATTCGACGCTTCGGTTGCCACGGGATTGTCGGCAGCATTTCAGAAATCGGTGAGTATGGGAAAGGTTTCCTGACGACCGTTGGGGCGGGCACTGCGGCACCCCGCTCGACGAGACAAGCCGCTAAACAGAGGGAACGAGAATGAAAAAATTACTTGCATCGACGTGTTTGACGTTCGGCCTGATCGGCGGCGCGTCATTCGCCAGCGCCGCCGAATGCGGCAGCGTCACCATCGCCAGCATGAACTGGCAGAGCGCCGAAGTTCTCTCCAACCTGGACAAGTTCATTCTGAACGAAGGCTATGGCTGCAGTGCTGACATCACCGTCGGCGACACGGTCCCGACGATCACCTCCATGGCCGAAAAGGGCCAGCCGGACATCGCGCCCGAAGCCTGGATTGATCTGCTGCCCGACGTCGTCAAGAAGGGCACGGAAGAAGGCCGCATCGTCCAGGTCGGCTCGCCGCTGCCGGATGGCGGCGTGCAGGGCTGGTGGATCCCCAAATATGTCGCCGATGCTCATCCCGATATCAAGACGATCGGCGACGTGCTGAAGCATCCGGAACTCTTCCCCGATCCCGAGGATCCGAAGAAGGGCGCCATCTTCAACGGTCCGCAGGGCTGGGGCGGCACGGTCGTCACCTCACAGCTCTACAAGGGCTTTGAGGCTGAGAAGGCCGGCTTCACCCTCGTCGACACCGGCTCTGCCGCCGGCCTCGACGGTTCGATCGCCAAGGCCTACGAACGCAAGGAAGGCTGGGCCGGCTATTACTGGGCACCGACCGCGCTGCTCGGCAAGTATCAGATGGTCAAGCTCGAAGCCGGCGTGCCGGAGGATTCCGCCGAATGGAAGCGCTGCATCACCGTCGCCGACTGCCCCGACCCGAAGCCCGCTTCGTGGCCGGTCGATCACGTCGTCACCCTGGTTGCCAAGCCCTTCTCGGAAAAGGTCGGGCCTGAAGTCATGGACTATCTGGCGAAGCGCTCCTGGAGCAACGACACGGTCAACAAGCTGATGTCGTGGATGACCGACAACCAGGCGACCGGCGAAGACGGCGCCAAGCACTTCCTGAAAGAAAACAAGGACATCTGGTCCAAGTGGGTTTCGCCGGAGGCAGCCACGAAGATCGAAGCTGCCCTCTAACACTGACTATCGCGGTGCGCCGAAAGCGCACCGCTTCTCACTCGCCGATAAAAACAAAAAGACGGCCGCGGCTCTTTGAAGAAAAGGGGAACCGAATGGAATGGTTTTACAAATTCCCGCATATGGATGACGACGCGCTTCGCAATCTGAAGAAGGCGATCGATGACGGCTTTCGCGGATTCACCCGCGCCTATGGCGACGGCATCGAAACCCTGTTCGTGCCGCTGCAGCATTTCCTGATTGCCGCCGAGCGGTTCATGACGCAGACGCCGTGGCCGATCATCACCCTGATCGTCCTTGCCATCGCCTGGTTTGCCAGCCGCAGCCTGAAGATCGTCTTCGGCTGTCTGGTGACGCTGATGCTGATCGGCTATTTCGACATGTGGGACGATACGATG
The DNA here is from genome assembly GCF_036571585.1 of Rhizobium sp. 268. NCBI lineage: Bacteria > Pseudomonadati > Pseudomonadota > Alphaproteobacteria > Hyphomicrobiales > Rhizobiaceae > Rhizobium > Rhizobium sp. 268. The sequence continues at coordinate 69,416 of NZ_JAPPSO010000020.1, read as the reverse complement.
CGGACGGTCTCGATGATCTTCGTCTGCACCATTCTATCCATCGCCATCGGCATTCCGATGGGCATCCTGATGGCCCGCTCCGACCGGCTGCAGCGCGTCATCAATCCGATCCTCGACGTCATGCAGACGATGCCGAGCTTCGTCTACCTCATCCCGGTCGTCATGCTGCTCGGCATCGGCAAGGTGCCCGGCCTGATCGCCGTCGTCATCTACGCCATCCCGCCGATGATCCGCCTGACCGATCTCGGCATCCGCCTCGTCGACAAGGACGTGCTCGAAGCCGCCGACGCCTTCGGCACATCGCGATCGCAGAAGCTGTTCAAGGTGCAGCTGCCGCTGGCGCTGCCCACCATCATGGCCGGCATCAACCAGACGATCATGATGGCGCTCGCCATGGTGGTCATCGCCTCCATGATCGGCGTTCAGGGCCTCGGCCAGCCGGTGCTCAAGGCGATCGCCAACCAGTATTTCACGCTGGGTATCTTCAATGGTCTTGCCATCGTGGGCATCGCCATCATCTTCGACCGAGTCAGCCAGGCATATGGCAAAAGGCTCCAGAAGCATCGGGAGACCGTCCATGGCTGAGCATCGTTTCGGCGGCATTAAGATCCGCCATCTCTACAAGATCTTCGGCCCCAACCCCGCCGCGCATGTCGATGCGGTGCAGAAGGGACTGTCGAAGACCGAGCTCAACGAAAAGCACGGTCATGTGCTCGGCCTCAGGGACATCAATGCCGAGATCCCCTCTGGCCGCATCCAGGTCGTCATGGGCCTGTCGGGTTCGGGCAAATCGACGCTGATCCGCCACATCAACCGGCTGATCGACCCGACCGCCGGCGAAGTGCTGGTCGACGGCGTCGATGTCGTGAAGATGAACGAGACCGAATTGCGGGCGTTTCGCCGCCACCAGACGGCGATGGTGTTTCAGAAGTTCGCGCTTCTGCCGCACCGCAATGTGCTCGACAACACCATCTTCGGCCTCGAAGTGCAGGGCATGGAGCGGGCAAAAGCCGTCGACATCGCCATGCGCTGGCTGGAACGGGTCGGGCTGAAGGGCTTCGAGCAGCGCTATCCCAACCAGCTCTCCGGCGGCATGCAGCAGCGCGTCGGCCTGGCGAGAGCGCTCTCCAACGACGCCCCGGTGCTTCTGATGGACGAAGCCTATTCGGCGCTCGATCCGTTGATCCGCACCGACATGCAGACAGTGCTTCTCGATATCCAGAAGGAGATAAAGAAGACCATCGTCTTCATCACCCACGATCTCGACGAGGCACTGCGTCTCGGCGACCAGATCGCCATCCTGCGCGACGGCGAAGTCATCCAGCAGGGCACCAGCCAGGACATCGTCCTGCGCCCGGCAGACGACTACATCGCCAACTTCGTCAAGGAGGTCAATCGCGGCAGGGTCATCCACGTCGAAGCCGTCATGACGCCGCTGCACTCCGGTGCGGCGCCGGTTGGACTGGCGATTGTGGCGGGAACGACCGTCGAAGAAGCCGTCCGGATCCTGTCATCGGCGCCAGAGGGCGACGCCAGGGTAGTTTCGCCTTCCGGAGAAACCTTAGGGCTCGTCACTTTCCGCCAGCTCGCAAGCGCGATGGTGAACTCACAAGAGATGGCTCCCCAGCGCGACAGCGCCCTGTCGGTCGCCCTCTGAAACTGCCAATGCGGCCGTCTTTCCGTTTCGCTGGCGACACCAAGCACGTCGCCATCTCCGGAAAGCCGGCCGTCGCAGGACCTTGAAGAGGCTTGAAATGGCTTCTTGATGCCTGATCGATCACAACACCGGCTGGGCGAGGAATTGCGCTCGCGGGGTATCGATGTCATCGAAACCCGAGACTGCGCTGCCCCGCGCCAAGCGCCCCATGCCTTCTATGAGTGTAGGCGGGCTGCATTGGAGCTGTGACGCCGGAGTCTTCCCGCTTGCTGCTTAAGCAAGCTCTCCTGTGTGCCAAACGAGACCTTCAAGATCTCTATCCACCTTGCGCAAGCCGCGGCGCGAACACGCCTCCAGCCAGCGCTTTCTTATACATTTTGCGCAAAAGCAGTCCAGACTGCGTCGCGAAAAACCGCTTGGCCGACTTTATCGGCGGCCGACAATTGCTCGATGGCCACGGAGCAATAAGATGATTGTCGACCAAGGCCATGATGGTCAGCGGTCCTCAAGCCAAGCCCGTTCATCCATCACCACCAAAACGGATGGAAGGGGTCATACATACGCACCCCATCCCGTGCGTATGCCAGCATGCCTGTCTGCCTGCCGAAGGCTATTAAGCGGTCCACTATAGAACCTTCGGCAGGCGACTGCGCAGATCCCTGAGTGGGATATTCTCCACAGCTTCAGTGATGATGCGTGTCTCGGCAAGATCGCCGCGTTGAGTCTTTCGTGGCCTCACGGATACACTCCATAAAATTGCCCCTCTGCGTAAGCGTTTCACCACCGATAGCCGGCGGCGTGACGGCTTGCCTATTGTTCCCATGTCTGCCAGTTCCGGCCCTTAAGCTGCAAAAACTAAGTGGATGGGAACTGTCGATAATGCGTTCAACAGGTTGGATTGTTTGACGTCTGCCACGTCCGAGTTCCGCCGGTATCGGCTTGTGCAAGGCGCTGATCTCGCTGCCGATACCGTGCGGAGATCCACCTGCTCGGCCAAGGCCTGCTGCGCTCCAACCCCCTATAAGCTAGAATATAGGCAAGCCTCGCCCAATCCGCGGCGATCGATGACGACCGGCATGACGGATAGAGGTACGCACATCCATCCGTCAGCAGGGATCGCGCGTCGCGCCGGGATCCGCAAGCAGTTGGGAAGGGCAGGTCAACGCAGCCACACTGAACAATGGGAGCAGCATGTCCGACAATAGCCCTGCGCCATTCTCGTTCCGGTTTCGGGGTTCGTCCTTCGACAACATGGTCGAAACGCTCGGCGGGGCCTTCGGCGCCTTCGATGCCGAGCCTGTCGGCCGCGCCCAGGACTTCCACTGGGGGTTGGATTTCTCCGCAAATGACAGCGCTGTCCTTCTAACCGGCTATCACGCTGCGGAGTTTCAGTTCAACATCGAGCCGACAGTCGATACGGCGGAATACCTGTCGATTGTCGTACCGCGCAGCGGCGGCATGGGAGTGGCTTACGGGTCCCGCGTCGCCGAGGCGGGGGAAGGAAAACTGCTTCTCTATAACAATTTCGAACCAGATAGTGTCCTCATGTACGGCCAGTCGAATGTCATCGACGAATTGCTGATCAACTGGTCGGTGATCCTGCAGACGATCGGCCAGACGTTCGAAATGCCGTTCAGCGGCTCTCTCGATCTATTGCCCGAACTGGATCTGTCGACGCCCGTCGGCCGGACGATCGGCAACCTGACGGAGACGATCGCCATCGGTATGCGCGACAATGGCCCCTTGCTGCAGTCACCGATCGCCATGGCGCATATGACGCAGGCGCTGGCCGATCTTGTCGTGCGCATGGTGCCGAACCGGCTGTCGCATTTCCTCGACAAGGGGCCTGCGCTCATCGCTCCCCGGCACGTGCGCAAGGCGATCGAATTCATGCAGGCCAATATCGATCAGCCGATCACCATGCCGAAGGTCGCCGAGGCGGCCGGCGTCTCCAGCCGGGCGCTCGAAACCGGCTTCCGCGCCTTCAGGGGCACCTCTCCCGCCGTCTATCTGTTGACGCTTCGCTTGCGCGCGGCGCGGCAGGAGCTGCTCGACCCCGAGAGCAAGGAGAGCATGAAAGGGATCTGTCTCAAATGGGGCTTCTTTCATTTCGGCCGGTTTTCCGCAGTCTACAAATCGACCTACGGGGAATACCCTTCCGACACCCGGAAGCGCGTCTGCCGTTTGTAGCCGCCGGGGTTAAAGCATGTCCCGCAAAAATGTGCTGCGGTTTTGCGATAAAGACATGCGCAAAAACAAAGACCTAAAGCGTGACAAGCGAATCTGAAAGATCGCGACGCGCTTTAGGACGCGGAAGCCGGCGGCAATGTGTAGTGCACTCTCATCGTCCTCGGATCCCGCTTGACGATCTCAAGCACCCCCTCCCTCGCCGCCAGAGCGTTCAGTTCCCGCAGAACGAGGGAATGGGCAATCCCGAGCTTGCGTGCAAAGGCGCGGCTGTCGCGCGCGATCCCGAGTTCGGCGGCGACGAGGAGGCCCGCCTGTATGGATGTCAGGCGGATGTCCCCGGCTTGCGCCGCAGCGACAAGGGCGAAAAATCGATCGGCGTCGGATAGCTCTTTGCTCACGCGGTGTTTCGCCCGCGCAAGGACACCATGATCGATTTCGAGGTGGGCGTATCGCTTTCCTTGCCGGCGCTGCCGAGCGGCACCAGCACGTTCAGCTCGGGATAATAACCGGCGATGCTGCCCCTCGGAATGTCATAGGGCACCAGGCGAAAATTCCCGGCAATGCGCTCGATGCCGTCATGATGCTCGCCGACCACGTCGATGCGGTCACCGGCCTCGGCATTCATCGCCTTCAGGTCGGCCGGATGAATAAAAATGACCTGCCGCTCTCCGTAGACGCCGCGATATCGGTCATCCAGACCATAGATCGTCGTATTGTATTGATCATGCGACCGGAATGTCTGCAGGGCGAAACGACGTCCCTCGCCCTTTCGCGCCCGCTGATGGACCGTCTCCTCGGGAAGCGCCTCGGACGAGAACGACGCTTTGCCTGCCGATGTGTCCCACTCCCGATGGCTTGCTGCGTTGCGCAGGTGGAAACCGCGGGGCTTGCGCAGGCGCTTATTGTAGTTTTCGAAACCGGGAATGGTCGCCTCGATGTGATCGCGGATGCGGTCGTGGTCGTCGGCGAGCTCTGCCCAGTCAACCACGGCGGAGCCGACCGTCGCCTGTGCAATGCCAGCGATGATGGCCACTTCCGAGAGGAGATGCGGCGAGGCCGGGCGATTGATACCGGCAGAACCATGCACCATGCTCATCGAATCCTCGACGCTCACGAGTTGGGAGTTGCCCGCCGCGTTCAGATCCATCTCGGTGCGCCCGAGGCACGGCAGGATGAAGGCCGTCTCGCCGGGCATGAGATGCGAATGATTGGGTTTGGTTGCGATGTGCACCGTCAGCTTCAGCCGCCGCAGCGCCCTTTCAACGAGTGCACTGTCAGGCGTGGCGCGGGCGAAATTGCCGCCAAGTCCGATGAAGGCTTCGGCAGAGCCGTCGAGCATCGCGCCGATCGCCGCAAGGACATTGTGGCCATGTTCGCGAGGAACGGTGAAGCGGAAGTGTTTTTCCAGCGCATCGAGGAAATCCTCCGGTGGCTTTTCGTTGATACCCATGGTGCGGTCACCCTGCACGTTGGAATGGCCGCGAACCGGGCAAAGGCCGGCACCCGGCCGGCCGATATTGCCGCGCAGGAACATGAAATTGGCGATCTCGCGGATCGTCGCAACGGAATGCAGATGCTGCGTCACGCCCATCGCCCAGGTGCAGATGACCCGCTCGGCGTTGATATAGACATCGGCCGCCCGCTCGATCTCCTCCCGGCTCAGTCCCGACTGGTCCTCGATCTCAGCCCAGCTCGTCGCCTCGACCGCTGTCCGATACGCCTGAAAATCCGCGCAGTGTTCCGTGAGAAATGCGTGATCGAGAACGGCGGGTTGGCCAGCGGCGGCCGCTCTGTCTTCTCTAGCCAGCACGGCCTTGGCCATTCCGCGCACCGCAGCCATATCGCCGCCGAGCTGCGGCTGCAGATAAAGGCTGGCGATATCGGTCGAACCGCCGCGCAGCATCTCGATCTTGTCCTGCGGATCGGAGAAGCGCTCCAGGCCGCGCTCGCGGATCGGGTTGAAGACGACGACGCGCGCGCCGCGGATCGCCGCACGACGCAAGTCTCCGAGCATTCTCGGATGGTTGGTGCCAGGGTTCTGCCCGATCACGAAGATCGCGTCGGCCTCTTCGAAATCCTCCAGAAGCACCGTGCCCTTGCCGACGCCGACGGCCTGGCGCATGGCGATACCGCTTGCTTCGTGGCACATGTTGGAGCAATCGGGAAAATTGTTGGTGCCGTAGACGCGCACGAACAGCTGATACAGGAAGGCGGCTTCGTTGCTCGCCCGACCCGAAGTGTAAAACTCCGCCCGGTTGGGGGTATCGAGACCCTTCAGGATGCCGCCGATCTCGGTAAAGGCATCCTGCCACGAAACCGGCAGATAACGGTCGCTCGCCGCATCGTAGCGCATCGGATGCGTCAGGCGGCCGTTGAGTTCAAGTTCATAATCCGTCAGCCGACGAAGCTCAGACACCGTATTCTTGGCGAAGAAGGCGGGCGTTGCCCGCTTCTCCGTCGCCTCCCAGGCCACCGCCTTCACGCCGTTTTCGCAGAACTCGAACGACGATCCGTGTTCCGGATCGCCCCAGGCGCAGCCCGGGCAATCGAAACCATCAGGCTGGTTCGCCTTCAGCATGGTGCGCGCACCCGAGATGGGCATGCCGCTTTGCAGCAATTGCTTGCCGCAGCTCTTCAAAGCGCCCCAGCCGCCGGCGGCCGCCGATTTCTTACCAATGAATTTTGAGTCCATGCGCCCTTATTGTCGAAGCGCGAAAAACATCAAGGCGGCAGGCGCGATGGTTTGATAGAAAAAACCTATCGAAGAAAGATCTCGATTTAACCGGCTTCCTTCATCGCATGCCGTTCGCCGTTGGGTGAATGGGCCAGAATGCGATTGCGGCCTTGGGTCTTGGCGTCATAGAGCGCCGCGTCGGCCTCGGTCAGCAGGCGGTTCGGGTTGGTCCGCAGAACGGCTCCGGTCGCACAGGAGATGCCGATGCTTGCCGTCACCCGGGCGAATTCGCTGCCGGAATGGGCGATATTCTCCTGGGCCAGGCGCCGCGCGAATTGCTCGGCGACGATCATTGCGCCTTTGGCGCTGGTGTCGGGCAGGAACACTACGAACTCCTCGCCGCCGTAACGGGCGACAATGTCTGCCGGCCGACTGACGGATTGGCGCAGACACTTGCTGACGACCCGCAGGCATTGGTCTCCGGCAGGATGACCATAGGTGTCATTATAGGCCTTGAAGCGGTCGATATCGACCATCAGCAGGCTGAACGGCGTGTTTCTCCTGGCGCTACCCGCAGTCTCGCGAGCGAAAGCTTCGTCGAAGGCGCGGCGGTTGACCATGCCAGTGAGGCCGTCGGTTTCAGCAAGGCTCTTCAGCTGCTCCGCCGACAGCCTGAGTGCGATTTCCGCCTGTTTCGTCGCCGTAATGTCGGAGACGACCGCCATCGCCGTGCCGTCTTCCGCAAGCCTTGTCCGGATGCTGCGCCAGTCGCCGTTATGAAGCTGAACCTCTTCATCCTTGTTGCTGTGCAGCGAGGCGGTGGCAGCCTTGATCCACCCGTCCACATCATCGGGAATACCAGGCCGCTCGCCGGTTTCGACGACACGACGCAGTATGTCACTGATATGAGCGCCGACCACGCGGGCCTCTCCGGAGAGCGGGAACGCATTGCGATACTGCTCGTTGCAAAAAAGGATAAAGCCCTTGCTGTCATACATGGCGATGCCATCGGACATACCGGCCATCGCATGCGAGAGCAGGTTCTTGCTTTCGCGCAATTCCCGCTCCAGGGCGGTGCGCTCGGTAACATCGCGCGTGACGCCCGCAAGGCCGATCACCCGCCCCTGCTTGTCCCGCAGCGGCACTTTGGAGGCGAGCAGGAATCTGCCTTCGATATGCTCGGTGGAATCGATCAGCGGCACCCCGGTGTCTATGACCTGCTGCTCGAGATAATATAATTCCTCGGCGAGCGGCCGCGACATCAGATTGAAATCCGACAATCCGATCATCTCCGCCGTGGTCCGGAAGCGGAAGAGGCGGGTCATGTTTTCATTGACGGTGATGAACCTGCTGTTTCGATCCTTCACATAGAGATAATCGGGCGACTGCGAAAATGCGGTCACCAATATGCTTCGCTCCAGCTCCCATTGCTGTGTCTTCAGCAGAACGAAACCACCTAGAACAGTCGCGAGACAATTCAATGCCGTCAGGGGGAAACCGACGCCGGCGAGCACATGGGCATTCACCAAGGTGGGAAGCAGGGCCATCGACAGGACCAATGCAACGCCAAGGGCAAGGCTTAGCAGCGCAACGTCCTTAAGCTCCGGCGATCTCTTGCGGGTCCAGAAATGACCGGCCAAGCCAATGCCGGTGGCGATGGCCATGGTGATAATCCCGTCGACCATCGCTGTGCCGCCGATGACAAAACGAAAGGCCATCGCCAACGCCGCGGCAAAGGCCGCCGCGATCGGCCCCCCGAACATGCCGGCCAATGCAAGCGGCGAAAAACGCAGGTCGATATAGATGCCGGGGTGGAATTCAACGGCCAGCAATATGGATCCGATGGAGGCGCCGCCGGCTATGATCCCGAAGGCGACTTTTTCCTGCCTGAAGGACCGGCGCTGAAACTCAATCGAAAAAAGCGCCCAGAGCGAAATTGCCAGGCACACGAAGGAAAGGTTGCCACCGAATTGCGTCCAATTGCCATTCACCGCGCTGTATCCACCTTCCACGACATGTAACCAACTCATCATAGGCGAAACTGGTTTGAGCTTGGTTAAACCGATCTTATGGAGCGGCATGGAGTATCGACCAGGCAAGGCTGGCACGCCTGTTATAAGGCATGTTTAACAAATGCCGTTCGCTTCGGCTGGACATGCCTGGTGATGGCACGATACTGCGTAATTCGGATAAGCCTGCGCAATCGGACTATTATTACGCGATCAAAAGGCGCGCATGTTCCTGGAGTTGCAGTGGAAATTCCCGGCCGTCTGCGTCCGGACGAGGAAGCCCGGCGTAGGCCGCCGGGCTTGTCCTCCGTTACTTGCAGATCGCCCCGGCCAGAAAGCCGCGCATCGCCTCGCCAAAGGGCGGCCGCATCATATATTCCGCTTCCACCATTTTGCTCTGGTGATAGACGGCGCGTGGATGCGAGAAGGCGAGGAAGCCGAATTTGCCGTGATAGGCGCCCATGCCGGAATGGCCGACACCGCCGAAGGGCAGGCCTTCGGCCGTGACGTGGCTCATGCAGTCGTTGACCGTCACGCCGCCGGACGTCGTATTGTCGAGAACGCGGGCCTCCTCTTCACCATCCTGGCTGAAATAATAGAGAGCGAGCGGGCGCGGCCGGGCGTTGATCCGATCGATGACGTCGGCGATATCGCGATAGGGAAGAACCGGCAGCACCGGCCCGAAGATTTCCTCTTGCAGCACGCGCATATCCTCGCTCGGATCCAGAATGAGTGTCGGCGGTATGCGGTGTGCCGGTTGCTGCGAGAAATTCTCCGCCGCCGGGTTGATCTCGACGATAAGGGCGCCCTTGGCTCTGGCGTCGTCGACCAGGCCCTGGACGCGGGCGTGATGGCGGGCATTGACCATAGAAGTGTAATCCGGATTTTCCTTCAGCGTCGAATACATTGCGGCGACCGCCGCCATCGCGTGCTCGGCAAAGGCTTCGACGCTTTCCTCCGGCACATAGACATGGTCCGGCGCCAGGCAGATCTGGCCGGCATTCAGCGTCTTGACGGTCATGACGCGGCGGGCCGCATCCGCCAGATCGGCCGAGCGCCCAACGACCACCGGCGATTTGCCGCCGAGTTCAAGTGTGAGCGGCGTCAGGTTTTCCGCCGCCGCACGCATGACGTGATGGGCGATTGCGGTGCCGCCGGTGAAGATCAGATGGTCGAAGGCAAGTGATGTAAAGGCGGTACCGGTCGCCGGTCCACCCTGAACGACGGCGATTTCCGAGTCGTCGAAAGCGCGGGCGACGAGTTCCGCCATCAGCGCTGACGAAGCCGGCGTCACCTCCGACGGTTTGATCATGGCGCGATTGCCGGCGGCGAGAATGCCGGCAAGCGGCGCGAGGGCGAGCTGATAGGGAAAATTCCAGGGGCTGAGGATCCCGACCACGCCCTTCGGCTGATAGACCACTTTGGCGACGGCATCCGGGAACAATGCCTCGTGCTCTTCCGGCTTCAGCCATTCGGCCAGATGTGCCTTGGCATATTTGAGCGAACCGACGCAGGTAAAAACGTCGAGCAGCAGGCTTGCCTCGACACTGCGGCTGCCGAAATCATCCGAGAGAGCCGCGGCAATCGCGTCCTTGTTGTCGACAAGAAGGGCGACGACGCGGTCGATGCGATCGATGCGGGTGTCGATATCAGGCGGCCCTTCTTTCAGGAAGGATGCCCTTTGCCGGGCAAGCAGCGCCTTCATGGCGTCGGGACTGGTATCGGTAGCGATTGGGGCGACGGTGTTCATTCTTTCCTCCCTTGAACGATGTCAGACGGCCGGCTGACGCACGACCGGTTTCAGCACGATGCCCTTTTCCGCATCCTCCACCGCCCGGTTGAGGTCGGCGAAATCATAGAAGGTGACCAGCCTGTCGAAGGGGAAGCGGCCCTGCCTGTGGAGCTCGATCAGCAGAGGGATCAGCACGTCTGGATTGGAATCACCCTCGACGATGCCGCGCACCCGGCGTCCACCGGAGAGGATATGGGTGAGGTCGAGTGTCAGCGTCGCGCCGTGCGGCGAGGCGCCGACGATGCCGCAGGTGCCGCGCGGCGCCAGCACCCGCACGCATTGATCGATGACGGCAGGCACGCCGGAAGCATCGATCGCATAATCGACACCGGCGCCAGTCAGCGCCATGATCGCGGCAACGGCATCGTTCGCCTTGCCGTTGACGATATCGGTCGCGCCGAGCTCGGCGGCAAGCGCCAGCCTCGCCTCGTTGACGTCGACGGCGATGATCCTGGAGGCGCCGACGATCCGCGCCGCCATCACGGCGGCTAGGCCGACCGAACCCAGGCCGAAAACCGCGAGCACTTTTCCGGGTTCAACTTTCAGCGCATTCATGACCGCGCCGGCGCCGGTCTGGATGCCGCAGGCGAGCGGCCCGAGCAGCGCCAGATCCGCATCTTCAGGCACTTTGACGATATTGCGCTCATGGCAGAGCGCGTGGCTGGCGAAAGAGGATTGCCCGAAAATATTGCCGTTCACCCGCTCCCCCCTGTAGGAGAGCCCGCTCGAACCATCGGCGCGCGAACCGAAGAAATTGCGCGGGAAGAATTCGTGGCAATAGGTCTCTTCGTGATCGTTGCAGCTCGGGCAATGGCCGCAGGAATTGAAGGTCATGACGACATGATCGCCTGGGACCACCTTGGCAACGCCCGGCCCGACACGCTCGACGATTCCAGCACCTTCATGACCGAGCACGACCGGCTGCGGCACCGGCAGGTGCTGGTCGCGCATGACGATATCGGTGTGGCAAACCCCGGTCGCGACGACGCGAACCAGGATTTCCCCCTCGCGCGGCTCCTCCAGATCGAGGCTTTCCAGCGAAAACGGCTTATGCGGCGCACGCGCCACTGCGGCATGAATCTTCATGGTATCCTCTTCCCGATGATTGCCCCACGAAACGGCCCGGTACGCCTCGCCTCCGTCAGCGGCCGCGCTTATAGGCGCCGAGCCCCGGCTGATAGGTCTTGTCGTCAAGGAACTGTTTCAGCCCCTCGTCGCGTCCCTTGGTCTTGTCGAGAAACAGCATCTGCTCCAGCTTGGCGTAGATGTAGTCGTCGGCGAGATCCCAGGGCAGGTTGCGCACGCGCTTATAAGTGTCCTTGGCCGCCTTCAGCGTCACCGGGTTCTTTTCGAGCAGGCTGGCGCAGATCTTGCGGACCCGGGTTTCAAGCTCGGCGAGCGGCACGGCCTCGTTGACGAGGCCCATTTCGGCGGCCTTGCGTCCACCGAACAACTCGCCGGTCATGATGTAGTAGAGCGCGTCGCGATGGCGCATCACCTCGGCAACCGCGCGGGTGACGTTGCCACCCGGCAGGATGCCCCAATTGATTTCGGAAAGGCCGAAATTCGCCTCCTCGGCGGCAATGGCGAGATCGCAGGAAACCAGCGGTGTAAAGGCGCCGCCGAAGCACCAGCCGTTGACCATGGCGATCGTCGGCTTTTCGAAATACATCAACCGGCCCCACCAGCCGCCGGATTGGCGCCGCGCCTTCAGCGTCGCATCCCGCGGTTTGTCGTCATTGTCGCGGAAATATTCCTTCAGATCCATGCCGGCGGACCAGGACTCGCCGGCGCCGCGCAGGACGAGGACCCCGCAGCGCTCGTCGCCCTCGAGTTCATCGAGCACGTCCATCATCCGGGCGTTCAGAGCCGGGTTCATCGCATTGCGCTTTTCAGGACGGTTGAGGGTCACGAAAGCAATGCCATTGTCGAATTCGACCAGAACCGGCGATTTCATATCAGTCATGGGTCTACTCCATTGGTTTCGGCATGAATGCCGGGGCCGCTTAATCAGGCCTGTCGTTGAAGGGTTTCGTCGGAATGCAGCTGGCGCAGAACATGCTTCTGCACCTTGCCGGAGGCGGTGCGAGGAATGGTCTCGACGAAGAGGATGCGCGCCGGACGCTTGAAGGCGGCGAGCCTTGCGGCGCAATGGCCGGCAATCGCCTCACCCGTTACCGCAGCACCGGGCCGCAACACGATATAGGCAATGCCGCATTCGCCCCATTTGATGTCGGGAATGCCGAGGACCGCCACGTCGAGAATATCGGGATGGCCTGCGAGCGCGGCCTCGACCTCGGCGGGGTAAACATTTTCGCCGCCGCTGATATACATGTCCTTCAGCCGGTCGACGATGCGATAGAAGCCGTTTACCTCGCGCCGGCCGAGATCGCCGGTGCGGTACCAGCCGTCGGCGAAGGCGGCAGCGGTTTCCTCGGGCTTGTTCCAGTAACCGGGCGTCACCGCGGGGCCGCGCAGCCAGAGTTCGCCAATCTCACCTTCCCCGACGTCGCGGCCATCCTCACCGACGATGCGGATGTCGAGCAGCGGTGCCGGCAGACCGACGCTGCCGGGATTGTCCCGTACTGCGCGCCGGTCGATCGGCACGTGCAGCACCGTTCCGGCCTCACTCATGCCGTAGCCGTTGACCAGCGCCACGCCGTCGCCGAGATAGCTCTCGATCAAGGCCTGCGTCAGCGGCGCGCCGCCGACAAAGAGCGCATGCAGGCCGGAAAGAGCCGCGGCGCTATAGGCGGGATCGCCACGCAAGGCGAGCGCGATCTGTGGCACGGCGAAATAATGGGTGATGGCGCGCTGCCGGTCGGCAAGGGCTGCTAGTGTGCGCGCCGGCGTGAACCTGTCCGAGATGACGAGCGTACCGCCCAGCATCAATGTGGTGCGCGCCACGGCGATCAAGCCGATCGTATGGAAGAACGGCAGGTCGCAGAGCGCGACGGATCCTGGCCCGATCTCGCCAACGAAGGAAAAATTGATGGCGGCGAAGAAGGCGTTGCGGCGGGTAATGACGACGCCCTTCGGATGTCCCGTCGTGCCTGACGTATAGAGAAGGACGCAAGGCTGATCCGCATCGACAGGCACGGGCTTCACCGCGAGGCTCGCCTCGATCCGGGCGGCAAGCCCGCCCGGGTCACTTCCCGTCCAGATCACCATCATCTCGGGATCGACCTCGGCAAGGCTTTCCACCGCCGCCGAAAACTCTTCGTCATGGACCAGAAGTGCCGGCGCGCAATCGGCAAGAATCGGCCGAAGCTCGGCGGCGCTGAGGCGCCAGTTGAGCGGGACGTAGATGGCGCCGGCGCGCTGGCAGGCAAAGGCAAGCACGATCGAGTCGATCGAGTTGCGCGCCAGCATGGCGACACGCGCTCCATCCCGCCCTACCCCGAGCATCGCGCTCAAAAGGCCGGCGCAACGGGCGATGCGCGCATCGAGTTCGGCATAGGTCAGCTGCCGGCCGGTGGCGATCTCGGACAGAGCCAGAGCATCTCCCGCGACGCGGGCGCGGTACAGGATCGGATCATCCGTCACCAGCCCGCAATCCGCCGACGATGCCATCCCGGAAAAGGAATGCGCCATTTTCTCCTCCCCATGCCCGCCGCTCCTCCGCCACAGGCATCAAATTTGTATGTAACACATACTAATATCTTTTTCCGGCCAGATGCAAGAGGCTGGTTTTGACAAATCCGGCCCCCGAAGGCGGCGCGGGAAATTTCCCTGATACCGCAAACACGGAGATATTGACTAACCCGCTGATTTTGATGGTTATGGCGCCTGAACGAAGCGAGACGAATGATGGCCGCAAAACCACCGCAGGACGAAATTGAGGCCGAGGAGGCTTCCGCAACGCCGCCGCTCGACGTCGGCCGGCTCGGCGATCTCTTAGGTTTTCACCTGCGCATGGCGCATGTGGCGATCTATCGCGACTTCGCCGAAACCATGGAGGAGCTTGGGCTGACGCAGAAGCAACTCGCGGTGATGGAACTCACCGCGGGCAATCCGGGCGCATCGCAAATCGACCTTGCCAATACGCTCGGCACCGACCGCGCAACGATGATGGCCCTCGTCAACCGGCTGGCAGCCCGCGATTTCATCGAGCGCCATCCTTCCGCGGCCGACCGCCGGCGCCAGGAACTGCATCTGACGAAGGCCGGACGTGCGATGCTCGCGCGGGCGCGCAAGCTGATCGACACGCATGAACAGCGTTTCATCGACCTGTTTTCGCCTGATGAATTGGATGGGCTGCTGGCGGCGCTGAAGCGGATCTATAAGGGGCACTGACCCCGCTTCCGCTTCGGAAGCACGCGGCATCCAAGCCTATAGATTTCTATTGGGAAAGTCCCGTGTTATGATCCCTGTCCAGGCGTCGTCCGCCGTGGGTTCTGCACACGGAGACTTGTCTCATGAGTGAAATGGACGTGCTTTTTGCCACCCTGCGGCAGGCGGCTGACCCGCAGACGGTCGAGTGCATCGAAAACGTCGTCAAGCATGGCTCGGATCGCGATCTCAATCGCATCAATGCGCTGGCCTTCGCCGAAAAACATCATCTCGATGAAGAGAGAACGATCGCAGCGCTGCTCCATGCTGCCCGCATAGGCGCGTTCGAAATGACCTGGAATGTGCTTTGCCCGGGATGCGGCGGCGTTCTCGACAGCGGCGCAACCCTGAAAGGCGTCGTCCAGGACACTTATCATTGCGCGCTGTGCGCCGCCGGTTACGAACCGACCCTCGACGAGATGGTCGAGGTAACGTTCACCGTCAGTCCGCGTGTGCGCAGGATCGCGGCCCATGATCCCGACCGATTGCCTCCGCTCGAATATTACCGCCAGATCTTCTTCTCCTCCGGCGTCGACCTGCCGGAGGATCTGGAAGCGAAGTTTCAACGCATCCTGCTGGAGATGATAGAGCTGGCGCCAGGCGAGAAGGCTTTCGTCTCGCTGCAGCTGCCTTCGCAATTCGTCATCATCTTCGATGCGGTCACACACTCGGCGCAGTTCATCGATGTGCAGGGCGAGCCCACCGGTGAGCGCCAAAACCTCTCCATGGTCATCAGCCGGGGGCATGCGCTGAACGAAACCGTAACGCTGCGCCCGGGCTTGCTGCGGCTCGCCCTCGAGAACCACACCGATCGCCGCGTGGTGCCGAATGTCTGCATAGCGGGAGATGAGCTGCATGATCTTCTGGGCCGCCGGCGGCCTTTTTTGACGGCCAAGCGCCTGCTGACCAACCAGAGCTTCCGCGACATCTACAGGACCGACACGCTAGACGTCGACCAGCGCCTGAAGATCACCAGCCTGACTTTCCTCTTCACCGACTTGCGGGGCTCGACAGCACTTTACGAGCGCGTCGGAGATCTTGCCGCTTTCGATCTGGTGCGGGCGCATTTCCGCGTTCTTCATGAGATCGTAGCCACCGAGGCGGGAGCTGTCGTCAAGACCATCGGCGACGCCGTGATGGCGACCTTCCCGAGCCCGGACCGCGCCGTTGCGGCCGCGCTCCGCATGCGGGAGGCGATGCTTCGGTTGAATGCCGAACACGGCAGCGACGATCTTCTCCTGAAGATCGGCATCCATGAGGGGCCATGCCTCGCAGTCAACCTGAACGACCGGCAGGATTATTTCGGCCAGACCGTTAATATCGCCTCTCGCGTCCAGGGCCTTGCCGATCCCAATGTGATCATGACGACGGAGGCGATCGTCGGCGATATCAAGGTTTCGGAGATCCTGCGCGACAGCAGCATAAGCTCCGCCTCGCGAATGGCGGAACTTCAGGGCATCGGGCGGGAGGTCAAAATCTTCGCCCTGTCGTGAGGTTGGCCTGCTCTTCGAGGTCAAGTCAACTTCAGCAGTTTCCGCTAACGGCCGGAAGCAATCATCAAATATCAGTTAGTTCAACGGCTGCTTCGGGCCCTCAAGACGGTGAGAAAGGCCGGTGGAGCCGCTTCCCGAGAGCAGACGTCCCTTGAGGCGAGTTTCCCGACCCGCGCTACTCGCCTATGCTGGAAAGCAATTCGTCGAGCTGCTCCAACTGCTCCGACAATGCGGCCGCCGAGCCCTGCAGTGCTTCCTCAAGCGCCTCCTTGGACGGATAAATTTCGTGGAATTTCAATAGTGTCCTCCCGCCTTGGTCATCGAAGGTCACGGTCGTGATCGCACCTTCTTCGCCCTCGTCGTTGGTCCAGACGATGCGTTCGTTCGGCACGACCTCGAGATACTTGCCGTAGAAGGCCATGGTGTCCGAACCGTCGGCGCCGAATTCCAGCCGATATTTGCCGCCGGTACGGACGTCCATATCACACGACACGAGCGAAACACCGGATACCGATTTTGGCACCCACCAGCGCTGGAACAGCTCGGGCCGGCTCCACGCCTTGTAAACCGTGCTCGGCGGCGCATTGAATATTCGCGTTACCAAGAGTTCGCGATCTCCTCTGCGCTCGACTGACGTGCGGTTCTGCGCACTATCTGCACTGTTAACTTGCTCAGTCATCGCTTCCCTCCTGTTTCATTTCGCTGATGATTTCGTCCAATGCTTCGAAGCGGGCCTCGAAGAGCTTGCGATGCGCCTCGATCCACTCGGCTTCCGCGTTGAGGCCGCGTTTCCCAAGCTTGCAGGTTCTCACCCGTCCGACCTTCTGCGTGACGACGAGCCCCGCTCGCTCGAGAACCTGGACGTGCTTCTTCATGCCGGTCAGCGTCATCTGGAACTGATCCGCCAGACTGGTGATCGACGCGTCCGCTCGCCCCAGCTGATCGATGATCCCGCGGCGGGTCGCATCGGACAACGCCGCAAACGAGAGATCGAGGGGAGAACCTAAATACTGAACCATATAGTTCAGTTTATAACCTGCTCGCGCAAGAAGCGCAAGCTTCTCTAATATTCAGTCGGTAGACCGGTGATCCGAGGGCATGCATCGCGGCGGCGACAAAAATCGTCTGGCGCAGGCCGACAGCTGCAGAAGTGCCTCGGCAGCTTCGCGCCCTCAAGACGGCCGTCAGGACGCCCGGTTTGTCATTCTCAGGACGGCCGGTCGGCTATGAAACCGACAACGCCGCCAGTGAGCCGCACGGCAGCCAGCGTCTTTCTCGCAATAGTCAGTTGCTTCCCTCCCGATCACAAACCTGCCGGGCTTCAGGTAAGTTGAGCGAGGATATCGTCGACGACACTTGGGATGGCATTCGCCGTGTCAATATTATTGCCAGCCGGAAGATGCGCCCGGCTACGATGGTAGCGGAGCACCAGGGCCCGCTCGGCCGGCTCGAAGCCCGGCTCGTTCGGGCGCCCATCCAGCCGTCGGTTCAACGTCTCAACATCGATGTCGAGCACGAAAATCTTATCGAACAGGTCCAGAAATTTGTGGAAATTGCGCGAACAGCCACAAAAGAACGTGGCAGTATGGGTGGTGTCGGCAGCAATGGCTCGGACCTTATCGACAGGCCAGATCCAGTGAGCGTATCCCCAGGCGATACGGTCTACCCCTTCGGGTGGCCCTGCGAGCGCCCGGCCTGTCTCGGGGTCGCCGACATAGGCCAATACACGGTCACCATGGACAACATGGTAGCCCCGCCGCTCCAGTTCGGTAGCGACAGACGTCTTTCCAGTCCCCGAGCCGCCTTCGATCAGATAGTTCCTAATGCCCATGAGGCCTCTTTATCACGGCCTTCTATGCGGTGAGAAGACGCTCTACCTGGGGCGTGCCCAGCCAACGAGCACACTTGATCAAGTTTAGCATTCGGCACACTTGGATTAGGCGGACGGCGGGGAAAGTCGTGCTCCGCATCGCCTTGGTGCTGTCGAGGTCAAGTCCGATCGCCCGCTCCACCGCCCCGCCAACGCGCAATCTCCAGTCTCGCGCATCGAGGTCCGGCGGCGGGATTGGTTTCGCACGAAGAACAGCTCGGTTGGGATCACACGATCGGAGAGCGACGCAAACGGAAACTCGATATTTTCAGGGGATTTCTGTCGAACTATTAGGCTGGGCCGCTCTGGTGTCGGCATCGTCCTCGTCTCCCTTCCAAGAGCACAACGTCGGCACACGGTCGCGCGAACTCTGGTTCGATCACACCGCCCTCGCATTGCGCCTGTCGCGTTCTGACTTCGGCCGCATTCTAGCATATACCGTGCGTCCTCGGATCGACCTTGAACGGCAGCAAAGGGCCGATCTCAGACCTCGGCGGCAAGAACTCCGATGCCCGCTTTTTCGTTTTGGGTGTTCCAGCAGTGGACGGTCGGCCACCGGCCCCAAAGCGGTCGTTCACCCGATCCGTTGTGACGGTTATTCTTGGCGCATTGCAGTCCTACGTCTGTTGGGGCTTCCCTATCAATGTGATTTGAGATCCAAGACCGGCATATTCGGGCTTTGACCAACGAGCCCGAGCCTAAGGCCAATCCGCATAACCCGAGGACAGCATGCTGTTTTCCGCGCCGGCGGAAGCGCGGGCGATGTCGCGGTAGCCGGCAGGGGAAAGGCCGGTCTTGCGCTTGAAGAAATGACTGAAATAGGTCGGGTCGCGAAAGCCGAGGCTGTCGGAGATTTCCTGGATATTGCGGGCCGAGCGCTCCAATCTGAGTTTCGCCTCCTGCACCACCCGCTCATGCAGAAGCTGAATCGGCGAGCGGCCGAGTGCCCTCTGGCAGATCGCATGAAGCCGGTCGGCGGTGACGCCCAGTTCTGCGGCATACTCGCTGATCGGCCGATGCCGGCGGAAACCGGCCTCGACCAGCTGCCGATATCGCTGCAGGATCGATCCGGTTTCGCCCTGCCCGCGCGGCTCGCTTCTCTCGCCGCCAGAACCGCGCCACAGCGTCATCAGGATCAGGCGCATATAGGCCGACGCAACCATCCAGGAAGAGCGGGAGGGATCGGCGAGTTCCCGCACGAAGCCCGAAATCAACGGATTGATTTCGGCCGCCAGCAAGGGGTCCGTCGCCTCGACCAGCTTGCGCTGCTCGGTGAAAATGCGCAGCGAATAGGATTCCACCTTGTCGCCGATCGCATCGACCATGACCTGCGCCGAGGCTCCGACGAGATGGGCCGCAGTTCCGGCAGAAATCGACAGGTCGCAGCGCGCCTGCGGCGGCAGGAAGGCAAGCAGCGGCCCCTGCAATATCCGATCTTCGCCACTGTCGAAATGAAGCTCGGCTCGCCCCTCCCCGAGCAGCAGGAAATGATAGAAGTCGGCATAAAGTCCCTTTTGCAGACGGATGCGCCGATGCGACAGCGAAGGCGCATGCCATTCGCCCCTGGCATAATGATGAATACCGCCGTCCGTCACCAAGGCCTCTCCTCCGCTTGCCGCTAAACACTGCGGCATTCACCGGATAATTACAATATTAACCCAATAAATCGCATTCCATCCGCAATCGATCGGCGTAACCTGACCGTCATCAGCCTTTGGGAGGAGGCATACCGGCAGACGCGGCAACGCTTAGACAGCCTTGAGGCTGCGGCCTCCACGCGTCTTCTTCCCTTGGCACAATGCAAGCGCTGCTTCGTGGCGGATGGGGACAACGGTGTTTTCGGCAAAGCTGATGATCAATAACGAGGCGATGGAGGCTTCCCAAGGGGCGACCTTCGAACGCATTGATCCGCTGACCGGCGATGTCGCAACGGTCGCCTCGGCGGGATCCGTCGCCGACATGACGCGGGCCGCCAATGCGGCCGCTGCCGCCTTCCCCGATTGGTCGCAGACAGGCCCCGGCGAACGGCGCGGGCTGCTGAATGCCGCAGCCGATCTCCTGGAGGCCCGCACGCCGGAGCTTATTGCCGCCATGACCGGCGAAACCGGCGCCACCGCGCAATGGGCGGCGATCAATTGCGGGCTCGGCGCCGAAATTCTTCGCGAGGCGGCGGCGATGACCACGCAAATCTCAGGCGAGCTCATTCCGTCAAGCATTCCCGGCAGCCTCGCCATGGCCGTGCGCCAGCCGGCCGGCGTCTGCGTCGGCATCGCCCCCTGGAACGCGCCAATCATTCTCGGCACCCGCGCCGTCGCCATGCCGCTGGCCTGCGGCAACACCGTCGTGCTGAAAGCTTCGGAGCTCTGCCCGAAGACCCATGGCCTGATCGGCGACATCCTGCGCGATGCCGGTTTTCCGCGTGGTGTCGTCAATGTCGTCTCCAATGCGCCGGGCGATGCCGCCGCCGTCGTCGATGCCTTGATCGCCCATCCGGCCGTGCGCCGCATCAACTTCACCGGCTCCACCCGTGTCGGCAGGATCATCGCCGAAACCTCGGCAAGGCATCTCAAGCGCTGCCTGCTCGAACTCGGCGGCAAGGCGCCGTTCATCGTGCTTGCCGACGCCGATATCGACGAGGCAGTCAGTGCCGCCGCCTTCGGCGCCTTCATGAACCAGGGCCAGATCTGCATGTCGACCGAACGGATCATCCTGATGGACGAGATCGCCGACCATTTCGTCGGCAAGTTCGGGACGAAAGCTGCGACCCTCGTCGCAGGCCACCCCGGGGAAGGCAACACGCCGCTCGGCACGCTGATCAATGCAGAGGCCGTGCGCCGCGTCAGGTCGCTGATCGACGATGCCCTGCAGAAAGGCGCAGTCCTGGTCTGCGGCGGCGAGGCCCACGGCACGCTGATGGATGCGACCGTCATCGATCACGTAACGCCGGCCATGCGCATCTACCGCGAGGAGAGCTTCGGACCGGTCGCGGCGATCATCCGCGTCGGCAGCGTCGATGAAGCCGTGACGGTTGCCAACGACAACGAATATGGGCTTTCGGCGGCGGTTTTCACCGCCGATGTCAATGCGGCGCTCGCCGTCGCCATGCGGCTCGAATCCGGCATCTGCCACATCAACGAAGCCACGGTTTCCGACGAGCCGCAAATGCCGTTCGGTGGCGTCAAATCGAGCGGCTACGGCCGCTTCGGCGGCAAGGCGGCGATCGACGAATTCACCGAGCTCAGATGGGTCACCATGGCATCGGGAAAACGGCAATACCCGATCTGAATCACAGATCGGCCGGATGAACAGCGAAACGGGCGGGAGGCCCGCATCGAGAGGGAGGAATGATTTCATGAACGGAAAATTCAACGCGGTGACACTGACCCGCCGCTCTTTCATCGCATCGGCCGCGGCAGGCAGCGGGGCACTGGCGCTGTCCGGCCGCACGGCTTTCGCTGTCGGCGACACGCTGAAGGTCGGCTTCATCAGCCCGCGCACCGGCCCGCTCGGCGGCTTCGGCGAGACGGACGGCTATGTGCTCGACCTCGCGCGCAAGGCGCTGGCGAACGGCCTGCAGGCCGGCGGCAAGACCTGGAAGGTTGATATTCTCGACCAGGACACACAGTCCGATCCCTCGCGCGCCGGGCAGTTGGCGAAGGAGCTGATCAACAACCAGGCGATCGACCTGATGCTCGCCGTCTCGACGCCCGAAACCATCAATCCGGTAGCCGACGCCTGCGAGGCGGCAGGCGTTCCCTGCCTGTCCACCGTCATGCCCTGGGAGGCCTGGTATTTCGGCCGCGGCGCCAAGCCGGGCGCGCCCTCCCCGTTCAAATGGACCTATCATTTCGGTTTCGGCGTCGAAGAGTTCCACAAAGCCTATGTTTCGCAATGGAACCTGATCGAGACCAACAAGAAGGTCGGCGTAATGTATCCGAACGACGCCGACGGCAACG
Organism: Rhizobium sp. 268; assembly: GCF_036571585.1. Classification (NCBI taxonomy): domain Bacteria; kingdom Pseudomonadati; phylum Pseudomonadota; class Alphaproteobacteria; order Hyphomicrobiales; family Rhizobiaceae; genus Rhizobium; species Rhizobium sp. 268. The sequence goes on along the minus strand of NZ_JAPPSO010000020.1, from coordinate 47,443 downwards.
CGATCCGCGCCCATCTGGCGCCCGCCCTTGCCAAGGCCGGCTTCACCATTGTCGATCCCGGCGCCTATGAAACTGGAACCACCGATTTTACCGCACAGATCGCTCTCTTTCGGCAGGAGGGCGTGGAGATCTTCAATTCCTTCCCGATACCGCCCGATTTCGCCGCCTTCTGGCGCCAGGCCGCGCAGCAGGGTCTCACCCAGCAGATCAAGATCTGCCAGGTCGCCAAGACGGGCCTGTTTCCCTCCGACATCGAGGCGCTCGGCGATCTCGGCATGAACATCGGCAGCGCCGCCTACTGGCACAAGGCCTTCCCTTACAAATCCACGCTGACCGGCGTGTCGGGAACCGAACTCGCAGACGGCTACGAAACGGCGAGCGGCAAACAGTGGACGCAGCAGCTGGGCGCCAGCCTGGCGCTTCTCGATGCCGGCTTCGATGCGCTGAAAGCGAGCAGCGACGTCAAGAGCAAGGAAGCCGTCGCCAAGGCGATTGCCACGCTGAAAACCACCACGATCGCCGGCAAGGTCGATTTCACCAGCGGCCCGGTCGCCAATGTCTCGCCCGGGCCAATCATCGGCACGCAATGGGTGAAGGCGCCGGAAGGCTCGAAATTCGCGCTCGACTATGTCGTCACCGAAAACGCCACCGATCCCAACGTCCCGGTCGGCGCCAAGCTCATCGCTTACAATGGATAACCAAGTGCAGCGACAGGAAGCACAAAGGCGGCCGGGGGGAGCCTTTCTCTCGGCCAAGGGGATCCACAAGCGGTTCGGCGCGCTTGTGGTGCTGGAGAACCTGGATTTTTCGATGGGTGATGGCGAGGCGGTCGGCATTGTCGGGCCGAACGGCGCGGGCAAGACGACCCTGCTCAGCGTGCTCGCCGGCGCCTTCCCGCCGAGTGAGGGAAGCATCATCTTCGATGGCGCCGACGTCACCAACCGGACGGCGGCGGAACGCTGCCGCTCCGGGCTCGTCCGGACTCATCAGATTCCCAAGCCCTTCAGCGGCATGACGACCTTCGAAAATGTCTTCGTCGCCGCATCGCACGGCAGTGCCGCAAGCCGCGACGAGGCCTATGAGCGCGTGGTGGATTCGCTTTCCCTTTGCGGCATGCTTGGCGTCGCCAACCGCCCTGCCGATACGCTCGGCCTCTTGGATCGCAAACGCCTGGAGCTTGCCCGTGCGCTCGCCACGCAGCCGAGACTATTGCTGCTCGACGAGATCGGCGGCGGCCTGACCGATGGCGAGGCGAGCGAGCTCGTCGAAACCATCCTCGAATTGCGCCGCCGCGGCATCGGCATCGTCTGGATCGAGCATATCGTTCACATCCTGCTGCAGGTGGCGGAACGACTGATCTGCATGGATGCCGGCAGGATCATCGCCGACGGCGAACCGAAGATGGTTATGAGCAATGCGGAGGTGGTCAAGGCCTATCTCGGAGGGACACCCGCATGAGCCTTCTCTCCATCCGCGACCTCGACGTTCGCCACGGCCTGCTCCAGGCGGTGCGCGGAGTCAGCTTCGATCTTGCCAAGGGCGAGGTGCTGGCGCTGGTCGGCGCAAACGGCGCGGGCAAGACGACGCTGCTCAGATCGATCGCCGGCGCCCACCTTCCGTCTGCCGGGCGCGTTCTTCTCAACGATGAAGACCTGGCCTCCGTGCCTTCCCACAAACGGATCGCCAAGGGTATTGCCCTCGTGCCGGAGGGCCGCCGGCTGTTTTCGCAGATGACCGTGGAAGAGAACCTGCTTCTCGGAAAGAGTTGCGGCCGGACGGGCGAGTGGAGCATCGATCGCGTCCTCGACGCCTTCCCGAACCTCAAACCCCGCCGCCACGCCAAGACAGGGCACCTGTCGGGCGGCGAACAGCAGGCGACCGCGATCGGCCGGGCGCTGATGAGCAACCCTGACATTCTGCTGCTTGACGAAGTCTCGCTCGGGCTTTCGCCGCTGGTCGTGGACCGCGTCTACGCTCAGTTGCAGGCATTGCTGACCTCAGGAACAACAATCGTGCTCGTCGAGCAGGATCTTGCGCGCGCCATGAGCGTCGCAAGCCGTGTCATCTGCATGCTGGAAGGACGCATCGTGCTCGACCGTCCGGCTGCGGCCGTCACCCGCGAGCACGTCACCCAGGCCTATTTCGGGCTACACCGGGCAGCCGGCGAAAGGAGCCCATCATGATCAACTCCCTCATCCAGGGCATCCTGCTCGGCGGCTATTACGCCGTCATCGCCTGCGGCTTGTCCTTTATGTTTTCGGTCATGCGAATCATCAATCTCGCCCATGGCAGCCTGGCGGTCGCGGCCGCCTACGGGCTGTGGCTGCTTGCCGCCAAGGCCGGCATCCCGCCTTTCGCCGGCCTGCTGATCGTGCTGCCCGTCATGGCGGTGATCGGCTGGCTGCTGCAGCGCTTCATCCTCGAACGCAGCGCCCGCGGCGGCACGCTGCTGCCGATCCTCACCACCTTCGGCCTGTCGATCGTCATCGACAATCTACTGTTCGAGCAGTTCGGCGCCGATACACGGTCGCTCGCACCCTTCATCGGCAACCTGTCCTATGCGTCCTGGCAGTTGCCGGGCAACATCTTCGTCGGCAAGCTTGCCGTGATGATGATGGTGACGGCAATCCTCCTTCTCGGCGCGCTGCAATTCTTCCTTAGCCGCTTTGCGCTCGGCCGCGCCATCCGCGCCACGGCCGAAGATCCCGATACTGCGGGGCTGGTCGGCATCGATGCGCGCCGGGTGAATGCCGTCGCCACCGCGATCACCATGGTGACGATCGGGATCGCCGGCGCTTTTCTCGGCATGCGGGCGACCTTCAGCCCCTATGCCGGCGGGCCGCAGCTGCTCTTCGCCTTCGAGGCGGCCGTGATTGGCGGAGCGGGATCGCTCTGGGGCACGCTTGCCGGCGGCATCATTCTCGGCCTCGCCCAATCGCTCGGCGCGCAGCTGCATCCGCAAGGCTTTCTGATCGGCGGCCATGCCGTGTTTCTGCTGGTCCTTTTCGTCAGGCTGTCCCGCTTCGGCATGCCTCAACTCGACAAGCTCGGCGCATTCTTGAAATTTCGCGCCCGTCTTCGGAGCCCGACATGACATTCGTCTCTAACGGAATATCCATAGAGCGCTGGACGAGAGCTTCGCGGCTGGCGCTTGGCTCGATGGCCGCAGTGCTTGCCCTGCTGGCGCTCGCTCCCGCCGTGCTCGGCGCCGGCGCGATCGACAGGCTGACGGCCCTCTTCATCTACGTGATCCTTGCCGCCATGTGGAATGCGCTCGCCGGTTTCGGCGGGTTGGTCTCGGTCGGCCAGCAGGTGTTCTTCGGCCTCGGCGCCTATTTCACCATTCGGCTCGCCGATGCCGGGCTCGACCCCTTCGTCTCGGTCTTTGCCGCCGCGATCGTGACCGGTGCGCTGTCGATCCCACTCTCGCTCTTCATGCTGCGGCTGAAGGGCGGCGAATTCGCGATCGGCATGTGGGTCGTGGCCGAGCTCGCCCATCTGCTCGTCAATCTCGACCGGCTGATTCAGGGGGAAACCGGGACGTCGCTGATCTCGCTCAACCTCTATGACAGCGGCATGCGGCGAGCAACGATCTACTGGCTTGCGCTGGCATCCATGGCGGCCCTGCTCGGCGCTCTCTTCATGCTGATGCGCAGCCGCGCAGGGGCAGCGATGCAGGCAATCCGCGACAATGAAGAGGCGGCGACCTCGGTCGGCGTGCGGGTGACCGCGACCAAGCGTCTGCTCTTCGTGCTCGCCGCTTTCGGCATTGCGGTCGCCGGCGGCCTGTGGCTGGCGACCGCCACCACCTTCCAGCCGAAGACCTATTTCAGCGTCCAATGGACGGCCTACATGATCTTCATGGTGCTGGTCGGCGGGATCGGCAAGTTCGAAGGCGCGATCCTCGGCGCCATCCTGTTCTTCCTCATCGAGACCTTCTTCGGCGGAGCCGGCGTCTGGTATCTGATCGGCCTCGGCGCCACCGCCCTGATTTTCTCCCTCTACCTCCCACGCGGGCTCTGGGGCGAAGTCGAGCGTCGCTTCGACTTCCAGCTTCTGCCCGTCGGCTACCGGCTGAAACTTCCCGGTCCGATCAAAATCAAATGGAAAGAATGAGCCGGTTTGCTCCGGAGTTGTTGTGAAAGGTGACGTTCATGCTTTTTGGTAAAACAATCCTGGTGACCGGCGTGGCCTCCGGCATCGGTGCCCGCACGGCGGAACTGGCCGGCCAGATGGGGGCCGAGGTCATCGGCGTCGATGTCCGCGAACCGGCAAATGGAAGTGCCGCCTTCATCAAGGGCGATCTGTCCACGCCATCGGGCGTAGCCGAAATCGTTGCACGGCTCCCGGCGCGTCTCGATGCGCTCGCCAATGTCGCCGGCCTTTCCGGCAGCACCGGCGTCGTCTCGACGCTCGCGGTCAATTTCTACGGTCTGCGCGCCCTGTCGGAAGCCGTGGCGCCGCGACTGCGCGAAGGCGGTGCCATCGTCAACGTCGCCTCGATCGCCGGTTACGGCTGGCGGGCCAATCTCGAGCGGGCGAAGTCGCTGACATCAGTCGAGGGCTTCCCCGATGTGGCGGCGATCGTTGCCGAACACGGTCTCAAGGACGAGCAAGCCTATCCGCTCTCCAAAGAGCTTCTGCTGCTCTGGACCATGCGCGCAGCCCACCAGCCGCTGTTCAAACAGCGCGGCATCCGCGTCAATGCTGTGAGCCCCGGGCCGGTGGAAACGCCGATCCTCAAGCAGTTCCGTGCCGTGCTCGGCGACGCCAGGGTCGATAGCGACATCACCCGCGTCGGCCGGGCCGGCACCGCCGGCGATATCGCGCCCGCCGTGCTCTTCCTCTGCTCGGATGGTGCGCGCTGGATCAACGGCACCAACATTGCCGTCGACGGCGGCCTCGAAGCTTCCATCAACGCCGAAGTTCTCGGCTTCTAGTTCTTGTTCCCAGGAGACCTCCGATGAATATTTCCCTGCTTATCAATGGCGCGGACCGCGCGGCCTCCGGCGGCCGGACCTATGACCGCATCGATCCCTTCACCGAAAAGCTCGCCAGCCGCGCCGCCGCGGCAAATCTGGACGATGTTGCCGCCGCCGTTAATGCCGCTTCCGCCGCCTTCAGCACCTGGTCGAAGACCGGCCCCGGCCAGCGCCGCGCCATCCTGATGAAGGCTGCCGACATCATGGATTCGAAAGTGGGCGAGTTTACCCAGTTGATGATCGAGGAAACGGGCGCCACCGCGCCTTGGGCCGGCTTCAACGTCATGCTCGCCGCAAACATCCTGCGCGAGGCCGGCGCCATGACGACGCAAATCACCGGCGAAATCATCCCTTCCGACAAACCCGGCACGCTCGCTATGGGCGTTCGCCAGGCCGCCGGCGTCTGCCTTGCCATCGCGCCCTGGAACGCGCCCGTCATCCTTGCCACCCGCGCCATCGCCATGCCGATCGCCTGCGGCAACAGCGTCATTCTCAAGGCATCCGAACAATGCCCGGGCACGCACCGGCTGATCGCGACGGTGCTGACGGAAGCAGGCCTGCCCGCCGGCGTCATCAACGTCATTACTAATGCGCCGGAGGATGCGCCGGAGATCGTCACCGCGCTCATCGCCCATTCCGCCGTCAGGCGCGTCAACTTCACCGGCTCAACAAAAGTCGGCAAGATCATCGCCGAGACTTGCGGCAAATATCTCAAACCCGCCCTTCTCGAACTCGGTGGCAAGGCCCCGCTTGTTATCCTTGACGACGCCGATATCGACGGCGCCGTCAATGCCGCCATTTTCGGCGCTTTCATGCATCAGGGACAGATCTGCATGTCGACCGAGCGGATCATCGTCGATAGCTCGATCGCCGATCAATTCGTCGCCAAACTCGCCGCCCGCGCCAGCCAGCTCCCGGCCGGCGATCCGCGCGGCCATGTCGTTCTCGGCTCGCTGATCAGCCTCGATGCCGCCAAGAAGATGGAAGAGCTGATCGCCGATGCGACGGCCAAGGGCGCGAAACTCGTGGCCGGCGGCAAACGCACCGGCACCGTGGTCGAGGCCACACTGCTCGACCACGTCACATCGGACATGCGCGTCTATGCGGAAGAATCCTTCGGCCCGGTCAAGCCGATCATTCGCGTCTCGGGCGAGGAAGAAGCGATCCGCATCGCCAACGATACCGAATATGGCCTGTCATCCGCCGTCTTCAGCCGCAACATCCAGCGGGCAATGGCGGTTGCGGCGCGGATCGAATCCGGCATCTGCCACATCAACGGCCCGACCGTGCACGACGAGGCGCAAATGCCCTTCGGCGGCGTCAAGGGCAGCGGCTACGGCCGCTTCGGCGGCAAGGCGGCAATCGCCGAGTTCACCGATCTGCGCTGGATCACGGTCGAGGATTCCGCCCAGCATTATCCGTTCTGATAGGGAGACGCATCACCGCGCCACAACGGCCATTGCGGTTGTGGCGCGGTCGATATTCAGGCCGAGAACCCATCCAGCGCATCGGCAAGCTTCAGCCAGAGATCATGGGGAGGCGAAGGAATCGGCCGCGATTCTTCATCGGAGACGGGGATTCCGAAGGCGGTACCGTTCGACCTGAAGCTGGCCAGCATCCGGCGAAATTTCGCCGCCTTGTCCGCGAACTGGTCCGAACCTCGCTCCCCCAGGACCGTGCGGATCGTCACCAGGGCGAGATTGAAGTTCTTCTGCATCCGGCAGATCGTCAAAGGCGCCGCCGTCCAGCACGACGACAGGCCCGCTCATCTCGTCGACAGCCTGCCTTAGAACTCGGGCAGACTCGGCGATAGCCGGCAGGAACCAAATCCTTCGCTCATCTCTTCGTTCGAAAACTGATTCTGAACCTGCGCGGTAAGCAAATGACGGTGCACATCAAGCGAATCTACGAACCGAAGCAAGACAAGGACGGCATCCGCATTCTCGTCGACAGGCTCTGGCCGCGCGGACTGAGCAAGCAGGATGCGGCAGTCGATCTCTGGCTGAAGGAGGTCGCGCCGAGCCCGGCGCTGCGCCGCTGGTTCGGCCACGATCCCGCCAGATGGACAGAGTTCCAGCGCCGCTACCGGGACGAGCTCGAAAAGAACGCGACGGCCGTCGAAGAACTCGAACACCAGATCGGAAAATCGGACGCAACGCTTCTCTATGCGGCGAAAGACCTCCAGCACAATCACGCGATCGTGCTTCAACGCTTCCTCGGCAAAGACTGAAGCGTCGGGGCCGACGCCAACGAAACGCTGCCGCCCCGCGTAAAAAATTCCGGGAACCTTTTCGACGGATCTGCATCCAATGCCTGCTTCCAAAGACGCGCCGGCGCGGAAGGCATTCACACGACACAAGGGAGACAGATCATGTTGAAACAGATTTTCGGTGCAGCGCTGATAGCGGCCTCGCTCGGCACGGTTTCAATCGCCGCCGATGCCAAGCCGACCGACCCTCAGATCGCCCATATCGCCTATACCGCGGGGCAGATCGATGTCACCGCCGCTGAGCAGGCATTGAAGAAAAGCAAGAATGTCGAAGTCATAGAATTCGCCAAGACCATGGAACGCGACCACAAGGCCGTCAACGACCAGGCACTCGCCCTCGTCAAGAAGCTGAAGGTGACGCCCGAAGACAACAAGATAAGCCAGTCGCTCTCGGCTCAAGCAAGCGAGGAGTTGAAGACGCTTGAGGCTCTCGACGGCGCGGCCTTCGACAAGGCCTATGTCGAAAACGAAGTCGCCTATCACAAGTCGGTCAATTCAGCGCTGTCCACGATACTGATCCCCTCGGCTCAGAACAAGGAGCTGAAGGCGCTCCTGGAAACGGGCCTGACCCTGTTCAAGCAGCACCAGATGCATGCCGAGCATCTTGCCTCGATGATGAAGTAGGCCGGCGATGGGTTTGCCGATGAAATCGCTGCCGCTGCTGCTTGCGCTGTTTTGGGCAGGCGTCGGCGTTGCCGCTGCCACGGAATATCAGGTCACCATTGCAGGAATGAAATTCAGCGCGCCGCCTGCCGAACTGCATGTCGGCGATGTGATCGTCTGGCGAAATTATGATATATTCCGGCATACGGCAACAGCGCGTGACAAAAGCTTCGACATCGATCTGCCGCCGAAATCGGAAGGTCGCCTGATACTCAGCCGAGCGGGAGCGGTCGATTTTTACTGCCGCTTTCATCCCGCCATGACGGGCACACTGGACGTCCGGCCATAGGCCGGTCTCCTGGAAACACGGAGTAGCGGAGATTTCCATGACAGCCATTCCGGTTCCGGTCACACGACATCGACCGCTCCCATCGGCACTTGCCGACACCGACCTCGTGCCGCTGGCAAAAATCGGCGACGAGGTCGCCATCCGCGCCATCATCCAGCGTCACAATCAGCGACTGTTCCGCACCGCGCGCGCCGTCATCCGCAACGATGCGGAGGCGGAAGATGTCGTCCAGGCGTCTTACATCAAGGCCTTCGCCAATCTGGCAGCGTTCCGGGGCGACGCGGAGCTTTCGACATGGCTGACCCGAATTGCGCTCAACGAGGCGCTGGGCCGGGTGCGAGCCCGAAGGAACACCATCGGGCTGGAGGAAATCGACATGCAGGCGACGTCGGCAGGTGGGGAGGTGGTGCAATTTCCGTCCTCGCTATCGGCAACAGATCCGGAAACCGAGCTGTCGCGGAACCAGGCGCGGCAGCTCCTCGAACAGGCGGTCGACGAACTCCCGGATGATTTTCGCGCCATCTTCGTGCTGCGGGATGTCGAGGGCATGAGCACCGACGAGGCCGCATCCTATCTCGGCATAAGACCCGAAACCGCCAAGACTCGGCTGCACCGGGCGCGGAAGATGATGCGCCAGTCGATTGAAAAACGGCTGTCCGGCGCCTTCTCGGCGCTGTTTCCGTTCGATGGCGCCCGCTGCGCTTTCATGGCCGACCGCGTCGTCGGGGCGCTTGCCCCGACGCTATGACGTCTCGCAATATCAGATCGGCTTCTCGAACGCGCCGGATTTGTGATCGGCACCTCGACGCCCTCGATGCGATGCCGTTCGACGCCCTCGGTGAGAGCGGACCCCTTGAAGCGTACGAACTTGATAGGCGGATAATCGAACTTGGGGCGCCAGGCCGCGCGGTCGATCGCCATCCACACAGCCGAGGGCATCTGCAGCGTCAAAAAAGGCCGCAAGTCGGTGATGGAACTCTACATCCCAAGCCCCAAGGACTTGCCGCGCTTCAGCGAGCGTTTCAGCTCCATCTGCTGCGTGAGCTCGGCACGATGACTACGACCGGCAAGGCGAGCAACCTCGCGGATACGCTCGACGTCACCATCCTGATCGGGTCCCACACGCTTCAGCTGGTCGGCGAGATCTGAGGGATCGGCGCGACCAAAGCGCGTTTCGATCGCGCTGACGATGTCCTTTGCCTCGGCAAGCGCTCGACGCCCTTCCGGTGTCCCCGCCAGTTGCTCGACGAACTTTGCCTTGTCGCTATAGGGGAGATCGTCGAGCTGGCGCAGCAGCGCCTCGCTCCGGCGGCTCGGGCCCAGAACCTCGACCACGTCCTGCTTTTCCCGCTTCCAGCGTTCCGAGCCGCATTCGGCAGCGAGGCGACGCTGCCAGGTCTTGCCGGATTGGCGAACATGCGACGCCAGCGCATCGATCCGGGAAAGCGCGTGTTTGCGTTCGGCGTTGTCTCCGAACAGGCCGGTCTTGCCGGCGAGCGCACCGATCGTCTCGGGCGAAGTGCTGAGTTGGTAGGCGAGCGCGACCGGATCTGCATTCTCATCCACGATCCGGCCGCGCAAGGCTCCCATGGTCGCTGGCGCGTCCTTGAACACCTGCGGCGCAAGCTGCTTTGCCGCGTCCCAATCTCGTTCGAATGCCGGCATCGCCTTTGACCGTCCAACCTCTTCGACGCTCATCGCATAGGTCTTCACGGCCGCAATGAGCACGCGGCGTTCATGGTCGCCGAGATCTTGGTGTGCAGGACTGTTATCGGCGATGGTGCGGGCTGCAAGCGGCTGCAGTTTCTCCACTGGCTTGGCAACCGCCGTGTCCGGAATGCGCTGTATCCCTTTGCTGATTCCCTGAGATGCGACATCACTCTCGCCCTGCCCCCGGCGATCCTCCACGCCGCGCCGATTGGCAAAGTCATGCGTATAGTCGAGCGTCGTCTCCTTCACGCCTGATCGGCTCAGTGTCTCTGTCAGCGAGCGCACTGTCTTGAATGCATCGAGCCCCGCATAGAGCTGCACCGCCTCGCGGTGACGGGTCATCGCCACATAGGTCAGATGCCGGTCCATCGTCGTCGACGCCAGAACAAAACTCCGGTCGACGGTAGCGCCTTGCGTCTTGTGGATCGTCGTTGCGTAGCCGTGATCGAAGGCCTGGTAACTGTTGACCGGGATAGTCACGTGGCGCTGGCCATCTTGCGTCTGCGCCTTGCCGTCAAGCCGGACGTCTATTGCGTCCGGCGCCACGGCGATGACCTCGCCCAGCATGCCATTCTTGACGGCGAGATCACGATCATTCTCCAGGAAGACGATGCGGTCGCCACGCGCAAAGGATCGCTTCCCATTGTTGGTCTGGTAGGTGAGTTCCTCACCCTTATCACCAGCCGGGTTGCTGCCCTTTGCCAACTCGCCGCGATCCTGCAACCGAGCACGAATGCCGGCATTGATGGCGCGCACGTCGTCGCGTCGATGGGCCATCGCAATGCGCGTGTCGTTGGGATGTGCCGATCGGTCAGCGACGTAATCGGCAATGATCGCCTTCAGGCATTCAGCGCGATCCGTCTTCAGATGAAGGCTTCCCCGTGCCTCGTAGGCCGACAGTCCGGCTGCGGTCCGATGCGAGGCGAAGTCGATCGAGGCCTGCTTCTGCCAATCGGTTCTTTGCCGTCGAACTTCCGACAGCTGCGCATGGCCGACGGCTTCGGCGATCGCCCGGAACGGCGCGCCTGCCCCGATCGCCTGAAGCTGTTCATGGTCGCCGACCAGCACGAGCTTGGCGCCGGCCCGTTTGACCTCGTCGACGAAGCGGGCGAGCTGACGGCTGCCGACCATTCCGCCTTCGTCGATGACGAAGACGTCACGAGCGTTGAGCCGTCCGCGATCAGCCTGCCAGCTGTATTCCCACGACGCCAATGTGCGGCTTGCGATCCCGGACGATTGCTCCAGGCCTTCCGCCGCCTTGCCGGCCAAAGCCGCACCATGAACACGATAGCCCTGCGCTTCCCAGGCGTGGCGGGCAGCCGCCAGCATCGTGCTCTTGCCGGCACCGGCAAAGCCGATCACCATGGCGATCTGAGCTGGACCCGTGACATGCTCGATCGCCTGGCGTTGTTCCGCCGACAGCCCCTGCCCCGGTGAAGGATTCCCCGCCTGGATCGATCTGTCCTGAGCGGCGATCGCAGCATCGACATTGCGCTTCGCCACACCGTGGTTTTGGCGCGCCTTCATCGCCATGACATTGCTGGCGATCACGCCCTCGATCGCCACCATCTCGACCGTCGAATAGCGTGCCTCCCCGTCACGGCCGCAAAGGCTTGAACTGTCGGGCCTCAACTCGACCAGAGCCTTCGACGCCATGACCGCGGCAAAAGCATTCTGGAAGGTCTGCGGATCGTCGTTGATATAACGATGCAGAGCCCTGGCAATGTCATAGCGGTTGAAGACGCTCTTCTCGTTGGTAATCAGCTTCAGGATCTCATCCGGGCGCCTGCGGATGGTCTCGGCATTTCGCTCGGCCGATTGCGGTGAGATGCGCGCGCGAGAGACTGCCCCACCCTGACGATTGATCTCGGTCGCATGCACACCGACATGTTCGGTCGGCTCGATCGTGATCCCGGCTTCCAGATGCGAACGGTTGTCGATACGGATATCGAGGCCGGCCCTCTCAAGGTGAGAGTTGGCCAGATGCTCCCAAGCCTGGCGCAGTTCCTTCAGCTGCAGCTGCGATGGCGGCAGGTGGTTGGCGAGAAGCCACCTGTTCTCCCGCTCAAGCAACGTCTTGTCGCCAAGACCGGCTTCTGTCAGCTGGCGCGTCGTCATCATCAGATGCGCATGGCTGTTTCTGATGTCGCTTCCCTCGCCTGGCCGATGGATCGCGAAGTCGACGGCAGCACCATAGCGATTGGCGAGATAGAGCGCGAAGGCACGCGTCAGCACCAGGCGTTGATCCGGCGTCAGTTCGTGCGGCAGGGCGACTTCGAATTCCCGGGCAATCCGGGCGTCACTTCGCTTTTCGGCACGCTCGGCGGCATTCCACAAGGCGGATCGCTTCATCGCCCAATAGCCAGAAGAGCGAGCCGGCAAGACGATCTCGGCATGCTCGACACCTGTCCTGTTGCTAAAATCATGCGTCAGCCCATCGCGCTCGTTGGTCAGTCTCACGGCGGCGCGATAGGCGGCGGACGCCACAGCGCTGCGGCCACCGCTGCGGGCGATCGGCTTCATGCTGAAGTGATAGATCGCCATCACATGTCCCCTTGGTTAGCGGTCCGCCGGCCCGCGCTTTGAGTTGCGCCAGCAACTCGTAAGTGCGCCCTTGTGCCTTCGTCGCTTGGCTCCTTCGGGCACTGGTGGGAGCACGCGGCAATCTCCCGATGACCTCGTAAGCCGTTCACCCGGTCGCTTCCACGCGCAGATTTGCGGGTAGCCGACATGCACCCGTCGCTGCAGCATCCGGGCATGCGATCGTGTGCGGTCATTGTCCTGATGGCGCCGGGCCGATCGCTTATCGACGAGAAGGGAGACAACGACAGTGGCACGCAAAACCATTGGGGAACGGCTGGCGCAGCTGGAAGCGCAGCGAAAGACATTGCAGATCCGGCTCAGCAAGCAGGAACGCGCCATCGACACACGCCGCAAGGTGTTGATCGGCGCACTTGTGCTGCATCGGCTGGAGAATGATCGCGAAGTGCAGATCGGCGGCGGACTGGCAGCCTGGCTCAGATCCGAACTGCCAAAATTCCTCACCCGCGATGGCGATCGGGATCTGTTCGACGATCTGCTGAAGCCGCAGGCAAATGAGCCGTCTATTAGCAATATCGGCAACGGGAGTGCGCCATCATGATCCATGCCAACCAGATCAAGACTGCCTTCGCAAACATGATGCGCCTGGCGTCCCGCGATCCGCTCTGGGCGATCGTCGCCCTGATCACGTTTCCGCTGCGATATGCCAAGTCGTTTGTCATGGGTGCGGTCGGCTATTTGCTTGTCGTGTTCACCGTCTACTTCGGGATCGACTACCTCAGACGCGTGATCCTCGGCGGCAGCAGAGGTGACATCGTCTGGCATGTCGGCGACTGGGTGGTGATGGCATTTGCCATCGTGCTGCTCATTCGATTGTTGTCCGTTCCGTTGATCACGCATTTCGGGACTGTCAGCGACGACACGCACGGGTCTGCGCGCTTTGCCGGCCGAAGAGAGATTGCGCCGCTCACCAAGCCCGGCAGTGGCCTGCTGATCGGCCGCGCGCAAGGTTCCGGTCGCTTGCTGCGATATGACGGGCCGGCTCATCTTCTGACCATGGCACCGACGCGCAGCGGCAAGGGTGTCGGCACCATCATCCCGAACCTTCTGACCGCCGACCGCTCGATCATCTGCATCGATCCGAAAGGCGAGAATGCGATCATCGCCGGTGATGCACGCGAGACGTTCGAGCCGGTTCATATCGTCGATCCATTCGGCATCACCGGCAGACCTTCGGCTGCCTTCAATCCGATCGACGGCGTTGATCCAGACAGCGTCGATGTCGCCGAGGATGCGACGACACTTGCCGACGCACTCGTGTTCGACGAACCGGGCTTGTCAGGTGATGCGCATTGGAACGAGGAAGCCAAAGCGCTGATTGCTGGATTGCTGCTGCATGTGATCGCCAGCCAGCCAGACGACAGGCGCACGCTGACCACACTCAGGCATTTGCTGACGCTGGCGCCGGAAGCGTTCCGTGCCGTGCTGGACGAGATGCAGGCAAGTGACGCGGTCAACGGACTGATTGCGCGGGCCGCCAATCGCCACCTTGGCAAGTCGGACCGTGAGGCCAGCGGTGTGCTTTCGGCGGCCCAACGACACACGCATTTCCTCGACAGTCCGCGCATGACCGGGGTGTTGGGGTGCTCGGACTTTCGGTTCGCTGACCTCAAGGCAGACAAGGCGACCGTGTTCCTGGTCTTGCCGCCAGACAGGCTTGCGGCCTACTCGCGTTGGCTGCGTTTGCTGGTGGCCCAAAGCCTGACCGAGATGGCGCGAACCCTACCCTCGCCGCATTCATCTGCGCCACCGGTTCTCTATCTGCTCGACGAGTTTACCGCCCTTGGTCATCTGGCGCCGATCGAACGGGCCATGGGATTGATGGCAGGTTACGGTGTGCAACTCTGGCCGATCATCCAGGACATTCATCAGCTGCGCGCCACCTATGGCCAGCGTGCCGGCACGTTTCTGTCCAACGTCGGCGTGCTGCAAGTGTTCGGCGTCAATGATCACGACAGCGCCCGTCTGGTATCCGATCTGCTTGGCCAGGAGACCGTGGTGTTCAACACCGCGGCGCGCGCGCTCGATGCGGAAAGGACCGGCCTCTCCTTCGCCGAGCAGCATGTCGCCCGACCACTTCTGACGCCCGACGAAGTCCGCAACATGCATGCCGAGACCGAGCTGCTGTTCATCGCCGGCCAGAGGCCCATCGTCGCGACAAAGCTGCGCTATTATGCCGATCCGGAATTCGTCGGATTGTTCACTGCATCACCGATCTGACGAGGCGACATCACCAACGTGAATCGATCCAGCCGGATCGATTCACAAATGTCGTTGGACGCGAGCAACTGGTCTTTGCGATTCTTCCCGCATGACAGTTCAGCCTTATCGTCTCTACATCGAACGCATCGACCCATCGAAGAACATGGCCCGCTTTTATGCGCTGTCGATCGAGCCGAACCTCTTCGGCGGGACATCGCTGGTGCGCAGCTGGGGACGCATCGGCAGCCGCGGGGAGCAGAAGATCAATATCTTCGACAACGAGGCAAAAGCCGTCGATCTCCTGCTCACCCTTTTGCGCAGGAAGCGGTCGCGAGGCTATCGGGTCCTACGGTGATCCGCATCCGCGTCTCTTATGCCTGAAAGAGACGGCTCACGCCGCCTCCTCCTCGTCGAGTTCCGGCTGCAGGGAATGCAGGTAGTCGAGCGCGCGCTGGGCATGTGCTGCCGCCGAGAAGATGGCACGCTTGTCGTTGCCCAGAACCTTCAGCCAGCCATCGAGATAGCATGCGTGGTCGGGGCGTGGTTCGAGCTCCGGGACGATGCCGAGATCGGCGCAGAGAAACGCGCTGCCGAGTTCGGCAATCAGTTCCTCGCGGGCACGATCGCTCCTGTCTTTGGCGTAGCGGCTGAGATCGCGATCAAGCCTTTGCGGCGCGCCGGTCCAATGCGTGATCTCGTGGCTGAGGACGGCGACATAGGAAGCATCGTCCCGGAAGGCATCTGGGCATGGCATCTGGATGTAATCACGCTGAGCGGCATAATAGGCAGCCGATCCTCCGTGGCGGATCAGCGCCCCGGTATTGGCAAGGAAGCGGCCGGCATCGCCGATGCGGCTCATCGGATCCTGGCAAGGTGCGCCGTCGTCAAAGCGGCCATCAAGGCCGGCGATCTGATCGGTATTGAACACCGTGTAGGCTTTGAGGAATGGAATGTCCTGTTCGATCTCGGTCCCCGTCTCGGTCGTCTCGGTGCGGATGAACGAGCTGGCGAAGACCACGGTCGTGCCGGTTTCGCCCTTGCGAACGGCGCCGCCGAGTTCGATGTCGGGTAGCGGGGCAGCGTCGCCGCTGCCCCGCCCCCTCAGAACCGTGCTTGCGAGTTTCCCCGCACACGGCTCAAGCAAACCGCTTGCGATCCCGTACACTCCTCTCCGCAGCAAGAGCCTGGAGATGGCAGTAGAGGTGCATGAGGCGCTGATTATCGAGCGTGCGTTTCCCACCAAGGCGAGGTGCCGTGATGTGGTGAACGCACAGGGCCTCGTCGTTGTGCAGGGTCTCACCGCAGCGGAAGCACATGCCTCCTTGTTCTTTGGCGAGAGCCTGTTGCCGACCGGAAAGCTCGGCATGCTGACGCGATCTTCGCCGCACCCAATAGTCTCGGAGGGCTGGATCATCTGGCGATGCGCCCCCTTTCACAAGGATATGTCGAACGATCGGGGTCCACGCAAACTTGATGAGACGACCGCCGTCTCCGGCAGCATCGCCGAAGACCCAGTAGTCCATTCTCTTGGGGTGTAACTTACCCCAGTATTTGCGCGTGACCCAGTACCATGGCTTTTGCGGATGTGTCTTCCGCGCCCAACGGACCTCTTTGCCAAAGATCCAGCTGTCGAGTTGGGCGAATAGCCGTTTCGATACCACGCTCCGGTAATAGTTGCTCCAGCCTCGAATGATCGGGTTTAGCCGAGTAAGGACGGTGACTATGTTCTGACCGTCCAGTCCTCGCCATTCCCGTATCATCCTGGCTTTAAGCGATTTCACCGATTTCCGGGAAGGCTTGATCAACAGCTTCCAGCCCCATCGGGTTTCCGGACTCCGATATTGGCGGATGTTGAAGCCGAGGAAGTCGAACCCATCGGATAGATGCACTATCCGCGTCTTCTCGTCTGAGAGGACAAGGCCCCGCGCTGCCAGCCAGGCGGATAGTTCCACCCGAGCCTGACACGCATCTTCTTCGCTATCGCAGAAGACGACAAAATCGTCTGCGTAGCGGATCAAACACCGCTTGCCGACATTGTCGCCGCGGGTGATGTATTTCACACCAACCGCGGCCTCCATGCCGTGCAGGGCGATGTTGGCGAGCAGAGGACTGATCACGCCACCTTGCGGCGTACCACTATCGCTGTCGTGAAAGACCCCGCGCTCCATGTACCCCGCTTTCAGCCACTGACGAATGAGCTCCTTTGCAGGGAACCCTTCGATGGCGTTGAGCAGGAATTCATGGTCGATGTTATCGAACGCCCCTTTGATGTCAGCATCGAGAACCCATCGGCGGCGGCGCACTGGTGCGGCGACATTGTAGATTCTCGCTATGGCATCGTGGCATCCCCGTCCCGGCCTGAACCCATAGCTGCAAGGCTCGAAGCGTGCCTCCCAGAAGGGTTCGAGCGCGTTTTTCACCCGCGCCTGCAAAGCTCGGTCACGGATGATTGGGATTCCAAGGGGGCGCAGTTTCCCGCCTGCCTTCGGAATATACACCCTACGCGCTGGCGCTGCTTGCCACGGCTGAACCGACATGAGGCTGTCGGCCAACTCGTTGCGAGCCTCGACGGTCGTCGTGACGATGCCGTCTACGCCAGCAGTGTATTTTCCCTTGTTCTCCTGAGTGACCTGTCGCACGCTTTTCAGCGTGTTTGAGTAACTCCGAAGCATCAGGTTCTGTAAAGAACGCACCTTGGCAAGGTCGTTCTCACGGGACGCCCGGAAGATGCGCTGTCTCAGATTGCGGACGCGCCGATTGACTTGCCGCCAGTTGACGGCATTCCAGTCGGTCTGTCCCTTGGTTCCGTTTGCAGAAGAATTCCGCACCTAACTTTTCCCTCGGTTAGCAATCATCACAACGTCTTCAGGCGGTTCACCAAACCCACGTCAGCAGCCTTTCGGCTTGAGCATTGCTCTATCCGGCAGGTTATGGATTCCCTTGATCTTTCGATCTGCCGGCATTCGCTTCTTGGGTCTTCCTGTTCCCGCTGGGCATTCAGCTTCCCTTGCGGTCGGCCTACCGGCGTTGCCACCGGTTCCCATCGGGGTTTCCGTGTTCCACATGAAGGAGATGCGGTCGGGGCGGGCGCTCTCAGTACGCCGGGGCGCGGTGTTCGCGGTGGGGCCAAGCTCACCCCAGTTCGCATTTGCCCAGCTCGGCCGTGTCAACCAACGGTTACGGCCTTACTACCTCACGGCGCGTTTCCATGAGAATTCACTCGCGTTCGCCCTTCCGACCTTCGCCTCGCCCGACAAAATGCGTTGGCTGCATTTCCATCTTGGGCTTTCATTCCCGCTTCACACCACGCCGTTACCGACGTCGCATGGGGAATGTGGCGACAGAGTTGAACACTACTCATGGACCCATGGGGTCACTCCTTTCATGCGACTTTCACGTCGCACTGCCTGGCGAAACGTCATCCAGCGTGATGAGGCAAAGCCGCGGGAGATGGCTTCCGACCACAGCAGCAGGACGTTGATCCCGGTGTAGGGTTGGCCGTTGTGGCGCAGTGGCCGGCTGATCTCGGCCGTTGCATGTCCCGTCGTCCAGGGTCTGGTCCATGGCCGCACGCCCTGTTTGAGATCGGCGATGATCGTGTTGGTGATGCGGCTGTAGATATCGGATCGTTGATTGGATTGCTGGCTGCTCATGTTGGAACCTCCGTTTCGAGGTCGCGGCCATCGCGACCTGCTACGGCGGTCCGAAAGCCGGGCTGCAAGCGCTGCCTGCACCCGCAGGGCCGCAACGAAGTGGAGGACGGCAAAGCCGTTGCCGGCGGCGCGAGCCTGGCAGGACCAAAAGCCGGGGCAGGACGCGATGGCCGCAATCAAACGGGGGAGGTTCAGACGGAGGCGGACATGGCAAACCCCGCGAGGCGGCATCACGCCGCTCGCGTCACAAATGAGACGCGGCGCAGCTCGCCTACCTGGCCGGCCGTCCCAGTGACCTCGCGATGTCGACGATGTCATCGCGCGAGGCGGTCGGATCCTCCTTGTTCCAGGCAACACCAAGCCCGATCCTAAAGTCGATGCCCCTCACCGCCTTCAGCTCGAAGGCCCGGTTCGGCAGGCCCTCGGTCCATTCCGGCGCAAAGCCGATGCCAAGGCCGGCCGAGACCAGCGACACCAGTGAATAGGTGTCGTCGCAGCTATAGGCGATGTTGCCGGTCAGATCGTATTCCTCGAACTTCTCATTGAAGTACCGCTCGGTGTAGGAGAGGTTCTTGCGGTTGAAGGCGATGATCTTTTCCGAGCGCAGGTCGTCGATGGCGATCTCCGTCTGCTCCGCCAGTGGGTTTGTCCTGGCGACCGCCAAGAGATACCGTTCATGGGCGATCGAGGAGAAGCGCAACGAGCCGATGTTTTCCACCGGCCGGATGAAGCCCAGATTGATCTGGCCGTTTTCCAGGCCGCGGATGATGTCGCCGGTATTGCCGCTTGATATATGGATGCGGATATCCGGGTACTTGCGGGCGATCTTTAAAAGAAACGCCGGCAGCACGCCGGTGGTCGCCGGATAGACGGTGCCGATCCTGATCTGCCTTATCGTCTTGCCGGCCACCGCCCTGGTGATCTCGGCGGACAGATCGACCTCGCTCAGGATCCCGACGCAGCGCTCGTGGAAGATCTCCCCTGCCCTTGTGAGTTCCACCCGCCTGGTCGAGCGGATGAACAGCGCGCAGCCAAGTTCGCGCTCCAGCGCCTGCACATGATTGCTGAGCGCCGGCTGGGCGATGCGCACCTTGGCGGCCGCCCGGCCGAAATGCAGTTCCTCGGCCACCGCGACGAAGTAGGAGAGCTGGCGTAGTTCCATTTGCACGTCTCCTCTTGAAGCCCTTCATCGCATCATTCGACGATCAACTACGACAACAATGGTAATATGTCGGATATATCCGATGGATTTACGCAATGCAAGATGGTGGCCATGAGATATGGACACTCGCGCTCGCATAGCTTGGAACCTGCGAAATCTCAGGGTCTCGCGGAAAGTCACACAGGAGAACCTCGCTGTGGACGCGCAGGTGGACCGAACCGTTATCAGCGATTTGGAGAGAGGCAAGCACAATGCCTCCATTGATCTTATGGATCGACTTGCAATCGCGCTCTCGATTGATATCTCGGAGTTTTTCTCTGAACCGTTACCGTCCGAAGGCAAGCCAGAGCCAATGAAGGCGGGGCGAAAGCCAAAGGCTTGATCATCCGTGCAGGAAAAGCCTTGGCTCCGATTTGATCTGAGGGATCGTCACAATGTCAGGCGGCAGGTTCTTTCGCGCTTCAATCGCTATCGGAAATCGCAGTGCAAATGAGCACTCTGATTGGTCTGTGCTGTCCGATATGGTGTTTAAGCTCGACTCTGCTGGGAATAGAACCAAACAGTATGGAGAATCTACACCAAGTGCAACATGGGCGTTTGAAGGGTAGGGGATCAGCCGCATTCACGCAAATGCGCCATGAAGACCTCGGCCGGTGTTTTGTAGCCCAAGCACTTTCTTGGCAGCGAATTCAGGTGATGGGCGAGGTCGACAAGTTGCTTCTGAGCGACGTTGGACAGATCCGTATCGCCAGGCATGAAGCGTCGAATGCGCTTGTTGGTGTTCTCGACAGCGCCTTTCTGCCAAGGCGAATTGGGATCGCAGAACCAGCTCCTGGCGCCGATCCCATCTTCCAAAGCCCTGAAGGCGGAGAACTCCGTGCCGCGATCAAAGGTGAAGCTTCGGCGTGCAAAAGACGGCAATGGTGAGAAGGCATGGATGATCTTGTCCATGATCGGTCGCGAGTGACGGCTGCGGTTCTTGATCATCACCGTATAGCGGCTCTTGCGCTCGACGAGAGAGGTGACGTTGGTCTCTCCGAGTTCACGCCGGAAGATCAGGAGATCGCCCTCCCAATGCCCGAACTGTGATCGATCATCAATAAAATCAGGTCGTTGGGAGATTCTGTAGTCGAGCGGCAAGTCTCAGCGGCGTAAGCAGATTTATGGAACCTCGGAAAATTCAACCGTTTTGTTTTGACTCTAAGCCAACCTCTGCGCGCGCTGGCAAGCCAATTATTTTTCATGGTCCACACCCGCGTCTTGCGTAAGGCTTCGTTACACGGCGCCAAAAGTCGAGCACTTAATACGCGGCTAAAAGATCTTCTCGAGTCGGGAAGCGCCGGGAGAGGCTTGTGATCCAGACGCCTGCGCGTTTTGCAACGGCGTCAGGGGGTGGCCGCACCTCTTTCCATAGACACGGCCTCAGCCGCCGCCAGAATGCACTCGCGGTTACGCTGCGCATCCGACCTCAATGGAATTTGATCCGGTGGTTAAGGACCAGGCGTTTTCCAAGTCTTCAAGAGCATCTCAACGAATTTTTCAGCCGCGGGGGATAGTGCGCCGCTCCGCCTTTGAACAATCCCGATCGTTCGCGAGACTACAGGATCAACAATTGGTCGGGTGATGAGGAACGGGTGCTCATCCTGAGGAGTGGCCAGTCGCGGCAGCACTGAGATCCCAAGTCCGGCCTCCACGAGGCCAAGCGAGGTGTTGAGATGGGTCACTTCATAAAACCAGTTCAGCTTTAGATTGTGCCGCGCTAACGCGCCGTCCAAGAGTGTCCTATTCCCGCTGGAGCGGTCAACAACGACCAGCGGGTATGGCTCCAGTTGATCCCATTGGATCGTCTCAAAAGCTGCAAGAGGATGGTCTTTCCGCATCGCCAGGACAAACGGGTCATCAATGAGAGGCTCAAAAACCAGATCGGGGTCGGAGTTCCCCATCAAGTTTATCCCGAATTCCACTTCGCCCCGTGCCACCGCCTGCAGACCCTCGTTTGCCGTCAGATCTCGGATCCGCAACCGAATATACGGATATTGCTGGCTGAATGTCTTGATGACGGTGGGAAGAAAGTAAAAAGCGGCAGTTGGGACGCAGGCCATCGTGATAAGCCCGCGTCGCTGCGCGCCGTCTTTCATGGCAAAAAGCGATCCATCGAACTCCTCCAGCATTCGCCGGACAAGGGGCATGACCTCCTGGCCCATTGCCGTCGGCGCGACATGCCGGGTGGTCCTCTCAAGAAGCGGCGCGCCGATCGCCTGCTCCAGTTTTTGGATACGGCGCGTCAGCGCCGGTTGCGAAATGTTCAGCGCGTCAGCTGCTCGGTGGAAGCTTCTCAACTCAACCACAGACTGAAACGCTCGCAGATCAAGAATTTCGCAATTTATGCTCATATCGCAATAAACCTTCCGAACATTGCATTTAACAGATTATATTTCTTTCCCCATATTGCAACAACGAGCGACATTAATACGCCAAATGCAAGATTGAGGATGCGCTATGAACGATCTGCTCAAGATTCCGTGTGTGCTGATGCGTGGCGGAACATCGCGTGGGCCGTTCTTTCTCGCGTCAGATCTCCCCCGTGAGCGGGCCGAACGGGACGCGGCCCTTCTCTCCATTATGGGTTCAGGCCACCCCCTGCAGATCGACGGCATCGGTGGAGGCAATCCCGTCACGTCGAAAGTCGCTATTATAGGTCCTTCGACGATCAAGGGTGCCGACATCGACTATCTCTTCGCACAGGTTCGGACTGACCGGCAGTATGTCGACTACTCCCCCAACTGTGGAAATATGCTGGCTGCCGTCGGTCCGTTTGCAATCGAGGCGGGGCTTGTTGCGGCCCAGGACAACGACACGCTGGTGCGCATTCATAACGTCAATACCGGTAAGCTGATCGAAGCAAAGGTTCCGACACGCGGTAGCGAAGTTATTTATCTCGGTGACGCTTCGATCGATGGTGTACCGGGGCTAGCAGCACCGATTGCCTTGACCTTCATGGATGCCGCTGGTGCAAAAACCGGCAAGTTACTGCCGACAGGCAAAGCCGTAAACATGATCGACGGCGTGAAGGTGACGGCGATAGACTGCGCTATCCCCATGGTCCTGATGCGCGCGACCGATCTAGGCGTTACGGGTTATGAGTACCCGCAGGCGCTCACTGGCAACAGCGATCTCATCAACCGTATGAACCGCATCCGCGTCATCGCCGGGACCCTGATGGGGATGGGTGATGTGAGCGACATGGTTATTCCAAAACCGGTCCTGGTCGCGCCTGCCCGCAACGGCGGCACTCTTTCCGTCCGATACTTTATGCCCAATGACTGCCATCCTTCACTGGCAACGACGGGCGCTGTTGGTCTTGCGACCGCGGCTGTAACCGAAGGCTCGATTGCCTATGATATGGCAGGACGTCTTTCTGTGCCGACCCAGGTCCGTATCGAACATCCTGCCGGGCGCCTCGATGTACAGTTGGAAATGCGAAACGGTGCAATTACCGCCGGGCTCGTCAGAACGGCTCGGAGACTATTCGAAGGCTTCGCCTTCGCCAAGCCAATCGCTGCAATTGAACACGCAGCTTAAAGACGGCCATACTGTCACAACACATGAAACAGGGAGGAGACCCTCATGCGTGAATATTTTCTTGCGGCAGCCGCGCTCTGTGCGCTGGCGACATCTGTCAATGCCGAATCGGTCAGAATGAGTGTCGGTTCGTACAACCTTAACAATCTGCCTTTTCCAGTGGCGGCGAGCCTCGGCTTCTACAAGGACGAGGGCCTTGACGTGACGACCGAGAACTTTGCCCAAGGCGGATCGAAGGTTCTGCAGGCGCTCGTCGCAGGGTCCACGGATGTGGCCGTCGGTTTCTACGATCACACGATCCAGATGCAGTCCCAGAACAAGCATGTGGTCGGCTTCGTGCAGCTTGCACGCAATTCCGGGCTGGTTCTCGCAGGCAAGAAAGACACTCAGTTCGACCCGGCGAAGCCCGAGACGATCAAGGGCATGAAGGTCGGCATTACATCGCCCGGCTCCTCCTCGGATTTCTTCATTCGCTACTACTTGAAGCAGCATAAGCTGAGCGAAGACGACATCTCCATTATTGGTGTGGGTTCAGGCGCCGCGGCGGTCGCCGCCCTGCAGCAGGGGAAGATCGATTTGCTTGTTAATTACGATCCTGCTGCGACGATCGTCGTCGAGCGTGGACTGGGCAAGATCCTGATCGATGCCCGCAGCGACCAGGGTGCCAAGGATGTCTACGGCGGCATCTATCCGACCTCCGTGCTGTATGCCACGCAGGACTACATCAAAGCCAATCCTGATGTGATCCAGAAGCTCACCAACGCCACAGTTCGGGCGCTGCACTGGATGAAACAGCATTCCGCGGAGGAGATCGTCGAAAAGCTTCCGGAGGACTACGTCTCCGGTGACAAACAGACCTACATCAAGGCGGTCGAGGCGGCGAAGGCGATTTTCTCCGAGGACGGCAAGTTTGTCCCAGCCGATTTGGAGACGCCATTAGCGGTGCTGAAGAGCTTCAACGAATCCGTCGCCCAGGCGACGATCGACCTCAACAGCACCTACACCAACAAGTTCGTCGAGGCTGCGACCTCCAAGAGCGGAAACTGAGGATCTGTGATGTCTTCGCCAGTCAGAAAGCTAGAGGCCGTGACGGAACTCAGACCCCAACCCATGGTCACAATCGATGATGTGACCATGGCATTCGGTTCGTTCGTTGCCGTGCAGAACGTGAACCTGAAAGTTGGCGATGGGGAGTTTCTCTCGATCGTCGGCCCTACCGGATGCGGAAAATCCACCATCCTGAACGCCATTGCGGGGCTGTTGAAGCCGGCACAAGGCAAGGTGTCGATCGACGGCACGGCCGTCCAGGGTGTGCAGAACAACATCGGATATCTGTTCCAGCAGGATGCGCTTCTGCCCTGGAAGACCGCGTTTCAGAATGTCGAGCTGGGCTTGATGTTCCGCCGCGTTCCAGAGGATGAGCGCCGCGCCAGGGTTATGGCCTGGCTCGAGAAGGTGGGCCTGAAAGGATTTGGAGACCGGTTTCCGCACCAACTCTCGGGCGGGCAGCGCAAGCGCGTGCAAATGGCGCAGGCACTGATCACCGAACCGAAGGTCATTCTGATGGACGAGCCCTTCTCCGCATTGGATATTCATACCCGCCACCTGATGCAGAACGAATTGCTGCGTCTGTGGCAGGAAGACCGCCGCGCCGTGGTGATGATTACCCATGATCTGGAGGAGGCAATTGCGCTCGGTGACCGCGTCGTCGTTCTCGCCGCCGGCCCTAAAAGCCGTGTCATCGAGAGCTTTCCTGTCGATCTCGAACGACCGCGTAACGTCGCCGAAATCAAACTCGATCCGAAATTCATGACGCTCTACCGCGATATCTGGGCGTCCCTGCGGGGCGAAGTGGAGAAAAGCTATGCAAGCCGTTAATATTCGTATCATCCAGGTCGTTCTCCTGGTCGCCATTTTAGGTGGATGGCAGCTTGGTGTGACCTCCGGTGCAATTGACCGCTTCTTCTTCCCGGCACCTTACGACATCGTTCAACAGGTGATCTCCTGGGTTAGTGATCCTGGTTTCTACAAGCATGTCGGCATCACGCTCAGCGAAACCGTGCTTGGATACATTATCGGGACCGGTCTCGGGGCGGCGCAGGCGTCTGGCTGGGTCTCAGCCCCTACGTCGCCCGGGTGCTTGATCCGTTCATCAAGGCGGTAAACGCCATTCCACGCGTCGTTCTGGCGCCGATCTTCGTTCTTTGGCTGGGTCTTGGCCTCTGGTCGAAGGTTGCGCTTGCGGTGACACTTGTCTTCTTTGTCACCTTCTTCAACGCGATGCAGGGTGTGCGCGAAGTGAACCCGGTCGTGTTATCGAATACCCGTATCCTCGGCGCCAGGCGCTCAGATCTGCTGCGTCATGTCTACTTTCCGGCTGCTGCGACCTGGATCTTGTCGTCGCTGCGCACATCCGTCGGCTTTGCCGTCGTCGGCGCCATCATCGGCGAATATCTCGGAGCCTCCGCAGGTCTCGGCTATCTGATCGCCCGTTCGGAAGGCAACTTCGATGCCGTGGGCGTCTTCGCCGGTATCATCATCTTGGCGGTCTTCGTTCTCATCATCGACCTTATCCTCGATATAGCAGAGAAAAAACTGATCACCTGGCGACCGAACGCGGGGGAAGAGCGGCCCGCATAGGCTATCCCAACAGAAAATCACATCAGACAGATCGGCCGGTCGGCCGATCTTTTTTGTCGGGTGACTTTTGCTCGGCGTCTAATTGGGAGGATAGCATGGGTATGGAACTTCAACTCTCGCGTCGCTCTGTTCTTGCAGCTTCGGCGACATCTGCCTTCGCAGTCCGTGGATGCAGCCGACGCGATTGTCGCCGAGACGGCGTAGGAGCCCACAGGAACGCTTCGGATAACAGCCCCTGTCGAGATCGACGCCGCCGTGCTGACGCCCCAGCTGCCAGGGCACATCGCGGCGGAGCTCGACGCAACGAAACAACCTCTGCAACCTAAGTCCAACGATGACAAGCTAAGGCCAACAGTGTGCCCGGCGACCTCTATCGCGCTTGCGACCGGACCGACGACTAGTCCCGAAATTTCCGCAAGAATGCGTGGGACAAGCCGTCGCGCTGCCAAAACCGACCTGACGCGCCACTGCCTTCACCTTTGCTCCTCCGGCCAGCTTTCGGAGGGCGAGAATCAGACGCCGTCCGGTCAGATATGGCCCCACGGCTAAGGTGATCGGCACATCGAACTCCCTGGAATCAGTGGGTATGCTCAGTCTATGCAGGTACTGCTTCTCGGCCCGCTTCGCACCGATTTTCCGTCTGTGAAATCAGAAGCAGGCTACCAGAGCTCGACGCGTCTAACCCGCCCCCACGGTTACTACGCCATTTTTCCTGCATGTCTTTTTGGCCATGAGGGTCTGTTGAAGGTGCCCGGCCGAGCGGCAGAGACAATTCTTCAATCCAACAAGCCCCTTTCATTCGAAGCATCAAACTTCCTCAGGTCGCCCGGCATCCGTCCCTGCCACCGCGCAACGAAAGCTTTGGTCTCCTCCGCATCAAGATGAGCGCTCAGCGCCCCCTGATCGGTCCAGCGTTCCGCGATCAGCAGCCTACCCGCCTCGGGATCGTCAAGTGCGGCATTATAAGAGATGTTTCCGGGCCGCTGTCTCGTCACGATCGCAAGATCCTTCAGTTCCGCAAGAAATTTCGAAACCTCAGCAGGATCGATGTGCATATATCCTGTTATTATCAGCATGATGCTTGCCTTACCTGTTGACCCTTCGCTGGGGGACTGCGTTCGTGTGACCTGAGGTCATCAAGCCACCGTGAGTACGACCTTGCCTTGGATGCTCCCTTGCGAAGCGCGCTGATGGGCCGCCGACGTTTTCGTCAACGGAAACTTGCTGTCGATGACGATGCGAATCGTGCCGTTATCGAGCAATCGAGCGATCTCGGCCAGTTGCGCGCCGTTTGAGCGAACCTGTGTGGATGAGACCGTAATTCCACGCCTTGTCGCCTCTTCCCGCCCGGAAAATCCCAGCGGGTTGACGAGGAAGAGAGTTCCTCCCGCTTTGATCACACTTAGGAAGCGCTCCATGTTCACGCCTCCCACGGCATCCATCACCAGATCGAAGTCCTGTGAGACGGCATTGATGGAAGACTTGGTGTAGTCGATGAACTGGTTTGCGCCGAGTTTGCGAAGAAGCGTCTCATGCTTGCCGGAGGCTTGCCGTGGTGCCGGATGGCCCTCACGGGTTCAACCGCATGCCGACACGACTGGCTTCCATGACAAATGCATTTGGGAGGCGGTGGCTGAGCGAGCGGCTGAGAGAGAGTTCGGACGATTAGAGTGACAACCAGTCCAGAGGTCATCAGGCCACCAGCAGCTTGCGGGCCAGCAACGATCAGCGACTTTTAGATCTTGTACGTCGCTCTGAGCACTCAAGGCGCAACCAAGCCGCGTTTTTGTCCCAACAATGTCAGATGATAATTTTAAGCTGATGTAGATTCAGGTAGGAATATCTAAAGATACTCGGACGGCAGCTCCCGCCGAACTCGGGCCGCCTCGCGCCAAGGCTACCATCGCGATCGACGCCGAAGAGCTCATGTTCGCAAGCGGTGTTTCCTCAGACACGGGAGCGTTCGGCTTTCAAAGCCATGTGTGCCGCCCGGGGAGCGCTCGCGGCCCATGAGAGCGTCAGGCCGATGCTTGCCCGCGCTTTGTCTTTTCGTCCGCGACGTCCTCGACGCACTCCGCTTTTTCGGCGAGTGTCCTGCTCATCTCGCGCAAGGATTCCTCATCGAGCTTTTCGATCCCAACGAACTTGTTCTGAGCCTGCGAGGTCAGAATGAGCTCGTCGAGCTTGGCCTGCAAAGCCTTGCCATCTCGATTCTGCGAGTTCTGCAGGACGAAGACCATCAGGAACGTGATGACAGTCGTCGACGTGTTGATTACGAGCTGCCAGGTTTCGGAGTAGCCGAAGAACGGCCCGGAGATCGCCCAGACGAGAACAAGGGTCACGGCGAGCACGAAAGCGCCGGGCTTGCCCGACATGCCCGCAATGGACGTCGCGAATTTTGAGAAAACATTAGACATGGTGAACTCCTGTTGGGCCGGCTCAAGGTAACGCGGCGGTTGAAGCGGTTCCTCATGAGAGGCACGAAGCCGCTTATCGAACGCTGGTTAGAAACGCGACGGTCTCCATAATCTCCAACTGAACCGAAAAGCGGTCTCCAAGCAGCTTCAGCGATGCGTCGTGTGTCTCGTCGGCGCCGCTGCAAACGGCGTCCTTGAGGAGGATAACCCGATAGCCGAGATCGATGGCGCCGAAGATCGCGGCTGTGACGCAGACATCGGTTTCGCCCCCGGTCACGACGATTGTTTGGATGCCATCAATCCGCAGATGAGCGTCCAGTCTTCCGTCTACCCAGGGCGAATAGGTGGGTTTGTCGAAGACCCCAGCGGGCGGAACGAGCCGGCGCAGTTCTGGCAGGATGTCGACGAGCTCGGCGTGAAGATGCTCGCCTGTCATCATCCACCATTTCTCGTAGTAGGCACGCCACATACCACGCGCCGCCGCCCGATGCGGCGGCGGTACGAACCGCGTGAAAATCGTCCTCTCCGGGTAGCATGTGGCAAGTTCGACAACCGCGGGAGAAACCCTCTTCATCCAGCCGACGTGCCACGGGGTATCCTCCGCGAACATCCGCTGCATGTCGACGCACAAGTGGATCCAGCCGCTTTCCATTAAAGCCTCCTTTGGCAGAAACCTGCGGGTTCCCCTCCGAGTTCCAGCCACGGACGAAGACGAAGTGGAACCTTTCACGTTCACGACCGGCGATAAGCGTGTTTAAAGCGAATTGCACTCGTCGCGCATCGACGATCCGAGGCGTCGATTGCGCTTCCAGTTCTGACCAATTTGCTGAACGACCAAAACGCCGGCTCTCGGAGGAGATCGAGGGCCACGGCGATCAACTGCGGGCAAGCGCCTCTGAGCACGGGTTGGAAGGCATCATCGCAAAAAGGCGGGATGCGCCCTATAGCTCCGGGCGGAGCTAACGACCGCGATTCCAAATCCTTCCGAAATTCAGAGGCGCTCGATCGAGGTTGCGCGGATAACGATCTTCTCCTGGCGGAAGCGAGCCTCCAGTTTCCCGCGGTAAGAGGACCACCAGGAGTAGTCGATATCGTCAGTCATCACTTCGGCCATGACAATACGGTCGCGCTCGACGTCCCCACCGTCCTCCCACAGCCCCTCTGCGGGAGAGCTGATCTGCAGGGTTACTCCTCCGAACTCCGCCGTGAGTTCGTCGCGGACAAGGTCAAGGTTCGTCCGGCTCCGCCGGCCATGCGTAACAGGAAGAAGGATTTCGACCAAATAGGGCATGCCCCCAAACTGGCAGAGCACAGGAAGGTTCCGGGTTGTGCGATCGTGCCACCAGGCTCGGCGGATCAAGATAATTCGACTTACGTGCGATTCATCCACCAGCAGATGTTACATAGCCTGCCCAAAAGGCTGATAAAATCTTTCGCCATGGGAACCATTGGCTCTGCCGATCGTAAGGAGTCGGGCCGTGCAGAGATTTGTTACGGCAGCCAATGCTACACTTTAATGTGCGGCCCACCGCAGCCCGTAACTAGCCCCGTCCTACGAAGGCGGGGCTTTTTTAGGCGCCTGAAGGAACGACCTGGCGCTGGTCGCCAAGGACCGCTACGAGAGCTACTGGCTGAAATGGCTTGCGTTTGTAATGACCGGCGCGGTGGACAAGACACAAACGCTCCCGCCGTCGGTCAACATCTGTCGAACGAATAGTGAAGAGATCGGAAAGAAGCTGCTTCGGGAGGGCTTCGCGCACCTGGAGCCCGAGGCATCGGAATGACTGGTGCAACGGATAGTTTCAAGGGCTACCACTAACTGACAAAACCACCGGGCATCAACCGCCGGCACTGTTTTTCGCACCTGGTTCGTCAGCATCTGTAAGGCCAGCTGTCCTAAACAGCTCCGAAAATCATAAAATCAGTCCAGCCAGTGCAGGAACGTCCATGACGGCCGGAGCAATTGAAGGGCCTATTAGGGTTTTCCTTGTGAGAGACGCGCAGTCAACTCCAGGTATCTTGCAACCAACGGGAACTTTTCTAGATCACGGCGGGACAGCTAACCTTGGGGGAATGAGATGAGGCTGGTGCCATTCCACTACGCGGGCCACAACACTCCAATCGTCTTCATCAATCCGGAGCACGTAGTCGCCGTTAGGGCTTTCACCAGCAGCAGCGTGCTGGGAAAAGACGCCTCGCCGAGCTACTATCCAGTGAGAGAGACGATTGAGGAAGTCGTTAAACTGCTAACGGCTTAGCATGTTGAGCTTTGCGCGACCTCGGCTACCGTGGCGGTTACGAACCGTCCGGTGCTATGCCCGAACCTGGGCGAAGGAGCACGGCTCGGTGACGGCGGAAGCCTATCGCGAAGGAGTACCGGAACCACGTCACTCACCGAGTGTTATCTAATGCCGATCGCAAGAGTGCAAAGCCCCTGCCACCCCCTGCACCATCCTCAACAAGGCGGCTGCGGAGGTTCTTTTTTTGCAAGTACTGGACGAAGACGAATTCACCGTCCTTTTCACAAAACGGATCTGGGAACTGTCGGCTGAGAAAGGCTTGTGGTTTGGCAAGGAACCCTCCGACTATGCACCGGCCGTTGCGCGGGCTTACTGGCTATCGCTCCAGCAGAAGGCTTGAGCCCTGAAGACTGTGCCGACGAGGACGCCTCGTATTGGCCCTGAAACACTTTCATCGCCCGTAAGGTGCCGATCTGCGCCCTAGGATCCCAAGCATTTTTCCGCAGCGGGTGCGTAATCATCCGAAAGGCATCGGGACCGCGCGCGAGAGTCCTGCGCCCGCAAGCCTCTCTACATCGCCCGCCCCCGCGCGGTCTCGTCCTTTCCCTCTTTCACACAATTGCCCCGTTTCGGCGGGGCTATTTTGTTGCGATAACAACCTGCGGCGCGGGGACATCTGGCGATGAATCAACCAACGGCGGCTTTCCCGAAAATCACGCTTTGGCTATGTGCCACCCGGCGACGGACGCGCGATCCCGGATCACCTCCGGTTCCGGCGGAAAACGGTACTGTAGCTGACGAAGGCTGTTGACCCTGGTCGACGAGAAGCCGACATAAGTGCCGATGAGCAAGGTGGAAACTTCTTCGGCCGTTTTGTAACCCTCCTGATAGAATTCGAGGGCGGCTGTACAGAGGGTTTGCACGCTCGTCCGGATCGAGTTCGTAGAAGCGATACCAAGCTTGGACCGCCTCCGAAAGCATGCCGAAACCTTGTCGCGCTGACTGGTTGGCATGTCTTGCCTCCTGGTGGTTCGAGGAGATTTAGAGGTGCTTTTGCCGTCTTCAAGGCCCGGCGGAGGGTCGCTCCGCCGTACCGCGTCGAGTCTAGCCGTTCGGCCGAATGACCACCTTGACGCAGCCGTCCTGCTTCTCACGGAAGGTCTTGAATGTCTGAGGCCTCCTTCAAGTCCTATCCGATGTGTGATCAAGAGGGAGAGCCGCGGAGCATAGCAGACGACGCTTGTCTAGCACGAAGTCGGTCATACTAGGAGAGACCTCTCCGCCGGTTGTACAGGGCGAGGCTACGCCGCGCCCGCTCGTCCGGAATCCTTGTGGATACCGGCTTTAGCGCTGGAACCGTGGGGTCTTGCCAGAGTTCTGCTTTCCGACGGAGATGGAAGATGGATCAGGAACGGTATAACTGGATAAGTCGCCGGGCCCATGAGATCTGGCAGAGCGAAGGATGCCCGAACGGACGGGACCGCGAGCACTGGTCGCAGGCGGTCGACGACTGGGACTCAAGGGGCCAAGCTGATCCGCACATCGGCCTGAACGCCGTGGTTGATCCCGTCCGAAGGGTCCTCGTTGTCGATGATGAACCTCTGATAAGATTTGCAGTGGTGGACGCTCTCGAGGACGCCGGGTTCGAAGTTCTTGAGGCAGGCAACGCGGACGAAGCCCTCGTCCTCCTGGAGGGGACTCAGGTCGACGCCGTCTTTACGGACGTCAACATGCCCGGCTCGACGGACGGGCTGGGCCTGATGGCGCGCGTGCGAGCGCGTTCGCCGGGCACGCGGGTCATCGTGACCTCTGGCCATGTTCGACTTGGTGCGTTCGACCTAGCAAGCGGCGTCTCGTTCGTTGCGAAGCCCTATGCTCACGAAGTGATAGTTAGCATGCTTAAAGCTCCCGCCGATTCATCGTGATGTCGGCGGGCTTGCTTTCTGTGAGATGCAGTTTTTGACTCTCGGCCGCGGTTTTACGACGGGACGAGTGACCGTGCGGTCCACGGACGAGTGGTGATGGCGCAAGCGGTCGACGCACGGAACGGGCTTCCAATCAGCACATCTGTCGAATGGTGTCGATCTTTTTAGATCGGAACGGCGGTGAGGAGCAAGATAGTCGGCCGGGCGGCGGAATTTTTAGGCAACCGACGCCGAAATCAAAAAACATTGTGCCCTTGTCGAGAACTGATCTCCTCGTACGTCTATGTCTATTGCAAGTGAGGGCGCCGAACACCATCTGGCACGCCCTTCAACTTCCGAAGGTGGCCGAAACTGGTCGGATAACGAAACGGTCGTAATGGGTCCAGGGAGCAAGCGCATGGACATGAGCGAATTGAAACCTGCGAAGGAACTAGCCGCGAAACGTGTGAGCAGGTTCATGAACGAAACTACGCCGAGGCGAGGACGGCCCTGCTGGTGGAGGAGATCGAGGTCCGACGACATCTCGCCAAACTTGCGGAGCAACGCCGACGCCTGCCTCCGGGCCCGCTCGTACAAAAGGATTATCGCTTCAAAGACGAAAACGGTGAGGACGTACCTCTAGATGTTCGGCCCGCAACGGGAACGGCCCTGTCCGATGTGCACGAACTTCCTCGGTGGAGCGAACGGCAATGGCGCCGACGTCAAACAGAAGGTCGCATTCAAGATTATCGGTCGCAGCGCGGTGGAGCGGCAACGTGCGTTCGCTATCGAACGCAGCTGGCGTGACCTTGGTCCAGGCCTTGGGCGACGACTATGCCCGAGACTTGGGCGTGTTCGACGTCGAGGGATCAGAGTATCCGGGATGCACGGTCTACCAGAAGGATGGGGACCGCGTTCGGGTCTTCTACAATGGCGAGATGCCGGCCGAAGCGGCAGATCCCGGCCAGTATCCAAGGGGGGCGGTAGATATCGCCCCGCTCTGGAACCTTCTGGACATGACGCCCAGCGGCCGCGCACGGATTATCCCAAGCTCAAATACTGAACTCGATCGCGGTTCGGAATGCGGTCAAGGCGATCCGACGCCTTTCTGCTGTGGATTGCTCCCATCGGAGGTGCTCCCCAGTCGGGATCGGAAGTCCGGCTTTGGGCGCCGCGGGATCAGGGGCCGGCCGAACAGGAACCCAGACCCGAGCCGATGCTGGATGGCCTGATGACAGGCCCAGGCTGCCGACGATAGTGACGATGGCAAACAGGATGACGATAATGGGAAACGCGAGGCCGGACGGCTTATCTTCGTGATAGATCATTGATTGCTCCTGCGGCCCGACGGCGCATAGGACGCCGCCGGGAAACGTATGTTAGGCATCGGTGATGTAGGCGATCGTGAGAGCATCGGGATCGACGATTGTCGCGCCATCGGTCGAAGGCTGCTCGGCACTCCCGCGCATCTTTGGGGTCGAGCATGCCCTCGTGGTTGGAAGTGGCGGCCGGAGCCGCCCGTCGGTCACTGGATGACCTGGATGACCTTCCGCGAGGAAGGTTCGACGATCACACGCTGATCGTTGACGATCGCATATGCATATTTCGGATCGTCGGGAATTGGCGTCACGACGACGGTCTCCGGCAGGGGCTGGCCGACGACGACCTTCTCCTTCACCACGACGCGTTCGGTCGGGGCCGGAGCCTGCTGAACATAGGTCACAACCTGCTGGGGCGGCGGATCAATGACGCTCCCTGCCACGCCGCCAACAATGCCGCCGACAGCCGCACCGACCGGGCCGCCGACGATCGCGCCCGTTGCAGCGCCACCAACGGCGCCTGTCACAGTCGACTGCTGGGCAAAAGCGGTTGTCGATGCCAACAGGACGCCCGCGGCAATACCTACAACTTTCATAATCATGTGTTTTCCTCCTTGGATGCGGTTGGTTCCGCTGCAGAGCGAAACCGTCGAGTGGAGGAAGTGTTCCATTACCGGGGCTTCGTACCGGGGTTGCCCCCGGACCTTGGCTAGCCTCTTGGATTGCCTCTCGCTACTGCGTGGGGAAGCGGCTCAGCATCCGATCCTGGACGTTGTCGTGGCCGACGATCATCCCCGCAAGCGAGATGGCTTTCTCGCGGTCTGCGGCGTTTGTTATGTAGCCTTCGAGCAGGACCAGCGGGCCGAGCATCCTGATCTCGATGGCACTGCTGTCGATATTTTGATCGGCGGAAAGCGCCGCTTTGATCGTGGCGATGGTCGAGGCCGAACTATGGCCTTGGGAGCAGCGCCCTTCATGGTTGGTGTTGTCGGAACCGAACTTCATATCGTCTTCCTGTTCCGTCCCTCCACGGACCGTCATGTTACCTCAGACCTAATATGAGAAGCAGGTGGCGGCGTCGCCAGTGCGACCTAAGTCCCTCTTCCCCCCGACGGCATGTGGCATAGATTCCCTTTTCCTTGTTGAAAGGACACCAGGGAGGTTTTAGCGATGTTGCGGTCTCCAGTCAGAACCTCCCTGGTGCAGCGTTGTAGATCAGTCGGGCGTCGCTTCCCGAGAGTAAAGGGCCTCCATCAATGCAAACGGTCGGTGAACTGGCATAAAAGCGAAGATTTCGCCCCTCTGATGCTCGTGATGAGCAGTCAAGAAAAGCATAGGCTGATCCGATCACTTGGCGAGGTTGCCGAGCCCTCGTCGCCGCTTGGCCGACAGACGACGGCAAGGAATACATTGCGGCCGTAAAAACCTGCCTGGATGCCATTCAAGGCAATATCCCCGTAAAGACAGCGCGTGCCGCGCTCATTCGCGCGGCGGAGGAAGCCGGAATTCCCGTGATTGCGGTCGTCCACTGACAGATTGCCCTTCCCGCTTCAAGCAGTCAATGTTCGCTTCCCAGTTCCGTTGAACAAATCGATGATGGCCGCGCGGGCAAGAGGCCGGGAGATTAGGAAACCTTGGAGGCTGTCGCACCCAAGGGCCACTAGAGCGTCGCTCTGTTCGTTCGTTTCCACTCCTTCAGCCGTGGTCTTAAGACCTTTCGCTCGGGCCATATTGATCATCGCCTCGATGAGCGGCTTGCTGTCTCCTTGCACTGCATCGATGAACGACTTGTCGATCTTGATTCTGTCGATCATGACATTCTGCACTCTCGAGAAGGACGAGTAACCCGTTCCGAAGTCGTCGATGGCGATTCGCACACCCGCATTTCGGAGCATAGCAATGTTCCGATCGCTGTGTGCTTCTCCACCAAAAGCCAAGGACTCGGTGATTTCTATCTCCAGCCTCGTTGGATCGATGTTCCATTTCGCCAATCTGGACAAGACACGAAGGGGATAACCGTCGGAACAGAGTTCCAGCGTCGACGCGTTGATTGCCATCGAGATAGAAGGAAGGTCGGCCATGACACTGCAAGCATCTTCGAGCACGATAGCGCCGACTTCCGGGATCAGGCCGATTTCCTCGGCAATGGGGATGAAGACGTCGGGAGCGATGAAACCTTCTTCAGGATGCTTCCAACGGGCAAGCGCTTCCATGGATGACAGGCTCTTGTGCTCTGCCGAATATACTGGCTGATAAAAGGTCTCGATCTGGGACTTCGTCTCGAGCGCCAGTCGAAGGTCGTGTTCCAGCTTCCGACGGCTGCGCAGCAATTCGTCCATATGGCCTCCGAATTTCGCAAAGGTATTCCGACCCGCAGCCTTTGCGTGATAGAGAGCTATGTCGGCCTGACGGGTGAGTTCAGACGGATCCGCGGGGCCGGCAGCAAGCGCAGCGCCGACACTGGCACCAATGACGATGTGAGCGCCATCGATCTCGAAAGGATCTCGCAGACGCTGTACGATCCGTGCGCAAGCCGCGTCGACCACTTGGCCGTCGGCTTCTTCGAGCAGGACGGTGAATTCATCACCCCCGATGCGGCCGATGAGCGCCGCCGGCATGATCTCATTCATGCGCTGGGCCACGAGTGAGATGAGCTTGTCCCCCGTCGGGTGCCCGAAAGTATCGTTGACCGCTTTGAACCGGTCGAGGTCGATGAACAGCACGCAGTGGCACTGGTTCTGGGAGGCCGCCCCAATGCGGGCGGCGAGTTCGGTGCTGAAATGAGCGCGGTTGGAAAGGCCAGTCAGCGGATCGCGCGAAGCCAGTCGCTGGAGTTCCTCACGACTCGAGGCAAGACGTGCTGAACGTCTCCAGATCGCACGCCCGAACATGTTTGCCGCGACGAAGATGGCAACGGCGGCCAGACCGACCGCCGGCAGGGTCGCTTCCATCACGTTCGCACCAGGACGAAATGGGCGCCAGGTGAAGTAGCCGATAGCGGCGCCCGCGCGAGATTTCAACGGAACGAATGAGTGCTCAGCGTCCGTAGGAGCGTCAGCCGAAAACTGCATTTCGGCAAACTGGTAGTCCGCTCCGATCTCGGATACGAAACTTCGATCGAGGAACCTTACAGCGACATGGAGATTTTGCTGCCCCGGCGGTTGCTCGATATCGCCCGTGTCCGAAACGATTGGCTTGACGCTCACAATCGCCGGTCGCCGCCCTACATATGTAAGGTCGCTT
The DNA here is from genome assembly GCF_036571585.1 of Rhizobium sp. 268. Lineage (NCBI taxonomy): Bacteria > Pseudomonadati > Pseudomonadota > Alphaproteobacteria > Hyphomicrobiales > Rhizobiaceae > Rhizobium > Rhizobium sp. 268. Next base: position 10,567 of record NZ_JAPPSO010000020.1, on the reverse strand, counting down.
TCGCCGATCGAGAGAACCCGATCCGTGACCCCTTCAGCGTCGCCAGCAGCAAGTCGTTTCTGCAAAGCATCCGCCAACGGCTCATAAGCGAGGCGGAGATCACCCAGCGTCAAAGCGTTGTCCGAGGGCGCAATGAACTCGTAGATCCGGCCATGGTCGGCCGAAATTACGATGGCCGCGTCATGCCCGAAGTAGGTTTGCATCCATTCGCCGAGGTTCGAGCGAAGCCATTCCAGGTCCCGCGCGTCGGTTTTTCGAACAGCGTCGTCCCAGACTGTCGCGCTTTCCTGATCATGAGCAACGCTAGCCTGCATCTTCGAGACGATCAGTTTGACGAGATCCCGCTGGCGAGCCTCCGCAACCATATCGGTCTGCCCGGCGGCCCATTGGAGGGTACCATAAAGAACGCACCCGATGATTAATGACGTGGCTGCCGGGAGAACCCATTTTAAAACCCACTGCGACCGCGCCTGCCAGTTCATCTGCATTACGTCCTTCTATGTTCGCAGACCGTAAAACAGCGATCGTTAAAGCACGCGGAATGGGGTTGGTTAGCACTTCCTTTCTGTCTTTCGGCGGCGGCTGACATACCTACCCATCCTACGAAAGGAGAGGGTCTATCTCAGACCAAAGTCCGTTTGCGCCAGCACATGGACAACGCATCCGCTATTCTTTCGGGCTTCGTCGGCTTAGCGACGACAGGTCGCCCCTTAGGGTATTCGATAAGGCGGGGGTTCACGGTGAAATACACCACCCCAAGTCCGAACTCAGAAAAGAGTGCACGGGCGATCGACGGCCCCGGAGTCCATCCCCCAGCCGGACGTCGATGATGGCGATGTCTGCTTCCGCGCCGAGATCCAGAGCTTCAGACATGTTTCCCGCGATACCTGCGATTTCGAATCCGGCGCCCATCGCGACATCCTCGATCACCAGAGCAATTCCCAGTTCGTCTACGACTATGAGCAGGCGCATGTTTCGTCTCCGAGGATGGCTCCAAAATCGGCACGGCACCTCTGGCGTCGCCAATCGAAAACACTCCCCACCACAACCGGTTCCACGCGTAAGACTTGAGTCGCAGCCATCCCCAACCTAGGTTCGACGTCGTCCAGGATCCCGCGACGATATGCGCGCGGCGCACCATGAGGCATGTTCATTTATAAGAATTCTGATATCGTCCGCGCTCAAACGGGAGTGAGCGTTATGTTTACCGCGAGTTTGATTCCGGAAGCCTTTTACTGGGCGCGTTCAGCGAAGTACTTCGAGGGGAAGCTCACCGTTGTGCAGGTCTCGACTGTCTTCGGAGAAGATCCCAACTATTGGACCCTTGCACTACTGGGCACAGACCAGCACGCAATGCCTTGCGATTTCGAGATCGTCGGTCCATTGGTACTCTTGGACGAAAACCCCATTCGGCAAGCCGCGGAGTAGTGTTTTTCCTCCCACTGCTGCCGAACGCCGTGCCAAAGGAATCCCACGGCGGACAATGAGAAGAGGCAGCACGACTGATTGGGCCCCGCGGGCTCTCGCTCTCATCACGTGCAGGTTGACGGACATGATGCGGCCGATCGACGCTGCTGGCCCGCCTTGAGGAAGTGAATCTAGCCGAAGTGAAGCGCAATGAACTCGCTATGCACAAGCAACCATTGCGATAATGGCGGGAAAGCGCAGGAGCGTCCAAAGGACCTTCGCCTGCGATGAGTCAAATTGGTAACGAACCATTCGTCGAGAGCGACGAGAACGCGCACGCGCTCGCCGAGCGGCCATCGATAGAAGCCGTAGCGGAGCTTCTTTTGCGTTGAGAAGCCGATTGCTGTCGACGAAGTCGCGCATGGCGACCGGGCGGTAGGCATGCCCTGCCCTGCCCGGCGCGGCGGCCAGCTCTCTCCAGTCGGGCAGCTTCGGAAGATCTGGGCGACGTCGACCACGAAGGTGCGGTCGTCGGTGCCGGTGACGATGAAATCGACCCGATAGGTCTCGCCGCCATATCAGCGCGACGCATTCGCATGACCACCAGGTGACGTCCCGTCGTCGTCGAGAAGACAGGCAAAATCGCGGGCCTCCTGGCTCCGGAAGAGCGGAGGCCCGGCGCACTTGATAGGCGAGCGGAAAATGGAAGCGAGGAGGCTCGTTTCGCGGGACGACATCGTCCGGCGGCCTCTCATAGGGAATGCTCTTCATGGCACCCTCGAAAACATGGACGCGGAAAGGCGGACGCCGAACTATGTCCGGCGGTCGGTCAATGTGCGTCAAGGATCTTTCACCAGATCGATTTTCTTTCACGCGAGCTAGTCTTTCTTCTCGCCGCGCCAATAACTGTCGATGATATGACGACCGTTGCCCTAGATGCGCTCGCCCAGTTCGGGGTCGCCTCCTCGCAAGGTCTCGGGATCCCCACTGCATAGACGGACGAAAGCAACCTGGTGGACGATGAAGGTGAAGTAGTCTTGGTGGGTGGATTCGAAGTCCAGCCTTGCGTTCTTGATGCCGTTCTCGACCGCGGCAGCCGCCTCAGAGATCGCCTTGAACAGTGTCGAGCATTCTGCGTTCGGCCGCCTCCCTTATTTCGAGGAAACGTCTCTGATCGAGTGTTGGCGGCGTGCAGGTGTCCTCGGTCATCGTCATCCTCTTTCACGTCAATCAGAAATCCTGAGTCTCGTAAGCGCGCGTGATCCCCAATCCTTGCCGGGGATCGCGCAACGGTTTATGAATGCGCCTCCCAAAACCAGAGCATCGGAGAAGTTGGTGGCTACCGGCACTGTAAAGTTTTTCAATCAGGACAAGGGTTTCGGCTTCATCACTCCGGACAACGGCGGTCAGGACGTCTTCGTCCATATCTCTGCCGTTCAGGGCGGATCGCTGCGCGACGGCCAAGCTGTCAGCTATGAGCTCGGCCAGGATCGCAAAACCGGGAAGTCCAAAGCTGAGAACGTCCGGCCGACCTGATCGTCACCAACAAAAAAGGCCGGGGCGAAATCGCACCGACCTTTCGTTCGTCTACCTATCCCTGCCAGTACATCCGTGGTCAAAGCCAGTCGACGAGGCATTGCGAGCGGCACTATTTCCAGCGCTCATCAGCAATGCCGATGGGCCGTATGTGGTGGCGCAATCTGGCGATATCAAGGCAGTGTCTCATCTACCTGTTCGCGAAGGGTGCGCCGCCGTTCCCTGGATCTCGCCGCGCTCCTCGCAGCCGCAGCTCCTCGATCGTCGGCTGCCACCATCCCCGAGCCTCTCCTATTCGCCCGGCTCCGCTCGCGCCGGCCATGAGTTCTTCCAGCGTCGCCGCCCCGCCATCCTGCCCAGACATGCTCGCCGACGGCGTCCGGATGATGCTCGGCGGCCTCCTCGGCATCGACGAGTTCGCCCGTGATTTCTGTCACGACAACGATCCCGTAGGCTGTCGTGGCGACTGGTGGGTAACTGTTACCTGTCGACCCATGTAAGTCTCGGATCGATTATAGCAAAGTCGCCGAGCGCAAGTCGGATGCGTTGCCAATCACTACAGAACCTGCAGAATTGAGTCACCGAGGCTCGCGAAATGCCGGCACCAACCAGGACACGACACTTGACCTCCCACCAGATGCGATCCGAGGATCCGGAACTCGGACACGACAGAGGCGGCCTACCTTCGCTCGTCCTTGCCGCTTTGGGCGTCGTCTATGGCGACATCGGGACGAGCCCGCTCTACGCGTTCAGGGAGGCCCTCCACGCTACGGGCGGGTCGGAAGCCCGCCAAGAGAACGTGGTCGGCATCCTTGCACTGATCATCTGGGCTCTCACCATCGTCGTCACGGTGAAGTATGTGTCCTTCGTGCTGAAGGCGGATAACCGGGGTGAAGGTGGAACGCTGTCCTTGATGAGCCTCGCGCGCGAAAGCCTGAGAGGACGACCCAAATGGGCGCTTGTCCTCGGCGTGACGGGCGCGTCGCTGTTTCTCGGCGACGCCATCATCACGCCGGCGATTTCCGTTCTCTCGGCGGTCGAGGGCATTCAGGTCGTGGCGCCCGCTCTTTCCAACTGGGTGGTGCCGATCACGCTGACAATCATCGCCGCGCTGTTCTTCGTCCAGCGTTTCGGCACGGGCGGCGTGGCGTCGGTCTTCGGGCCGATAACGGCGCTGTGGTTCGCCGTCCTTGGCGTCAGCGGGGCGATCCACATCCTCGATGATCCATCGGTCCTCGGCGCGATCAACCCGGTCCACGCGGTTCGGTACGTCGCCAACAACATCACTTCCGCCGTCGCGGTCTTCGGCGCGGTCTTCCTTGCGGTGACCGGCGCCGAGGCGCTCTATGTCGATCTTGGACACTTTGGCCGGCGGCCAATCGTCGTGGCGTGGTTCGCGCTGGTCTTCCCGAGCCTGCTCCTGAACTATTTCGGACAGGGAGCCTTCGTGCTCGCCAATCCCGAGATGGCCGCCCATCCATTCTTCAACATGCACCCCGAATGGGCCAGGATCCCCATGGTCTGTCTCGCGACGGCGGCGACTGTCATCGCCAGCCAGGCGGTGATATCTGGAGCCTACTCGCTCGTCCGCCAAGCGATCCATCTCAACCTGCTTCCCCGCCTGCAGATCCTCCACACGTCCGAAACCCATTCGGGCCAGATCTACATGCCGCGGGTCAACACGCTGCTCTTCGTCTTCGTGGCGGCGCTGGTGCTGTTTTTCCGCAGTTCCAGCAGACTGTCGGCCGCCTATGGAATCGCCGTCACCGGCGAGATGCTGATCACCTCCGTGCTACTGTTCGTCGTCATGCGGCGGATCTGGAGTTGGAAACTGGCGACCACCCTCGCCATCATCATCCCGATATCCCTGATCGATGCCGGTTTTCTCGCGGCCAACATCGCCAAGTTTGCCAACGGCGGCTGGGTCCCGGTGGCCGTCTCCGCCACCATGGCGCTGATCATGCAGACCTGGACGGCAGGGCGACGGCTCCTCATCAGTCGCACCAAGGCCGACGAAATTCCGCTCGCGACGATCATCGACAACCTAGCCCGCAAGAAGCCGCCGACGGTGCCAGGAACCGCGATCTTCCTGACAAGCGACGTCGAGGGGGCGCCGACGGCGCTCCTTCACAGCCTGAAGCACTACAAGGTGCTTCACGAGCGGAACGTCATCCTGAGCGTGGTCACCGCCACCAAGCCGTTCGTTCCCGATACCGAGAAGATCTTCCTGGAAAGTTTCAATCCGCTGTTCAGCCGGATGGTCATCACCTTCGGCTACATGGAGACGCCCAACATCCCGCGCGCACTGGTCCTGGCGCGCAAGCTCGGCCTGAAATTCGACATCATGTCGACCTCGTTCTTCCTCTCCCGCCGCACAATCCTTCCATCGAGGAAGGGCGGGCTGCCCTTCTGGCAGGACCGGCTGTTCATCGCCCTTTCGCGCAGCGCCAGCAACGCCACCGACTACTTCGGGCTTCCCACCGGGCGAGTGGTGGAACTCGGCCTACAAACAACCATCTAGCCGGCCGCTTCGGAAACCGGGCTTCCGACGTCGTGCCGTCGCGAGGGCCTCACCGACGTACTTTCCATTCACGGACATTTCCACGCAGAGGTGCGTCCGGCGAGGATCAAATGCTTTGGAAGAGGCGTGTGGCTATCGCAACCTTCATGCCGGATCAGTTTGCAGATGCCGTTATGTAAGCCCCGAAAGTGGTGTGTGCCCAGCCGCATATTGCTTTGTCTAACGGACAGACGCCGAAGTTGGGGCGTTGATCCGCGGGGCCCAGATGCCAACATATGTCCCAATCAACATGGTGGCGATATCATCGACTGTCTGGTAACCGTCACCATATAGACTGATCGCCGCGCTGCAGAGCGTGTCGGGCGCTCTTTCGTCGAGCTGAACCTCGTAGAACTCGAATCATCGCCGGACAGCTTCGGAAACCACCGCCACCACCGGCTCCACCTGTTGTCCATCCATGTCGAACTCCTCTAAGCGATATCTAAGAACTTGCTGAAATACTTCAGCGGGCAACGTGGGCTGCACGTCGCCCGCTTAGTAAGGCCAGACATGCCTGCAACGTGACGTCTAGAGAAATCGCCGGCGAAGAGACGAGTTCGGCGAGCCCAACCTCATTCTCGTCGAGGGCGACAGCAGACCGGGTGCCGGATGTCGGAATATGCCGTCTACTTGACCTCATTCCGCCGCGACTGAGCCTTCACGCAGGCCAAGGACATCGATCCTTATTCGTTAGGAAATTGACGATTGCTCTGGACAGAGCGACAGGGTTTTCCTCCGCCACATGGTGCCCGCTATCGATGCCAAATCCGCTGACGTCGATCGCCCATTCCTTCCAGATCGCTACCGGATCGCCGTAGATCTGCTCGAGGTCATCACGAAGCGACCAGAGGCACAGCATTGGACAGCCGATCTTCCTACCCGCGTCGCGATCAGCCTTGTCATGAATATGGTCGATGAGAATGCCAGCGCGGTAGTCCTCGATCATCCCATGGACGGTCTCGGGCCGATGGATGGCCTGGTTAATATCGGCGTATGCCTCATGGCCCATGAGATCTGGCGAAAGCTTGTCGTACCATGCGCCGGGATCGGCTGAAATTACGCGCTCGGGCTTATCCGGCTGTGCGAAGAAGAACCAATGGTACCAGTCTCGCGCGAACCGCCAGTCGACTCGCTCAAGATGTTCGAGGACCGGTAGGCCGTCTATGACGATAAGTTTCCGCACCGCGTCCCGATGGTTCATTGCCATTCGGAAGGCCGTCAGGCTGCCACGGTCATGTCCAACCAGAAAGAAATCGTCATGCCCCAAGCGTCGCATCAATTCCACGAGAGCCGCTGCCTTTGCCTGCTTGGACGAGTGGCGGCTGTCAGGTGCTTCTGGCGGTATATAGGACTGGCCGAAGCCAGGGACGTCCGGGCAGGCGACGGTAAACGATGGCGCGAGAAGATCGGCTACTTTCCCCCAGGTCATGTGGGTCCGCGGGTGCCCATGCAGGAGAAGAAGAGCGGGACCGCTTCCCCCCACGCGAAGCCGAATGTCACCCGCGTCGACGTGAACCGTTTGCAGTTCGAAGCCATCGAAGGCCATTTCATCACCTTAGATTTGGGTGCGACGTCACAATACGCCTCCGCGGTATGACCGAATAGCGGTGCCGACTTTGACGAGACGTGGCAAGCTCATGAAACGTACAGGAGGAACAAACTCCCATGCTTTCCTGCAGATATAACAAAGAACTGACCAGTCAGGTTCCCGTTATCGCTCGCCACGATTCAAAGAAGGAGCCCCGCCGAATGGAAAGGACGGACCGCACAGGAAGGAAGGGAAGCGGACAACCCCAGTTCGAGGCGCCTGTGCGATCCTATCATGGGCGTCCGTGAGCCCTTCGCGCCGAACGACGCGATTGATAAGTTCGTCGAATGCTTCTCTGGCGCTTTGGATACGCTCCGGATCAAGGGGATGCCCTCCGTGCTGATTCACTGATGTCCGTACCTGTGATGCACCGGCGCGTCTGGAGCGACGAAGAGCGTACCAGGAAGGCGGGCACGCCAGCACGATGCCAGCGGCGTGAGCTGCGCGCCGGAGGCACCGATCCCATGCAGGAAGACGATCAAGGTTTTATCGGACAAGGCTTTCTCTTTCGGACTTATGACAGCCGAGGGCGCTCGACCCAAGGGGGAGCGCCCTCGTTCACCCGGACGGCCGCGACCACGCGAAGTCATTTCGCGGCGCGGACTGTCGTTGGTTTCGGGTGGTAGTCCCTAGATGATGATTGAAAAGACGATCTTCAAGATCCGGTCCAAGTGAGTCCTCGTCTCCGTCAGAGGCTTTTTGACCGGGCGTCGCGCGTGGCGACATGGGCGAGAACAGCCGCCGATAGAAGTATGCTGGAGACGAGAGCGGCGATCGAAAGCAGGCGCTAGAGCCATAGACGCTTGTGCGCAAACCCGCGTTCTTCGTGAAGCTGATCTCAACTTCGACGTTCGACATGTGTCGGTATTGATCCTGAGCGAGCGTCAATCGCTGAGCTCACGGCGCTTTTATCGAGCCTCTGATCCATCAACATTGTAGATCCGCTTCGACCTTCTTGCGGCTATTGCCGACCTTTTTGACGGCGTCTTTCACTTCACTCTTTGAGACGCCTTCCTTCTTCGCTTCGTATCGGACCTCATGATCCTGTTCGGCTGTGACCTTCGCTCCGTCCTGCCCCCGGCCGCGTGTTGTGGTCGCATACGTAATCCTGCCCCTAAACGTTTGATAATTCACCTTGTTCCGCGCGATAGGCGTAGACGATCCCATCCTCCACAGGTGCCTTTCGGCGCACCCGGAATCAAATTGGCAACAAACGGCGCTAAGCCATTGAAAAATGATTCGTTTCGAATCGGAACGAATCACCTCTTCAGACCTTGATTCGCCAGTAGCGATTCGGAGTAGCGGGCATGGCGAGTGGACACAGAGCGCAATGGAAGGGCTTCATCAAGTTCGGGGAAGTCTCTTGCGGGGCGGCTCTCTACACAGCAGCAAGTACCTCCGACCGGATCACCTTCAACACGATCAACAAGGCAACCGGCAATCGGGTCAACCGCGTCTTCGTCGACGGAGAGACCGAAGAGCCTGTGCCGAAGGAACAGCAGACCAAAGGATTTGAGATCGAGAACGGCCAGTACATCATGATTGATCCAGACGAAGTCGCAGCCACCATTCCCGAGTCAAACAAGACACTGGAGATCGAAGCCTTCATCCCCTGTTCTGATGTCGACGACGTCTACTTCGACAAACCCTACTACCTGACGCCCGACAAGATGGGCGGCGACGCCTTTGTGGCGTTGCGCGACGGAATGCGGAAGTCGAAGGTGGCGGCCATCGCGCGCACCGTCCTGTTCCGCCGGATGAGGACCGTACTCATCCGGCCGCATGGCAAAGGTCTTATCGCAACGACCTTGAACTATGACTACGAGGTGCGCTCGTCAAAAAAGGCCTTCGAGGAAATGCCCAAGCTGAAGATTGAAGGGGAGATGCTAGATCTTGCCAAGCATATCATCGGCACCAAGAAGGGCGACTTCGATCCGGCCACGTTCGACGATCGATATGAAGCAGCCTTGGCCGAGCTGGTGAAGGCGAAGATGGAAGGCAGATCCTTGCCTAAGCCGAAAAAGGTCGAGGTTTCGAAGCCGAACGATCTGCTTGCCGCCCTGCGCGAAAGCGCTGGCATGCTGAAGGCCACCGCAGACAAACCGAAACCCACCCCCGCCAACGCCAACTCTGGCGTCGGTCGGCCGCGTGCCGCGCGTGGAGCGGCTGCGAAGGCCGCCTCCTCCAAGGCTGCTCCGCAGCGCAAGGCGAGCTAGGAGGTCGGTCATGGCGCGTCCCTACTGGAAAGGCTACCTGAAGCTTTCGCTCGTGACCTGCCCGGTCAATATGAGCCCGGCGACGTCGGAGTCGGCGAAGGTGCGATTTCACACGCTCAACAAGGAGACGGGCAACCGGGTCGTCTCCCAATATATCGACTCCGTCACGGGCAAGCCCGTCAAGGACGAGAACGAGGCGAAGGGATACGCCCGCGGCGAGAACGACTATGTCATTCTGACCGACGACGACCTCGATCGGGTCGCGCTCGACACAGTCAAAACGATCGACATCGAGAAGTTCGCTCCGGCGGAATCGATCGAATGGGTCTACCTGGAGAAGCCGTATTATCTAATGCCGGACGACGCCGTCGGCAACGAGGCTTTCGCGGTCATCCGGGATGCAATGAAGGCCGACAAGGTCGTTGGCATATCGAAGCTCGTCGTTGGCCGGCGCGAGAAGGCGGTCGTCCTCGAGCCGCGAGACGAAGGCATCGTCCTCTGGTCCCTGCGTTTCGGCGACGAGGTGCGTCCAGAGGAGGCCTACTTCGAGGACATCGAAGACGAGGCCGATCCCGATCTCGTGCCGCTGGTCCAGAAGCTGATCAAGCAGAAAACGAAGCGATGGTCGCCGGACATGGTGAGCGACCCCATTCAGGAGAGTCTGCTCGCTCTCATTGAGGAGAAGAAAAAGGCTCTGAAGCCGCAGAAGAAGAGCTCCAAGACCAAACAAGCCTCCGCTCCCGCTTCGAACGTCATCAACATCATGGACGCGCTGCGCAAGAGTGTCGCCAACGAACTCAAGAGCAAGAAGACCGGATGATGGACAAGGTCATGGAGCTCGAACTCTGCCAGCCGGCACCCTTCATCTAAAGGCAAAAAGGCAGCTTGATTGCAGCGAAATCGCAAAAGGCGCCATCAGGCGCCTTTTTTGCGCCTGAGGATAGACGATGGCTATCCTGCCGGCGCCATCTCCGGGAGGGCCCTGCCGGACGACGAGAAGCTATCGGTCTGACGCTGACCAATGCCAGTGCGCTATTGAGCTGCTCCTGACTAAACGGTTTCGAAAGCCGCGCCAGCCCCTCTCCGCCCGGCAATTCGGCATAACCGGTAGCAAGGATCACGCGCAGCGGCACCATCGGAAAAGGAGACGACGAAGTTCTTTTCTGCCCTGCACAAGGCTGTCGCGCGTTTATCTAGCCCGCATCTCTCACAGCGCCTGTGGCTTTGGTTGACGTTGGGCTGTTGGCGGCGGTCGGGGCC
>NZ_JAPPSO010000019.1:0-81875 GCF_036571585.1 Rhizobium sp. 268 | reverse complement strand
GCCCGGCCCCGACCGCCGCCAACAGCCCAACGTCAACCAAAGCCACAGGCGCTGTGAGAGATGCGGGCTAGTGAACTTTCTGAACGACCTTGTTCGAGCCACCGAGGCCGCGAAGATCATCGGCGTCACCATCACCGCATTCAACCTTCTCGTCGACAGTGGGCTCCTGTCAGCCGCTGTCCCCAAGGATGAGGAGGCCGAAATGTCGGAGAGATATTCCCGCCGTGCTCTACATGAATTCCGAGACTCGCTGCTCGCGAAGGCGAACATCACAGACAGTGACGGTCTCATGTCCATCAAGGCCGTCAGCCGTTCGCTGCGTGCGACACTAATCTCCATTCTCCACGTCCTCATCCGGGGCGAGCTGAAGTCCGTCGGGATCGACAGCTCCCAGTCAGGGATCATGTCGTTGATGTTCGCCATAGACGAGGTCGAGACAGCGCTTATGCCAGCGAGGCCGGCGGAACTAGAGCACGATCACCTCACGGTGACAGAAGTCAGCGATCGTCTCCAAGTCTCCCCGAACTCGATCTACAAGTTCATCGCCAGAGGTCTGATCGAGGTCGAAACCGTTCGGAATGCCACGACGAATATTCCTCAGAGAGTGGTCGCGCCGATGGTGGTCGACGCGTTCCGCAGGCGCTACGTCAGTCTTGCAGAATGTTGTCACCGCTCGGGACTTCACTCTGCTGCCGTGAGGCACATTTGCACGGCAGCAGGATTGGAACGGGTCTTTCCTCGTGAAGAACTAAGGGAGGTACTTTACCTCAGGGCGGAGGCAGAGCTGGCCCTGAGAGAGGCCGTACCCGAGTGGAGTCGGATCGAAACCGTCGGCTCCGCCAGCTAGAAGGAGAACTCGATTTGATGACTCGAGAGTGACGATTCCCGGCGCCATACCCAGGCATCGAACTGGCGGCGCGAAAGCGATAGGAGGTCGGCAGCGCAGCAGAATACGGACTTGAGAAAATCGTAGTCCTCGTTGATGACCCCTACCCTCCTTGCAAAGGTTCTGACGTGCCTATCGACGGCAACGGAATCCAACCCGACAAGGCAACCCATGTAGTCGACTGTCTTGGGGCCGATGCCTCGCACCTCCCGAAGGAGCTCGACGAACCGAGGCTGATTCAGCTCTTCTCCGAGATCCGATACCGTCTCGATGGCGTTGCAGTCCAAGAACCTGACCAGCGCCTCGAAGCGTCCGATCTTTTCCGAATGTGTCCAGTTGAGAAAAGTCGCGGCCTGCCCATCGATCACAACCGGGAGAAGCTCGCTTGTCCTGTCACACTCCGGGAACTGCGCGAGGATCGCTTCTACTCTCGGTCGGACGACGGAGTTGTAGTTCAAGCCAGCTTGCAGGACAGAGTCCGCCAGGAGAGCGCCCATGTGGTCGTAGACTGGTCGCGTCTCCTGTCTCTCGGTGTCAGCGCCCAGTTCTCTGGCGTAGTCGGCGACAAGACGTGCCGCAAGCAGCATTTGCACGGTCGTTGACTGCATCCTATCCAACCCTTGCATTGAGACCGGCGTCCTCTAGCGCATCGAGGCGATCAACACAATTGGGACAAGCGCCACAAGGAAACGTGCTGGCCGCCTGGCAGGAATAGGTCCTTCCGATCGGAACGCCCAGTCGAACCGCCTCGCGCACAACCTCAGTCTTCGTTGAAAAACGGAAGGGCGACGTGAAGCGGACCGGACCGATGTTGTCGATCAGATTGTCCAGGCCGTTCATGAACTCCGAGGTGCAGTCGATTTCCTTGGCGTGATTGCTGTTGATGAATCCGGTGTAGACCTCAAGGATACCCATCGTCTGCGCCCTCGCCGCGGCCGCGGCGAAGAACAGCATCGTCCTGTAGGGGACATACAGGTCCACGTCGCTCACCTCCTCCTCCCAGAGATCAGCCTCCTCTATGAGACGTGAAGGTGATCCCCGGAAGATGTCCGAAATGTCAAAGCGTTCCGGAGTGCGGACGGCAGACGGAAGGACCTCGTTGACACGGCTCCACTCCATTTCCACGCAATGCTGCCCGTAGTCGAAGAAGACCGGATGCACGTCGATGTTCTCGTTCGACAGCGAGTATGCGACGGTCGTTGAGTCCAACCCGCCCGATGCCAGCAAAATGACCTTCTTCATCGTGAAGCCATCCAGAGTTTCGATATTTCGATGAACAACCCATTGATGCAAATATCCAGATCATCAGAGTAGGCCGCGCTGCCGCCGGCCACCATCGTATTGTTGTTCTCCCGTCTGGGATCGAATGTGATGACCGGTTTTTTGCTTGCCATCGCGATCCCCATCTCGACCAAGGTTCCGGGATCACGTTCCAAAGGAACAGCAAAGATCACCCTGCAATCTTCAAGCAGCGCGATGTCCTTCGCGAACATTGCCCGCAACACGGATGGCGAACTTCCACGTGGGAGCTCGCCGTTCTCCTCGATTGGACGACGAACGGTGAAGTTATGGTACTGCAGGGCTTCGACGGCACGATCCACCTCCGGCTTGTCCACGTAGGAGAAATCCGGTGCCGCAAGATAGATATCGAAGCTGGGTCGGGCATGCCATGGAAGCATGGTTCCACCCAAGCCCCGCATCTCCTCGAGCGATAGGGCGAGTTCACGCCGCACGTCCTCTCGGAAATCGTCGGGATACGTTGTGACCGCATACGAGGTCGCCGCCCTCGCGCCCCGCCAAGCCGCTTCCCTCCAGCCCCGTTGCCGAAACCCGACCATCACGGCCGAGTAGACATCCCCGACACCGACGGAGTTCACGGTGGCGGACAGGATCGCGGGCACGCTCTCAACTTCATGCGTGCGCAGGTCGAAGAGGCGGCTGCCGCCGCGGTTTTCCTTTAATAGAAAGGCCTCTGCGCCCAGCGTGGTGGCGGCTTCGATCATTGGGTCGATATCGACCGCACCAACGCGGGCGAAAAGCGGCGACGACGTCGAGATGGCAACCGCTCCTACCCGACCCGCAAAGCACTCGATCGACGAGAACTCTTCGGTGTCGTAGGCCACGTCGAAGCTTACGCGCGCGGTCGCGGAAAGGAACCTCGTGATCTCGGAAAGGTCGAACTTCCCAGGAAAAATCAAGACCTCCGAGAACGACTTGAGCACGTCCCCCACCCCCAGGAACTCGACAGACTTTTCCTCGCGAAGGAGATCTTCATATCCCTGGTCGGAGACCTCGGTCGCATCACCGATTACCGTGACGTTTGGACTGCCCTTCACTTCGCCCAGCAAGACGAATTCCTGGCATCCATGAGCAGCAAGAAACCGCTGAGCTTGATCAACGATGTATCCTGGGCAAACAGCGGCGATGGAATAGGATATTCCGCACGCCCACAATCCCCGCGCAGCGTGCACGATCCCGCCAAGTCTGAGCTTGCACTCGGCACCGGGTCTGGCGACCGTGAAATCGACGATGATCTCGCCGACGACAAGGATTGGAGTAGCGCTGCTCGCGCTCATTTCGGTGTGAACACGGCTGACACGAAGGGCATCGGGGTTGAGCCCGACGCGGTGACGGCGCCGACGTATGAATGGCCCGCCTTGATGCACCCAGCGATGTAGTTGTACGCCGTCGGAAGCGCGCCCACTTTCAGGCCGTCGGGAGCGACAGCAAAGATCCTGCGCTCAAGCACGAGTGTCAACTCGGTTCCCACAGGCGGGACAGTACCATGCATTGTGAAGTAGTCGCACTGCGCCACGTCTTCCAGCGAACAATCGAAGGACTGCCCGCAGCGATCAACTCCGCTGGTGCCTCCGGTGCCGTTCGAACTCTTCACGCCACTGTAGTCCGTAAGACGGCCCGATGTCCTGCTGCCCATTGATCGAAATCCCCCCGATACCGATTGCGACTACGCAACCTGAGGTGATTCTCAGATCCCCGCAACTACTGCCGTCACGGGCACACGAGTTGGCACACTTGAATATGGCCAGAGGAATACGACTGAACGCAGGGATCCGTAGCTCCCGTCATGCCACGCCTACCTGCAATGACACATTGCTTGGCGCAATGACATTCCCGGTGGCGCGAGCGCAGAATAGGCCTGTTGATTCCACAGTTTTATTAGCATCATCAAATGACAAACCTAGTGGCGCGGCACACTCTGGCGCGACAAGCGTTATGACATAGCGCCACTTTTATGACACAGAATCCATCGGTCTAGATTGCGATCTGGACCGATGGATTTTTTACGAGGGCGCAGCGGACGGGACTTTTTTACGAGTGATCTTAGAGGAAGTAGCCCCACAATCTCCTCCCAGACTTCGGTCATTGCCTGAATGAAAGCTGGACTTCCACACATGTCCGGATGACCGAAGAACCTCAAATCCGCCTCAGGCGACTCCGATTCCGCACCTGCTATGGCGATGCGTGATTGCATCCCAAGCAGTTCCTGAAGGGTCATCTCGTGAAGATCGCGATAGATCGGGCTTGCATGCCGCGTTGAAAACACTAGGGACTGTCGGCTTGCCTCGGCGCGTATATAAGCTACGGCAAACATAAGGAGAGCAAGCAGGTTACCGTAGCCTACTGACGGATCCGCGTTTAGCCAGGAACAAATATCCGGGCGAAAGCCGTTCAGAACAGCAATGGCGTGGCAGGCGACATCAGTGTCGACGCGATATCATCGCCGCAACTTCTACCTGGCTCGATCGAATTCCGCGGTCGTATCTTACTGTAACCTACTTCAAGAACGCGGCTGTGGGGGGTAGTTATCCTGATCGGAGATCAGCGGCACGCATCGTTATATGAAACGGCGATACGCTAGCGAGGGTGACGAAAATGATACCTGACCGGCGCGCGGTGGACGACGCGGGATTTCAGGGCCTAGTCTGGGTGGCCGGCCATACCTTCACCATGGGTTCGGACAAGCATTATGTGGAGGAGGCTCCTGCCCATCCGGTGACGGTCGACGGCTTCTGGATCGACGCCACCCCCGTCACCAACCGCCAGTTCGCCTCATTCGTCAAAGCCACCGGACATGTGACCGTCGCCGAAAGGGCGCCCCGTGCCGAGGACTATGCTGGAGCGCTCTCCAAAATGCTGCGAGCCGGATCGCTGGTGTTCACGCCGCCGAAAACCGTCGTCGGTCCCGACATTACGCAGTGGTGGTCGTTCAAGTTCGGAGCGGACTGGCGACACCCCTACGGTGGTCGCACGGACATCCGCGGCAAGCTCGATCATCCCGTCGTTCATATCGCCTATAGCGACGCCAAGGCTTATGCGGCTTGGGCGGGAAAAGATCTGCCGACCGAGGCCGAGTGGGAACTGGCGGCGCGCGGCGGCCTTGATGATGCCGAATTTGCCTGGGGCGACGAGTTGATCCCGGAAGGAAAGCTGATGGCCAACACCTGGCAGGGCACCTTCCCTACGCAGAGCACCAAGCCCGCCGGTGCAGATAGAACGTCCCCTGTCGGATCCTTTCCATCAAACGGCTACGGCATCTACGACATGATCGGCAACGTCTGGGAATGGACCTCTGACTTCTGGTCGGCACGCCATCCCGAGCCTGCCAGCCATTCATGCTGCATCCCCATCAATCCCCGCGGAGGCGACGCCGACGCCGCCTATGATCCGGGGATGCCAGACATCAGGATCCCCCGGCGCGTGCTCAAGGGCGGATCCCACCTCTGCGCGCCGAACTACTGCAGGCGCTATCGTCCCGCCGCCAGACATGCCGAGCCTGAGGACACGTCGACAAGTCATGTCGGATTTCGCTGCGTCAAGCGCACGTGAGGGCCGCGTGATAACCAAAGGGCGCCTCGGCGGAACGAAGCCGCCGATTGCGGGTCCGCAACTCAGTCTGCAATGTGACTGTAGGAGCGAACGCGGATCGACAGTGCATACTGTATGTTACTGGCGCGTGCGCGGTACTGGCCATACCCTCCCCGAATAAAACGGTCAGCATCATGCGGGATCGATTGCCGGGGGACCGAGATGAAAAGCAGTATCCTGACTTTGGCTGCCCTCTTAGGCGGTACGGCGCTTACACTTTTTTCCATCGGCGGGACGAGTGCGCCAGCGCAAGTCATCAATGGAACAGCCGGCGCGCCCAGTGCGACAACCACAATCGACGGCCGACAGATCCCGCCGCCACCAGGCGAGTTCGGCGGCACGACAAATCTCGACGCGCTTCAGTCGACGCCATATTGGCAGCCGCAAGTGGTACCGCCCAAGGGGGCGCCCAACGTCTTGCTGATCTTGACCGATGACGTTGGATTTGCGGCCCCGAGCACCTTCGGTGGCGTCATTCCGACGCCAACGCTCGACCGGATTGCCAACATAGGCCTGCGCTACACCAACTTCCATACGACATCGCTGTGTTCCCCCACACGCGCCGCTCTGATCACGGGCCGGAATCATCATTCAGTGGGATTCGGTGTGATCAGCGAGGCGTCGACCGGTTATCCGGGCTACGACAGTGTCATTACCGCGGACAAGGACACGATCGGCACAATCCTCAAGGCGAATGGTTATGCAACATCTTGGTTCGGCAAGAACCACAACACGCCAGCTTTCCAAACTAGTCAGGCGGGTCCCTTCGATCAATGGCCCATCGGAATGGGATTTGAGTATTTCTATGGTTTTGTCAGCGGCGAGACCAACCAGTGGCAACCGGACCTCTACCGCAATACCACGCGTGTCTATCCCTATCTGAATAACCCAACCTACAACCTGACGACTGATATGGCGGACGACGCCATCAACTATCTCAACCAACTCAACCAGCTCGATCCCAAGAAGCCATTCTTCCTCTACTATGCACCGGGCGGGACGCATGCGCCTCATCACCCGACCCCCGAGTGGATCAAAAAGATCAGCGACTTGCATCTCTTCGACAAGGGATGGAATGCGCTGCGCGACCAAATCTTCGCCAACCAGAAGAGACTTGGCGTTGTTCCGCAGGATGCCCAACTTACGCCTTGGCCCGATAAGCTTATCAAGCCGTGGGACGGCCTTTCTGCTGATGAGAAGAAGCTTTTCATCCGCCAGGCCGACGTCTACGGAGCCTACCTCGCCTATACCGACAACGAAATCGGCCGGGTCGTCAAAGCGGTCGAGGACATGGGCAAGCTCGATGACACGCTGATCATCTTTATCAGCGGCGACAATGGCGCGAGCGCGGAAGGCTCCCCGGCTGGAACGCCAAACGAGATGACTTTCTTCAACGGCGTCGACGTGCCCGTCCAGGACCAGCTCAAATTCTACGACGCCTGGGGGTCGGCAGCGACCTATCCGCACTATTCAGTCGGCTGGGCATGGGCTTTCGATACGCCCTTCAAGTGGACCAAGCAGGTCGCTTCCTATTTCGGCGGCATTCGCAACGGCATGGCCATCGCATGGCCGGGTCACATCAAAGATCCGGGTGGGGTGCGCAACCAGTTCCACCATGTCATCGACATCGTCCCGACGATCTTGGAAGTGACAGGCGTCCGCGCGCCCGAGATGGTCAATGGTATCACCCAGACGCCGATCGAAGGCGTGAGCCTGGCCGACACCTTCGACAAGGCAAACGCCGATGCGCCATCGAAACATTCGACCCAATATTTCGAGATGTTCGGCAATCGCGCGATCTATCACGATGGGTGGATCGCCTCCACATTGCCCTATCGGGAACCT
Source organism: Rhizobium sp. 268 (assembly GCF_036571585.1). Classification (NCBI taxonomy): domain Bacteria; kingdom Pseudomonadati; phylum Pseudomonadota; class Alphaproteobacteria; order Hyphomicrobiales; family Rhizobiaceae; genus Rhizobium; species Rhizobium sp. 268. The sequence continues at coordinate 74,257 of NZ_JAPPSO010000019.1, read as the reverse complement.
TGGAACGGAACGGCTCCGATCCCGAAAGACATCGTCAACGGCGTGACCTGGGAGTTGTTCGACCTGTCCAAGGATTGGACGCAAAACAATGATCTGGCGGCCGCCAATCCCGGCAAGCTGAAGGAGTTGCAGGATTTGTTCTGGATCGAGGCCGCAAAGTATCAGGTCCTGCCGTTGGATGCCTCGGCCTTGACGCGCTTCATTCTCCCGCGACCGAGCATCGTCGCTGGACGCAATGACTTCATCTATACGAAACCGATCGTCGGCGTCCCCCTCGGGACGGCACCGAGCATACTCAACAAGTCCTTCACGATCACGGCCGATATCGATGTGCCCGCTGGCGGCGGCAACGGCATGCTTGCGACTGCGGGCGGGCGCTTCGGGGGATGGGGCTTCTACCTGCTCAACGGGAAGCCAATCTTTGTCTATGACCTGTTGGACCTCGCCAGGCCAAGGGTGGAGGGTGCAATGGCATTGACGCCTGGAAAGCACAATCTCGTGTTCTCCTTCAAGTCCGACGGGCCGGGCCTCGGCAAAGGTGGGACGGGGACAATCACCATCGACGGAGCCCAGGCGGCAAGCGGGACCTTCCCTCATACCATTCCCTTTGCTCTCGAAGCGAGTGAAACCTTTGATGTCGGCTCCGACACGGGAACCGGTGTCGACGATAACGACTATCAGGCACCGTTCGCTTTCGACGGAAAGCTGAACAACTTGAAGATAGAACTTCAGCCGCAACCTTGAGGCAGGAGGTCCAGCGCAGAGCGCCCCGTCGCCAAGGCGACACATGCCGAAAGTGGACGCTGACCTGGGCACGGGGATTCTGCGCCATGAACACAGCGCACCGACGCATGCTTCTGACTCTGTTCGCTATCGCCGAAGGTGCGACGGGACTGGGGCTTGTCGTGGCGCCGTCGATCCTCTTCGTTCTGCTGTTTGAGACAAAGCAGGTCGCTTCGGAGGCACCACTGGTTGGGCGGATCTGCGGCGCGGCGCTGCTCGCTCTTGCCGCAGCAAGCTGGGGTGCGGGTGGCGCCGAAGACAGGCAAGGCAGACTGGGGCTCCTCGTCGGAGTGACGCTCTACAATTTCCTGACCATGGCCGTCTTGACCTATTCCGCCCTCGTTCTGCAGATGGTCGGCATCCTGCTGTGGCCGGCGATCCTCTATCACGCGGCGACTTCCCTATGGGGCTTGCTCGCTATTCGGCGGGCGCAGTAGATCGTGTCATCGTGCTTCCTTGGGTGGTCATTTACGGCTTTGGCCGCCTCGGGTCGCGGGCTGCTACGAGGCGACGACGACGCAATGTCCGCTTCTCCGGTTGGACGAGGATCAGTTTCTGCGGTAGGTTACAAAAGAGATAGTTAATAAAATCTCCGGTAGTCACGTCCCTCAAGAGCGGGTGAGGAGCAAGTCGTGCAGGATACATTGCCATCAAGGCGCGATATCGCGCCGGATTCGACGCGGCCACCTCCGACCCACGATGATGTTCGGGCTCAGCTTAATCAAATCGTTACCAGCCCGCAATTTCCGCATATCGGTCGGAGTGCCGCATTTCTTACCTATGCCGTGGAGGAGACGCTTGCAGGCCGCGCAGCCCGGATCAAGGGGTATTCTGTCGCCGTCGAAGTCTTCAAGCGCCCCAACGATTTCACGCAGGATGATCCGGTGGTGCGGATCGAGGCCGGAAGGCTGAGGCAGGTGCTTGAGCGCTACTATCTTACGGCAGGTCGACACGATCCGATCCGAATAGACATTCCGAAAGGCGGTTACGTGCCGACCTTTGCCTGGACTTGTTCGAGTGCTGACAATTCTGATGCTGAAGACCAAAGTTTGCCGTTGGAGCGCGCCGAGTACCCTTTTACCAGCTTAAGACGGCATATGTGGGCAGTGGCCCTTGGATTGATCGTGATCGTGGGCGGCGCTGTAGCCCTGGCTGGATTGACCTCCATTCGATTTGGCTCCATCTGGCCCTTCGCGACTGCCGACATAACCGGAACCGATGGACCGACATTGGTGATCGCTCCATTTGCCAATCTGGGTGACGGTCCTCAGGCGCAACTCTACGCGAAGGGCCTGACTGAGGAGCTTCTCGCTGCCCTTCCCCGCTTCAAGGAGATCAAGGTTTTCGGTCGCGAGACGTCCAGATCCTTGCCTCCAGAGGTGGGGACATCGCAGATTCGCGGGGAACTTGGTGCGCGCTTCCTGCTGGCAGGCGGTGTCCGCGTCTCCGGAAGCCGAGTGCGTGTGACGGCACGTCTGCTCGACACGCAGACCGATGCGATCCTCTGGTCGCAGACCTACGACGACGACATCGGCGTCCGCGACCTGTTCACCATTCAGTCCGACGTCGCCAACAAGGTTGCGAGCGCCGTGGCGCAGCCCTATGGCATCATGGCGCAGGCCGATGTCTCCAAACCGCCGCCTGATGATCTTGGCATCTACGGCTGTACGCTGAGCTTTTATGCTTACCGTGCCGAGTTGAGCATCGAGCGGCACGGAGAGGTTCGTAACTGCCTCGAAAGTGCGGTCGCCCGCTATCCATCCTTTGCGACGGCCTGGGCGATGTTGTCCATCGTCTATCTCGATGAGGATCGCTTCAGGTTCAACCGGAAGCCCATTTCATCCGCGCCGATAGATCGCAGCTTTCAGGCCGCCCGCCGCGCCGTTCAACTGGATCCCGGTAACACCCGCGCCCTTCAGGCGCTGATGACGACGTTGTTTTTCAGCCAGCGGGTTCCGGAGGCACTTCAGATAGGCGAACGGGCACTGGCGACCAATCCGAACGACACCGAATTGCTAGGAGAGTTTGGTACCCGGCTGGCGATGAGCGGGGAGTGGCAGCGGGGGGCAGCACTGTTGGATCGCGCCATTGCTCTCAACCCTGCCGGCGGCGGCTACTATCGCGGAACGCGCGCACTCGCAGCCTACATGTTGCACGACGACAAGACCGCTGTCATCGAGATCAGGCAGGCTGACCTGCAGAAGTTCCCGCTGTTCCATGCGGTGGCTGCCGTCATCTATGTCGACGCAGGAATGGTCGAGGACGCCCGCAGCGAGGCCGCGCGGTTCAACGAAATGAGACCCGACTTCATTCCGAACATCGTGGCCGAGCTCAAGGTGCGGAATTTCCAACCACCGGACAGGGCGCGGATGATTGCCGATCTGCGAACGGCCGGACTTCCTGCGATGGACGAGGTGAAGGCGACCATGTCGCTGCCGATCGACGGTTCCAATGTCCTTCAGCCACGATAACGCCACGGTCAGGACAACTGGCACAGAACATACCCGATGTTACACGCGCGCGCTGTCGTCACCATGTAGGTTGTGGTCGCTGATAATCGTTCCTTTGATACTCGAGAGCCAGCTAGCGACCTCAGTCGTCCGACAAACCATTTAGAAGGGATTCGTCGATGACCAAAGCACTCCAGCGAACCTTGCACCCTGCCGCGGCGGCGGTGTCTTCCGCGGCACTCGGCTTGATGATCATCGTGGGATCTGGATCGGCTGCAAGCGCTGCAGACGCAGACGCCAAGAAGCTCGTGAAAACAATGTCCGACTACATGGCCGCAGAAAAGGCGATCTCATTTTCGTATGACACCAACCTGGAGGTCGTCACCGGCGACCATCAGAAGATTCTGCTGGCAAGTTCCGGCAAGATCGAAATGGGCCGGCCGGATAAACTCCGGGTTACCCGGTTTGGTGGGTTCGCCAACGTCGAAGTCACATTCGACGGCAAGACGCTTTCGCTGCTTGGCAAGGACGCCAACCTCTATGCCCAGGCAGAAGTTCCGGGCACCATCGATCACCTAATCGATGAATTGCGGGACAAGCTGCATAGACCCGTTCCGGGTGCCGATCTTCTGCTCCCGGATGCCTATGACGAACTGATGCGCGACGTGGTCGATGTCAAGGACCTCGGCAGCGGTGTGATTGGCGGCGTCGAATGCGACCACCTTGCATTCCGTACCAAGGAAGTCGACTGGCAGATATGGATCGCTCAGGGCGAGCATCCCTATCCGTGTCGATATGTCATTACCGCAAGCCAGGTGGATCAGGGCCCGCAATACAGCATCCAAATCAGTGACTGGAAGACAGGCATCGATGTCGTTGCCGACGACTTCGGGTTCAAGAACACCACGAACGCAAAGAAAGTCGACCTGACGAAGCTTGCCGATATTGATGAGCTTCCTGATCACTTTGCCATGGGAGGCACCAAATGACCGTCGCAAGAAAACTCAAACTCCTGCTGCTCGCTGCGGCGATCGGCATGTCCGGCCTGGAAATCGGAAACGGGTTTGCGATTCCGGGACTGGGCATCTTCACGCCGGCAGAGGCCAGGGTCGGCCGGCCGATGACGCCTGTGAGTGTCGCTGGAGTTGCGCGCCGCTCGGTCCGGCGCTGCGCCGTCGGCGTCTATAATTGCTAAAAAACAGGCCCGACGAACGCGCATTCGACAAACGCCAGCATGAGGGAAATCTGTGGGGAGCAAAAACGACGCGGGAATGGGATCGATCGTTGCCGGCTATGTTCAATGGCTTCTGCTGTGTGCATTGATCGTCGCTCTGTCTGGGTGCGGCGGGCATCCGAAGGACGTCATGACGCCCGTTGCAGACACGTCTCCGAAGTCGACCAAGGTCAACTTGCTGATCGCGACGACACGCAGCAGGTCCGCGGTGCCAGGAGAGATGTTCAACGGAGAACGGGCGCTGGCCCCGGCTTTCGCCGATATCACCGTGTCGATCCCGCCGAACACGGTCCGCAAGGAGGGAGAGGTCGCCTGGCCAAAGAGGCTTCCCTCCAATCCGGCGACTGATTTCGCGACCTTGAAGGCCGACGATCTCAATGTCGATGAGGCCAAGCGCTGGCTGAGCGCGAGCGTCCGCAAGAGCCCAGACCACAGTGTCCTGGTGTTCATCCATGGTTTCAACAACCGGTTCGAAGACTCCGTCTACCGCTTCGCCCAGATCGTCCAGGACTCGGGTGTGCACAGCGCTCCCGTGCTGGTGACCTGGCCGTCGCGTGGCAGCCTTCTCGCCTACGGCTATGATCGGGAGAGCACGAACTATACAAGAAATGCTCTGGAGACGCTCTTCCAGTATCTCGCGAAGGATCCGCAGGTGAAGGAGGTGTCCATCCTCGCTCATTCCATGGGGAACTGGCTGGCGTTGGAATCGTTGCGCCAGATGGCCATTCGTAACGGCCGACTTCCGGTGAAGTTCAAGAATGTCATGCTCGCGGCTCCCGACGTCGATGTCGACGTGTTCCGCCAGCAGATCGGCGACATGGGCAAACAGCATCCGCAATTCACCTTTCGTATCCCGTGACGACCGTGCACTGGCTTTCTCGCGTCGGGTCTGGGGTGACGTGTCCCGACTAGGAGCCATCGATCCCGAGCAAGCGCCCTACAAGGCGGAATTCGAGGCCAACAAGATCGTGGTGATCGATCTCACCAAGATCAAATCTGGCGACCGAATGAACCACGGAAAATTCGCGGAATCGCCGCAGATCGTTCAGCTCATCGGATCACGCATCTCGGAGGGTCAGACGCTCACCGACAGCAGGGTCGGACTTGGCGACCAGATTCTGGTGGCGACGACCGGAACGGCGGCGGCAGCCGGGAACGTTGCTGGTCTGATCCTTGCCGCCCCCGTCGCTGCGGTCGATCAGAACACGCGGGACAACTATGCGGGCCAGGTCAGTGGTCTGATGGGCACCGCCAAACCGCGGCCGGCAGCGTTGAAAAACTGCGACGAGGTACGGCCAACCCCGAGCTGCAGACCTTAGCTCCGACATCGGCAGGACAAGCGCAGGCAATGCCGAGAGGGACAGATGCTACCGTAACATACTTATCGGCAGGCGGGTCTTGCGCCAGACTTGGGTGGAGATCGATGATTATGATTGATTCGTCGGCGACAGCGATGGAGACCGACAAAGCAGGGGGACTTACATGACGGCATTTCTTCTACGCGCTGCGGTCCTTTGCGCGGGTCTCGTGGCCACCTCGCCCGGCTGGGCGGCCGATCTTACGCCGCTAACACCCGATGCAAAAGTAGTCGAGAGCCCGAGCGGTTGGACCTTCACCGTCGCGCCGTATTTCTGGATGGCAGGGATTTCCGGAGACATTGCACAGTTCGGATTGCCGGAGGTTCATATCGACTCCGATTTCGGCGACATCCTGGAGAACCTCGATTTCGCCTTCATGGCTGCGGGTGAGGCACGGTACGACCGGTTCAGCATCTTCGGCGACATCATCTACACCAAGCTTGGCGCAGACGCGAATACGCCGCTTGGCATTCTCGCCGACAGCGTCGACGTCACTTCAAAGACCTTCGCGGGACTTCTCGGGGTCGGCTACTCGGTGCTGGAAGACCAGTCGGGACACCTCGATGTCGTCGGCGGCGTCCGGGTGTGGTCGGTCGACACCAACATCTCCTTCAATGGCGGGATCCTCGGTGGCGTCGAGCAAGATGACAGCGCGACCTGGGTCGACGGTCTGGTGGGCGTCCGGGGCAATTACTTCTTCACGCCGGAGATCTATCTCACAGGATGGGGTCTCGTCGGTGCCGGCGGCGCGGATCTCGACTGGGATGTGGCGCTCGCGCTCGGCTACAAGTTCACCGACACGATCTCGGCCGTTGCGGGATACCGCGCACTCGGCGTCGACTACGACAACGACGGCTTTGTCTTCGACGTCGTCCAGCAGGGTCCGATCCTCGGCGTCGTCATCCATTTCTAAGAACCACGTCTGGAACAACAGATCGAAGCGCACCGTGATCGATGTCAACCGAGGTACTCAATGCTTCCCCTCGGCTCTGCTCGTTCCGGCCTCCTCTGGAGCAAGACACCAACCGTGACCGTATCGACGCAGGCGTCCGGCACGCCGCCACAGTTGCGGGCGCAGTTTAATGAAGGATAGCCGCGCGTCGAAGATGTTATGTCGTCGTCGCTACTCTGGGATGGAGCGCTCGGGAGGCGATGACGTCAGGGAAGACGACTTCCGCACGAAAGCCACCTTCAACACGGTTTTCCAACGTGAGCGTCAGATCGTACACCGCTGCAATCTCCGACACTATGGCAAGACCTAGACCAGAGCCGGGTTTGAGACGGTCGAGACGGACACCCCGGCGCGGAAGATCGGGCAATCTCTCTGGCAAGACGCCTGGGCCGTCGTCCTCGATCGTGAGACGGCTCTGCCCATTTTGTCGAATCGCGGTGACATGGATCCTGCTCCTGGCCCACTTGCAGGCGTTCTCAAGCAAGTTGCCCGCAAGTTCGCGGAAGTCGTACGGATCGACGGGAACGCTGAAGTCCTCGGCCACGTCTATTTCCCATGCGAGGCGTTCACCTGCCTCAGTGTGTCGGAGCATTCGAACGGTCTCGCTGATGATCTTCTCGACGTCGGCATCGCCACTTCGCTGATCAGGGCTCGGGGTGATACGGGCTCGGGCGAGCTCGTGCTCGACGTGCGAAAGCATAGTCTCGGCAAGATGGTCGAGTTCATCGGCGATCTCGGCCTCGCCCTTCTCCCTGAGTGAGTACGCGTTGTTTGTGAGAACGGTCAAAGGCGTCTTCAGTCCGTGGGCGAGATCACTGGCCCTACTCCTGGCCTTCTCCATCGCGGCGGCCTGGCTTTGCAGCAGCTTGTTCAGTTGGTTGACGAGCGGTTGGACCTCGCGCGGATAGGCCCCCGCCAGTCGGCTGGCCCTCCGGTCGCGGACGGCTTCAAGATCACGACCGATGCGGTCGAGAGGTCTCAATCCGATCCAAAGCTGACCGATCGACATCAACACGAGTAGCGCAGCAAGAACGGCGACATAGGGCAGAATGTCGAGAGCAAATCCAAGGCGAGCGCTGTCGACCTCGTCGGCATTCACCGCCACCGCGATGCGAATGGGCCTCCTGCCCTCAGGCGCGGCCAACGACAGAACGCGTTCCTGAACAAGGACATCTTTCCCCTCCGGGCCGGAGAGACGATATTGGTGCATGATACCGACAGGATGCGACTCCTCCGGCAGAGGCAGGACATAGTCGAAGAGCGAGGACGATCGGACCTCCGCCTTCCCCACGGGATCGTCGATCTGCCAGTAGAGACCCCCATAGGGTATCAGGAAACGATTGTCCGGAGGGTTCTCGGGCACCTGCAGCCTGCCTCCGGGCAAGAAGCGGATCACAGCCGCCAGACGGTTTATGTGTCCGGTCAGCTCGTTCTGCACGCGCTTGCTGTAGCTGTCCGCAAAGATCTGGACGAGAGCGACGGATGCAGCAGCAAGGCATATCGACACAGCTATCAACGACGTGATGATGAAACGGCCGTGAAGCGACCTCATGTCCCCTCGCCCGATGCTATCTGGTATCCGAAGCCTCGGCGCGTGACGATCGCGTCCCTTCCAAGCTTCTTTCTCAGCCGTCCGATCAGGACCTCCACCGAATTGCTCTCCCGTTCAAAGTCCTGAGTGTAAAGCTGCTCGGTAAGCTCGAGCTGGGAGATCGCGCGACCTCGATTCTGCATCAGCACCAACAGACATTTATACTCCATTGGCGTGACGTCGACAGGCATTCCGTCGACCATGACCGCGCGTCGGCGGGGATCGATAGAAACGGGACCTGACGACAGGACCGCGCTGGCGTGCCCGGAGTACCTGCGCAGGACTGCGTGCAGCCTGGCGAGAAGCTCCGCAATGCGGAATGGCTTGCCAAGGTAGTCGTCGGCGCCAGCATTGATGCCCTCGACGCGTTCCTCCCAGTTGCCGCGCGCCGTCAAGATGATCACCGGCATGTCACGACCGTTCGACCGCCACTTTTTGAGGATCGTTAGGCCGTCGATCTTCGGCAGACCCAGATCAAGGATGACGGCGGCGAACTCGTCATGCTCGCCAGCGAACAGTGTGGCTTCCCCATCGGATTCGTGGACGACGTTGAAACCGGCCTTGGTGAGCTGGGCGGTCACGTCACGGGCGATGAGCGGGTCGTCTTCGGCAAGCAACAGGCGCATCATTCGTTCTCGATTTCGGCGATCCTGCCTGACGCGGCGTCCACTTCCACCTCGGTGACCTGACCGCCGCCCCTCAGAATCCGGAACTCGTAGATTATGCGACCGTCATGCCGATCGACACTGACATCGATCAACTCGCCGGGCAGCTTGGCGAGGACTTTCGCCTTCAGTACGGCAAGAGGCAGAATCTTCCCTTCGTGGACTCGTTTAGGCAGGTCGTCGTGCGACGGCAGGTCATCCGCTTCGCGGGAACGAGCAGGCAAATCGTCGGCATGTGCGCTCCATACCGGAAGCGACGGCCACAGAAGGACAAAGCAGACGAACGCGAGCGTGCGGGGCGGGTACATCGTCGGAGAATATCCTATCGAAGGTGACAATAACCTGACAATCGCGATCAGGTCGCCGTCAGGTCGCGCCCCATAGGTTCGAAGCCGACCAGAGAGCAAAACCGCTCCTGGGATGATGGAGAAAAACCAATGAAGAAGATCATGTTCGCAACCCTCCTGCTCGCCACCGCGTCGATCGGCGTTGCCCGCGCCGAAGAGGGTCAGAATTGCACCCAGGCTCCCAAGGACAAGTGGCTGAGCCAGGACGGCATCAAGGAAAAGGCCAAAGCCGCGGGCCTCGACGTGCGCCGGGTGAAAATGGAGGGCAGTTGCTACGAGGTCTACGCCGTCGATGCGAAGGGCAAAAAGGTCGAAACGCTGTTCAACCCGGAGACCGGCGCAGTGGTCGGCAACGAAAGCGAATGACCATGGGCAGGATGGACATGGATGCGGCGGGCGCTTGCTCGCCGCCAAAGATCAGGGTCTGGGACCCGGTGGTGCGGGTGTTCCACTGGGGTCTGGTGGGTCTGTTCGCCTTTTCCTATCTGACCGGTGACGAGTGGAAGCAGGCGCATATTCTGTCGGGCTACGCCATTGTCGGCCTCCTGCTCGTGCGAATCATCTGGGGCTTCGTCGGCAGTCACCACGCGCGCTTTTCCAATTTCATCTACGATCCGGTCACGACCCTCGGCTTCGTGCGTGACAGCCTGGCCATGCGCGCCAAGCGCTACATCGGCCACAATCCGGCCGGAGGCGCGATGGTGTTCGCGCTGCTCGTCGCGATCTCGGGCATTGCCGCAACCGGGTACATGATGACGACGGACACCTACTGGGGAATGGAATGGGTGGAAAGGGCGCATGAACTGCTGGTCGATGTGACGCTTGGCCTCGTCGGTCTTCACGTTGCAGGCGTCCTCCTGGCAAGCATCGAGCACAGGGAAAACCTTGTCCGAGCGATGGTAACCGGCAGGAAGCGAGCCGATTGACCTGGATCGGCGTCGCGGCCGAGTAGGACCTGAAGCCATGGAAGGCACCTGGGTTAAGGACTTGTTGCTCACTTGACCGAGCTGATCTCGTCCTGGGGTCTACGAACAACCACGGGGCGCGCAGGTGGACATCTTGGCTTCGTCAGCGGCCTGAATGAAAGCCTGACGCGCGGTCTCCTGCGAGACATGCCCGCTTACGGCCGCGGCGCAGATCTCTCTCGCGAATGCGAGTTTTCTTCGCGAGCCCTTCCATCGGTTGGCGAAAAAATCGAGCGCCTCGCTCGCTCCGCCGATAGCCTGAGGGACGCTCATGCCCACCTGGACAAAAACGGTTTCCGACCAGGTTCGTTCTATCTGTTTCTGGGGAGCCATCCTCGATCTCCTGAAAGTTTCGAACCGCGAGCGGGGCATCATCACGAGGGCGGACAAACGATCAGGCGTTGGCTGATGGCGTCAGAATACCCGGTTCGAACGGCGTGGACGTTGATATCGATCAAGCCAGGCACGATCGCACTCTGAAATCACCTTGTTCTCGCCTTAGCCGGCTCAATCCTCCGTGTCGCTTCAGCCGCGATCGTTCCTCGATGACGCAGGTGGCTGGCGTCGCAGTCATGGCGCGGCGCGAAGGCGATCGGTCCGTCCTCGACGACTCGAACCATACAAGTGGTTTGATCCAGCGCAATGTCTGAAACCGGTGTGCATCGTATCCTCAAGGGCGCTCCAACTCGTGGAGGACAATACTCAAAGAGGAGAGTCAGGATGTCCATGTTCAGACTGCCAACGATCACTATGCTGGCCTTGCTCGGTGCCGTCGGCGCCATGGGCAGCGCCTCCGCCCAGACGAAAAGTCCAGACCCGGCCCAGTCTGAGGCTAAACCCGAGGCCGACGGATCGGAAATGATGCCAGGCATGATGGGCCGCAACATGATGCCATCTGGCATGTACCCAGGAATGCGCATGATGGGGCCAATGCGCGGTCATATGGTGAAGATCATGTTTGCCATCGCCGATAGCGATGGGGGACGGTGCAGTTTCTTTCGAAGAGTTGACCGCAATCCACAAACGCGTCTTCGACGCGGTCGACGCGAACAATGACGGCAAAGTCACACCTGAAGAAATGCAGGCGTTCATGCAAGACATGTGATTGGACGCTGGCATTGCCGGCCGTTGCATGGGAGCCCGAAGGAGACTTCTCATGACCTATACGCTGGATAGGACCCTCTGGGCGACCAGTTTCGACGATGCGGTCGGCAGGACGAAATCCGCTCTCTCCAAGCACGGTTTCGGAGTTCTAACGGAGATCGATGTCAAGGCAACCATGAAAAAGAAGATCGACGCCGACATCGACGACTACCTCATCCTCGGAGCCTGCAATCCGCGCATGGCGTTCGAAGCCATGAAACTGGAACCGAAGGTGGGGGCCATGCTCCCGTGCAATGTCATCCTGCGCGGGGTCGATGGCGGCAATGTCATGGTGAGCGCCATCGATCCGGTCGCATCCATGCAGGCGATCGACAACGAAACGCTTGCCAGTCTGGCAGGCAGGGTCCGCTCGTTGCTCGCCCAGGCGGTGGCCGAGATCTGACGATTATGAGTTCCGGCCCCCGAGCCTTGAGGAGTCGAAATTGCGTCCGCTCCTCTTTCGTTGCGACCAGAACCGCAACATCCTAGAACTCACCGCGTCCTCAAGCAGGGCGTGCAGGAAGGGGCAGAAAGTTACTCGTCAGACTGCGGTGCCAACCAACGCACCGATCCCCGCCGTCAATGCCATAGCGAAAGCGCCCCAGAAAGTGACGCGAGTGGTGGCCCTCCAGACGTTGGCGCCGCCCGCTTTCGCACCGATAGCGCCCAGCAGCGCGAGGAAGGCCAAAGACGCGGTTGCAACGGTATAGATCAGCAACGAGGCGGGCGAAAGTACGACCATGAGCAGGGGCAATGCGGCCCCCACCGCAAACGTGAGGGCTGACGTCAAAGCTGCCTCAACCGGCCGGGCCGCCATGTGTTCGACGATACCGAGTTCGTCGCGCGAGTGCGCGTCGAGAGCATCATTTGCGGTCAGTTGGATCGCGACTTGCCTGGCCAGTTCGTCGGTGAGACCGCGTTTGACGTAGATCTCCGTCAACTCCTCGCACTCAGCTTCGGGTTGCGTCTCCAACTCGATCCGTTCTCGCGCGAGATCGGCTTCCTCGGTGTCCGCTTGGGAGCTTACCGACACGTATTCGCCGGCCGCCATGGACATCGCGCCCGCGACCAGACCAGCGACGCCTGCTACCAGGATCTGCGAGGGTCCGGCGGACGCGGTAGCGACGCCCATGATCAAGCTCGCCGTCGAGACGATTCCATCGTTTGCGCCGAGGACGGCAGCCCGTAGCCAACCGATGCGAGAGACCAGGTGATGTTCCGAATGCAGTCTGCTCATGCGCGTCTCCAGGACAAAGTCGATTTTGACGTAGTGAGTGCGAGATTAACCGATGAGCGCAACGTCGATCACGAGCAACGCGGCACTCGCGATCACACTGCGACGGGCACCCAGAACGGGCAAAGGTTTCGGCTGCCATCGAGCGGCGGGACCTTACCGGGTTCGAACGGCGCGAACGTTGATATCGATCAAGCCAAGCCCCTTCGACGCAAAATACGAAACTTGACAACCATCAATGACGTCCTCCTGGCGAAGACGATAATCGGCGAAATTACATACGGAGTTCGCCATGGATATCCCCGTTCCTCCTTCTCCTCTACCTTCGTCCACTTTAGAAGTTGCGATCCCTACATACTGGACGAGATCGCCCTCGGAGCTCGGCGCTGCCCTCGCCACGTCCCTGCAGGACGGACTGACGACCGCCGAAGCCGAAGAACGCGTGCGACGGTTCGGACCGAACTCTCTTTCCGACGAAAGCCGTGGAGGCATGCTGGCAGACTTCGCGCGCCAGTTCAAAAGCCCGCTCGTGCTCGTGCTGGTGTTCGCAGCGCTCGTCGCGGGTGGCGTCGGCGAAGTCCGCGACGCCATCATCATCGGCATCATCATTCTCGCTAGCTGCTTTCTCGGCTTTCTGCAGGAACATGGCGCGCAACGAGCGATCGAGGCGCTGCGACAGCGAATTTCTCTCACTTCAAAGGTCCGCCGCGACGGCGCGGACAAGGTCGTTGCCGCAATCGGCATCGTACCGGGCGACCTGATCCTGCTCTCGGCCGGGAGCCTCGTGCCCGTCGACGCAGTCGTCATCGTCGCGCAGGATCTCAACGTCAGCGAAGCGACGCTCACCGGAGAGACTTTTCCCGTAGCGAAGGCGCCCGGCGTCTCAACCAAAGACGCCGGTCTTGCGGATCGTTCCAACTGCGTGTTCACGGGAACCTCGGTTCGGAGCGGCACAGCGACTGCCCTTGCCATCGCGACCGGCCCGCGCACGGAATTCGCACGGATCGCCAGCGCCGTTGCGCGTCAGATCCCGGAAACTGAATTTGCGCGAGGTGTTCGGCATTTCGGATTTCTGATGACGCGGATCATGCTCTGCATCGTCGTCGTCGTCCTGGTGGCGAATCTCCTGCTTCACAGACCTATCGTGGACTCTCTGCTTTTCTCGCTCGCGCTTGCCGTCGGCCTGACGCCGGAACTGCTGCCTGCGATCATCAGCGTGACGCTCGCGCGCGGCGCCCGGACGATGTCGAAGTCTGGCGTGATCGTCCGCCGCCTTGATGCAATGGAGAACCTTGGCAGCATGGACGTGCTCTGCACGGACAAGACGGGCACGCTGACCGAGGGCGTCATCCGCCTCGACAGTTGTGTCGACGCGCAGGGCGTCGTCTCACCTGAAGTGAGACGGCTGGCACTTCTCAATTCAGCGCTTCAATCGGGAATGAAGAATCCTCTCGACGACGCCGTGACGGCCACGATCGCGGCCGGAGAGATCTCTTCCGAAGCCCGCAAGCTTGCCGAGATCCCGTACGATTTCTCGCGCAAGCGTCTATCCGTAATCGTCGGTGGAAAGGACGGGCCACCGCTGTTGATCTGCAAAGGAGCGACCACCAACGTGATCGACGTCTGCGCCACCGTCATGACCGAGGGTCGCGAGCTGGCATTGGACGACTATGTCCGCAAACAGTTGGACGACGTCTGTCGGCAATGGGGAGAAGCAGGCATGCGCGCGCTCGCAGTCGCCACCCGGCCCATATCCGAAGCAACTTCCAAGATGTCGCGGGAAGACGAATTCGGACTTTGCCTGCAGGGTTTTCTGCTCTTCTCAGATCCGCCGAAGGCCGACATTTCAGCCGTAGTAGCAAGCCTCGTCGAACGAGGAGTGCGGATCAAGGTGATATCGGGAGACAACCGATATGTCGTCCGGCATCTCGCGTCGTCCATCGGCATCGATGGTTCCCGTATGCTCACGGGGAAAGATGTCGGCAGCATGAGCAACGACGCACTGTTCAGCCGTGCGGGAGAAACCGACCTGTTCGTCGAGATCGACCCAAACCAGAAGGAACGGATCGTGGCGGCCCTTCGCAAGGCCGGACACGTCGTCGGATATCTGGGAGACGGGATAAACGACGCGCCGGCCCTTCACGAGGCGGACGTAGGGATTTCGGTGGACGGCGCGGCCGACGTCGCCCGAGAGGCCGCCGACGTCGTCCTGATGCGGCAGGATCTCGCGGTCCTTTCCAAAGGGGTGGACGACGGGCGTAGGACCTTCACCAATACGATGAAGTACATATCGATTGCGACGAGCGCTAACTTCGGCAACATGATCAGCATGGCAGCGGCGTCGCTCGTGTTGCCGTTCCTGCCGCTCCTTGCCAAGCAGATACTGCTAAACAATCTGCTGTCGGACCTGCCGGCGATGGCCATCGCCACGGACAAGGTCGATTCGGCAGACCTTCGGCGTCCGCAGCGTTGGGACATCTCACGCATCAAGAGGTTCATGCTCTGGTTCGGGCCGCTAAGTTCTCTCTTCGATCTGGCGACGTTCGTCGTGCTCCTGGGAGTGTTTTCCGCCGGACAGGAAGAGTTCCGGTCCGCGTGGTTCGTGGAATCGCTAATGACGCAGTTGGCGACTATGCTCGTCATCAGAACGCCTGGTCCGATCTGGAGGAGCCGACCCAGTCCGCTGCTATTCGGCACGGCGATTGCCGTCGGTTCCGCGGGAGTGACCATCCCCTACACCCCGATCGGCGGGCTTTTCGGGTTCGTTCCGATCCCCCTCGAAATTCTCGCAGTGCTTTTGGGTATCACCTTGTTCTACGTATCAGCTCTCGAGACCGTGAAGATCTTCTACTTTACGACGCTGTCAACGCAGGACCATTCACAGCCTCGAGCGTCGCGCCGTCGGCCTCGCACTCGAACAAGGCGCCATTCAAAATAGGCGTGGTCGCTCAGCGCGGGAGCGCGGAATCTCAAAATGCACTTATATTTCGTATTTCGTGGTTGCCACCGCCATCGAACTTCGCGGCGTCCCTGATTAGTCGGTACTTCACCTGGGTTACCCTGAGGTCACGATACCAGTCCACGATAGCCCCCCAAGGGTCGACGATCTTCGCCAGTCCCGAGACAAATGCGACCACGGTCCCTATCTCGGTCTTGCCGGTGACAACGTAGTATCCCCCCAGGACGAAAATGCCAACGTAGCCCAATTGCGCCATGAGATTCATGAGAAAGTTCATGGCGTACTTGTATCGGCAGATCCCCATGTTGGCGGAGAAGATCGCTCCGATGCGCGAAGTTTGAGGATCCTCTCCCTGGCCACCTTCGATCGCATGCACCATGCCTTCGCTGACGTCGCGCATGATGGCGACCTTCGCCTCGACCCGGCGGTTGATCGCGGCCTGCATCATTGGGACGAAGGCAATCTGCGGGGCAAAGGTCGCTGCGACGGCCAGCATCATCAGCGGCTGGAGATAGATCAGGTAGCTGCAGACGGTGACAAGGATGCCGACCTGCAGCAGCGGCTCGGAGATGCTGGTTCCAACGAAACCGCCGACCGGCTCGGCTTCCGCAAGAACAATCGACAGTTCGACGCCCTCGAGCATGGATTCTGATGGCGGCGTCTCGGCCTGATGCAGAACACGCGCCCGCAGCCAGAGCGTGCCCCTCTCACCCACCCAGCTTCTGTAGAGATTGAGGGTGAATTTAATGGCGCCCTCCACCACTGCCACCGCGAGATAGAGCGAAACGAGAAAGAGAAGCGACCCGTACGAAGCTCGCTGGGTCGCCTCGTTGACGATCCGACGCTGGAGTTCGAGAGGCGCCGCGCCGATAGCAAACAGAACCAGGGACAACCCGGCGATCAACGCCTGATGACGCCTTCCCATCAACCAGATGAAACCGAACAGGTCGGAGGGCATCGAATCCGTCGCACTTCCGGTCCTTTGCGAGAAGCGGCCAAGCAATTCAGTCCTGGAGCGCCAAATGTTCATTGCGCACTCACGGGTCAGAAAGAGAGCGCTCGACGCGCCCGCTTCGAGAGTCGTCGGATGGTTTCACCAGCAGGACGCCCACGACCGTCCCGACCATGAGGATCAGGATGACGAGGAGAAGCCTCGACATGACGGCGTCTGCGATGACCCTGACAAACATGACGGAAACTCCAGGCACGATTTCATCGTTCGAGGTGGCTCACCATGCGGAAGCCAGGGTGATCTTGTTCACCACGCCGCCGACGCCGCGGACGCTTTCCGCCGCCACCCTGGCCGCTGAGCGTTCCAGCTCCGTCTCGACCTCTCCCTTCAGGGTGACCACCCCGTTGGAGACGGTCGCAGCGACCATGGGGGGCGTTATTTCAAGCTCGGCGTTCAGGCGGCTACGAACCGCGATCCCGAGGGCCTCGTCGCCGGAAGCGGTGCACTGCCGTGGAACATCGAGAAGCGCTCGCATCAAGTCGCGACGGCTGATCATTCCGGCGAGCCTGCCGTTCTCGACGACGGGCAGGTGTTTGATGTCGTGGGCCTGCAGGAGTTCGGCGAGCTGGCTCGCGGTGGCGGTCGGAGCGGCGCTGATGACAGGCGTCGACATCACGTCCTTGACGCGCCAGCTTCGGGCCTTCACATAGTCCGCCAGTGCATCTTCGCGGTCGCGCGTATGCGGTACCGCCCGTCTCGCCCAAGACGACGCCACCCGGCGCAGCAGGTCTCCCTCGGTGACGATGCCCGTGAGCCGCCCTTCGCCATCGACGACGGGCACCGCGCCGATCTTGCTGGCGTTGACGATCTCGACGGCTTTCTTGATGTTGTGTCCCTCGTCGAGCGTCGTCACGGGGGTCGTCATGATGTCTCTAGCAAGCATCGCACTGTCTCCTTGTTGATCAAACAATTACGGAGCCAACACGCGTTGAGCGCATTGACGTGGATCAAGCCTGACACGAAGCCGCGGGAGGCCGTCTTCGCGCATCGTCGTCTCCGGAGCCTTCCGACGAAGTGCGGCATCAGGCTCGCCGGCATTGCAACCTTTTGCAGGATCAAGACGTTATGGTTCGTTCTCGTCCTCGCGCGGCACACCAAAGTCTTTCCGCGCCGTCGCAAGGAGTCTTATGCAGCATTCCGTCAAGCTGGTATCCGTCGGTACCGCAGTTCCGCCACATGTCATCGAGCAGCGTGACGCGGCGCGAGCGTCGCACACCGCGTTCTCATCACGATTTGACGATTTCGAAAAGCTGGCAAGGGTGTTCGAAACCTCGGGGATTCAACGCCGCTATGGCGTCCGGCCGATCGATTGGTATCTCGAGACGTCGGGATGGCCCGAACGGAACCTTGCTCATATCGAGGGCGCGTGTGCGATGTTCATGTCCGCCGCCAGCAAAGCTCTGGCGTCGGCGGGCCTTACAGCAGGCGACGTCGACACGATCGTAACGGTCTCCTCGACTGGTATTGCGACACCCAGTCTGGAAGCGAGGGTAAGCAGAGAGCTGGGTTTCCGGGACGACGTCGAACGGGTGCCCGTGTTCGGCCTCGGCTGTGCCGGCGGAGTCTCCGGACTTTCAATCGCGTCACGGCTGGCGGCATCCCGGCCAGGCTCGGTCGTGCTGGTGGTCGCGGTCGAGACCTGCACATTGGCATTTCGCATGGACAAGCTTACGAAGGCGAACATCGTGGCGACCGCCCTCTTCGGCGACGGGGCCGCCGCCTGCGTAGTCCGTGCCAGCGAGGCCGGTCTGGCCGAGATCGAATTTGCAGGCCAGCATACGTGGCCCGACACGCTGGACATCATGGGGTGGAGCGTCGATCCGGAAGGTCTGGGCGTGATCTTCGACCGTGCGATACCGCCGTTCGCCGAAACTCACGTGCTGAAGGGCGTAACATCCATACTCGCCCGATCAGATCTCACTCCTGACGACGTTGACCGGTTTGCGTGCCACCCCGGCGGATCCAAGGTCATCACCGCCTTGGAAGCGGCACTCAAACTGAGCCAGGGAACCCTCGACAAGGAACGTGAGGTTCTCTCGGATTATGGGAACATGTCGTCGCCAACCGCGCTGTTCGTACTCGAGAAGCTTCTTGCGCACGGACTACCCAGGAGAACCGTCCTGACGGCGATGGGACCGGGCTTCACGCTTAGCTGCCTCTCGTTGAGGGCTGCAGCATGATCCCCTCTATCATTCTTCTCGCCGCGGTCACGCTAGAGCGGGTGGTGACGCGGTTGAGATGGGCGTAGATGAAGTTGAGGCCGGGCGTCGTTCCCAATGTCCGAGAAGGCGGGGCTTGATTTGTTCGGGCCGATGCGGCTCGCGCAGAAGTTGGCGGTCGATGAGTTCGAGTTCGCGCTCGGTCGGCGGTGGGCTGCTATGTTCAAACATGTTCGACCCTTAAAGCCTGTGCCGGCTGATGACTGCGATCGCTTCTTCGGCGATGACTTGTTCCTCGTTGGTCGGAAT
This sequence comes from Rhizobium sp. 268, assembly GCF_036571585.1. Taxonomy (NCBI): domain Bacteria; kingdom Pseudomonadati; phylum Pseudomonadota; class Alphaproteobacteria; order Hyphomicrobiales; family Rhizobiaceae; genus Rhizobium; species Rhizobium sp. 268. Next base: position 55,096 of record NZ_JAPPSO010000019.1, on the reverse strand, counting down.
GACAAGGGCGACGATTTCGCTTTCCCTCGCGCTGATTACGGTAGCATTCATCTTGTTCGCGGGCTCGCTCAACGAGAGACCCAGCCAACCCAGATGGTGCGCGACGCCACTGCGTATTTCCGATTGATGCTCGCCGACGCCGGCGGTGAAGACGACGGCGTCCACCCCGCCTAGAGAGACGGCAAGCCTTCCTATCTCGCCGGCGATCCTGAAGCAGAAGAGGTCGAGGGCTTCCCTGGACGCCGGATTGAAGTCCTCCAGCAGGACCCGGACGTCACCGCTTTTCCCGGAGACGCCGAGTAGCCCGCAACGGTGGTGAAGGAAATCCTCGAGGCTGTCTGCGTCGTGGAAATTGTTGCGCAGAAGGTGGACGACAGCGCCGGGATCGAGCGACCCCGGCCGGGTCGACATCGGAACTCCGCCCAGCGGGGAGAAGCCCATGCTGGTGTCTATGCTCACGCCGTCGACCATTCCGCAAAGGCTCGCGTCGCTTCCAAGATGCGCGCAGATGATACGGCCGGCGGCCAGGTCTGGATCGTGTTTCCTGAGCTCGCCGGCGACGTACTTATAGGAAAGTCCGTGGAAGCCGTATCTGCGGACCCCGGCGTCGTGCAGCTCTCTGGGAATGGCGAGCCGCGCGGCAAGACTGCTCTGCGACGAATGGAATGCGGTATCGAACGACGCAGTCTGCGGTATGTCCGGATATGCACTCCGGACGGCGCGAACGATCGCAAGCGCCGGAGGAAGGTGCACCGGCGCGAGATGCGTCAGGTGTTCCATTCTGAGGACGACGTCTGGCTCCAGAAGAACGGGGCCATCGAAGACCTGTCCGCCGTGGACGATTCGATGGCCGGCCACCACGGGGTCGAATCCTCTGCGGACAATGCAATCGACGACCTGCAATACCAGCCGCGCGTCGATCTCTGTACTGGACGGAAGATCGACAGCCTCGTCCCCGCCAGAAAATCGCAAGGTGAACCTTGGCTGGTCCCCGAGCGTGGCAATACCACCTCCCAGCCGGAGTGCTCGACCGTCCTTCAGGCTGAAGACGCCGACCTTGAGGCTGGAGGACCCGGCGTTGAAAGTGACGGCAACCCTATCCATGGCCCGAAGCCCTGGAGCGTGCCGTCCCAGCAGACTTCGCAGCCACCTTCGTTGCGCCTTGCCTGGCTGCCTCCTTGCTTGCCTCTTCGAAGAACTCGCATGCGTACTCGAGGACGGACGTCTCGTCTTCCGACGACAGACCGAACGGCGCGCACTGCTCCTTCATGGCCCGCAAGACCTTCTTCTTTAACGCAGCGACCGCAAAGGCATTCTTCGAAGCGAGAACCTCCCTCAGGCAGGTTATAGCGACGACCTCCAGGACGGTAAGCTTGCCTTGCACCTCACCCTGGGTCGGTATCGCGAAGCGTTCTCCGCCGCGCTTGCAGTCACGATCCATGATCAACATTGCCGTCTCTCCTCCCTTCGGCAGCCGAAACTTCGTCCGGGTCCAGTGCGCGTCGAAGCCTGCGCAGCACGACCGCGCGACCCTTCTCGTCGGCGACGGATTTCAGACGATCGGACAGGTCCAGAACGAACCGCTGATAGTCGTTGTTCCAGTCTGGCTTGCCGGGCACGACCGGCTTGATACGTGCGGGCCTCGTGTCTTCGATGAGGCGTGCACCCGCCGGTGAAAGCTCGTAGGCATCATCCAGCGACGGGCAGACGACCTTTGCCGAAACTTGCTTCGAGAGACGCGCGGACATCGCTTCACGAGCGCGCTCCTCTCCATGGACAAGGAAGACTGCGTTCCGGATCGGCTCCCGCTCGGCAACCCACGCATCCAGTTCGCTTGCATCCGCGTGTCCGCTGTAGGCGTCGAGCGTGGCCATCCTGGCGCAGACGTGAATCTCCTCGCCCTGGATGCGGATATCGGTAGCGCCCTCCTGCAGGATACGGCCAAGCGTCCCCGCCGCCTGGAACCCGACGAACAGCACAGTGCACTCCGGCCGCCAGAGCCAGTTCTTCAGGCGGTGGCGAATCCGCCCTGCCTCGCACATTCCGCTTGCCGCAATGATGATGTGAAAGCCCCGGACGAGATCGAGCGCCTTCGACTGCTCGGCAGTCTCCGTGAAGCGCACGTTTTGAGCGTTAAGCGCGCGAAGGAACGCCTTGCCGTGACCGAGGTCCGCCGCATGCTTCTTGAATGCCTCGGTCGCTCTCGACGCGAGCGGCGAGTCTATCATGATAGGGCACCGTGGCACCTCTCCTTCGTCCATGAGGGCCACGAGGTCAGTCAGCACCTCCTGCGTCCTCTCGACGGCGAAGGAGGGAATCAGAAGAACCCCGCTGGGGCTGTTCGAAGTCGCGACTACTTCGCGCAGCCGGTCCCGTCGATCTTTCAGAGCGTATTCTTCCCTTTCACGGTCTCCGTATGTGCTTTCGCAGATGAGGTAATCGACATCTGAAGGTGCCCGAGGGAGGTTTTCGAACAATTTGTTGCTCGCGCCGACGTCGCCGGAGAACAAAGATCTTGTCGCCCCGTCGGCGCCTGGCGCCTCGACTTCGATCGATGCGGAACCCATCAGGTGTCCAGCATTCCAATAACGGAACTTCACGCCGCCAACGGTCTCCCGCCACTCACCGTACTCGACGGCAATGAACTGCGGCAGCATTCTGCGGGCGTCGTCGGCGGTATAGACGGGCTCCACCGTCTCTCGCGCCCTTCTCCGATTCCTTCGATTGAGCTGCCGGACCTCCGACTCCTGGATGTGACCCGAATCCTGCAGCATGATCGTGCAAAGGTCGATGGTTGCTGCCGTTGCAAAGATTGGCCCGGCATATCCCGCGTTCGCAAGCTTCGGAAGCAGCCCCGAGTGGTCGATGTGCGCGTGTGTGAGTAGCACGGCGTCGATCCGCGACGGCTCGAAGGGAAATGGTTTGTAGTTGAGTTCCTTCTCCGACTTCGAGCCCTGGAACATTCCACAGTCGATGAGAATGCGTGTGTCACCGCTCTCTAAAAGGAAGCACGATCCGGTCACCGACCCAGCGGCGCCATGGAAGTGAAGGATCGGATTGGCCATGACAGCTCCTATGTGTTGTCGGGTACTTTAAGGCATTCCGGACGAAACCACGTTGACGAAGGTCAAAGACCCGTTCGCGGCTCGCCTGATCGGCAATTTGGGGGTGATGCAGGCCACCGCCAGGTTCGATTGACCAAGCGCAAAGCCAATAATTTTGGATGGCGCATCATACCCCACGAGGCCAACGCGCTTCGGAACCCAACAGGAGGTAAAAATGACGGACTTGGCAATCCAACAGGACATACTCGACGAGCTGGCGTTCGAACCCAGCATCGACGCCGCCCATATCGGGGTCTCGGTGGAAGATGGCATTGCGACCCTCTCCGGTCATGTGTCGACCTACGCGGAAAAGCTGACAGCGGAAGACGTCGCGGCGCGGATGAAGGGCGTCCGGGCGGTGGCTGTAGAGATCGAGGTGCGGCGCGTCGGTCACAAGCAGCATGCGGACGACCAGATAGCATCGCGGGCGATCGACATCATCGCCTGGAACACGGCGCTCCCGGAGGGATCGGTGCATGTAAAGGTCGAGAGCGGCTGGGTCACGTTGTCGGGCGAAGTGCGCTGGCGGTTTCAGAGGACTGCCGCCGAACATGCCGTCAGGAAGCTCGGCGGCGTGGTCGGCGTCATCAATCTGCTGACGATACGGCCGTGCCCGACGGTGTCGGACGTCCGCCGTCGGATCGAGGACGCCCTGAAACGGAGTGCCGAAGTCGACGCTGGAGGGATCACGGTCAAGGTTCAGGACGACAAGGTCGTTCTCGAAGGGGGCGTGCGCGCCTGGCACGAGCGCGGCGTCGCCGAGCGGACGGCCTGGTCCGTACCAGGCGTTGCCGCCGTCGAGAACCACATCCGCATCAACTGAAAAAGAGGGAGGGGCCCGCCCCTCCCTCTCCGCGCCCCACCGTACGCGCCACCCCTCGGCGTAGCGGGGGTTGACCGTCAGGCCGCCTTCACCGTGATCTTCTTGCTGTTTTGCTGCCGCTCGGGTGTCTTCGGCAGCGTCACCTTGAGAACGCCGTTGGAGAACTTTGCCTCGATCTTCTCGCTGTCCACGCCGCGCGGCAATTCCAGGCTTCGGTGGAACGACCCGTAGCGCCGTTCGGAGAGGTAATAGTCCTTTTCCTTCTCTTCCTTGGCCTCGTTCTTCTCGCCCTTGATGGTGAGCACACCGTCGGCGAGCGTGATGTCAAGATCCTTGGCGTCGACGCCTGGAAGCTCGGCCGACAGCTCGAAGGCTTTGTCGGATTCAACGAGATCGACGGCGAGCATGCCGCGCGAGAACGCGGCCGGCATCCTGCTGAAGGCCCGGTCGAAAATCGACGGGCTCCCGAAGTCGTTGAACACGCGGTCGATCTCGGACCGGAGGCTGTCGAGGGGCCACCAGCGGTCGGCGGGGGCCGCCGGCCTTGCTTCGGTCTTAACGGAAAGTTTCGTTGAAGAGTCTGCCATTGTCATTCTCCTTCTCTCAAGAATGCCGTCGTTCACAGGCGGCGACGCGTACATAGAACAGTCCATTGCAATCTCAGTCTTTGATCACCATCAAATCACCCTGGCTTTTGTCATTCGAGTTTCCCAAACTGAGGATTGACTTGGGACAAGGTCCTAACTGCCGGACCATGCGAAGATTTCCTCTCGATCGAGGAGGAAAGCCGCCATGACATCGGGATATTGCGTCCACCTGCTCCACTTGGACGATGCGCTGATCGCCTACAGCCTGATTCAGGTGGCGGCTCCGTGCTTTTCTGCCGACGATTGGGCGCGAGTGGTGGCGAGCGCCGATCGGTGGACGCTCGTCTCGTTAAAGGATCCGGCAGGTTATGTGCGTGGGCTGGCCGTCTACCGGATCGGCACGCATCCGATCGCCGGACGATTGATGGACGTGCCGATCTTCGCGGTGGCGAGCGTCATTGACGACGTGACCATCACGGACCTCCTGTTCACCTCGCTGCGAAGGCGATCGGCGGGATGCGACTACATGCGGTTCTGGGCGCAGTTTCCAGGTGATTTCTCAGAGATGGAAAGCGAAGACCGATTTCGCCGGTGGGATCATGGCCTGATGTTCAGGATCGACCAGAAGCCGTCTCCGGCCTTGCTGTAAAGAGATATCCGACGCCGCGGACGGACTTAATCAGGCTAGGATTGGCCGGATCCGTCTCTATCTTGCGCCGCAGCCTCACGATCAGCGCGTCGATAGTTCGGTCGAAGCCGTCGCGGCCACGCTTGTGCGTCAAGTCCATCAGTATGTCACGGGTCATGACGCGCCCGGCATGGGTGGCGAATACATGCAGCATGTCGAACTCCCCCGTCGACATCGCCACTTCGTCCCCGGCCGGGTTGGTCACCGCTCTCCGTTCTACGTCAAGCCGCCATCCCGCGAAACGGAGCACGCCTTCTTCCGGGGGTGCGGGTTCGGTTGAAACTGTTCGTCTTCGCAGAACCGTCCTCACGCGGGCGAGCACCTCCCGGAGATGGAATGGCTTGCCAATATAGTCGTCCGCGCCGACCTCCAGACCGACGACGCGGTCCATCACATCGTCGCGGCCGGACAGCATGATGATGGGGACGTCCGAACCTGAACGGATTTCCCTTGCGAGTTGGAGTCCGTCGCAGTCTCCCGGCAGGACGACGTCGAGCAGGACGGCGTCGAATTTCGCGCCCGCCATTCTCGCGCGCATCTGTGAGCTGCTGCCTGCCACGTCGACGTCGAATCCCTCCTCGCCGAGGTACTGCGCAAGCATTCTCTGAATCCGGACATCGTCGTCCACGACAAGTATGCGGGTCCGCCTGAGAGTTCCGCTCGTCATTCCGGCATTCTTCGCTTGTTACGGATTGTTACACAATCGCACCAAGTCTTACGCTTCTCGCATTCCGGTGTCATCAGGGTTCGGTCAAATCCAGGCCAAGCAACGGCAGATGGAGGCCACGACATGCAAGCGGTATCAAACATCCATTCACTCGAACGGCCGCGGGCGCATGGAATGATCGACTTCGCGCCCCTGTTCATGCGCCAGACCGTCGAGACTGCCCAGTCGGGAACCACGATCTTCTTCGAGGGCGACGCCGCCCGCCATGTGTTTCGCATCGTCCGCGGGAACGTCCGCATATGCCGGTTCCTTCCCGACGGCCGCCGCCTCATCATCGGTTTCCTTGGCGCGGGCGACCTGGTCGGCTTGTCATTTCGCAACCGCTACATGTTTGCAGGCGAGGCCATCGATGACGTGGCCTTCACCCGGATGAACAAGCGGACGCTGGAAGAGGAACTGCAACTCGTGCCTGATTTCCGCCTTCAGCTTCTGTCGCAACTTCGCGACGAAATCTCGGCGGCACAGGACCACATGCTCCTGCTGTCGCATAAGAACGCCGAGCAGCGTGTCTGCACCTTCCTTCTTCATCAGCTGGAGCGGAACGAGGGGCGGGACGGCCGGACGATCAGTCTGCCAATGGTGCGCGCCGACATCGCCGACCATCTCGGCATGACGATCGAGACCGTGTCGAGGACGCTTACCAAGCTGGTGGCCAAGGGCATACTATTGCCTGCGGACAAGCATCAGTTCAAGGTTGCCAGCCGGTCGTCACTGGCCCGCGCCGCCGACGAAGACCCGGACGACGAGTTCGAAGAGACAGACTCTGGAGCACGCTATGCTGGAATACGCTACCAGTGAAACCGACCTGGACCGGATCGTGCGCATATTCGACGGGGCCAACCTCATCGTCCACGGCTTGGACGGCGTCATCCAGCGCTGGACCTCGGGCTGCGAGCAACTCTACGGATGGTCCGCCACGGAGGCTGTAGGAAAGGTGGTGCACGAGCTCCTGGATACGCAATTTCCGGCAGACGTGGCGGAGATTCGAGCCAATGTGCGTACCAAGGGATCTTGGAGCGGTCAGGTGGGTCACCGACGGAAGGACGGTGTCAGGCTGGCCATTGTGACACGGTGGACCCTCCTCGAACTTGGCGATCCTGACACGCTCATCGTCCAGTCCAACAACGACGTGACACTCATGCAGGAGGTCGAGCACGAACTGCGGGAGCGACAGGCTCACCTCCAGTCCATTCTTGATACGGTCCCAGACGCAATGGTCGTCATAGACGACAGAGGTGTCATCGCTTCTTTCAGCGCTGCGGCGGAGAAACTCTTCGGCTACTCCGCGCACGAGACCACCGGGCGGAACGTCTCCATGCTGATGCCCTCGCCCGACCGGGAGGCGCACGACGGATACTTGGATTCATACATCCGGACCGGGCGCCGCCGGATCATCGGCTATGGGCGCGTGGTCGTCGGTCTCAGAAAGAACGGGACCACCTTTCCGATGGAGCTCTCGGTCGGCGAGGCGATCGTGGGCGGCAAGCGGACCTTCACGGGCTTCGTAAGGGATCTCACGAGCCGCCACCGCATAGAAGCCGAGCTCCGGCAGTCGCAGAAGATGGAGGCGGTCGGCCAGTTGACTGGAGGGCTCGCCCACGACTTCAACAATCTGCTCGCCGTCATCAGCGGCAACCTCGAAATGCTGGAGGCCCGTCTGGCCGAGCCGGGGCAGTTGTCCCTGCTGCGCGAGGCGCAGTCCGCGGCCGACGACGGCGCCAGACTGACCTCGCAGCTTCTGGCGTTCGGAAGGCGGCAAGCTCTCGCACCGAAGGTGCTGGACGTCGGCGCCCTGCTTGGAGAGTTTTCAGACCTCGTCCAGCGAACGCTCGGCGACTCCGTCGAGCTCCGGACGATCATTCCTGGACGGCGGCTGAGCGCAATGGCGGACAAGGCGCAGCTCCAGAGCGCGCTTCTCAACCTTTCGCTCAACGCCAGGGACGCGATGCCTGCCGGCGGCCGCCTGGCGATCGAGATATCCGGCGTCGAGATCGACTCCGACTACGCCGGCATGTACCCGGCGATCCGCCCCGGCAAATACGTCCTCATTTCGGTGACAGACACGGGCACTGGAATGACCTCGGAGGTGATGGAACGTGCTTTCGAACCGTTCTTCACAACAAAGCCGACGGGTTCGGGAACGGGACTTGGGCTCAGCATGGTCTACGGTTTCGCCAAGCAATCCGCAGGACACTTGCAGCTCTATAGCGAACCTGGCGAGGGGACGACGGTACGCCTCTTCCTTCCACGCGCCGACGCCGGAAAAGATTCCCTTCCCGGCGAACAGCGGGCCGAGGACGCCCCGTCTCGAGGCACGGAAACCATCCTGGTGGTCGAGGACGACGCGAGAGTTCGCAGAGTGACGGTCGGCCGTCTGGAGACGCTTGGCTATTCAGTGATCGAAGCTACGAACGGGATCGACGCGTTGAAGGAGCTGGAGGCGGCGCATGACGTAGCGCTTCTGTTCACCGATGTTGCCATGCCTGGGATGAACGGCGACGAACTGGCCCGAAGGGTACGCGAGCGCTGGCCGACGGTGAAAATTCTTCTCACGTCGGGCTTTTCGGAGCCTCATGCTGCGGAGAAGGAGATCGAAGCGGGCGCCGGCTGGCTGAAGAAGCCGTATACGGCTTCGGAGATGTCGGCTCGTCTCAGGCTGCTGCTCGACGCGAGGCATGATCGAGATTCTGCTCGACTGCAGGATTTCAATTTAAAAAAATGAACGCGGCGCGGACGGCGTCGAGGCGCATGTCTGTCTTCGCGGAAGATCCCGCGGGCTACGTCCCCGCCCAAGGCCGTTCTCCAAGAACAACAAAGGTTTCCCTGCACTCGCGACGGAGGCTCTGCATTGGCAAGCACGGAATTTCGGAGACGAGATTTGCGCGCAAGTCGATCTCGGAAATTTGAGGCTATGCAAAGGGCGCTCAGCGGCGCCCTTGCTGCTGAATGTAGGCGGAGCGGCTAACGTCTAGCAGCCCACGATATTCGATCACCCGACCGTCAGCCGATCGTCGAGAGTGCTGATCCCCGGAGCGGACCATGCAGCGCGTTCCGCCGCCTGCCGTTCCGACCAGGTCTTCACCTTGCCTGAGAGGATAACCTTTCTGCCTTTCACATCGATCCTAATTGCATCGGCGTCAAGAGCGGCGTCGCGCTGAAACGCATCCTCTATGCGCTTCTTGACATCCACGGCCGTAACGCGGGGCTTCAGCTCCACGAGATTGGATACCCCCACCACGCCGGCGAGATCGCGCACTGCGTCGTAAGCCGCGTTCTTTTGATATTGCCACTCGACCTCGCCCCGCAGGGTCACCCACCCTGTGAGAACCCGCACCTGCACGGAATCCTTTGGCACGGAAACGTTCCAGTCGAGCATTTTGACAGCTCGCCGGGCGATGTCGTCGTCGTCTGTTTCCTTGGGTCCGAAGATCCGCACTTCAATTTCGGCAGCAATTCCGCGCACGCCCTTGACGCGACGAACCACCCGCTCGGCGGCTTCCTTCTCCGCGTAGGTGCGCACATGACCCGTCAGGGTTACAATCCCGCTGTCGACCGCGACGCCGATATCAGCCGCGTCGATGCTGGGCTCGAATTCCATTTCGTCAAGAATGTTCTGTCTGAGTTGAATGTCGTTCATGACAACCTCCTTCAGGTTTGCGACGTGCCGATCGTGCCAGCGCCGTAGAATTCCGTCTTTGATCTTCATCAAGCAGGTGAGCGACCTTGAGATCTCAGCGGACCGAACATCGTCTGCGAACTCGCTACTGAGTCTGCACGTCGGCGGCCAAGAAGACGCGGTGGCCGTTCCTCACGACGGTGATGAGAGCGCGGGCATGCTCCTTCAAGAGAATTGCGAGAAGTTGCCCGACGTCGGTCACCGGCTGCTGGTCGACAGCGACGATAACGTCGTCCGGCTGCAGGCCGGCCTGTGCAGCGACCGAGCCCTCCGTCGCGACGACGACGCGCGCGCCGAGACCGTCGGGGGAGTTCGCCATCTCGACGTCGGCGAGAGGGCCACGGGAGATATGGATGGTACGAGGAGCGGCCGGTTCGGCGACCGGTGCGGCGGATACCTCAGGAAAGACCTCTATCCTTCGGCTGGCGCGATCGATCTGGAAGGATGGCTTGGACTGCAATGGTAGCGATCCCACAAGCCTGCGTACGTCGGACGCGCCGCGCACCGTCCTTCCGTCGACCATTCGGACGACGTCGCCCGGCTGAATTCCTGCATTCGCAGCCGGCGAACCGGGCCGGACTTCGCTGACGAGCGCCCCCGGCCCTTCATCCACGCCGAACGCTTTTGCAAGACCGGGCGTCAGGTCCTGCGTGACCAGTCCCACCTCGCCGCGTACCAGCTTGCCGGTCAGGATGAGCTGCCGCATCACGATGCCGACGGTCTCGGCGGGCACTGCAAAACCAATGCCGATGCTTCCGCCGGCCGGCCCGATGATCGCGCTGTTGATCCCGACGACGACGCCGTCCTCGTTTACAAGTGCGCCGCCCGAGTTGCCGGGATTTGTCGAAGCGTCCGTCTGAATGAATCCTTCGTACCCCTCCGATCCCACGGCCCGGCGTCCAAGCGCGCTGACGATGCCCATAGTGGCGGTCTGGCCCAGGCCGAAGGGATTTCCGATTGCCACGACGACGTCGCCGACATGGAGCGAGGACGCGCTTCCAAAATCGGCATGAACAAGATGATCGGGTGGAATTTGAACGACGGCGACATCCGTCTCGGGATCGGCGCCGACGAGTTTCGCTTTGAAGCGTCGGCCATCGGAGAGCGCCACCTCGATTTTCGAGGCGCTTGCTATGACATGTTGGTTGGTGACGATGTAGCCGTGGACCTCGTCGATGACGACACCCGAGCCAGCCGATTGGAAGCCGTGCTCTGCCGGCGCGGCGTCGTCAGGTAGTCCGAAAAACTTTCTGTAGAAGGGATCGGCAAGCGTCGCATCCGCGTCGTCGAGTTCCTTGCCCTGCACCGAGATGCTGACGACGCTCGGCACGACACGCTGGAGCATGGGCGCGAGCGACAGGCTGTTTGCAACGGCTGGAGCCGACAACAGGCTCTCACCTGCGATGAAGAGCGCCCCCAGGGCTAGCAACGAACGCGACATCTCTGATCTCCTCGCGGAAGCGCCGCCGGTTGTCGACGGACGTCTTGACGAAGAAGCTTCCGTTTTGCCCGATCGATCCGCATTGATCCTCGTCAACGCGGATGGCGGCTATGGCACGATGATGGCTGCGCCGTTGATGCGGCCTGCCCGCAGATCGTCGAGAGCCTCGTTTGCATGTTCAAGCGCGTAGACGATGGTGACGCATCTGACCTCGGCCGCCTTCGCGATCGAGAAGAATTCCGCCCCGTCGCCCCGCGTCAGGTTCGCCACCGAGACGACCCGCCGCTCGCCCCAGAGCAGACGGTAGGGCATGCTCGGGATGTCTGACATGTGGATGCCGCCGCAGACCACCGTTCCGCCCTTCCGCACTACGTCGAGCGCCATCGGCACGAGCTCGCCGGCCGGCGCGAAGATGATGGCGGCGTCGAGGGGCACCGGCGGCCTCTCACCGGAGAACCCGGCCCAGACGGCGCCAAGATCAAGCGCGAACTTCCGCCCAGCCTCGTCTCCAGGACGCACGAACGCATAGACGCTCTGGCCCCGATGCTTGCACACCTGCACGAGGATGTGGGCGGCCGCGCCGAACCCGTAGATGCCGATCGTCCTCCCCTCGCCCGCCATCTTCAAGGATCGCCAGCCGATGAGGCCAGCGCAGAGAAGAGGCGCGGTCGCCACCGAGTCCGTATCGTTAGGCAATTCGAACGCGTAGCCCGCCTCGACGACCGCATGCGTCGCGAAGCCGCCGTCGATCGAGTAGCCGGTGAAGCCGGGGGCGTCGCAAAGATTCTCGCGACCCTGTCGGCAATATGGGCAGTGGCCGCAGGTGTGGCCCAGCCAGGGTACCCCGACTTTTCGACCGATAAGACGACGAGGAATGCCCTCGCCCGCTGCGATCACGGTTCCCACAATCTCATGCCCCGGAACGAGGGGAAGCTTTGGCTGGGAGAGGTCTCCGTCGCAGACGTGAAGGTCCGTCCGGCAGACGCCGCAGGCCTCCACCTTGACGACGACGTGGCCGGGCGACGCTGGCGGGTCCGGCCGCTCCACTAGACGGAGCTGCTGCCCCACCTCTTCCAGTACCATGGCCCTCACGTTTCCCTCCATCGGCATGGGCATCGCTATAGCCGTATCACCACCTACCGGGCCCTGGCTTGATCCCGGTCAAACATCCGGATTGATACTCGTCAAAGACCGATTGTCTTAGAGCAGATAGGCTCGTGGACACAGCGCCACGACCTCATCCAAAGGAGACGGACATGCGCGAACAAGAAGAGGCACGCAAGACAGCAACCGACGTAGCCACGACCATTCCTCCGGTCGAGCGAACGTCCGCAGACCTTGTTCTCGGACGTCGAGACGAGGATCGCTGGGAGGTGACAGCAGTGACGCCGCGAGGCGAGGCGTGGGCGAGAGACCATTTTTGCTGCGCGCTCCGGCAATCCTTCACTGGCACCAGTGTCTCGACATCATGAGCGCCGATCGGCTTCTCAAGGAAGCGCATGACGATGGGCTGACGACCGAGTTCGTCAGCCTATCTGGAAAGGACATATACTGACATGTTCGCCACCATCGTCTTCGCCATCGGCCGAGGATCCCGGCAACGCATGCTACAGCTCGTCGAAACGGCCCGCGCGCAGCTCGCGCCCAACGGAAGCCTCCACCTCATTCACGCGGTTGAGGGTCTGCCTTGTCTGCCGCGCCGGACGATTGGGCGGTCGATGTGATGGCCGCCGCCGAGAGCAGACTTTCGGAAGCTTTGCGGTCGACCAACACTCCTGCTTTGATACACGTCCGCGCGGGCAACCCGTCTCAGGTCATCATCGCCATCGCGAAGGAGATCGCCGCCGATCTCGTTGTGATTGCCTCTCACCGAGACGACGTGCTCGACCGAGTCTTCGGCTCGGTCGTGGACCATGTCGTGCAGCGTGCCCCATGCTCCGTGCTCGTCTTGCGAACGACCCGGTAAGCCCCGCGGTTCACACGACAGTCTTCGCTTCAGCCTCGCTAACCTGACAGGAGGCGGCGTCACAATACAGTTCGGCGGCGCGCGACAACGTTCTTGACCCGGCCTCGCATAGCCGCGCCGCCTCCCTGGGATACTGCTCCAGCTCGCTCTCAACGTCGTCCGAAAGGACCTCGACCGCATCACCGTTGTCGATGCTGCAGACAAGTCGAGCCAGGAATTCACAGTATCGTAGCCCCGTCGCGCGGCGGACGCCGTCAAATCCGTAGTGACCCTGGCCGACGCGGCGCAGATCTCGTCTTGGATCAGGAACCCCTTGCTAACAATGGGCGGGAGGGCGGGAGGTCGGCGTTGAGCGTTTCGCTGCGATGCAGGCTGGGGGAATTGGCATGTGGTGCTCCGTTTGCGGGATGTGGAATCAGCGCGAGGATTGCCGGTCATTCCGTCCTGACTGCGCTTCGACCCGACACGGCCGTTACGACGATCCCGTAGAAGACGTGAGGAGAGCCGTCGAGCATGGGGAGCTCGTGGGGCTTCATGGAGCCGATCTCCCACCAGTCCGAATACTTTTGGAGAAGCGACCATGCATGGAGCCTTTCGCTTCGTCGCGCGTCGCTGTCAGGAAACTCCTCGAACCTGCCTTCGACGACGACGCTCGTCCACCCGCCTGCGCTCGAACGCTGCTCGACGTGAAGGCAGACCTTGTCGTTTCCCCGCATCCAGTCGAGCTTCTTGCCGGGCATGGTGAAGCTATAGGCAACCCCGCTGGAAAAGGCGAAATAGATCGCCGCCACGTAAGGCTGCCCATCCTTGCAGCAGGCGAGATGACCGAAGCGCTCGTTCTCAAGGATCCGGTAGCACTCACCGGGGTTGATCTCCGTCAGCTTGATCGTCATGGCCGTGTCCTCCAGCTTTAATGAAGGCAAGAACATAGGAGCTTCGTTGCGCCGCGGCCTTGACAAAGCGCAATGCGAACTCTCTCCGCGGCAGGCATCATGACGGCTGTTTAACCTCAGGAGGCCAGCATGAAGCCGCAGTTCCATCTCCCGTTATCGACCTATCCCGACCCCAGTTCCTTCACCATAGTCGACAATGCTATCGGCCTCGCTCGGCAGAACGACGCCGATCTCGTCGCCAGCATCCCGCAAGTCCGGATCCCCCAGGTCCATCAGCCCTTTCCCACTTTTATCGATGTCGACACATGGCGGGAACAAGCAGAGGGGAATAGCCGGCACAGCGGGACTTTGTTGCGGGAACATCTCGATCACGCTGTTTCGGAGACTGGCGTCGAAGTGCGAATCCATGGATTCGAGGCCACGGAGCCGTTCGTCTACGAACGTTTTTCCGAAATCGCCAGGTGTCACGACCTCTCCATCGTCGAGGCCTCGGAACTGTCCCGCCAGTTTTCCGAGACGCTGCTGTTCGGGAGCGGCCGTCCTATCGTACTGTTTCCCGCCACCAGCGTCTGCTCTCGCGTGGACACGATCGCCGTTGCCTGGGACGGCAGCGCCACCGCAGCACGTGCCCTATCCTGCGCCCGCTTTTTCATCGAACGCGCGACCAAGGTGCAGGTCATCTCGATCACCGACGACAAGGAGATCGACGAGGCGAACCGCTCGCTACTGATCTCTTCTTTGAAGCACTCGGGATTCGAAGTGGAAGACGTATCGATTCAGGCAGGTGGAGAGACCGCGACCGCTGCCATCCAATCGGCCGCGCTGGAACGAAAAGCGGACCTTCTGGTCGCGGGCGGATTTGGCCATTCCCGGCTTCGTGAATTCATCCTCGGCGGCGTCACTCGGGAACTGCTCGTCAAGGCCGAGCTACCAGTGCTTCTCGCCCATTAGAGGGCGCGAAGGGCGTTGAGGATGACCGCCACGTCGATGGCCTCCTGAAGCAACGCGCCGCCAACCGGCGGAAGGTATCCCGCTCCCGCAAACCCCATCGCGATGAGCGAGAGACCTATACCCGTATAGATGCTCTGAAGCGCGATTTTGCGTGAACGACGCGCGATGCCGATCGCCTTCACTATCTGCGTGAGGTCGTCCCGGACGAGCACGATATCCGCAGCCTCCGCAGCCGCCGCAAGGTTTTCGACGCCCACCGCGATTCCGACTTCGGCTGCCGCCAGCGCTGGCGCGTCGTTCACTCCGTCGCCGACCATCAGAACTCTCCCGTGGACGCGCTCCTTCTCGATGACTGCGACTTTGTCTGCGGGATCGAGCCTCGCCGCGACGTCGTCCAGGCCCAGAGAGCGAGCTATGGCTGTCGCGATAGGCAGCTCGTCCCCGGAAGCGAGGACTATTCGAGAAATCCCTGATGCCCTGAGCTGGTTGACGAGTTGGACGGCGTCTTTGCGAAGCCGGTCTTCGAGCGTGATCGTGCCAGCCGACGCGCCGTCAAAGAGCACCTTCACACGCATTGCGCTGCTTGAACCGTTCGGCCCGGACGGCGGAGCCTCTCCGAAATAGGTGTCTCCTCCGACGTCGACATGCACGCCATCGACGATTCCGGAGATCCCGGATCCCGCAGTCTCGGTCACCCCCGACGGGCGGGTCAACACTAATCCACGCCTATGCGCCTCGTCCACCAGCGCGCGTCCGACCACATGGCCGGACGCCTGGTCCAGCGAGGCGGCCAGCCGCAGGATTCTGTCTGGATGCTCCGGGCCGTCTATCGCGCCGACTTCGGGCTGTCCTGCGGTGAGCGTCCCCGTCTTGTCGAACACTACTACGGTGGCTTGGGCGAGGGCCTCAAGAGGTCCCGCTCCCTTCACCAGAACGCCCTCCTTGGCGGCTTTTGAAGTGCCGGCCGCAAGTGCGACGGGTACGGCTAAAATCAACGGACATGGCGTGGCGACGACCAGCACGGCCACGATCCGTGACATGTCTCCGGACAAGATTGCCGATAGTCCTGCGACCGCGATCGTAGCGAACAGGAACCAGACCGAGAACCGGTCGGCCAGGCGCATCAGCTTCGCCTTGGATCGCTTCGACGCTTCCACGAGTCTGACTATTCCTGCATAGGTGCTGTCCTCGGCACGGCTTAGAACACGGATTTCAACCGCGTCGCCCTCGTTCGTAGCGCCACTCGAAATGCTTCCACCCTTGGCGATGCGCACCGGGAAAGGCTCTCCGGTTAAAACCGCCTGGTCGATCGTTGCGAATTCGCCGACGAGCGCCCCGTCCGCCGGTACGACGTCTCCCTTGCGTATCAGGAGCACGTCGCCGACTGCGACCGTCTCGATCGGAATTTCTTCGAAGCCACTCCCGGCAAGCCGCAGGGCGGTCCGCGGAACTTGCGCCAGCAAAGCCGACATCCCCTCGTCGGCGCGACGATGTGCGTATGCCTCCAGAAACTGACCGCCGGAATACATGAGGCCGACGATCGCTCCGGCGAGATATTCGCCGAACCATAAGGAGGACCCCATGGCCAGGGCCGCGATCAGGTCCAGACCGTATTCCTCTTTCTGCAGCTTCTTGGCGATTTCAACGCAAAGGGACAGCAGACTCAGGCTGGTGCAGCCCACCAGGATTAACCGATATCCAGGGCCGTGACCCGCGAGATAGAAGGCGAATGCGGCCGCCAGCGCAAGCAGCGACGACAGCGCCAGAAGGCCCGACCGGGAGTCTCCTTCCCTCAGTCGCGACAGCCCGCCCTCAGGCCACGTCCACCTACCAGCCCACCAAGCCGCCGCTGTAGCCACCTCTCACCCCCCATCAATCCAGAAGCCTCAGCGGAACGATTTTGCGCAATCGATGCAGAACGGTGTATAGGGGACCGCCGCGAGGCGCTCCTTGCCGATCGAGCGGTGGCATTTGACGCATCGCCCGTATGTGCCGTCGTTCAGCCGGTCGATCGCCGCGTCGATGGCCTCGATCTGGTCGCGCCCCTCGGCTTGCATCTCGCGAAGAACCTCATCGTTTTCAACCTGGGTCGCGCGCTCCTCGCTGTCCTTCTCGAGCGCGACGCAGAGGTCCGCATCGATCGCTCCGAGACGACGGACAAGGTCATCCTTCATCGTCTGCAACACGGCCTGTACTGAGCTTTTATTCATTTTAGTGCCTTCCAATCTTGCCTAATCAATGCGGGTCCACACGCGGCATCGTCCGGAACCAATCCAAGCGCAGCGCGTGGCCGCACAAAGCCGCGGTCCATAAATCGGCTCCAGCATATCTCAGTTCGATGGAAGCTCCTTGATCCCGGTCAATGCCTCTTGCGCGGGAGCACATAGGCTGTCGGGGGAGCCTTCAATGAAATCGTCGCGACAAGCCCGGAGCCCATGATGAATCTGACGGCGCAGACACCCGCCCCCACGACGCCTGCGGTGATAGGACTGACAAGCATCGAGGCCGAGGAACGCCTCGCCGAGCTTGGACCCAACACGCTGCCCGAGCCTGAGCCCCCATCGCCGCTGCGGGTCTTTCTCCTCCAATTTCGCAATCCGATCATCTACATCCTCTTGCTGGCATCGGCGCTCTCGTTTGCGACCGGCAGAATCGAAGACGGCCTGTTCATTCTCGTCGTGCTTCTGATCAATGCCTCCATAGGCACCTACCAGGAGTATTCTGCGGATCGAGCGGCCGCCGCCCTTCGCAAGCTTGAGCAGCCGTCGGCCAGGGTCATACGGGACGGCGTGGCTTGCAGGATCGAGGCCAAGCGGCTGGTCGTGGGCGATCTCGTTCTTCTGGAATCCGGCGACCGAATCCCTGCCGATCTGATGCTTGTCGATGCAAGTGATCTCCGATGCGACGAGTCGCTTCTGACCGGCGAGTCGATGCCGGTTCCCAAAGGGCGAACCGTCGAAGGATCGTCGAATGAAACCGCCAGTTCCATGCTGCTCGCGGGTTCCTTGGTGACGCGCGGGCGAGCCAAGGGCGTCGTGACCGCTACAGGTACCGCGACCATGCTTGGCGGCATCGCCGCCAAGTTGGGAAGAGCCAGTTCGTCGCAGCCCCCGCTTGTTGCCCGTCTGGCGAAGTTCACGAATGCGCTGGCGGTTTTCGTAGGATTGGCAGCTTTGTTGCTGGTCGTCGCGGGCTTCATGCAGGGCCTACCTATGCACGACCTTGTGATGATGTCCGTTGGACTGGCGGTGAGCGCTGTTCCCGAAGGGCTCCCGATCGCGATCTCCGTCGCGCTTGCCGTCAGCATGCGGCGGATGGCCGCCCGCAACGTCATCGTCCGAAGCATGCCGGCCGTTGAGGCCCTGGGTTCGACTACAATCATCGCCACGGACAAAACGGGGACCTTGACCAGCAACGTGCAGACGGTAACCGAAATTCGCCTGCCGGACGGCACGGACATCGCCCTGGACGCCCATGCAGATCTCGACAAGTGCGAGATCAGGGCGAGCGGCCTGGACAGCGACCTTGTCCGCGAGAGGGCGCGCAGGCTGCTACGCGCCGCACTACTCGCAAACGAAGGAACCCTGGCTCGCCGCGACGATCTCTGGGTCGCCGCCGGAGACACGGTCGACGTGGCGCTTCTTGCAGCAGGACGGAAGGCCGGGCTGGGACAGGAAGAGTTGAACGACCGATACCCGCTGGCGGCAAGGATCGCCTACGAGCCCGAGCACAAATACGCTGCATCCTTCCACCACGGCGGTGATCGGATTCATGTCTTCGTCAAGGGGGCGTCGGAGGTGCTCATAGAAATGTCTGATCGCATGGACTCCGCGGGAAACGTAGTCGAAATCGACCGTACGTCGCTTTTGGCGCAGAAGGAAGAAATGGCCGCTCGAGGCCTCAGGGTGCTCGCGTTCGCCGAAGGGGAAATCGGCGCGTCCCTCGCCGGAAGCCTCGGACACGGTCACCTTGTCGATCTCGTGTTCTTGGGGCTGGCCGGACTGCAGGACCCGGTCCGGCCCGAAGTGCCGAACGCTATGAAAGACTGCCACGCGGCGGGCGTGGAGGTCGTGATGGTGACCGGGGACGACCCGCGGACTGCTGCCGCGATTGCCCGAGATGCCGGCCTGGGCTTTCACGCGGGCCAGGTCGTTTCGGGCCACGACATCGATGAAGCCGCTCGAGCGGGCGACCAACGGCTGGACGAGATCACAAGGGAGGCCCGCATCTACGCCCGCGTGCAGCCAACGCAGAAATCGGCGATCGTCGCATCTCTGATCCGCAATGGCCACATCGTCGCCGTCACCGGAGACGGCGTGAACGACGGCCCGGCGTTGAAGAAGGCGCATGTCGGAGTCGCGATGGGACTCAGGGGAACCGAGGTGGCGAAGGAAAGCGCCGATCTTGTCGTCACGAACGACAACTTTGCATCCATCGTCGCGGGGATCGCAGAAGGCAGGGCGGCCTATCGCAACATCCGCAAGGTGGTGCTGATGTCGGTCGCAACGGGCGCCGCCGAGGTCCTGCTCTTCATGCTCGCGCTGCCGTTCGGCCTGCCCATGCCGCTCCTCCCTGTTCAGCTCTTATGGCTCAATCTCGTGACAAACGGCATCCAGGACGTCGCGCTTGCCGGCGGCAGGCCGGAAGGAGACGAACTGGCGGGGCCGCCACGTTCTCCGCTCGAACCTGTCCTCGACGGGACGATGATCCAGCGCGTCGTCCAATCGACGGTCGTGATCGGCGGAGCGGCGTTCCTGGCATTCCAGTGGATGATTGCGCATGGATATGGCGTTCCCGAAGCCCGCAACATAACGCTTCTCATCTTCGTGATGTTCGAGAACGTCCAGACCCTGGCATGCTCCTCCGAAAGACGATCGATATTCTCCGTCGATATCCTTCGAAACCGCTTCCTGCTCCTCAGCGTGCTCGCCGCCCAGACGATCCACATCTCGGCGATGTACGTGCCGTGGCTTAGCGGAACGCTCGGCCTGTCGCCGATCATGCCTCTCGAATGGGGCCTCAGCATGCTGATCGCTAGCTCCCTCGTTCTCGTGACCGAGGTCGACAAGTTCGTCTCCCGGCGACGCCGCGATCGTTCATCCCATGCTTGACGAAGATCAAAGAACGTCGCCGCAAGTGCCGTTATCCTCTCGATATTCAACAAGAGAGGTGATCGAAATGTCCATTCGCACGGTAATGAGCATCCTGACTTCCAAATATTTCGACGAAGACCTGAAGGCGGCCGTGGAGTTTTGCGGGGCCTCCGGAGCACATCTCAGCGCGGTCGTGCTCTGCATGGGAGCGTCGCCGATGATGGGAGAATACAACTCCCTGTCGACCGTCTGGCTGGAAGAACGCCAACGCGAAATCGAGGAACTCGTCAAGAAAGCCGAAGAGATCAAGGCGTATCTCTCGCGCACCGGACTGTCCTACGATGTGCAGGACGTCTATACGGAATATGCCTTTGCGCGGGAGGACATTGCAGAACGGGCGCTCTATGCCGACGTCGTACTTGTCGGTCGCCAAGCCTGCAAGGACGAGGAGCTCCAGAAACGGGTCATGGATGGCGCTCTGTTCCGGACGCCGACGCCGGTGATCATCAACCGCGGGGGGCGGCCGCTCTCTTCTACTTCCAAATCGATCGTGCTGGCGTGGGATTCGAGCGACGAGGCGTCGCGTGCCGCAAGGCAGGCCCTTGACCTGTTGAAGACGGCCGACTGCGTCTACGTGACGATGATCGATCCAGTCTCGCGAGAGCGGGTGAATGGAGAGGAGCCAGGGGCCGACATCGCAAGCTTCCTCTCCCGTCACGGGGTCAAGGTTCAGGTGGATCGTGTGGCCAGCGGCGGAAACAGGGCTGACGAGATCTTGAGGCAGCATGCGACGGATGTGAATGCCGATTTGATCGTCATGGGCGCATACAATCACCCTCGCTGGCAGCAGACACTTTTCGGAGGCGTGACGCGTAACATGATCGAGCAAAGCAGCATGCCAATATTCATGGCGCATTGACGCAGGGAGCCACGGCCGCGCTCCGTGTGCGGCCGTGCCGGAGTGGTAGCATGTCGCTTTCAGAGACTATGGGGACTGAACATCTGGTTCTCCAGCAACGCCGCCGCTGGGCTCTACGAGATGGTCAACGTGTTGGTGTTGAAAGGGTCGCTCGCTCTTCATACGCGAAGGGTCACTTCTGGCCGGAAGTCGCGGCTCGTCCGCTGTCGAGCCCTTCGCTTGGCGCCCTAGCCCGGCACCACCGTCCCCCAGTGCCGATACAAAATATAAGCAGCAACCACGAAGATAAGCGCTGCGAACAGGCGGTTGAGGATGTTCTTGTAGGCGCTGAGCCGCGCAGCGAGCAGCATGCCAAAAACACCGCCGACAATGCCACCGCCAATGAACTCGGAGGCAAGCCACCAATCTACCAAGCCTGAACTGGCATAGCTCAGGGTCGTCGCCAGTCCGAACGCAGCGACGGAGAGGAGAGATGTCCCGATCGCGTTGATCATCGGCATGCCCGTCGCCAGCATGAGGCCGGGAACGATCAGGAAGCCCCCACCGATGCCGAAGAAGCCGGATGCAGCGCCGGCGGCGAGTGCCACGGCCGCGGTGGCAAGGCACATCTTAAGATCGACGGGCCGGCATTCTATCGATACTGGCTTCCTGGGCTTCAGCATCAGGACGCCGACGACGAGCATGAGGATGCCGAACAGGAAAATCAGGCGATCTCCGTCCATCGCTTTGCCGAGACTGGAGCCGCCGAGGGCGCCGACGACGCCGAGTGCAGAGAAGACGGCCGCGCAGCGCCACCAGACGTGGCCCTTGATCGCGTGGCTGGCAAAGTTTGCGAACGCATTCACCGAAACAGCGAGCGCACCCGTTCCGATCGCGATATGCGGCTGCGTCACCCCCACCACATAGAGCAGAAGGGGCGTTGCCAGGATGGACCCGCCGCCGCCGAGCAGGCCGAGCATGAAGCCGACGATTTCGCCGGAGCCAACTGCCGCCCAAATGGAGGTGTTCACGTCCGTCTGCTCCATACTCTGTCATACAAGGTCATCCCGATCAGCATGGCGACGACGAACAAGAACGTTTGCGGAAGGCCGAGCGATAGGGATGCGACTGCCGGACCGGGACAGAAGCCACCGATCCCCCAGCCCAGGCCGAACAAGGCCGAACCAACGACCAGCGGAGCATCGATCCGACGGTTCATCGGCACGTGGAAGCTGTCGTCGAAGGCGGGACGCTTCATCCGTTTCATCACCTGCACTCCGATAAAGGCGACGACGACGGCGCCGCCGAGAACGAAGGCAAGGCTCGGATCCCAGACGCCGAACACGTTGAGGAAGCCTTGGATCCGGACCGGGTTCAGCATGCCGGACAGGGACAGTCCGAAGCCGAAGACGATACCCGAGGCGAGAGCGGCCACGAATTTGTAGATGTTCCGCTTCATAGTCCGAGACCTCGCAGTATTGCGACGGCGACCGCGCCGGCGGTCAGGAACGTGGCGACCGCGACCATCGATCGCGTAGACAGGCGGGCAAGCCCAAGCACGCCGTGTCCGCTGGTGCAGCCCGATCCCATGCGTGAGCCGAAGCCGACAAGCAGTCCGGCCACGATGAGCAGCGGCCCGCCGGTGGTGATCTGCACGACCGGCCAGCCGCCGAACATGAGCAGGTATGCGAGTGGCCCGAGCAGCAGCCCGAGCACGAACGCAAGATTGGTGGTCAGTCCCACGCCTTGGGCGAGACGGCCGACAATTCCGCTGACCCCGGCAATCCGGCCGTTGAGGAGCAGAAGCATGGCAGCCGATGCGCCGATCAGCATGCCCCCGACCAATGAGGGCAGATACGCGTTCATTTGTCATCCTTCACGCAGAAGATGTCATAGAGGGCAGCGACCAGTTGCGCGGCCTTTTCTTCCGTCAGGCGATAGAAGATCTGTTTCCCCTCCCGCCGGGTTTCGACAATCCCGGAGCCACGCAGTACCGTCAGGTGCTGCGACAGATGCGGCTGGTGGACGTCGAGCTTCTCTTCAAGCTCGCCGACCGAATACTCGCCTTCCACGAGCGAGCAGACGATCATCAGGCGCGCCGGATGGGACAGCGTCTTCAGCAGGTTCGCTACCTCTCCGGCCCGGCTGGCCATCTCGGCGGGGGAAAGCCCCGCCCTCATCATCGCCTTTAGATCGGTCGTCATTCCCATGCTGCTCCCTGCAGTGCATCGAGTGGAAACTTGAGGTAACGCCTGCCGTTGGCCTCCGGCTCCGGCAGACGTCCGCCGCGGATGTTCACCTGCAGGGCATGAAGGATGAGCTTCGGCATCGGCAGCGTCTTGTCACGCCTCGTCCTCAGCGTCACGAATTCCTCTTCGGTCACGCCGGAAAGATGCGGGTTGGACTTCATCTGCTCCACCACCGTGCTTTCCCATCGAGGCGCTCGACCGTCCGGCTGGTAGTCGTGGCCCGTGAATATCCGCGTCTCGTACGGGAGCGCGAGGATCTCCTGTATCGACTTCCACAGGACGCGGGCGTCACCGCCGGGGAAATCGGCGCGTGCCGTACCGCTGTCGGGCATGAAGAGCGTGTCGTGCACGAAGGCCGCGTCGCCGATCACATAGGTGATGGAGGCGAGCGTATGTCCCGGAGAGAAAAGCACTTTGGCTTTGATCGAGCCGACCTCGAAGGTCTCGCCATGGGCAAACAGCCGGTCCCATTGGGAGCCGTCGGTGGCAAGCTCAGGCCAGTTGTAGATGCCCTTCCACAGCTTTTGGACGTCCACGACGCGTTCGCCAATCGCTGTCTGCGCGCCAGTCTTCTCCTTCAGATACTCGGCCGCCGAGAAGTGGTCGGCGTGCGGGTGGGTGTCGAGGATCCACTCGACCGTCAGCCCGTTGTCGCGGACGTAGTCGAGGATCGCGTCGGCATTGATGGTCGCCGTCGCACCGGCCCTCTCATCGAAGTCGAGCACCGGGTCAATGATGGCGCACTTACGGGTCGCGGGATCGGACACCACGTACTGGACGCTCCAGGTGCGCTTGTCGAAGAAGCCCTCCACCTGCGGCCTGCGGGCAGCATGTTGCACGAGCCAGGCTGCGGCGGCGCTGGTGTCGAAGCCGCGGCTGCGTCCGAATTCGACGACCTCGTCGGCAGACATGCGGCCGTCAAGGACCTCGCCGATCAAGTAGAGGCTTAGCGACCGAGTGCCGGTCTTGCAGTGGGCGAATACGGGTCCCTCGGATTTGTCGACCGCGCGCTGGAACGCACGCACATCCGCCTCGGTGATCGTGCCAGCCGTGACCGGCACAAACGCATAGGACAGGTGGCAGTGCTTCGCCTCCTGGCTTTCGGCTTGCGTTCCAGGCTGGGCAAGATCCTCGTCGTCCGGTCGGTTGTTGATGAGTGTCTTGAATCCTTTGTCATGAAGCGACTGGATGTCCTCGATGCTCGGCTGCGGCGAGATCGATAGTTTCTCGGATATTATCGTGACAGGCATGACTAGCTCCGCGTCCAATTCATTATACGATCTAATATAATATATATTGATTTATCTTCAAGGTGAGGCACGGAACTTTGTGCTCACCCAATGGCTCCCGCGAAGAGGAGATAGCAACCATGGCCACGACGACGAACCGGGTGAGAACCCAGACATCCGACGAGATCAACCGGCGCCTGCGCTGGCAGATGGAGGAGAGGCTCGCCTAAATCGCCGCAGCGGCGCCGTGGCTGCTGTTGCGCGCTCTGCGCGCCTTCGCTGACGGCGGAGCAGACAGGCTTCTGTTCCCAAACTCACTGATTGGCTTCGGTGGCTGACACGTTCTCGACAGTGCCCTCTCCCACTCCATACTCGGAATCCACTGAATCCGGATGGACGTCGAAAACCAATCATTCTGGGAACTCCTGTGGTTCGCGGTGTTCGGTCTTGTGCCCCTGGCGCTCGGGATGCTAAGGCGCAGAAACGGCAAAGGAGACGGCTGCTGACCTTGCCCCGGCAGGCATATCGATCTAATCGGCGCCTTCACGCCCGATATGCGTGAGGCGGATGACGCGCTGATCGCCGCCGGGCTTGTTTATGTGGATTTCATGGAGACGGTGATGGACCGGATCGGCGAAATGATGCAGCTGATCGCGGCCGGCGCCATCGAACGCTCGCATGTGCGGGGAGATCTCTACGATCTCGTGGCAGCGGGTACTACAAGCCGCCAGTCCGACGACCAGATCACCGTTTTCAAGAATGGCGGCGGCGCGCATCTCGATCTGATGATGGCGAGCTACGTCGTCGATGCGGTCAATGCTTAGGTCTGCAGCGCGGATGGCGGTTTAAACCGGCAGGAAGCCAAACAAGCTTTTGCTTGCGCGTGCCGCCCAGGAGGGCTTCACCGTCCCGGCCGCCAAGGGCGGGCCGGAGGATGGCGCCAGCGGCGATTGATAGAAGCGATTGAGCATCGCGTCGCAGACATAGTGCCCCCAATTCGTCAGAACCTCCGTTTCCCTGGCGCCGAGGAAATGAAGATAGGTGCCGACCTCGGAGGGAACGACCGACGATGGCGGCAGCGTGTAGGAAGCATAGGGCGCGAGTTCGGCATCCCTGCTGTCGATCGACCAATAGACGCCGCGCGTTCTTGCGCGCAGAGCCGATTTCGAGGGAGCATCGAGGCCGAGCAGATCAGCCTTTTTGGCCGCCTTGAAGCCGCCGATCAGGTCTCGCCGCCTCAGCGCCCTCACCTGATTGTCGGTCGTGTGGAGCACGCGCTTGAGCTGGCTGAGATAGTTCCAGTATCCGCGGGTGGAGGAACGCCAGGGCGCGCCGGCATCGCTGACGAGCAGGCAGTCGCAGCGCTTCAGCGCCGGCTCGATGCCGTGATTGTCGTAAACACCGCCGTCGCTCAAGATTGCCCGGCCCGGAGCGACAGCTTCGCCAACCGTATCATCGAGTTTTTCCCGCCTCCACGAAAACTGTGACAGGTCCACACGCAGCGGTGACAACACGGGCGGGAATGCGGCGGAGGCAGCAACCGCGGTCGCGAGCGACAATGCCGGATGAAACGACACGCCGATCCGGTAATCCGCGATATAGCGGTTGGACATGCGGAAGAGCGAGCCGGTGCTGAGATTGCTGGCGCAGAAGACGAACCAGGGCGATCCCGGCAGGTCTTTCAGGCTTGGCGACTTTCCGTCGAACAGATGTCGGTCGTAGAGTTTGGCGGCTTCCTCCGCCGCACTCGAGAAAGGGTTGAACACGCCCTTCAGGAAGCTTGGCCCATCCGCAAAGACCTGGCTGAAGGCCAGGATGCGATCGACATATTCCGTCTTGAAGTTGACGGCGACGTCATTCTCAAAGATTAGCCGCGGCCACACATAGGCGAGCAGGCCGGAGGCGATCGATCCGCCGGAGACCGAGGAGATCATGTCGAGCTTCGCCAGAAGACCGGCCTCGTTCAGCCCTACCAGCGATCCCGCATGGAAAAGCATGGCTCGATAACCGCCGCCGGAAAGGCAGAGGCCGAGTTGGTAACGTTCGGCCGGCTTCTCGGGTTCGTCGGATGCCGGCAGCACGGAGTTCGATTGGGAATGCTCGTTTTCTGACATGCTCGGCCTCGCTCAGGAATGTGAGTTTCCCAACATTTCTTCCTCCGGGCAACGACCGGTCGCGCTACCTGCTCGTATGTCGGCGGGAATTAGCATCGCATTTTTGCCACTCCCAGTTTATTTCGGCTTCGCCTTCATGGCCGTAGCACCAGTCGACACGATTGAGTAGCGGACCGAGCTCGTCGCGCCGTTTGCACGCGCGCTGCGTCTCGGGGGCCTCGCGATCGACACTTGTGCGGCAGATGTCGTCCAGTCCACTGATGGATCAACCGGTCCGGCGCCTTGGCCCCCTTGTCCGTGGTGAGTATCTTTCCGGTCTCGGACTCGATCTGCAGAGAGGCCGTGTTCCACACGAAGGAGAATTCCGCCATGCCGGAGGACGTCTTACCCGTGTCCCTGTTTCCGGCAAACCACTCGACAACTCCCGACATTTCGCATTTTCCCGCACAACTGGCAGTGACGGAGCCCGGCTTGACGCTGTAGATGCGCTGCGGCCAGCGTTGGGCGAAGGTCGCCTTGTCCTTTAGCACGACGTCTTTATCGACCGGGTTTCCGAAGAAGGAGACCTCGTCGGCATAGACGCCCTTCATGAAGGCCAACGCCGAGGCGTTGTCTTTCGACCATTCGTCATTGTATCGGTTGACGAAATCAACCGCTTCCGTGGTCAGGTCGCCGGGTTCGGATGCGGCCGCCTCCTCGGAAGCGCTTGAGTCCGACGGCGTGACGGCGGGTGTTGCGCTCACCTCAGGCGCCGCGTCCTCAGGTGGCGACGCGCTTTCTTGCGGCGCGGGCATGTCCTCGGGCGTGTTGATGTTCCAGTTCCGCATTTCCGCAGCAGTGAGATACCTTATATCGGTGCTGTCGATCGACAGGCTGAGCTGCAGCAGATTGGGGCTTACCCCCATGTCGGTGAGATAGCCGATGATCTCCCCGGTCATCACTTGAACGGTCGAGACTGCCAATTTGTTGTCCATGGGAACATCGTCGGACAGGGAAACGCGATGTACGCCGATGGAGCCCGGCTCGGCAAACCGTTCGACGCCACCGACGAAGGCGAAGGCGCAGGCCGACGCACATTCCAGGGCTCTGATCTGCAGCGTTTTTGCATTAAACGCGCGGATGGCGCGGCCGAACCTGATCGCAGCGACGACGTTTCCGCCGGGCGAGTCAAAGCTGATGTAGTCCGGACGGTACTGCGTATATTCGTCGACAAGCGTCATCGGATCGTCGAAGAATTCAAACACACCCTTTATCACCAGACCACGCTCTCCCGGGGCGCCGTCCAGACGTTGGTAGGAAATGGCTGCATGCCCCTCTCCGGCCATGGCGACGAACGCCAGCAGCATCGATATGAATGAGACGGATCTGCGCATTCTTCCCCACCCCTCGAGCACCTCTACCTGTCCTGTCGTCATTCGCAGCATAGCTTGCCCAGGGTGTGGCCGGATGACCAAATCACCTGCCCCGTGAATCCCGGCGTCCGCGCTCAGCCGACGCCGATTGCGTCTGCAGAACAATAGCTTCGCAGAAATGTTGATAGCGACCCCAGCAGCTTAAGATCAATGCACAACGGGCGATCGTCTGGCAAGTGTCACAATCAGAAGTGTTGAGACAAGGTAAATGCCGGTCCTCGCCGGAAAGGATCACGGTTCGCAAGACATCATAGACCTATTCAATGAATATCGGCTATGTCGCCTGCACCGAAGCAGTTGACCAACGAGGCACTTCGTGACTTCTATTTATGGCAATCACGCCCTTGACCTGAGGAGCGATCCCGATTTCTTCTCCCTCCTCGCCGGCAGCCACCTGCGCATTATCGGTCGTCCTCTTGTTCAGGAGGGGCAAGGGCCGGACTGGCTCTACAACCTCGCGCCTTTCGTGGTCCTCGCGCACAATGCCCTGCCCGACCCGCGCTTCATTTATGCGAACCGCATCGCGCAGACCTGCTTCGAATATAGCTGGGATGAATTCATTACGCTGCCCTCGCGGCTTTCGGCCGAGCAGCCGGATCGCGCCGAGCGTCAGCGGCTGCTGGACAGCGTGACCCGCGATGGTTTTGT
This sequence comes from Rhizobium sp. 268, assembly GCF_036571585.1. Classification (NCBI taxonomy): domain Bacteria; kingdom Pseudomonadati; phylum Pseudomonadota; class Alphaproteobacteria; order Hyphomicrobiales; family Rhizobiaceae; genus Rhizobium; species Rhizobium sp. 268. The sequence goes on along the minus strand of NZ_JAPPSO010000019.1, from coordinate 26,597 downwards.
CGAGAATGGCCGCGGCCTCCGGATCGCGAAATCGGGGCGGCGTTTCTGGATCGAGGACGTGACCGTCTGGCAGCTTATCGACGAAAGCGGAACGCGACTGGGCCAGGCGGCGACGTTCCCTTCGTGGCGGGACGCGTAGTCTCTCCGCCCAATCGCCGAGCCTCAGCCTGCGTTGTACCCGGGCGGTGACGTCACGGCTTTACGCGATCGGGATGCGCTGCCTGGAAGGCCGGTAGTTCGGCGCATCGGGCGTCGACATCGACGATGCGTTTGAGATGCGTGAGATCAACGCCCCAGCGACGGGCGTTATAGACTTGCGGGACAAGGCAGAGGTCGGCCATCGTTGGCTGATCGCCGAAGCTGAAGGTTCCGCCGGCGTCATCGATCATCGCCTCCAGTTTGCCAAGCCCGTCGGCGATGAAATGCTTCATCCACTCCTCGCGGGCGTCAGCCTTCTCGGTCACCTCAATCAGATGCGCCACGACATTCAGGTTGCAGATCGGATGGATGTCCATGGCGACCGCATAGGCCAACACGCGTACATGCTGACGGTCGGTGATGTCCGATGGTAGCAATCGACATTCCGGGCGCAGCTCGGCCAGGTATTCGATGATGGCCAGCGACTGGGTCAGAACTTGCCCGTCGATCACCAGGGTCGGCACGAACCCCTGCGGATTGAGCGCGAGATAGTCCGGCTTCCGATGCGCTCCCTCCAGAAGGTTGACTGGCACCGTCCTGTAGTCGATCTCCAGCAGGTTGAGCGCGATGCGGACACGATAGCTCGCCGACGATCGCCAGTAGTCGTAAAGAACGACCTCGCTCATTGCGGCCTCGCTCCGCCATAGCGTTCGACGGTCTGCTCGATCGCCCCGAAGATCGAATGGCCGGCACGGTCCTTCATCTCGATGCGGACCTGGTCGCCGAACCGCATGAAGGGCGTAGTCGGCGAACCGGTTTCGATCGTCTCGATCATCCGGATTTCGGCGATGCAGGAATAGCCGTCGCCACCATCTTCGACCGGCCGGCCCGGGCCGCCGTCCCGCTTGTTGGACACCGTTCCCGAGCCGATGATCGTTCCGGCCGCGAGACTGCGGGTCTTGGCGGCATGGGCAATCAGCTGGCCGAAATCGAAGGTCATGTCGATGCCGGCATTGGCCTTGCCGAAGGGTTTGCCGTTCAGGCTGACGAGCAGCGGCAGATGCAGCTTGCCGCCATCCCACGCCTCCCCCAGCTCGTCCGGCGTCACCGCAACAGGCGAAAAGGCCGAGGCCGGCTTGGACTGGAAGAAACCGAATCCCTTGGCCAGTTCCTCGGGGATCAGGCCGCGCAGCGACACGTCGTTGACGAGCATCACTAGGCGGATGGCGTCGCGGGCGGCCTCAGAGCTTGCCCCCATGCCGACGTCGCCGGTGATGACGGCGACCTCGCCCTCCATATCAATGCCATGAGCCTCGTCGGCCGCGACGATCGGATCGCGCGGCGCGAGGAAGACATCCGAGCCGCCCTGGTACATCAGCGGGTCGGTCCAGAAGCTTGCCGGCATCTCGGCTCCGCGGGCCTTGCGCACCAGTTCGACATGGTTGACGTAGGCGGAACCGTCGGCCCATTGATAGGCCCGCGGAAGAGGTGACGTAGCGTCATGCTCGTGAAAACGGAGCGTCGGCTGGGCGCCGGTCTCGATGCCTTCGGCAATCAGCCGGAGTCTCGGCGCCACATGCTCCCAGTCGTCGAGGGCTGCCTGCAGCGTGCGGGCGATGTGGCCGACTTCCGAGCAGCGGGTCAGGTCGCGGGACACGACGACGAGGCGGCCGTCCCTGGTGGAGTCCTTCAAGGTCGCAAGTTTCATGTGTCGATTCCGATGCTATCACTTGATACCGGGGGTTCCGTCGAACTTGCGTTCCAACCCGTCCCAGCACTCGAGATAATCGTCCTGCAGCGTTTCCAGCTCGGCGGCGTATTTCGTCAGTTGCTGCGGGTATCGGGTCTCGAACATGAAGGCCATGGTGTGATCGAGCTTCACCGGTTTGAGCTCGGCATTGGCTGCCTTTTCGAAGGCGAGCGCATCCGGCCCGTGCGGCAGCATCATATTGTGCAGGCTGATGCCGCCGGGCACGAAGCCCTCCTCCTTGGCGTCATACTGGCCATGGATCAGCCCCATGAACTCGCTCATGATGTTGCGATGATACCAGGGCGGACGGAAGGTATGCTCGGCCACCAGCCAGCGCGGCGGAAAGATCACGAAATCGACATTCGCCGTGCCGGCATCTTCGGTCGGCGCGGTCAGCACCGAAAAGATCGACGGATCGGGATGATCGAAGAGGATGGCGCCGACCGGAGAAAATGTCCTGAGATCGTATTTGAACGGGGCATAATTGCCGTGCCAGGCCACGACATCGAGCGGCGAATGGCCGATCTCGGTGACATAGAATTTTCCGCACCACTTCACATGCACGCGGCAAGGCTTCTCCTTGTCCTCGTAGGTGGCGACAGGCGTCTTGAAATCGCGCGGGTTCGCCAGGCAGTTGGCGCCGATCGGGCCACGTTCCGGCAGCGTGAATTTGGCGCCGTAGTTTTCACAGATGTAACCGCGCCAGACCGGCTGCTCGCCGATCCTGAGGACCTTGAACATCATGCCGCGGGGGATGAGGCATATTTCCAGCGGCTCCACATCCATGATGCCCATTTCGGTGAACACCCTGAGGGCGCCGAGCTGCGGCACGATCAGCAGTTCGCCATCGGCGTTGAAGAAGTAATCGTCGACCATGTCCTCATTGAAGACATAGGCATGGGCCGACATGCCGACCTGGGTCACGGCATCGCCTGCCGTCGTGATCGTCCGTACTCCTTCCAGAAAATTCAGTCTTTCGGTCGGCGCGGGGATAGGGTCCCAGCGAAGCTGGCCGAGAGGGAGCGAATGCTCGTCGAGGCAGGGCGCGGTCTTCCAGAGCGGATAGGAAGCGTTGGAGAAGCGGCGGGTGTGACGCACGCTCGGGCGGATGCGGTAAAGCCAGGACCTCTCGTTCGTGCCGCGCGGGGCGGTGAACGGCGAGCCGGAAAGCTGCTCGGCATAGAGGCCGTAATTGCATTTCTGCGGGCTGTTCTGGCCCTGCGGCAAGGCGCCGGGAAGCGACTCGGTTTCGAAGTCGTTGCCGAAACCCGGCATATATTTCAGTGTGTCCGTCGCCGCGGCTTCACCGCCGGACGTCTGGATCGATGTCTGGTCCATGCTCAACTCCTCCCATCACTCTCGCTGCGCCGCGCGTCTTTTCAGACGTGCGAGAGAGTTTACTCCGCCGCCGTCCCGATGACACCACGCTTGATCTGATCGGCCTCGATCGACTCGAACAGCGCCCGGAAATTGCCTTCGCCGAAGCCTTCGTCGCCCTTGCGCTGGATGAATTCGAAGAAGATCGGGCCGATCACGGTTTTCGAGAAGATCTGCAGCAGGATTTTCGTCATGCCGCCATTCACCACGCCCTCCCCGTCGATCAGGATGCCGTGCTTCTTCATGCGCTCGATCGGTTCGCTATGGCCGTTCACCCGTTCATAGGACATGTCGTAATAGGTCTCCGGCGGACCCGGCATGAAGCGCAGGCCGTTGTCGGCAAGCCGGTCGGTGGCGCCGTAAATATCCTCGGTGCCGACGGCGATGTGCTGGATGCCCTCGCCCCGGTACTTCTTCAGATATTCCTCGATCTGGCTGGTGTCGTCCTTCGATTCATTCAGCGGAATGCGAATCTTGCCGCAGGGCGAGGTGATGGCGCGGCTGACCAGACCGGTGATGCGACCGTCAATGTCGAAGAAGTGGATCTGCTTGAAATTGAACAGCTCGCGGTAGAAATCCCACCACTTGTCCATATTGCCGCGGAAGACATTGTGCGTGAGATGGTCGAGATAATAGAAGCCGATCCCCTCAGGACGCGGATTGCGCTCACCAAGCCAATCGAACTCGACATCGTAGGCCGATCCCTTGGCGCCATAGGTCTCGACGAAATAGAGCAGCGAGCCGCCAATGCCGACAATTGCCGGAACATCAAGCATCTTGTCGTCACCTTCATAGGGAACGGCGCCTTTCGACACGGCATGGTCGAAAGCATGTTTGGCGTCGACGACCCGCCAGGCCATCGATGCGGCGCAGGGACCGTGCTTATCGACAAAGTGAGCGGCATGGCTGCCGGGCTCGGCATTGACGACATAGTTGATGTCGCCCTGGCGCCAGACGGTGATGTCTTTCGTCTTGTGCCTGGCAACGGCTACATAGCCCATGCGCGTGAAAAGTTCGCTGAGCTTCTCGGGTTCGGGATGCGCGAACTCAACGAATTCGAAGCCGTCGGTGCCGGCCGGGTTGTCGGCGGTGATTTCGGATGGCGGCGCATCATGCGGGAAAGGACCCATTTTCTCCTCCTGACGAGATGGAGTTTAACTGTGCAAAGTGTGGCGCAAAACACGTGCAAAATCCTTGCATTCTTCATATCAAGAGAAGATATTATGCACGGTTCGTGAGCAATGTGGAGATTTCTTGCAATGGATGAACAGCTCGACAAATTGGATTTGCGCCTGCTCGAGGAACTGCAAAAGGACGGCAGGTTGACGAATAACGAACTGGGGGATCGTATCGCGCTTTCACCGTCGCAATGCTCGCGCCGGCGCACGCGGCTGGAAGCCGAGGGCTATATTCGCAGCTACCGGGCCTATCTCGATCGGGAGAAGCTGGGCCTGGATATGCTGGTGGTCATTTCCGTGACGCTTGCGACCCACAATAGAGACAATGCCCGCCGATTTTCGCAGTTGATCAACGGGCTGCCGGAGGTTCTCGAAGCCTATGCCTTGACGGGTGAAATGGACTACCACCTGAAGGTGGCGGCCCGCGGCCTCGCCGACCTTTCAAAATTCGTCAACGACGTTCTCTTGCCGCACGAGTCGGTCCAGCACGTGAAGACCTCGATCGTGCTCGACACGCTGAAGACATTCGAGGGCTTTCCTGTGCACATGCCGGGCGGCCGGCATGGCGACAGCATGCGATAAGTTTGAAAACATCCCCGCCCCGCCGGCGGCAGGCGTCAGAGCGGCAATTCGGTCGAGAATTTCAGTTCGCGCAGCACGAAGCTCGAGACCACGGTGCGCACGTGCGGGTTGCGCATAAGGTAGCGCGTCATGAAGGCTTCGTAGCTTTCCACGTCCCTCGCCCGGATCTTGAGCATATAGTCGAAGGCGCCCGACAAGGCATAACACTCCATGATCTCCGGCCGCTCCAGCACCACCGTAGCGAAAGAGGCGACTGCCTCTTCATGGTGATCTTCCAGCGTCACATGCGCGATCACGCAGAGCTTGAGATCGAGTTTGCCGGGATCGAGCAGCGTCACCCGCTTGCGGATAACACCGTCGGCTTCAAGTTCCTGGATCTTCCGCCAGGCGGAGCTCTGCGACATGCCGGCCTTCTCAGCAAGATCTGCCAGCGACAGGCTGCCGTCGGCCTGGATGAGCTGCAGAAGGGTGCGGCGAAAATTCCCAGTTTCTTTCATTTCTAGCCCCAGGCTCGGGAAAATTTGCCACCATTATTGCAAGACCCAAGATGAAAGAAAAGAAAATCCGCCGAAGCTGGAGGATAATGGCAACCATATCGTCGTGTTCCGGGAGGATCAGCCTATGACCAAGGAAAGCAGCTACACCGCTAAATTGCCCGGCCCGGACGGCCTTTATGACTACACACCCGAGGAAGACGCGATCTGGGGCGAACTCTACCGGCGCCAGATGAAGATGCTGGCCGATACTGCCTGCCGCGAATATCTAGACGGCGTCACATTGCTGGGGCTCAAGCCGGAGAAAGTGCCGCAGCTTCTCGATGTGAACAGGCGCCTGAACGAGACCACCGGCTTCGGCGTCGAAGGCGTGCCGGCGCTCATCCCGCCCTCGCGCTTTTACGAGCTTCTGTCGCAAGGCAAATTCCCGCTGGCAACCTTCCTGCGCCGCCGCGAGCATATCGACTATATCGAGGAACCTGACCTCTTTCACGAGGTGTTCGGCCATTGCCCGCTGCTGACCAACCAGAGCTATGCCAATTTCGTGCGCCATTTCGGCGAAACCGCCGTCCGTCTCGGCAAAGGTTATTCCTGGCACCTGTTCCGCATCTTCTGGTTCACCGTCGAATTCGGGCTGATCAACACGCCGCAGGGCCGCCGCTGCTTCGGCGCAGGCATTGTCTCGTCGCCAAGCGAAGCGAAAGCGGCAACCGAAGGCACGACCTGCGAGTTTCGGCCGTTCGATCTGCTGAGTGTGCTGAGGACGCCCTACCGCATCGATATTCTCCAGCCGATCTACTACGTCATCGACAGCTTTGCCGATCTGGAGGCGATCGTGGAGCAGGATATCGAGGGCACGATTCTCAAGGCGAAATCGCTCGGTGATTTCGCTCCCGCTTTCGAAGCCAAGGCTTCGTAAACGCCGACGGAGCGAAACGAGGGCGGGGATTTGGCGATCTCTTCCCTCTCACTTCGGAGCGGCTGAACTTCGATCGACGAAATCGACCAGGATGCCCGGCTTGACCATGCCGGCCAGTTCTTCAACGTCCCAGTTCGTCAGCCGCACGCAGCCATGCGAGCCAACCTTGTCGATCAGCTTTGGCTCAGGTGTCCCATGTATGCCATAGGTCGGCTCGGTCAGATCGATCCAGACGGTGCCGACCGGGCCGTTCGGCCCTTTCGGAATGGTCAGGACCTTGTCGTTCTTTCCCTGCTTGAAGTTGCGCTTCGGGTCATAGCGGTAGACCGGCATTCTCGCGACGCCCTTGACCTTGTGTTTGCCCGACGGCGCCGGGTTGTCTTCGCTGCCGATCGTCGCGGGATAGACTGCAAGCAGCGCTCCGTCCTCAGCATAGGCGAGCACCTGGCCCGTCTTCCTGTCGGCCTCGATCCTCTTGACCTTGCCTTTCCTCGGGGGACCGGGATTCACCACCCAAACCGTGTCGCCAGGCGCAAATTGCGAAGCCGGGTTGAGCGCATTGACGAGATCGATACCCATGTGGAACCGCTCGGACAGCTTTTCCGCAACGCTGGTATATCCCAGGCTCTGCATCTTGGCCTTCTCGCCATAATCCTCGGGTATCCGATCGACGAGGCCCTTGGCATCGTCCGCCGAGACGACATAGCTTTCAACGATCGGGATCAGGGCATCCTCTTCCAACCGGGAAACGACGTTCGGATCCGGCCTGCCATCGACGGGCAGGTTGTTCATGGCCTCGAAACCGGCCACCGCCTTGTTGACGTTCTCGCCGGCGAGCCCGTCAATGACGCCAGGAGATGCGCCTGCCCGGTCGAGAAGGACCTGGAGGCGGACGATTGCCGGGTCCGGATCTTCGGACGAGCGCTTTTCTGTTTTGATTGATGCAATCGAAGCGGCGTTGATCGCATCGGGTTTGAGTTCCGCCGCGACACCATCGCCAACGGAGATGATCAAAGCGAGCAGCGACATCGACAGGGCTGTTTTCATAGACGACAAATGGCCATCGCCGAAACTTGTTCCATCGAGCAGAGATCCTCGGACTTTAGGCTTAGCCGCTTATGTCCTCCTTCAAATCACAGGTGCGTCCCACGCCTCCTGGCTTCCCGCGATCTTGCCGCGCGCCGCGCCGGCCTCAGTTCCGCAATCGTCGGCAGCCACCACTCGGCGCCTTGAACGGCAGGCGTTTTCGCAGGCCAGGTGCGGAGGAGTTCTTCGAGCGTGGGCGCCCGCCAATATCCCCAGACGTGATCCTCGGTCACGCCGGGATAGAAATCCGCGACGATATCCGGGTCGGCCAGTTCGCCGGTGATCTCAGTAAAGATGACAATGCCGTAGGAGATGGCGACCGGTCTTCCCAGCGGCGGCAGGTCGTTGCCGGGAAGCGGGTAGCGATGACGCTTTCGTTCCGCAGAGCGCAGCTTGCTGCGCTTTTCCAATTCCGTCCCTTTCCGCTCCTCGGCCCGGCGCCGTCTCTCTTCCGGCTCGTTTCTGCGAGCCGCCGCCTCGATATCGGGCCATCTGCGCCTGAGGTCCTCATAGGATCGGAAAGGAACGTGCCATATTCTGAGATCGCCGTCCCAGCGAGAGAACGGCACCTCGCGCAGTTCGTCGACGACGGTTTTCGAGTATGGCGTGCGGATTCGAAAACCTGCCTTGCCGAGTTGAAGATATGGGCTGTCGATCGGATCGAAGGAAAAAGAGTCGCGCCCCTTGGCATCCGCATGGGCGTCGGCTTCGGCCTCCAGCTCCGCAAGCCATCGGCCGATGCGGCGGGGCGCCGTCCGGCCGGGGACGAACCAGGCCTTGCGAGCGTCGCTCCAGCGGGCACGGGGGAAACGCTTTCGGAACTGCTCGATGGTCATCCTGTCGTAGGGGAAGGACACGTCGGCACCGGACTTGGGATCATCTCCGCCGGCCGGCACCTCGTCACGATCTGCCGGGGATTTTGTTTCGGTCATGGACAGAGAACGTTTGCACGAAGGGATCGGTTTCCAGTGGACGGCCGGAAGCGACCAAATTTGCACTTGGAAAAACGAGGCCGCGAAAAGACTGAGGCCAATTCCTCTTCAGTGAATTGTCTTCAATCGCGTTTCCGCTTGTGAACCATCCTGCAGTGTCGCCATTAGCTTTTCAAATTCGTTCAGGACACGATTGAATTCGGCGTCGGGCATGCCGGTGATCTCCGCTATCGTCGAGGAAACGGAGGCAATGAGCCTGTCGATCCAGATGCAGCGATCGGCCGGTACATGGCCGAGAACCTCACGCCGATGGGTCTGCAGTTCGCGCAGAATGCGGACGATAAGGGCGCCTCGGTCCGTCCTGCTCAGGAACCGGAGCCTTGCCTGCGCCCTCTGAATTTCCGTTATTAGCGTCGTCGCCATCCCCTGATCTCCGACCCTCAATGCAACCGATATCACAACCGTAGCGTTTGAAACACGGACTTAGGTCCGACATTGACGCGGCATGGCGATGATCAATTGCTCGCCGCCACGATGACCGGCGCGTCGCAGTTGCGCCGCGGCCCGCCCCACGGCTGATATGTATTGTCCTCAGGCCGATACGACCTGTAGCGAGCGGCGCACCAGGCCGCCGCCTGCGGGTTCACTTGCGGGCTCGCGCTTTCATCGGCCGCTGCGACATCAAGCTGGTGCGGCGAAGAGCAGGCGCGGATCTCACCGCTATAGGATCGATAGCTGTTGGTCGCAGGATCGAAGGAGCGGTAGCGTTGCGCGCACCAGGCAAGGTGCTCGGCCGAAAATTTTGGTTGCGGCGGCGGGGGTTCGGTTGACGGGCTGGTGGGATCCGGCTTCGCCCTTGCCGTCATGACGGCCGGCGCCTCGGTGACATAGCTGGAATAGACGGGCGCAATCCGTTCATAGCGCTGCCGATGGGGCTCGACTTTCACCGGCCCTGTCGTCCAAAGATCGGGCTCGGCGAGGTTCTGCAAGGCATGCGGTTGGGAATCCGCCACGACGTGGGAGGCAACGGATGCGGCGGCTATGCAGGCCCCGACCGAGCTGACAATGCCGAAAGCGACGGATGCGAGGCCGTTCATTGTCCTGTTCCCTGCTGTTGAACCTGTGGAACCCAGACGCGGCCAGCCGTGCTGCCTTGTCGGCCGCCGGTGACGACAAGTATGGCGAGGATACCGGCGATCGCCAGCAGAATGGCGATCAGCGGCAGAGCCAGGCCAGCGGATTTCTCTTCGGAATAGATCATGTTCCTCTCCTCATCCCGGCTGCGCAAGGCCGCCGGGTGCCGGCTGCTATGCCGAGATGATGTAGACGATCGTCAACGCAGAGGGATCGACGATGACGATCCGGCCGTCGGCGAGGATGAAGAAACGATAGGCCTTGTACTGCGGAACGATTTCCACGATCCGCGGCGGCAGCGGCTCGAGCCTGATCTTCTTCGGGATGGCCGTGCCGACCGAAACCGTGAAATCCGTCTCACGAACCGGCTCGACATGAACGTCCTTCACGACAGTCCGGATTTCCGTCTGCTGCTCGACCGAGATGTTGACGTTGGTCGTGTTGTTCGCCTCGGTCTTGGCGGTGTTCTTGGTGTTGCTGTCGACGGACGTGTTGTTGTTCTCGACGTTCGTCTTGCTGTTGGACTGGGTCTCGGTCGAACTGCCGGAAGACTTCGCGGCATCGCCGGATTTTTGGGTTTCGCCACCGATCGAGGTGCCGGTGGATGTCTGGGAGTCCTGGCTGCCGGCGGGCTTCTGGCTTTCCGTCGAGGACTCTTTCGACTTGGGCGTCTTCGAGCTGTCAGAGCTTCTGGACTGCATCTTTGCGCCCGGCTCGGTTGCCGTCTGACCGGAGGATCCATCGGTGGCGGCCCCAGAGGATGCGCCCGACGAGCTTCCGTCGGAGCCTGAAGGTTGCCGCGTGCCCTGGCTTGTCGATGTGCCCGCACCGCCCGCTTCCGGCTGCTGCGCGGCACCACCGCTGGACTGGTCGTTCTGAGCCGCACCCTTCTTAGGCAGGATCGGCGCATCCTGCGCCGAGGCGGATATGATGCCGATTGGCGAGACGCCGATCGAGAGTGCCGTCATCAGGACGGCGGGTATCCTGGTCTTCATAACAATCTCACTGATTTTGTCCGCACGACGTCGCTACTGCGCGCCGTGCGGCCGTTCTAAACGATGATTTCGGGAGTGAGCCGCGGAACGGGGCCGCGGAGAGGATCAAGTCACTTGATAACCTGGATCACCTTGCGGGATGACGGTTCGACAATGACACGTTCATCATTGACCACCGCGTAGGCATATGTCGGATCATCCGGAATGGGCGTCACGACGACCGTTTCCGGCAGCGGTTGTCCGACGACAACCTTCTCCTTGACAACCACGCGCGCCGATGGGGCCGGAGCCTCGCGGACATAGGTGACAACCTTCTGCGGCGGCGGATCGATCGCGGTGCCCACGACCGCGCCGGCAACCCCGCCGACAGCAGCGCCGACGGGACCGCCGACGATTGCCCCAGTGACCGCACCGCCGGCCGCGCCATTGACGGTCGAGGACTGGGCGAATGCAACGCCTGACATAAGAGCCGCGGCGGTTGCCGCGCCGACAATAAGCTTGGAGAGCATATTTTCCTCCTTCTGTTTTGAAGCGGCCTTGGTGACCGCTGCCAAACCAACCAGTTGGAAGCGGGGTCGTTCCACGCCCCGGACCTCAGTCCGATCGATCCCGGCCTTTGGTCCTAAACGCATTTCAATGTTCGTTGCGGGCGCTACTTTCAGATCAAAAGGCGTTGTCGTTCCGGGCCTAAGCAGGAGAAAGAACGAGATGGCACGATCCAACCGCAGGGAGGCGGGACGCAGACGCCTGGCGATGCGGCTGCCGGAGATGCGGAAGCCGATCATGGAAACGCGCGACCCACGGCTGCTCCAGCTTTTCGAGGCGTACCAGATGGCCGTCGAAGCGCGCGACGCCATTCGCAAGCGGCGGTTCGATTGGAAACTGGTGCGGGAGTACGACGAGACCTGTTTCGAGATCGAAAAACATGTCATCCGCGCCATACACGAACCTCCCCTTGCGAACAGACAGAAGGCCGGCGAGCCGTCATAGCGTGCCGGATAGGCCTTTGAACATAGCGTGTGGAGGGTGATTGGTGCGCAGCCCCCAGGGAACTACGAAACGCTGCCGGCGACGACCAAGGCGCTCATGCCGCCGCTAGGACGAGCTCCGTGACGCGCTTCCACGCGCTCGGCCACCTCATCGACGATCTCGGACATGCGTTCCGGCGCCCGCCATTCGATCTCGCCCCGCAGAAGCGTGCCCTGGCAGAATGCGGCTGCGACGTCCTGGGCGCTGGCCGCGACGGAGGTCAATTCGAGCCGGTTGCAGGTCACTGCCTTAAATCCTGCCGACGACATCTGCGCCTTGATGGCGCCGGGGTCGAAGTAGGAGTACGGCAAGCGCCGGAGAAAATCCGGAGGGTCGGATGGGAAGAGACCTGCCAGACATTCGTCGACACAGCTCGCGAAGTCATTGGCCGAAAGTGAATCCCACGTCGAAAACAGAAAGCGGCCTTTGCTGCGCAACACTCTTTCAGCCTCGCTATAGGCCTTCACCTTGTCGGGAAAGAACATTGCGCCGAACTGGCAGATGACCAGATCGAACATCTCAGGCGCGAAGGGAAGATTTTGCGCATCGGCGTGCATCCAGTGGGTCCGCGACATCGTCACCGTTGGCGCGCCGATATCGATCATCGCCTGGCTGAGGTCGGTGGCAACGATTTCCGTGGGCGGATCAAGCGTTGCGCGCAGAGCGCGCGTCAAGGCGCCCGTCCCCGCAGCGAGTTCGAGAACGCTTCCAGGTTTCGACTGGTCGGCGGCGATCGCCATCTCCGCCGCATAGGGCTCGAAGAGGATGGGCACCAGGAGGGTCTGATATAGCTCGGCCATACCTTCATCGAATGGTGGGGCAGAAGTGGCAAATGCGGCGGCAGCGCCGTTCTCGATGTCAGCAGAAATTGTCACTCGCAAATCTCCAGAACCCCGAACCTTTCAGTGCTGAAATATGACTGAATCTGGTGACGTCCACGGGGGCCGGACCTAGGTCCGAGGCCTGTCAGACCGAAGTCCCGGGGGTGGAACGCGGACAGGACCGCGCCGTTTCGAAGGGGTGAAGGAGATCCTGAAATGGCTCAGACTAACAGATCCCGCGTCAATGACGCCTGCAACGTGTGCGTCGTCGCCCTTGTCGTCGTCATGGCGGCTCTTCTCTACGTTTTCGGTGCAGCCATGTCCGGCGATACGCTCCAGCTGACGAAAAGTATAAGAGGTGCCGAAATCTTCGATACCAGGGATGTCCCCTGACGCCGTCTGGAAAAATTTCGAGGAAGCGATAGGTTAGTCGGCAAGTCTCTTACCGGTATCACAATGAATTGGCTTCGCCGCTGGAATGCCCGCTCACTCGCCTCCCAGTTCTTCATCGCAGGTGGGTTGATCTCGATTGCCGCCATGTTCCTGGTGGGCATTCTCGTTACCCATCTCATCGAGGAGGCGGTCATCCACAATTCCGGTGCGGCAACGGCCCTCTATGTCGACAGCGTAGTCGCGCCGCTGCTTCCAGACATGCAAACGGCATCATTTCTGGATGAAGGCAGCGCGCAGGCTCTGGACGAAACACTTGGTCAGGGCGCGCTCGGCAGGCGGCTTGTTTCGTTCAAGCTGTGGCGAAGCGACGGCACCATCCTCTACTCGAACGAAAAGGAACTGGTCGGCAAGACCTTTGCGGTCAACGACAAGCTCCGAAATGCCTTCGCAGGGTCTCTCGTTGCGCGCTACGAAATCGCCGACGATCCGGAAAGCGAGAAAGAGCGCGCACTCGGCAAGCCGCTGATGGAAATTTACAACCCTGTGCTCCAGCCATGGTCCGGACAGGCCGTCGCCGTCATCGAATTCTACGAGACCGCGGAAGGACTGGGCGACAGTCTGGCAAATGCCAGGCTTCGGAGCTGGGCCGCCGTCGCCGCTCTGACAGCAATCTTTTTCCTGGTTCTCGCCGTCCTGGTGTTTCGGGTCAGCCGCACGATCGAAGCGCAAAGGAAAGATCTCAAGGAACGGGTCAACGACCTGTCTGCGCTGCTGGCGGAAAACCGTGGGCTGCAGCGGCGGCTGCAGCGCGCCTCCCAGCGCGTGGCGGCGCTGAACGAAACATATCTGCGCAGCATCGGCGCCGATCTGCACGACGGCCCGGCCCAGCACATTGCCTATGCCTCACTGCGGCTGGACAGCGATATGTTGATCAATGCCTCGACACCGCCCGAAGCGCGGGAAAAGGAGCTCGCATGGATACGTTCGAGCCTTGCCGAGGCGATGACCGAGATTCGTAATATCTGCAGCGGGCTGGTGCTCCCGCAGATCGAAAAATCCTCGATCAGCGAGATCGTCACCCGGGTGGTCGAAGCGCATCAGCACAAGACCGAGACTCGTGTCGAAACAATTATCGACGACGATGGACCCGAACCCGCACCTGCCGTAAAGATCTGTATCTATCGCTTCGTTCAGGAAGCCTTGAACAATGCCTATCGCCACGGCGGCGGTATTCAGCAGACTGTAAGCGCCGCCTCGCACAATGGACATGTTCATGTCGAGGTCAGCGACCGCGGCGATGGGTTCGACCCGATGGAGGTGAGGCCGACGAGCCTCGGCCTGGTGGGGCTGCGCGAACGGATCGACAGCCTGGGAGGATCCTTCGACGTCAAGACGGGCGAAGGAGGGACGACGGTCACCATGACCTTCGAGCCTATGGAAGTGGGAGATTAGACATGACATCCATCACGATCGGCGTCGTGGACGACCATCCGCTTTTTCGCGAGGGCGTAACCCGGAGCCTATCCGAGATCAGCGACTTTGCCGTCGTTGGGGAAGGCGCCAGCAGCGATGACGCTGCGATGATCGCTGCGAACAACCATCCCGACATCATGCTCCTCGATGTCTCGATGCCCGGCGGCGGGCTGTCGGCGATCAGCGATGTGCTGACGCGGAGTCCGGCAACGAAAGTGCTGATGTTGACGGTATCCGAAGAGGTGGACACGCTGATGGCAGCCCTGCAACGGGGCGCAATGGGCTATGTTCTCAAAGGTGTCGGTTCGCGTGGTCTCGCTGAAGCCATCCAGACTGTCCTGAGCGGATCACGATATATCTCGCCGACGATGTCGACAAAGGTCATGGAGAATTCGCTGAATGGCAGCGCGACCGAGAAGAACGGTCTGACGCCACGGGAACGCGAGGTGATGGATCTCGTCGCTCAAGGCTTGTCAAACAAGCATATCGGCCTGCGTCTCAGCCTGCAGGAAAAGACGGTGAAGCATCATATGACACAGATTCTGAGCAAGCTCGGCGTTTCGAACAGGACTGAAGCGGCTCTACAATGGCGCCAGCAGCGCTAGACCAGATGTCCGCATCCCCGCTTTGGGCTTTTTAGCGAACGTAGCGGCCGAGCCGCCGGGCATCGTTTGCGGTCGCTTGCCGGCTTATGATCGTCCTGCCCTTTCCGTCCTTCATCACGTAGCGGCCACGCCTCAGGGTTTCAGTAATGCCGTTCGCGTGGCGGACGTCGATTGAGCCATCGGACGCTTCGGTCGCTGTTGCCCCCGATTCCTGCGAGGCGCTCGCGGAGGAAGAGGCAGAGGATCCGGCACCATTGCTGGAGCTTCCACCGGCACTATTGCCCGAACCGCTATTGCCGTTGCTGCCACTGTTGCCGCTACCGTTGCCTCCGCCGTTGCCGTTGCCGCCGCCGTTTCCTCCGCCGTTGCCGTTTCCATTGCCATTCCCGTTATTGCCGTCCTTTGCCCGGGCGCTTTCTACCGCCAGAACAGGAAGGAAGCCGTCAAGGTTGAATGTGGCCGGCGATGCGGCTGCGACGAGAGCAATGGCCGCGCTGCCGCCCAATCTCAGAAAATCACGTTTCGAGAACGTCATACCATAGCCTCGTCCGCTCTTCGCCGTCTTACGCAATATAGACGCTGGCCAATTTTCGCCGTTCCGGCGGATAAATGCAACCGGACCTAGGTACTAGATCGGGCCGGACTTTGGTCCCGCCCGCCGGATTGCCGGGGCTATCAGCGAGGAAAAGTCCGAACGACTGTCGCTGGTGCTGGATTGCCCAGCGCGCCATCGGCGATATTCGCCTCCTCGTCAATACATGGCCGCATCAGGCGAATGCATTTTTCTGGAACTTCTTTCCTCGTCACCGATTTGATTGTCGAAGAGCAACAGAGGAAACAGTGATGGCAAACCCGAACGAATCCCCCGCAGTCCAATCCCTGCGAAAAGAGCAGGCAGAGCAGCAAAGAAGGGCTCGAAAGGGTGAGCTCGACAGAGGCATCGAGGGCACCTTCCCGGCCTCCGACCCAGTGTCGGCCACCCATACCTCGATCCCTGCCGGCCGCAGCGATATCGAGGCGGCTGAGCGGGTAAAGCGGGAGCCCGATCCGACCAGGCTCGACGAGGCGTATCCGCTCGTCGACCAAGCGCTGCGCTCGACCGGCGAAACCGGCGGCTTCGCCGAAGCCTCCGATTTCGATCGCGGCGAAAGGCGCACGCTTCAGAGAGAAGCCGGCCGCGTGGCGGAAACCGCTTCGGAGGTGGCTTCCGGGACGGCTCGTCTGGCAAAGGCGGAAGCGCGAAGCTTTGTCCAGGACGTCGAAGATCGGATACGCCAGCAGCCGTTGACGGCGGTCGCGATTGTTGCCGGCATTGCCTTCGTCTTCGGAGCGACGCGTTGAGCGATTAGCGTGAGAATTGCAACCTATAACGTCAACGGGATCAATGGACGGCTGGCCATCCTATTGCGCTGGCTCAAGGAGGATGCGCCTGATGCGGTCTGCCTGCAGGAACTGAAGACAGACGACGCCGGGTTTCCGCGAAAAGAGATCGAACGATCCGGCTACGGCGCCGTCTGGCACGGGCAGAGATCCTGGAACGGGGTTGCCATATTGGCGAAGGGCAAGACGCCGATCCTGACGCGGCGCGGTCTTCCCGGCGATCCCGACGACACCCACAGCCGCTATATCGAAGCCGTCATCGGCGGCACCGTGATCGGATGCCTCTATCTGCCGAACGGCAATCCCTTCCCAGGCGCCAAGTTCGACTACAAGCTTCGCTGGTTCCGTCGCCTGCACGACTACGCCGCCGAACTCCTGGAACTCGGCGTGCCGTCGATCCTGGCCGGCGACTTCAACGTCATGCCGACGGAGATCGACGTCTACAAGCCGGAACGGTGGCTCGACGACGCGCTTTTCAGGCCGGAGGTTCGCAAGGCCTATGCCAATCTCGTCGGCCAGGGCTGGACCGACGCCGTCAGGCATCTGCATCCAGACGAGCGCATTTACACCTTCTGGAAATACTGGCGCAACAGCTTTGAACGCGACGCGGGGCTACGGATCGACCACTTCCTGCTCAGCCCGGCCGTCGCGCCATGGCTTCGATCGGCGACTGTCCGCAGAAAGCCGCGAGGCTGGGAGCATACCAGCGATCATGCGCCCGTCATGATCGAACTCGACGTTCCCAGCGCTGCAGCCATTTGAGCCGCTATGCCGGCTCATTCATCCGCGCCGAGATCATAGATGCGGCCTGTCAGCCAGGCTGGCCAGTCTCGCTCGAAGAAGGATTTGGCATTTTCATCCAAAGTGCGGTTTGCACGCTTGGAAAGCCTGACCTCATCGCCCTCGAGTCGAACGACGATCTGCTCGTGCCTATGCGCGTCGCTTTCCTTCCGGAAGCGATATTCCTCCAACGGGCCTGCCTTCGCATGCGGAAGGGATTCGCCCTCGCCATCGCATACCGCCCGCGCTCCGCGGCTGCCGCCGCCATCGCGGATGAAGAAGTCGAGCGCGGTGAGCACCGCTTCCGAGGCGAGCGCCATATGCCGCCATTGCACGCCCCGGACCGCCTCGGCGGCGCGGCCGTAGGCGATACCTTCCGCGCGAATGTCGGCATTCAGCTTACGCGCTTCGATCAAGGCCCGGCTGACGCTCTCCTGATCACAGATGATGCCGGCCTTCTCGCTCATCCGCGCCTGCACCTCCGAGCGGATCGATTTGACGGTGAGCGGGCTCTCTGAGCGAAGAGCGGCCAGCAGTTTTGTGATGCCTGCTTCTGCTATAGCTGAGATCTCACCCGCGGCGGCCCGCTTCGCTCTTCCGCTTGCGCTGATATGCTCGGCCGCCCGGGTGCCGAAGACTTGCCCCGCATTCAGCGCCGCTCCACCGGGCCTTGTTACCCCATGTGTGCCCGCCGCTTCGCCGACCGCGTAACAGCCTGCAAGATTGCTGCGGCCCCAGGTGTCGACCATGATGCCGCCGTTCATGTGCTGGTTGTTGACGGCGAATTCCAGCGGCTCGGCGGCAATGTCGATTTTGTAGCGGCGGTAGAGCTCGATCGCGAGCGGGTTCATGTGCTTCAGTCGATCGATCGGCATGTCCTGGCCGGCGCCGGCTTTGCCGAGATAGAGGCGGACGTCTTCGTCAACTCTTTCCAAACTGAACGGCAAGTCGCCCGGCACCGGCGGCGGATTGCGGTTGAAGTCCATGAAGACACGCCGTCCCGCGGCCGTCTCGCAGTGGATGGCGAGGTCTACCAAGCTCGAGCCGAAATCGAGCATGCGCGTTGCATGAAACGGCCATTGATAGCCCTTGCGGAAGACGTTCGACGCCAATTCCTGCGTGCTGCGGTAATATTGCACCAGGAAATGATGTTCGACGCCTTCGGCATCGACCGAGTAGAGATGCGGGATTGCCTGGACGTAAGTGCCCGACAGATTCCACGGGAAGCCTTCTCTGCGCGTTCCGATGCCGAACTGGCTTTCGGTCAGGTTAACGAGCTCGACGCCTGCCTCGAGCGCCAGCCCGAGCGAACCGAAGCAGCCATTGGGATAGACGCTGTCGCGGTAAAGCTCGCCCGGCCCGCCCGCTGCAAGCACGATCACGTCGCTGACGAACAAGGCGATGCCCAGCGGGTTTTCTTCCGTGCGGTCGCCGGCGCGCATGGCGAGTATGCCGACGCCATGGCGGCCCGCTCCCTCACCCTCGGTGAGGATTTTGACTGCGGTGGTCTGGTTGTAGAAGGGCACATTGAGACGGAGCGCCTCCTCGGCCAGCACTTTGACCATCAGGCGCGAGGTGCGCGGGCCGCAGCTGGTGGCGCGGCCGACCTCGTCATGGTCGGTCTGATATCGCAGCGTTCCGCCAAGCGGATCCTGCGGCAGCGGCAGGCCCAGGAACTGCAGCGATGCCATCATCCGCGACGAGCCGATCGCTTCGACATAGGCCGTGTCCTCGTCCATGGCACCGCCGCTGCGGATGGCGCGGGCCATCGCCTTGTAATTGTCGCCCTGATCCGCCGTGTTGGCCGTGTGCAGGGTCTGCTTGTCCGAACCGGAGCAGGCCGAGGTTCCGCCCCAGGCGCTTTGACTGACGATGACGACATCATCGCCGCGCCGCTTCATTTCCACGGCCGCACGCAGACCTGCCGCACCGGATCCAACGACGACACAGCCGGCTCGATAGATCGGCACGTCGACACCGGCGAGCCGAGCCATTGCCGGGGGACCGGCTTCAAGCGGAAGCCTGGGCATATCGACATCGGTCAGCGCGTCGAGAATTTCCTGCGGGACGTCTATGGTCATCGGCATTTATCCGAGCGGGATGTCGACCCAGCGCTTCTGCCGGGAGGACTCCATGCATGCGTCGACGATCTGGCAGATGTGGTGGCCCGTATCGAAGGTCGGCCACATCGGCTTGTCTGCAACGATCGAGCGGATCACCTCGGCCACCTCGATGATCTTGCTTTCGTTATAGCCGATGCCGAAATTCGGCAGCGGCAGGAAAGCGCGGAAGGTGGCATTTTCCGGGCCGACGTCGATCTCCCGGAAGCCACGCCGCCCCGTGCGGTCGTCGTTGGAGTAGAAGAGCAGCCGGTTTATCTCGTCATAGGTATAGGCGATGCTGCCTTTGGTTCCGTAGACCTCGTAGGTCTGCATGAATTTGCGCCCGGTCGCGACACGGCTGAAATCGACGATGCCGCCGGCGCCGTTGGCAAACCGGCACAAGAGGTTCGTCGCGTCCGGGTTGGTGATATCGGCCCAGGATTCGTTGCCTGTCAGTTTCACCTGCTCGCCATAGGCAAGGCCCTCGACGACGGGCCGGCGCGGCGTGACGATCAGATTGTCGGCAATCAGCGAACTGACGCGGCCGACCAGGAAATCCATGAAGCTGAAGATATGCGAGCCCGTGTCTCCAACGATCCCGGTCGGCGCCAGCTTGCCGTCGGCGCGCCACATGAAGGGGGCCAGGGGATCGCCGTACATGTCGACGTGCTGGCAGCCGCGGAACAGCTTGATCTCGCCGATTTCGCCGGATTCTATGATGTCTTTTGCCAGGTCATGGACGGGATTGCGGGGAAAGGCGTGTCCGACACGGGTGATTACACCCTTCTCTCTGGCGATGTCGGCAAGTTCCCGCGCCTCATCGGCGCTGTTGGCCAATGGCTTCTCGCAATAGACATGTTTGCCGGCGAGCAGAGCCGCCTTCGCCACCTGATAGTGCAGGTGATCGGGCAGGCAGATATCGATCAGGTCGACCTCGGAATCGGCGACCGCCAGCTTCCAATCCTGATAGATCCTGGCGCCCGGCGCCCTGTTGCCAATATCCTGCGCTACGTCAGGGTTGCTGTCGACCAGCGCCACGATCCGCGCCGTTCCCTCCGAGACGCCGAAGAAATGCGGAAAGGTCTGATAGGCCATCGTGTGGACCTTACCCATCCAGCCCGAGGCGCCAAGCACTGCAACTCTCACTTCAGACATCGTCATTCTCCTTAGCGGATTTCTGCGCGGGCTCGAGGCCTGATATCGTTGCGCTCATACGCGAAGATCGCCGACGGCAGCGCAGGCAAGCCCTTGATAATATCCGATCCCTTTTCGCCGACCATGATCGTTGGCGCGTTGGTATTGCAGGACGGCACGCGGGGCATGACCGAGGAATCGCAGACCCTCAGGCCATCAAGGCCGTGGACCTTGAGATCCAGCCCGACGACCGCGTCCGGCCCCGTTCCCATCTTGCAGGTGCCCACGGGATGATGGTCGGTCTTTGCGTTGGCGCAGCCATAGTCGAACAGCTGCTCGTCGGTCATGACTTTCGGCCCGGGAAGCCGTTCGGCCATGACAAAGGGCTTCAGCGCCGCCTGCTGCATGATCTCGCGCGCAATCTTCAACCCCTCCAGCGACATCTTCCGGTCGTGCGGATCGGACCAGTAGTTGGGATCGATCAAGGGCGCGGCACCTGGGTCGGCGGATGACAGACGCACCGTCCCGCGCGAGCGCGGATGCAGGTAGGCGGAGTTCAGCGTCACGCCCGCATTTTTCAGCCGCTCGACGCCGGCTTCGATGCCCGATCCCAAGCCGAGATGAAACTGGATATCGGGAGAGCGGGCATCGGGATCGGCATACCAGAAGCCGCCGGTCTCGAAGAGCGACGAGGCGACCGGACCGGTGCGGAACAGGACATATTGAACCCCGGCCCAGAGTGTGCGGTGAAACTTCGCGACGCCGTCATAGGTGTGATCGCCGGTGCATTCGGCGATGACGAAAAGATCCAGGTGATCCTGCAGATTGCCGCCGACGCCGGGCAGATCGTGGTTCACCTTGACGCCCGCCGATTTCAGATGATCGGCCGGCCCGATGCCGGACTGCAGAAGAAGCTTCGGCGATCCGATCGCACCTGACGACACCAGGACCTCGCGTTCGGCGCGCACGATCTCCAAGCCACCGGCGGTTGTGATCTCGACGCCTGTTGCTCGGCCTCCTTCGACGATGATCCGCGTAACGCGCGCGCCTGTTCTGACCGTCAGGTTCTTCCGGTCCCTGATCGGCGAGAGATAGGCGAGCGACGCCGAAGACCGGCGGCGATTGCGCTGCGTCAGCTGATAGAATCCAACGCCCGCCTGCTGGCGGCCATTGAAATCGTGATTATAGGGAATGCCGAGCTCCTGCCCTGCCCGGATGTAGGCATCGCAGATCGGCAGGGATGCTGCCGGCATCGAGACACCCAGCGGGCCGCCATAGGCGTGATAGTCGTCGGCGAAGCGCTGATTGTCCTCGGCGCGTTTGAAATAGGGCAGGATCGAGCGATAGTCCCAGCCCTCACAGCCGTCTTCGCTGGCCCAGAGATCGTAGTCGGCCGCGTTTCCGCGCGTATAGAGCTGGGCGTTGATCGACGAGCCGCCGCCGATGACCTTCGCCTGGGTGTAACGGAGCACCCTGCCCTTCATGTGCTTCTGGGGGACGGTTTCCCATCCCCAGCTGGCCACGCCCTTGGTCATTTTGGCAAAGCCGGCCGGCATGTGGAAAAGCGGATTCCAGTCGCCGCCGCCCGCTTCGAGAAGCAGTACTTTGACATCCGGGTCTTCGCTGAGCCGGCTTGCCAGGACGCAGCCTGCAGGACCGGCACCGGTGATGATATAATCGAATCCCATCTTACTGTCCTATTTGAGAGCCGGAACGCGCCAGCGGATCTGCATTTGCCTGCAGGTCCTTCGATGCGATGTGATCTGCAACTCTCAGCGCTTGGCTGGCGACGGTCAGCGCGGGATTGACCGCAGCCGAGGTGGGCAGAAAGCCGGCGTCGACGACGAAGAGGTTTTCGTGATCGTAGGACCGGCAGTAGGGATCGAGCGGTGCCATCGCAGGGTCGTTGCCGATCCGAACCGTTCCGCACTGATGGGACGGCGTGCGCTTGTCGAAAGGCCGCGACAGCACGACGGGAAATCCGATCGACCGCAGGATCGACTTCAGCTTGGCGACGAGCGCCAGATGAGCGTCCCAGTTGGTCCTCTGCCATTGAAGAATGATCCGATCGCCATCGACCATGACTCGGCTTTCGGGATTGGGCACGTCTTCGCTCATTGCGTAGAAGTCGATGGCATGGCCGGTGATGAAACGGAGAAGCCATTCCGGAGCCTGCGGCAGAGAGCCCTTCAGAACCTTTTCGGAGATACGACCCAGGAGCTGGACGTTGCCGAGCGGCGGTCCCCCCTCTCCGTCGGAAAGGTAGAAATCGTTGAAGGCAAAGGTCTTCTGGTAGACGGCGGTGTTCCTGAACCGTGGCGAAACGCCGATCACGGCTGAGGCGTTGTGGTTCATGAAGTTGCGCCCCACCTGATCGGAAGAGTTGGCGAGGCCCCTGGGGAAGCGATCGTTCTTCGACCGCAGCAACAGCGCCGACGATTGGACCGCCCCGGCCGAAAGGATCACGATGTCAGGCGAGACAGTCAGCGTCTCACCGTCCTTGATATAGGTGACCAGGTCGATCCGGCGGCCTGATCCGGTGTCGAGCCGCGCCACGCGCGCATTGGTTTCGAGCCGGACGTTCTTATGTCTCAACGCCACCGCAAGTGCGGCGGTTTCGGCGTCCATCTTGCCGTCTCTTGCATTCGGATGGGCATCCCATGGCGTGCGCGCCTTGGACAGCCACGCGTCGAGATCCAACCCGAGCGGCAGGGAAGACGGATGCAGGCCTTTCGCCTTGAGGCGGGCCCTGACATCGGCGACCGGCGCCTCGTCGGGCACGGGCGGGAATTCGTAGGCAGTCGAGTGATACGGTTCGGTTGGATCGTCGCCGAGACTGCCGCGGACCTGATACATCCGCTCCGCCTTGGAGTACCAGGGCTCCAACTCCTCATAAGGAAAGGGCCAGGCCGGCGACACGCCTTCCCGGTGCTCGATCACACCGAAGTCTTCTTTGCGGTAGCGCGACAAGACGGCGCCGTAGAATTTCGAATTGCCGCCGACATTGTAGTAGTTGCCGGGGTTGAAACCCTTGCCGCTCGCCTCGTACCAGATTTCCCTAGGGCGGAAATGACCTCGCTGGAAGATAGCGCGCTGGTCGCGATTGACCGGAAGATCGGCGATCTGATCGCCGGCTTCGAGGATCAATATGTCAGCGCCGGTCGCGGCCAGGCCGGCGGCGACAGTGGCGCCGCCGACGCCTGAGCCGATGATGACGATGTCTGGTGAACTGCTCATCTTAGCCTCTGACCATCAGGCGATCCGCATCTGGCTGTCGGGATCGAAGAACACGGCCTTGTCGAGATTGAAGGCAAGGCGGGTGTTTTGTCCGGGCGCGATGCCGGCATCGGCGCGCAGGCGGGCGACGACGGATTTGCCGCCGAGCTTGGTGACGGCAAAGGTGTCGGAGCCGGCCGGCTCGACGACCTCGATCAGGCAATCGTCCTCGGTCAGCGAGCGCGCCTTGCGGTCGGCGCCGTCGGGATCGGTCAGCGCCTCGGGGCGGATGCCGAAGATCACTTGGCGGCCGGCATAGGAAGACAGGCCGTGATTGCCGGAAACAACTGGCAGTCTTAGCGGCGCGCCATTCGGCCGCTCCAGTGCGACGGCAAGGCCGCCGGCGCCGTTCTCGACGGTGGCGGTCAGCAGGTTCATCGCCGGCGATCCCATGAAGTCGGCGACGAAGAGATTGGCCGGGCTGTTATAGATCTCGGCCGGCGTGCCGAACTGCTGCAGCACCCCGTCCTTGAGCACGGCGATCTTGGTCGCCAGCGTCATCGCCTCGATCTGGTCGTGGGTGACATAGACGAAGGTGGTGCCCATGCGCTGATGCAGCCGCTTGATCTCGGTGCGCATGTCGACGCGCAGCTTGGCGTCGAGATTGGACAAGGGCTCGTCGAACAGGAAGACCTGCGGATTGCGCACCAAAGCCCGGCCCATGGCGACGCGCTGGCGCTGGCCGCCGGACAGCTGGCTCGGCTTGCGGTCGAGCAGATGGCCGATCTGCAGCATGTCGGAGACCTGCTTGATCGCCTTGGCCCGCTCTTCCTTCGGAACGCCGCGGATCTCCATGCCGAAGGCGATATTGCCCGCCACCGTCATGTTGGGATAGAGCGCATAGGACTGGAACACCATGGCGATGTCGCGCTTGGACGGATGCAGGCCGTTGATGGCGCGCCCGTCGATCCTGATATCGCCAGAGGTGATCGTCTCCAGCCCGGCAATGGTGTTGAGCAGGGTCGACTTGCCGCAGCCGGACGGGCCGACCAGCACGAGAAAGCCGCCCTTTTCGAGTTCGAGGTCGATGCCCTTGAGAATGTCGACGGCGCCGAAGCGTTTTCTGAGACCGGAGATTTCCAGGAAGGCCATGACTTACCCTTTGACTGCGCCCGCCATCAGACCGCGCACGAAGTAGCGGCCGGCGAGGATATAGACGATGAGCGTCGGAACGGCCGCGATCATCGCCGCCGCCATGTTGACATTGTATTCGACCACCCCCGTTGAGGTGTTGACGACATTGTTGAGCGCCACCGTCATCGGCATGGAGTCACCGGTGCCGGCATAGGCCGAGGCAAACAGGAAGTCGTTCCAGATATTGGTGAACTGGTAGATCACCGTGACGACGATGATCGGCAGCGAATTCGGCAGCATGATGCGGCGGAAGATCTGGAAGAAGCTGGCGCCGTCGACCTGGGCGGCGCGGACCAGCTCGGTCGGGAAAGCCTCGTAGAAATTGCGGAAGAACAGCGTGGTGAAGCCCAAGCCATAGACGACATGGACGAAGACCAGGTTGACGGTCGAATTGCCGAAGCCGAAGTTCCAGCCGGTGGCGTTCTGCAGCGTCACCCCGAAGCGGCCGAGCGAGCCGAGAATGGTCGCCATCGGCAGAAGCACCGACTGGAACGGGATGAAGCAGGCAAACAGCATCAGCCCGAACACCAGCGTATGGCCGGGGAAGCGCCATTTGGTCAGGATATAACCGTTCAGCGCCCCCATGATGGTGGAAATCGCCACAGCCGGCACCACCATTTTGATCGAGTTCCAGAAGTAGCCCTTGATGCCGGCGCAGGTCAGGCCGACGCAGGTCTCGCCCCAGGCCTTCACCCAGGGATCGAAGGTCGGCGCCTGCGGCAGCGCCAGCATGTTGCCGCCCTGGATCTCGTCCATCGTCTTGAACGAAGTCGTGAGCATGACGAAGAGCGGCATCAGATAGAGGATGGCGAAGATCGTCAGCAGGCCGTAGATCACCAGGCGGCCGATCCAGCGTGTGTTGTTATTTCTGCTGTCGCTGCTTTGTGAAAGCGGTGCGGTCGAAGGTACGGTCGAGGCGGTGACACTGCTCATCGGGCCTTCTCCTTCAGTTCGGAATAGAGATAGGGGACGATGATCGCCGAGATCGTCATCAGCATGATGATGGCGCTGGCCGAGCCGACGGCCATTTCGTTGCGCTTGAAGGTGTATTCATACATGAAGTTGGACGGCAGCCAGGCCGAGCCGCCCGGCCCGCCCGAGGTCAGCGCCACCACCAGGTCGTAGGACTTGATCGCCATATGGGCGAGCACGATGAAGGCGGAGAGAAAGATCGGCCGCAACAGCGGAATGACGATGCGGCGATAAAGCTGCAAGGGCGAGGCGCCGTCGATCTGCGCCGCCTTCATGATCTCGCCGTCGATGCCGCGAAGGCCTGCCAGGAACATCGCCATGACGAAGCCAGACGCCTGCCAGACACCGGCGATGACAACGGTGTAGATGACGAAGTCCTTGTTCTTGATCCAGTCGAAGTGAAAGCTCGTCCAGCCGAAGTGGTGCAGCGTCTGCTCCAGCCCGAGGCCGGGATCGAGGAACCATTTCCAGGCAACCCCGGTGACGATGAAGGAGAGCGCCATCGGATAGAGGAAGATCGGCCTGAGCAACCCCTCGCCGCGGATCTTCTGGTCGAGCAGGATGGCGAGCATCAGGCCGAGCGCCAGGCAAATGCCGACATAGAGGAAGCCGAAGATCGCCATGTTGGTGATCGAAGTATACCAGGAAGACGGCGGATCGCTCTCGAAGGTCCAGCGCCACAGCCGCTGATAGGCGCGTGGCCCGGTCAACGCATAAGACGGGAAGGTCTTGGAATTGGTGAAGGACAGGTAGGCCGTCCAGACGATGAAGCCGTAGACGAAGATGAGGGTGATGACGAAGCTCGGCGCCAGCACGATCTTCGGCAGCGCATCCTGCAGCCGGCCCCGCAGCGAGATCGCCGTCGAATGCCGCGGCGTCAGAACCGGATCGGTGGTGGCAACTGTGCTCATGG
>NZ_JAPPSO010000018.1:0-88645 GCF_036571585.1 Rhizobium sp. 268 | reverse complement strand
GATAATCCCGGAAATTCCAGCTCCCGCTGGCCCAAAATTGGGGAGCACTTCACAATGGGCCAGAGCTTACTTCAAAATGGATTATTTCAACGGGGCAAGGTCACGGTGCGCGAATGGCTACCGCCATTACTCGACGAGAAATCCCGACGGTCCCTGAACGGGATCGGTATCGGGTAGGGGTACCGATGAGATTTTCGCCAGCATCTTGCTTGACGCGGCATCCTGATCTATCCCGCGCCCCGCACGTTCCAGGGGAGGTCGTATTTCTTGATCAGTCCGAGTTCAAGACCGGCGCTTCCATGAACAGGGAGTCCGTTCCATTCGAGGTCCGGCGGGACGGCCACATAAATTTTGATGGAGCCAGCGACCGCCAGTTCGGCTTTGAGAGTTTTGTTCAGCCGCTGGCTGGTCCGTTGGGAAATTCCCGGCCTGCCGTAGAAATAGAGCCGTTTTGAAATCCCCATAGTCGCGACGCCGACATAGTGGGCTATGCCGTCCTTCACGAACGCGTAGACGCCCACCTCTTTAGGCAACGGCAAATCGACAACCAATTCGTCTGCAGGCGACATCATCCAGCGACCGGCGAGCGCGAAGCCACCGTCGATGAGAACGGACACCGGCAAGGGCGGCTTCGCAGTCTGAGATGGGGCCGAGGGCCCTTTACGAGAAACAGCCGGAACGGAAGGTCGATCATTTACCTTGAGAACTTTGTAAGCGTGCTGATACCGAATGCCTAAGCGGCGAGCGATCTCGGCCGTCGCCAGACCTTCAGCAGCGAGTGCACGAATGCGCGCCGAGATAGTCGTACTGCTACCGCCAGTGTCGAAGCTGGAGGTCATCTTTCGGAGCCCAACAACCAAATTTCGCTAACAGCCTTTTCGACAGCCTTTTTAATCGTGGTGCGATCCGCATCAGGAAACAATGCCTCCGCAAGGGTCTCCCGTTTGGCAGTACTGATTTTCGGCGCGACGAAGCGAGGGTCAGCTATCAGCCTTTTGACGATTGGCGCGAGCCGCTTTTTCTCGTCGGCTTCACGCCTCTGCCGTTCGACTTCTTGCTCCCGATCAAATGCAGCCCTACCTTCATCGGCTAGGACATTTGCAAGCACGTCGACTTCCTCTTCGAACTCGTCAAACCAGTCGGTCGTCTCGACAGCAAGATGCATGATGCCATTAGCCATCACGCCAAGGATCAGGCGCGATGATTGACCACCCCGATTGGTCCATTTCATCGCAAATTTCCTTAGATCAGCGTCTAGGTCCGCCTCTTCGAAGTGCGACCCGACTTCCTCGATAGCGTCAAACTCTGTCAAGAGCATGTAGATCAATCGTGGCTTCAGGTGTCTGACTAGAGCAGGGAAGATGTCGGCACCGACAGCGGCGGCTGGAAGATGCTCGCTCGACCAACTGGTTTCGAGGATCATCGTCCCGCATTCTTCTGCAGCGGCGCGAACGTTGTTCGCTATCAGGTCCAGGTCGCTGCTGTCGGTCATTTTCTATTCGCTCCGTATTGCGATCACAGGCTGAGGCGATTCGACACTCCATCTTCCGGCGACCTGATCCTGTAGACGAGCGAAGGCAGTTTTCCATGGAAACTCGTTTGGAGGTTCTCGCAACTAGGGAAGTCTGGACGTAAGGCTCATTGCGCTACACCAAGGATGCCACGACTATCTTCCGCCAATACTCATACTCTAAAATAGGGAGCCTTCGATGTTCAGGGTTCCGTCGTCTCTTGTCGAAAATTTGCCGATCAGATCAGTGTCTGCGATGTCGGGTGAGGGCATCGCGGTGGCAAGAATGATCTGGTGAACAGTCGAGGCCTGCTGTGACAGCTGAACCACCAGGTTCTGAAAATTATGTGATCGCTCGGGCTCCATCCCCATATTCTCAGTGATGTCGATAAGCAGGAAGCGTGGGTGCCGAAATTTCGGGTCATCGAGTGCGGCCTTCAAAAAGCCCAGCAAAAAGCTGTTTTTCAGAATAACGCGGGAACTAGCGGAGAAGTAGGTCTTACCGTCCACAGTGATCGAATTCGTCCTAAACGAAAACTGCACTTCCTGGGGATTTTCGAAGCTATCCTGACGGCGGAGGTCGTTACGAAGGAAATGAATCGTCTCTTTCTCAATACGCCGCCGTGCATCGTTTAGTCTGGTCTCCTGCGCGGCTTTCAGTTGATCGATCTTTTCGGATGCTCGATTGATCGCAAGTTGCAACTGTTCTTTACGAGCACGCAAATCATCGATGCGCCGAGCGAGGGTGAGCTTTTCCTCGATGTCGTCGAGCTGGCGATCAACATAGCCAAGTTCACGATGCAGTTTACGCAGTGCATCGCGGGCTTCCGTAGATGGTAGCACTTGAAGTGCTTCCAGTTCCCTCGCGGCGGTGTTCCACTTGGAGAATAAAGCCTGGTAGTTGCGTTGAAGACTAGACAAGCGTTCCGCCCGAACGTCCTGAAGCTGCTTAGACTGCTTGAGTTGAATAGCCGCCTCATTGATTAAGCCAACGATACGCTCTTTGGCGCGTTGCCTGTCCAGCGGTTGCTTGCAAAGATGGCATGCGTGGGTCTCATCACTTCCATCTAAGACCTGATAGCATGCGGGACAACTTGAAAACGTGATCGCACCGAACGCGGTTGCTACCGTCTCGGCATCCCGAAGGGATTCTATTTTCGTTTCCAGTGACGAAATGAATTTCGCCGAGTCCGCAATTTCGAATTCGACCGCTCGTATCTCATCTGTTCGGATTCGAAGCTCAGTCTGGAGTTGCTGAACCTGTTCATAGGTTTCTTGCTGGGCCTTAAGCGAAACTTCGTCTTGATCGGTTTTTGTGTAAAAGGACGCTTCAGCGGCCGCAACGCGTGTCAAAAGAGCTTCGCGGGCATCGACGATTGACCGCTTCTGCTGTTCGACCCATTGAACCCCTGTTGCCTGGCTGCCTCCGCCGATCACTGTGACAATACTTTTCAACTCGCCCTCGACCTGATCGAAGTCACGCTCGTCTTGCCGCAGTTTAAGTTGCGTTTCGTAAATCTCTGTGTCGTAAGCTCCACATAGTAGGTTTCCGACCACCTCGCGCAGTTCCACGCGATCAAACACTCGTTCCTGGCGGAAAATATCCTCAATCGGACTGAGTTGATCCGCATACAACAAACGCAAAATCTGATGCATCGTGATGTTGCCCGAGCCTTCTCCGGCAACGTCGGGCATTTCCAATAGGCGGAACAGCGCTTGCGAAAAACTTTCCTGGTTTGCGGTTCGTTGATAAGGATATCTTGTCCAAGCTTCCAGTGGTGCGATCACCGCTTCTTCATAGCGTCCGCTGAAAATCTCCATTGGCGTCCTGGAGGTATCGACAATCTCCCTGCGCAAAACCGCTGGTAAGGTGTTCAGTTCAACCTCTAGCCAGACATGGGTGCAAAGCAGCGCACGATCACTCCAATGCTGGAGATCGCCTCCCAGTCCAAAGAATAGGAAGTTCATTATCGTTGATTTGCCTGAAGAGTTCTCGCCACGGATGACGTTGACTCCTGCGTGAAAACGTTCGTCGTACGCGACGAGGTTTCCCCGCTTTACAACGAGGCGCTTCACTACCAATGAGGGCTTAAGCAGTTGCGTCATAGCGATATTCCAGCAGACCCGACCGAGACTTAATGCCATCCTGCCCTGCAGTCGGGTATTCATTTATCAATGTCTTAAGGAACGCCGACAATTCTGGATTTGCCGCGTTCTGGTCCGTGACGCGCGCTTCCAACTCACCATTTGGTAAGTCTCCAATCAAGAGAACCAGACCGCGTGTCAGCTTCGGCGCATCAATGATCTCGACTCGACCCAACGTCGCGAGTGCAGCGAGTTGGATTGGTTGCATTCTCGCGATCAATGCCTTTTCATCCGGCCATTCGCCGTACGGCCGGGCATGCTCATATCTCACGCCTAACTGCTTGAAACCCGAGTGTTTTCGCCGAAAACGAAACGTGCTTATCCTGAAAGGAAACAATACGTAAAAGTCGAGAACGCGCAAATGATCAACTGCGAGCGCCTCCTCGCGCTCATTCAACTGCAAGATTCGCAGAATGCGAAATACGGCGTGATATGGATCGAGCGCTTCTTGATAGACAATCTGGTTCATCTAGCTCACCGGTTGATGCCAGCGAATGAAGCAAAGCTCAGCAAGCCAGTAGACCATGCCGAGAACGTGGTTTGCATTGACAGTAAAAACACCGCACCCAAACTCTTCTACGATTGGATGAACGATACGGTCGAGAACCATCGCGTTGGTCTCAGATATCGAACGGGTCGGAATGTCGGGGTAGATAACCGAATTGAATTCGGTTTCCACCTTCGCAAGGAAATGCGCGAAAATCTGTTGCGCGGAACTGTAGAGCGCATACCTTTCCAGCAGTTTCGCGAACATCTCCTTTTTCTCGATAGCATCCAGGTAAAATGCCGATTGACCGGAGGCCTTCAGTTTTTGCTCAAGACCGACAATGCCATCGACTGCCTTGCCACGGTGATAGCGAACAAGGTCCTCGATGAGTTCGCTCGTCTCGTTATCAGCGATCTGCTTTTCAAGTTTCTGAAGCAGCTTCTCGACCACCCCCGCCGAAGGCGGAGAGCCATAATTGTTGATAATGTCACGACCAGCCATATCGCGGCCGGCATTCGCGCCCCATTGACTGACACGATTCACTGCGATTCCTCAGTGGCGCTTGTCGCGACCAACAATGTCACCACCAGCTTTGGCCCCAGATTGGTCCGTTGAACTCCCGCCATTTGATGAGGAAAGGTTCTTTTTTGTCACCTGATAGGTAATCAATGAACCAAAGAGGCTTCCACCAAGGAACGCTCCAATAATGCTCGTCCAATCCATAAAATAGAATCCCTCCAACCGAACCTTTGATAGAACATATTTGATCGAGATTGCAAGCATGACGTTAGTGGAGGGTCGCTTTTTCACCGCAGCGCAACGCGATCCGGCGGCGCTCTGATCTTGAAGACCATTTGGACCAGATTTGATCCGCTACGTTGATTGAAGCAGATAACGTAGCGCCCAAACCAGAATAGCCCAGAGAGCTCCGTTGAGCAGACGCAACGATCCGCTCTAAACGAATCTGAAACCCCTATGCCGGCCGCCTGGCGAAGGGCACGCAGAGCAGGGCGCAGCCGGTGAGGATGGCGACGACCATCCAGGCTTCGTTGATCGCCTGGACGCTGGCCGCGGTCTGGACCAGCGGATCGAGCAGCGCCGCGGTATCCGCATCGAATTCCCCATTGTGGCCCGATATGGCCTGAAGAGGTGCGCCGATGAATGTGGCGGCATCGATGTCGCCGGCCCGCAGACGCGCCCAGAGGCCCTGGCCCAGCGGTTCGGAGCGCGTGTAGATGATAGTGTCGATCAGCGCGATGCCGATGGCGCCGCCGAGATTGCGCATCAGATTGAAAAGCCCGCTCGCATCGGGAATGCGATCGGCCGGCAGCGTGCCGAGTGCCAGCCGCGTCGGCGGCAGCAGGCAGAACATGATGGCGACGCCGCGCACGATCTGCGGCCAGAACATCGCATCGTAATCCGAACGCGGATCCTGAAAGGCGCTCATGCCGACGCCGATCGCAAACAGCGCGAAACCGGCGGCCGACAGCAGCCGTGCATCCATGCGCTTCTCCAGCGCGACCGCGATCGGCGCCGTCACCAGCTGGGCGATGCCGGTGACCAGCATCGTCATGCCGATTTCCAGCGCGTCGTGGCCTCTGACGAAAGCGAGAAACACCGGCATCAGATAGACCGAGCCGAACAGGCCGATGCCGAGCACGAAGCTTAAGGTCGAGCCGACGAGAAAATTGCGATCGGCGAAATTGCCCAGATCGACAATCGGCCAGCGCCGGCTGAGCGTGCGAGCGATGAACACACCGCCCGAGACAAGACAGATCGCCAGCAGGCTCAGCACATAGGCCGAGGTCCAGCCGCTGGTCGGCGCCTCTTTCAGGCTGAGTTCCAGCGTCGTCAGCGCGGTCGCCATCAGGAGAAGCGACAGACCGTCGAGATGCCTGAGTTCGGACGGGTCGGCCGGCTGCCGCGGCAGGAAGAATGCCGCCAGGATTGCCGAAGCAATGCCCGGAAGGATGTTGATCAGGAACAGCCAATGCCAGGAATAGGTCTCGGTCAGCCACCCGCCGACGATCGGCCCGACCGTTGGCGCCAGCACCGCCAGCACGCCGGCAATCGTCGTCGCCAGCGCCTGCCGCTCGTTCGGGAACAGGATGAAAACGGCCGAAAACACCGAGGGGATCAGGGTTCCGCCGGAAAAACCCTGCAGCACCCGCCAGGCGACCAGCTCGCCGAAGCTGCCGCTGGCCGCGCAGCCGGCGGAAGCCGTCACGAACAGGCCGATGGCGGTAACGAACAGCCACCGCATGGTCAGAAGCCGCGTCAGCAAGCCGGTGAGCGGGATCGCCACCACCTCGGCAATCAGATAGGCCGTCTGTATCCAACTCATCTGATCCGGATCGATACCCAGCGCCGACTGGATGGTCGGCAGCGACGTCGCCACCACCTGAACGTCGAGGATCGCCATGAACATGCCGATGCACATGGCGAGGAAGCCGAGCCAGACGATGGCGGGCCTTGCATCGGGATGGGCAGGCTCAACTCGTTCCATGCGATGGTCCCGCGCGCGCGGCAATTCTGCCGCGGTTGAGAAGATCGATCATGTTTGCTGTGGAGACGATCGACATGTCAACCGGCATGTCGGGGCAAGAGGGGTCCCAAATGCGATCGAGCCTGACCGGGAAGGCCAGGCTCGATCGTTGATCAGCGGGGGTGAGCCGGGCGTTTTATGCGCCGGGCTCCCTTTGCGTCTTTGATTGCGACTAGCCGCGGAAGAGCGACAGGATGTTCTGCGACGAGGAATTGGCAATCGACAGCGACTGGATCGCCAGCTGCTGTTGCGTCTGCAGGGCGGACAGCTTGCTCGATTCCTCCTCCATATCGGCATCGACCAGCCGGCCGACGCCCGAGTCGATCGAATCCGACAGCGCTCCGACGAAGTCTTCCTGCAGATCGATGCGTGTCGAGATCGAACCCAGTTGTGCACCGGCCGATGTCATCGCCGACAGCGCCGATTCGATGGTCGACAGCGCTGACTGGATCTGACCGGTGGTAAAGTTGGTAATGTCGAGCGAGTAGACGGAATCGCCGTTTGCATCGGCCGTTCCGAGGATACCCGTCGAGGTTTCGATCGAACCGCCGCTCATGCCGAACAGCACATTGCCGGCGGAGCTGGTATCCAGAACGTAATCCGTCATCTTGACGGAAACGGCGCCGGAGCCGTCGCGAACGAAGGAGGATACGACGTTCTTCGTGCCGTCGGCACCGGCGACCCAGTTCTCGCCCGAGAACGACGCCGACTGGGCAATGCTCATCAGCTGCTCTTGCAGCTGGCTGATTTCTTCCTGGACCTTTGATTTGTCGACACCGTCTTCGGTCGCTGCCACCAGCTTGGCTTTGATCTCGTCGACGACGTCGATCGCGCTGTCCATTGCCGTGTAAGCCGTATCGACCTTTGCCGCACCGAGGCCGAGCGCATCGGAGACAGCAGACAGCGCCTTGTTGTCAGAGCGCATCGTGGTGGCGATCGACCAGTAGGCGGCATTGTCGGATGCAGTATCGACCCGATAGCCCGTGGAGACGCTGTTCTGTGTCGTTTCGAGATTGGAATTGATGCTGCGCAGCGTCTGAAGGGCAGCCATCGCGGAGTTGTTGGTATTGATGCTCGTCATCGGAAATTCGCCTGTTTCGGTGGTTGCATATGGTGAAACCCGGGGAAACATCCCGGCCGTGGCGAGCAGCCTCATGCTTATCGACCTGGAGTTTCCGATCAATTCGCCATCGTTGGAATAATTATCGTACTTAAAAGTACCTTAATGGTTAACGCGGCGAGCTCGGCCCTTGTTTTTTTGTTCACCATGAAATTGCGCCTCTCAATGGCTGCGAAAACGGCTCAGGCTGCCCCCTGCAAAAATTTGAGATCGGCAATTGACGCAAAGGCGGGAAACTGACTATCAATATTAAATCAATTTGATTGACTTCAAAAATAAATAACGAGGGAACGTTGGAATGAGATCGAGCAAACGCATGTTTCACAACATTTCCGTGCACGCCGGCTGGGCAGCGGCAACCGCGCTGACGGCGCTCGTCGCTTTCGGGGCGGGCAGTGCGGCCGCTGAATCGGTGCTGACGATGCACATCGAGGAGCAGACCAGCTGGGTTCAAAATTTCAATCCGTTCGATCTTGCCGGCCGCCGGCAGAGCACGATGGATTTCATCTACGAGCCGCTGGTCATCTTCAATGCCGAGGATGGCGGCAAGCCGGTCTTCCGCCTGGCGACCGGCTATAAATTCTCCGAGGACATGAAATCGGTTACCTACACCCTTCGACCCGGTGTGAAATGGTCCGACGGCCAGCCGCTGACCTCGGCCGATGTGAAATATACGATCGACCTGATGCTGAAGAACGCCGCCCTCGACACGGTCGGCGTCGGCGAGACCGTCGCCTCCGTCGAGACGCCGTCGGCGACCGAGGTGAAGATCGATCTCAAGGCCGTCAACTCCGATTTCCCGGAAACGCTGGCGGACCTCGCGATCGTTCCCGAGCATATCTGGAAGGACGTTTCCGATCCTGTCGCCTTCAAGAACGAGAAGCCGGTCGGTTCCGGCCCGATGACCGAGCTGCGCCGCTTCACGCCGCAGGTCTACGAGCAGTGCCGCAACCCGAACTATTGGGATGCCGCCTCGCTGCATGTCGATTGCTTGAGACTGCCGCAGATCTCCGGCAACGACCAGATGCTCGCCATCCTGCCGGAGGGCAATATGGACTGGATCGGATCCTTCATTCCACAGATCGACAAGACCTTCGTCTCACTCGATGCCGACCATAACGGCTATTGGCAGCCGCCGGCCGAAACCGTCGCTTTCCAGATGAACTTCAAGAGCGGCAATGAAGGCAACCTCGAAGCCTATAAGGACCTGAACTTCCGCCATGCCTTCAGCCTCGCCATGGATCGCAAGTCCATGGTCGATATTGCCGGCTTCGGCTATCCCGTCGTCAATGAGCATGCGACCGGCCTGCCGCCGCGCTTCGAAGGCTGGCGCAACAAGGATGCCGAGGGCGGCAAGGACGCCTTCATGGGCTTCGACACCGAGAAGGCCGGTAAGATTCTCGACGATGCTGGCTACAAGAAGGGTGCTGACGGCTTCCGCACGACGCCGAGCGGCAAGCCGATTGCCTTCCCGATCATTGTTCCGAACGGCTGGACGGACTGGATCGATGCGGTCCAGATCGCGGTCGAAGGCCTGCGCGCCGCCGGCATCAATGCGTCGGTCGCCACGCCTGAATATGAACAATGGCGCAAAGAGATCATCGACGGCAGCTTCGAGGTCGTCATGAACTCCCGCGCCGACGGCGCAACGCCGTTCCGCGGCTACTACCAGAGCCTGTCGACTCCCTATGGCGGACGCATCACCGGCGCCCCCTCGCGTTATTCGAACCCGAAACTGGACACGCTTTTCGATCAATACCTGCAGGCGACGTCGGACGACGACCACAAGAAGATCTTCAACGACATTCAGCTGCTGATCGCCGACGACTTCCCCGTCGTGCCCGTCTTCAACGGGCCGACCTGGTATCAGTTCTCCAGCAAGCGCTTCACCGGCTGGGTCACAGATAAGGATCCGGTGATGAATCCCGAGGATCACGATAACAACCGCATGCGCCTGATGCATCTGCTGCGTCTCAAGCCGGTCAGCTAAACCCAGCGAGGGACTGAAATGCGCATTTCGAGCCGGCGCCTCGGCGTCTATGCGGTCGCGCTGGCCTTTGCCATCGTGGTGAACTTCATCCTTCCCCGGCTGATGCCGGGGAGCCCGGTCGATGCCATGGTTGCCCAGCTCGGTCCGCGGGCAACGCCGGCGGCCGTCGAGGCGATCAAGGCGCGCTTCGGCGCGGTCGACCAGCCGATGCTTTGGCAATTCGTCGATTATCTGAAGGGGCTCGTGACCCTCGATCTCGGCGTCTCCGTGAAATATTACCCCCAGACCGTCGTCCAGGTGCTCGGCCGCTCGACGCTCTGGACCATCTTCCTTGTCACCACAGCGATTGTCTTTTCCCTCTGTGTCGGTGTCGTGCTCGGCGCTGTGTCGGCCTGGCGCCGCGGCGGGCGTTTCGACACGATCGTCTCGCCGCTCTCGGTGATCATGATTTCGGTGCCGCCGGTCATCGTGGCGCTGACGACGCTTTTCGTCTTCGCGGTCTCGCTGCGCTGGTTTCCAGTGGGCTATGCCTACGATCCCAATCTCGATCCCGCCTTCAATTTCACCTTTATCGGCAGCGTTTTCGCCCATGCGATCCTGCCGGTGCTGACGCTTTCGCCGTTTCTGATCGGCGAGTTCCAGACGACGATGCGATCGTCGATGATCTCGGTGCTCGGCGAGGATTATGTGACCATGGGCCGCGCCAAGGGGCTTAGCCACCTCACCGTGATGTTCGGCTATGGCGCGCGCAATGCGATGCTTCCTGTTCTGACCAATCTGGCGCTGATGCTCGGCGCCGTCTTCGGCGGCTCGATCGTCACGGAGATCGTCTTCAACTATCCCGGCCTGGGGCTGACGCTCTATACCGCGAGCATCGCCCGCGATTACCCTGTTATCCAAGGGCAGCTGCTGCTAATGACGCTTGCGACCCTTGGCGCCAACTTCCTCGTCGACATCATCTACGGCTTTGTCGATCCGAGATTGCGGGAGGCGGCGTGATGAGCTTTACGCTGTGGCCGATCCTCAAGCAGAAGAAGGCGCTCGCCGGCCTGATCATCATCGCCGCCCTGTGGCTGATGGCGCTGTTTGCGCCGCTCGTCGCTCCCGGAGAGCCCGGAGCGCGTGTCGGACGCTCGCATCAGCCGCCGTCGATTGAACATGTTCTCGGCACCACCAAAATGGGGCGGGACGTCTATCGCCAATTCGTCTGGGGCGCCCGCAGCTCCCTTTCCGTCGGCTTTGCCACCGGCATTGCCATCACCGTTCTCGGTACGGCGATCGGGCTGGTCGCCGGTTATGCCGGAGGCAGAACGGATGCCTGTCTCGACCTTGCGACCAATGCCGTGCTCGTCATCCCGAACATGCCGCTTCTGATCCTGCTCGCCTCCTTCGCCGGCACGGTGGGGCCGATGACGATCATGACGATCATCGCGCTGACCTCCTGGCCCTGGGGCGCCCGCATGACCCGGTCGCAAACGATGGCGCTGCGCAATCGCGATTTCGTCACCGCCTCGAAGATGATCGGCGAGCCGGCCTGGCGCATCATCTTCGTGGAGATCCTGCCGAACCTGACGACGCTGATCGGCATCAACCTCGTCGGCAGCATCATCTACGCCATCGTTGCCCAGACGACGCTCGAATATCTCGGCTTCGGCGATCCGCTGAAAGTTTCCTGGGGCACGATGCTCTACAACGCCCAGAATTCCTCCGCGATCATGGTCGGCGCCTGGTGGGACATCGGGGTGCCCGCACTCGGCATCGCCCTGACCGGCCTTGGCCTTGCGCTGTTGAATTTCACCTTCGACGAGATCGCCAATCCGCAGCTCCGCTCCGGCCCGGCGCTGAGCCGCTGGTTCCGCCTCAACCGCGCCCGCAACAGGGAACTGGAGCTTGGCCGATGAGCGACAATCTTCTGGAAATCGAAAAACTCAATGTCGATTACCTCGTCGACAAGGGAGAATTCCGCGCCGTGAAGGACGTCTCCTTCACCATCGGCCGCGGCGAGATCTTCGGGCTTGCCGGTGAATCCGGCTGCGGCAAGAGCACGATCGCCTATGCCATCACCCGTCTTTCCAAGGCGCCCGCCTGGATCAGCGGCGGCAGCATCCGGCTCACCGGGCAGGATCTTTTGAAGCTGCCGGAACGCGAGTTGCAGACAATCCGCTGGAAGCGCATCGGAATGGTCTTCCAGAGCGCGATGAATTCGCTTAATCCGCTGATGCGGGTCGAGGCGCAGTTCCACGACGTTCTGCGCCGGCATACCGGCTGCTCGCAGGCGGAATCCCGGGCACGGGCCGAGGAGATGTTCCGCCTCGTCGGCATTTCCACCCATCGCCTCGGCGATTACCCGCACCAGTTCTCCGGCGGCATGCGCCAGCGCATCGTCATCGCGATCTGCCTAGCGCTGAGACCGGAACTGATCATCATGGACGAGCCGACGACGGCGCTCGACGTCGTCGTGCAGCGGGAAATCCTCGAACAGGTCGTCGACCTGCAGCGCAGCTACGGCTTCTCCGTGCTCTTCATCACCCACGACCTGCATCTGATGGCACAGCTCTGCCGGCGCATCGGCGTCATGCTGAAGGGCGAGCTCGTCGAAGTGGGCGATGTCAGCCAGGTCGCTCATGCGCCGAAGCACGAATATACGCAGAAGCTATGGAATGCCATTCCGCAGCTTCCGGACAATCGGCATCTATCGGGAGTCGTGGCATGAAAGCGGAGGCAAATCCCGTTATCGCCGAAGCGGTGATCCGGCTCGAGGATATCAAGCGCGATTTCGGCCCGGTGCGGGCGCTGAAAGGCGTGTCCTTCTCGCTTTTTCCCGGCCGGGCATTGGCGCTCGTCGGCGAATCCGGCTGCGGCAAGACGACCTGTGCCCGCATCATCGCGCGGCTGGACAAGCCGACCGGCGGCAGGCTGTTTTTCCGCGGGCAGGAGCTGACCGCCCGCGGCGAGGCTGGGGCTGAACGCAGTTACCGCCGGGAAGTGCAGATGGTCTTCCAGGATCCATTCTCGTCGCTCAACCCGGCCTTCACCGTCAGCCATCATCTGGCGCGGCCGCTGCAACTGCATCGGCAGAGCGGCGTGAAGGCCGATCTCGCCCAGGAGATTACCCGGCTGCTCGCAAGCGTCGGGCTGGAACCCGAAGTGACCCGGCAGAAATTCCCGCATGAACTTTCGGGCGGGCAACGCCAGCGTGTCAACATCGCCCGGGCGTTAGCCGTCGCACCGAGCGTGCTGGTCGCTGACGAGCCGACCTCGATGCTCGACGTTTCCATCCGCAAGGATATTCTCGATCTGCTCGCCAGGGTGAAACGGGAAAACGATCTCGCCATGCTCTATATCACCCACGATATCGCAACGGCGGCGCATGTGGCCGAGGAGATTGTCGTGATGTTTGCCGGCCAGATGGTCGAATGGGGCGACACCGAAAGCGTTCTTTCCGACCCGCGCCATCCCTATACCAGGCTGCTGCTGTCCGCCGTTCCGGACGGCAGCAGGCCGTTCGTGACCGGCGGAAGCGCGCGTTTCCTCGAACAGGCGGAAAAGGTGCGGTCGCTGAGCCGCCCTGAATCGGCTGACATCGAGCAGGTCGGCCCCAACCACTTCATCCGCGCGCTCGGCGTTTCCAATGCCAGACTGCCCAAGAGCTGATTTTCAAACGCCCGCTTCTCAAGAGGCCAATGTTCAAAAGGAAAGAGTGACCATGTCCACACCGCGACCGAAAACCCTGCGGCTTGAAACCCTTTGGAACCCGCCGGCCGACGGCAAGGAGTTCTCCTATGTTCTGCGTCTCAAGAACCTCGGCAGCGCGCCGATTTCGGGCTTCTCGCTTTGCATCAGCGGTCCGGGCCGGGTCGATCCGGCCGGACGGGTCGAAGGCGCCACGGTCTCAAAGCGGCTCTCCAATTTCACCGAATTCCAGCCCCCGGCCGATTTCGTTCTCGCCGCCGGCGAGACCTGGACGATCTCGGTCTACGCGCTGAGCTGGCAGTTCCGCCATTGGACGGACGGCGCGACAAGCGCCTATCTCGCGCTTTCCGACGGCGGCACCATCGTGCTCGGCATCGAGCCGACGCGCTCTTCGGTCAGCAACGCGGCCCTGAAGCGAGGCGCCGAGATCTATCCGGTTCCCGTCAATGCGCCGGTTCAGGTGTCGATCATTCCCTGGCCGAACCATGTGGCGGTCGCCGCGCGCAGTCCATTGCCGGCCGGTTTTGCCCCGCGGGCGCAGAGCGCCGAAGGGGAGGCGGCAGCGCAGAGCTTCGCGGCACTGGTGGACCATCTCTTCGCCGTCGAAGGCATCGTGCGCACCGAAGCGGAAGGTGCCGTGCCCGTCGCCCTGAAGGATGCCGCCGGCTTCGCCCCCGAGGCCTATCGGCTGAGCTTTGACGAGGAGAGGCTGACGGTCGAGGCGAGCAGCCGGACCGGCTTTCTCTACGGCCTCGTCACCCTCGGCCAGATTTGGCGCGGTGCAAGGCTGCATCCCGGCGTCTTCCAGTTTCCGGCATCCGGCGAGATCGTCGACGAGCCGGCGATGGGCTGGCGCGGACTGCATCTCGATGTCGCCCGCCAGTTCTACGGCGCGGCCGAGGTCAAGAAGCTGATCGCGGTGCTTGCCTGGAACAAGCTCAACCGCTTCCACTGGCACCTTTCCGACGACGAGGCCTGGCGCGTCGAGATCGACGCCTATCCGGCGCTGACCGCGGTCGGCGCCTGGCGCGGCCACGGCCTTGCGGTGCCGCCACTCCTCGGTTCGAGCCCGGCCCGCACAGGCGGCTACTATCCCAAATCGGTCATCCGCGAGATTGTGGCTGAGGCAAAGAGCTTCGGCGTCGAGATCGTGCCGGAGATCGACATGCCCGGCCATTGCTACGCCATGCAGCAGGCGATACCCGAACTGCGCGATCCGGCCGAGGTCGGCAGCTATTATTCGGTTCAGGGCTTTCCCGACAATTGCATCAATCCCGCCCTCGAGAAGACCTACGAGATCGTCGAGACCATCCTGACCGAACTCATCGAGCTCTTTCCATTCAAGACAATCCATCTCGGCGCCGACGAAGTGCCGCTCGGCGCGTGGTCCGGCTCGCCGGCAGCGCTCGACCGGCTGCGCGCTGTCGCCGGCGACGCGGTTGCCGACGCCCATGCCAAGCGGCTGAACGTCGTGACCAATACCCATGGCGCCGACGATATCCACGGCTCGGGCGCGGCCATCCTGCAGGCGGAATTCCTGGAGCGGGTCCAGCGCTTCCTGGCGAGCAAGGGCTGCATCACCGGCGGATGGGAAGAGGCGGCCCACGGCGATGTCATCGACAAAGCGAAGAGCTATCTCTGCAGCTGGCGCAATGTCGAAGTCTCGGCCGAACTTGCCGA
Source organism: Rhizobium sp. 268 (assembly GCF_036571585.1). NCBI lineage: Bacteria > Pseudomonadati > Pseudomonadota > Alphaproteobacteria > Hyphomicrobiales > Rhizobiaceae > Rhizobium > Rhizobium sp. 268. Next base: position 73,475 of record NZ_JAPPSO010000018.1, on the reverse strand, counting down.
ACGCGGCTATGACATGGTCGTCTGCCCCGGCCAGGTCTATTACCTCGACATGGCGCTGAGGCCCGATTGGGATGAGCCGGGCGCCAGCTGGGCGGGAACGTCGGACGCGGAAAAACTCTATAATTTCGATCCGGTCGGTGGCTGGACAGCCGCGCAGAAAGGCAAGCTCCTCGGCATCCAGGCCTGCATCTGGTCCGAGCCGATGACGGATCGCGCCGTTTTCGACCGCCTCGTTTTCCCGCGTCTTTCCGGGCTTGCCGAAACCGGCTGGACGAAGCCGTCGGCGAAGTCATGGGAGCGCTTCAAGGCGCTGGCCGGGCTGATGCCGCTGCTCTATGGGTTGCAGGAGTCGTAAACCGGGCCTGGCACCGCCATGGAATTTGAGGATCGTCGCGCGCGCCGAGAAAGGTGCGCGCACGACGACGCTGAACTATTGGTCAATCCCGGCGGTCAGTTCGCGACGGCCTGCTGAAGCGCGCCTTCCATGGCTTGCAAATTGAGCTGCGAGACGAGATAGGTTCGGCCCTCGTTAGAGCCCGACGACACTTGGCAATTCCGAGATATCGGCGATCTCGGTGTAGCCGTAATAGGGATTGGCCGGCTCATGACCGCGATTGACCCAAACCTTGTTCTTGATCCCGAGGTCATGGGCGCTCATCAGATCGTAGCGGAACGAGGAGGAGCAATGGAGTATGTCTTCCGGACCGCAGCCGAGCATGTCCAGCATATATTCGAAGGCGCGGAAATGCGGCTTGTAGGCACCAGCGTCTTCGGCGGTATAAACTGCGTAGAAGGGGGCGCCGAGCTTTCCGACGTTGGACATGATCTGCGCGTTCATGGCGTTCGAAAGGATGACAAGCGGAATTTCCTTGGCGACCTTGGCAAGACCAGCCGGAACGTCGGCGTGCGGTCCCCAGGTCGGTACGCGTTCGTATACGAGCCTTGCGTCTTCGTCCCTGAAGTCGATGCCGTTGCGTTTGCAGGTTCTTGAGAGCGCGTTATGGACCACGTCGGCATAGGGCTTCCAATCCCCGATGACTTCATCGAGTCGGTATGCGGAGAAGTCCTTGATGAACTCGAGCATCTTCTGCTCGTTCATGCGGTCACCATAAAGGTCGCGTGCGGCCTCCGCCATCTGAAAGTTGATCAGCGTGCCGTGGCAGTCGAACGTGATGTATTTCGGGCGGAAAATAGCCATGCGCTTCGTCCTTGATTTGGCTTCGGGAAAGCCGTCTGCTTCGAGAGAAAGCATAGGTCAGCGTCGGTCGCTGAGAAGGCTGAATTCCCCGACGTCTTGAGCAGGAAATTCTGAATTTGCAGGTCCGAATGCGTTTTTGATTGCGATGGACAGTGAATCTCCGGCCCTGACTGTCGGTGACGGTCGGCCGTTGGGGCACCCGATCGGGTTAACGCGGTAAGTATTGTAGAATATGCGAATGCACGCATAATTCCCGCGGCTGGCGCTGCCAGGCAAGACCGATCGAGGGCTGTTGGGGGATACCATGGAAACGATCGCCGAAGACGCCGATGCTGGCGTCGTGTCACCCGAACTCGTGGTCGATGCACTGTTTGCCTGCCGCAAGACGGCAGCGATCAGGGCGGCCATCGAGCTCGATCTCTTTACCCATATCGGCAAGGGCAAAACGGCAGCCTTGCTGGCATCGGCAACAAGTGCTGCGGAGCGGGGGGTGCGCATCCTCTGCGACTACCTCGTGGTCCACGGTTTCCTGACAAAGGAGAGCGGAGAGTACCGGATGACCCCGGCGACCAGAATGTTCCTCGATCGCAATTCTCCGGGCTATATGGGCTCCGCAGTCGAGTTCGTCGCCGCACCCGAAATACTGGATAATTTCCTGCGCGATCCGGCCGCCGTCGTGCGAAACGGCGGTTCGCCCGGGCTCGCGAACATGTCGCCGGACAATCCCGTCTGGTTGAAGTTTGCGCGCGGCATGGGCTCCTTTACCGGCCTCAGCGCCAAATTACTGGCTGACGAAATCTCTGGCTTGGGAAAGCCCTTCAAAAAGGTTTTAGACATTGCGGCAGGTCCGGGCTTGTTTGGGATCGAAATTGCAAAGGCCCTTCCGTCGGCGGAGATCGTCGCCGTCGATTGGGCCGCGGTCCTGGAGCTGTCGCGGCAGAATGCGGAAAGAGCGGGCGTCGCTGACAGGTATCGGACGATCGCCGGCAGTGCATTCGATGTCGACTGGGGCACGGATTACGATCTCGTCCTGCTGCCGAATTTCCTGCACCACTTCGATCTGCCGACATGCGCAGGGCTGCTGCGAAAGATCATCGCGAGCCTTGTAGAGGGCGGCAGGATCGTCGCGGTCGATTTCGTGCCGAACGAAGATCGGGTGTCGCCGCCTTTCCCGGCGGCCTTCTCCTGGGAGATGCTCGCCAGCACGCCGGCGGGCCAGGCCTATACGCGAAATGAGCTGAGCGAGATGGCAAGACTGGCCGGTCTTGCCGGCGTCACAGTCAAACCGATGCCGCCAACGCCGGCAAGTCTCATTCTGTTTGAATAGCCGCGACCGTCGCTTAGCCGACCGGCTTTTGCAGAACGTCGAAGCGCGGATTGGTTTCGGAAAAGATCGGCAGGGCGGCGGCGCCGAGGATGGCCGTGTCCTTGCCGGTCATGCCGATCATCACACGGGGCAGACTACGCGTCCGGTTGGGATCGATCGGAACGTGCAGCGGCTCCAGCCGTTCGGCCAGCCGGCGCATCAGCGATGTCGATATGCTGCCGCCGAGCACGATGGTCTGCGGATCGAAGGCAAGTTCGAGGAAGTCGAGCGTCTGCCGCAGCGGCTGGACGGCCTGATCGAGCCAGGCATCCAGACCTTCGCCGCCCTCAGCGATCAGCGTGTCGAGATCGTCTGAAGACAGTTCCTCGGCGTTGGCAATGCCCATGAATTCGTAAGCGACGGTCGGCGAGATGTAGCGGTCGAGGCAGCCGCGCTTACCGCAACTGCAGAGCTTGCCGTGCGGCTCGACGATGATATGGCCGATCTCGCCGGCATTGTTGCGGCTGCCTTTGTAGAGATGGCCGTCGAGGAACATGCCGGCGCCGATGCCGCCGCCGCCGGCAAGAAACAAATAGACGAAGCTGCTCAAACCGCGCGCGACGCCGTGAAGGCGCTCGCCGATCGCGGCTGCTGTTGCGTCGTTTTCGACGAGCACCGGTACCTTGACCCGCTGTTCCAGCTCATGCCCGACCGGAAAATCCTGCCAGCCCGGCAGGTTCTGCGGGCTGAGAGAGGTGATGCCGCCGTCGGCATAGCGGCCGGGCAGGGCCATGCCGACGCCGAGCAGCCGGTTTCGGTCGAATGTGAAGGCCTGCTGAATGTCCTCGACAATCGATTGCAGAACCGGCATCGCCCGCTGCGGATCGGGATGTTCGATAGGGCGCTCGATACGGGCGCGGACGGCGCCGGAGAGATCCGTCAGAACCCCGCTGGCGCGCTGGCGGCCAAGCTCGAGACCGATCGAATAGGCGCCGGCGGGATTGATGGAATAGGGAATGATCGGCTGTCCCCGCGCCAGCTTTTGCGCCTCGGCCGGAACGAGCAGATGCGACCGTTCCAATTCCTCAACGATATTCGACACGGTCTGGGCGGTCAGCGCCGTCATCCGGGCGATCGCCGCACGCGACAAGGGACCGTTGGTCCGCACGGCCTCGATCACCACACGCCGGTTGTGAGACTTGGCCTGCTCGAGATTGGTGCCGGAGATCGCCTTCATGTCGCCTTCAAAGGAAATGGTGCCTCACCCTTGTCATAAGACCGATAGTGATGAAAGCCACATTCTTCGTCAGGTCTATTGAACCTCGGCATCGGCGGGCGCAACGGCATTGCGCCGCTGCAGGAGGCCGAGGATGGCGATGCCCGAGAGGCCGGTTACGGCGCTCAGCATGGCGGTTCCGGAATAACCGGTCGCCCAAGTGCCGGCGGCAAAAACCAATGCGCCGATCCCTGCACTCGCGAAGATATTGACGGAGATCAGCGCGCTGCCGAGCCCCGGCCGATCGGCGATGAGATCCTGCAGATAGGTGATCGGAAAGCTGATGATCGCCGCAGCACCGATGCCGGCGAGCAAGGTCAGCGCATAAAGATGCCATGGCTCGGAGGCAAGGCCGAGAAGGCTGAGGAATAAGGCATAGATGATGGTGCCGGCGGCAAGCGCCGTCATCTGGCCGGTCTTCCGCGCAATCCGCGACCAGACGATGATGAAGACGACCTCCAGCAGGGCGACGATTCCGACCAGAATACCGACATCGCTGAGCCGGCCATGGGCGGCGCCGGTCGCGATCAGCGGCAGAAGCGCGTCGTTCAGATGCAGGGTGCTGGTGATCAGCGCCACGCCTGCGATATGCGCCGAAATCCGCGGCGAAACCACCTGCCTGAGCGCGCCGAAATAGGTGAGGTGATGAGCCGCGGCCATTTTCGCTCCGGCCCGTTTCGGCAGCGCGAAGAGGATGATGCCCTGGCACAGAAGGCAGGCGATGGCGGCGAAGAGATAGGCCGGCAGCATGCTCGACGCACCGGAGAGCACAAGGCCGGTAATGCCCGGAATCAATACCCAGGAGAGCGAGATCATGGCGCGCACGCCCGAGTTGGCCGTCACCATGTCATTGCGGTTCATGCCCTGCATCGCGGCGCGCGCATTGGCAAACAGCAGCGAATTCAGCGCTCCGAAGATCGGCAGCGGCAGCAGCCCGCTGATGGCGAAGATCGCCGCACTTGGAAAGGCATAGACCATGCCGTAACCGACGATGCCGAAAATGCAGGCGCCGATCATCGCCGAACGATACTCGCCGAGCCGATCAGCGAGGTTGCCGAGCAGAACGCTAATGACGACGTTTACCGCCGCCGAGGCGAAGGCCAGGAAGGAATAGAGACTGTCGCTCAAGCCCAGTTCGCGGATGCCGACGATCGAACGATAGGGTGCGGTCATCGCCCCCGCCATCCCGAAGGTGAAAATGGCGATCATGCTGGCGCGGATCGCCGGATTGCGAAAGACATCAGGAAAGAGGCGGCTCATGGAGTCATCAATCGTCAGGGAAATCGGCAGGCGCAGCCGCGGCGGGCAGTCCGGAAGGTCATGTCATGCTAAAGCGCGTCTCAATCTGTCAGATTCGCTTGTCGCGCTTTAGCTCTTTGTTTTTCCGCATGTCGTTGCCGCAAAACCGCGGCCCACTTTTGCGCGACATGCTGTCGTTTCGGCTCGGAGATCGCAGCCCTGAATTTCAATAATGCTCCGATTGCGAGAAGGTCCGCGCCAGTTCGGCCTGGCCGGCGGTGAGGCCGCAATCGACGGGCAGGCAGACGCCCGTAATGGCGGCGGCGAGCGGACCGGCCAGGAAGCCAACGGCATTGGCGACATCCCGGGGATCGACGACCCGCTGCAGCGGATACCAGCGGCGCGCTTCCTCGAAAACATTCGGATTGGCGGCGGCGCGTTTCTCCCAGGCCTGCGTCTTCACCGTGCCGGGCGCGACCGCATTCGAGCGGATGCCGAACTTGCCGTATTCGACGGCGACCAGCCGGGTGAAATGCAGCAGGCCGGCCTTGGCGGCGCTATAGGCCGGGTGCCCGAAGACATTCATGCCGTTGACCGAGGCGATGTTGACGACGGAGCCCTTCGACGCCTTCAGCATCGGTTCGAAGGCGCGGAAACACAGGAAGGCGGCTTCGAGATTGAGGGCATTGTCCGCCCGCCAGATCTCCGGCGTCGTCTCGTGCAGGCTGGTGGCCCGCGCCGCACCGGCATTGTTGACCACGGTTCGCACCACGCCGGCCTCGGCGGCGCGGCTGACCAATTCCGCTATGCTCGCCTCGCTGGTCACATCACAGCCGGCAGCGACGAAGCGATCGGCCGGGCCGAGCTTCGAAGCGACGGCCGCCGCCGCCGCGGCATCGATATCGGCGAGCAGCACGACATCATGGTCATCGGCGAGGCGGGCGGCAATCGCCGCGCCGATATCGCCGGCCGCGCCGGTGACGATGGCTATCGACTGGGTCATTTTCCGTCGCTCCCGTTCATGAGCCTCAATCTCCAAGCAATTGCCGGTCGTCGCCGTCGCGGTGGATGACGAGCTGCTGCTTGATACGCCGCAGCGTGGTCGTCGCCTTCGGCTGAACGGCGTAGGCGACCAAGCTCGACAGGATATCGACCGTTGCGATGTAGGCGATGCGCGTCGAAGTCGGGCGATAGATGTTGTTGCCTTCGGGCAGGTCGATCGGCACGACGATTTCGGCCGCCTTGGCAACCGGGCTTGCCGTTTGGGTCAGCGCGATCGTCTTCACCTTGGCGCCGCGGGCAAGCTCGAAGGCCCGCACCAGCTCCAGATTGCGCCCCGAGAAGGACGAGCCGATCAGCACATCGCCCGGCCGGGCCGCAGCCGCCATCATCAGCTGCATGCTGTGATCGGAACTGGCGGTGATGCGAAGCCCGAGACGGAAGAGGCGGTTCTGCAGCTCGTCGGCAATCATCGACGAATTGCCGCCCGAGCCGAAGGCGTAGATCATATCGGCCTTGGCGATAAACGAAACGGCGGCTTCGATCGCGGCCAGATCGAGCGACCGGTGCAGCAGAAACAGCGCATTCTGCGCCTTGGTGATGATATCCTGGGCGACATCGGCCGGATCGGTGCTTTTCGATTCTGGCTTCAGATAGCGCACGCCGATATGGGCGGTGCGGGCGAGCTGCACCTTGAAATCGGAAAAGCTCTCGCAGCCCAGCCGCCGGCAAAAGCGGGTGACGGTCGGTGGCGATACCTCGGCGCGTTCGGCCAGCTCGATGATCGAGGCATTCACGGCGAACTCGAAATCGTTGACGATGATCTCGGCGATGCGGCTTTCGGAGGGAGAGAGCCGGCCCTTGTCTTCCTGCAATGTCGAAAAGATATCCAAAGCCGCTCCCGCCCTTATTCTCTATGCACCCTTCTTCTTATAGGCCACGCAGTCGATCTCAACCTTGCAATCGACCATCATCGACGATTGCACACAGGCGCGCGCCGGCGGATGTTCGCCGAAATACTCCTGATAGATCTTGTTGAAGGTCCAGAAGTCGCGCGGATCATCGAGCCAGACGCCGACGCGCACGACATCCTCGACGCCGTATCCGGCCTCATCGAGAATCGCCAGCACGTTGGCGATCGTCTTGTGGGTCTGGGCGATGATGTTGCCGTCGATGATCTCGCCATCTTCCATTGCAACCTGGCCGGAAACATAGAGCCATCCGTCAGCCTCGACCGCACGCGCGAAGGGCAGCGCCTTGCCGCCGGCCCCCGTTTGAACAGTGCCATAGCGCTTGATGGGCATGCTGAAGTCCTTGCAAATTATTTTCTTGATAAGTTGACAAATGACCATAGAAAGCAGAATTTGACCAGTGAAAAACATGGATTATGAAAAGAATTTCAATCCGGGGCTAATATGCGCGACCCTTTCCAGAATCCCTTCCCCTCCGACAGCGCCCGGCAGGCGATCTGGGAAATGCTCGTTCCGCGCGATATCGATGCTTTTCTCGCCGCCGACTGGTCGAAGGTCGAGCATGATTTCGTCGAAGAGGGTTTCATCGGCATCGACGCCCAGAAGCAGGTCAGCCCCGACAGGTGGCGCCTGGCCTTTCCGACGCTGTCGGCCTATCGCCAGGAATGGCTGAGACAGGCGAAGGATTTTGCCGAGCAGCGCCTCGCAGAAGATGCGCGCACGGCGATCTTCACCACGACGACGCTCGAGGATATCGAGATCGAAGGCGAGATGGCGCTGGTGCGCAAGAAATTCGACGGCAGCATTACCAAGGCTGACGGCACCCGCGACGTCCTGCAATGGCAGACGCTCTATTATTGCCGGCTGCACCAGGGGCGCTGGAAGATCTCAGGTTTCACCGGCTACCTGCCGAACCCGATGGGGTGACGCGGGGCCGACAACACGAAGGCCACTTTCTTGCGCATTTTCACGGCGGCATTGGCGACCGAGACCAATACTTTCTCCCCGATCTGCGTGGATCGCCGCGCATTCGAAGCCTCGCTTTATGCGCCGCCCGGCGAGCATCCGGAAACGCCGACGCTCTGCACCGCGCCGATCACCGTCGGCAGGCGCGTCACCAAAGAAAAAGGTTGGCAGCTGATCGAGGGAACCGCCACCTGGGCCGATCCTGCCGGCCTCGTCAACCGGGCGACCTATGAGGAATTGCGCGATGAAATCCTCGACCAGTTGAGAGCAGCAATGCCGGTCGATGCCGTCGTCATGGGTCTGCATGGCGCCATGGTGGCGGCCGGATATGAGGATACGGAAGGCGATCTTCTCCAGCGCATGCGTGAGATCGTCGGTCCCGATGTTCTCATCTGCGCCGAGCTCGATCCGCACAGCCACCTGACGGCCAAACGCGTCGCCGCCCTCGATTTCGCCGTCTATTTCAAGGAGTTTCCGCATACGGACTTCGTCGACCGCGCCGAGGATCTCTGGCGCATCGCCGTCGACACGCTGGAAGGCCGGGTCAAGCCTGTGATCTCGGTGTTCGACTGCCGGATGATCGACGTCTTCCCGACCTCGCGCGAGCCGATGCGCTCCTTCGTCGACAAGATCATGCGGATCGAGAAGGATGATCCCGATATCCTGTCGATCTCAGTGATCCACGGCTTCATGGTCGGCGACGTTCCCGAAATGGGAACGAAGCTGCTGGTTGTCACCGACAACAAGCCGGAAAAGGGCGCCGCCCTGGCGCGCGACCTCGGCCTCGAACTGTTTTCGAAACGTGGCACTTTCATGGTGCCGCAGATCGACGAGAAGGAAGCCGTCGCGCGCGCGATGGCTGCGACCGCATGGCCGGTCGTCATTGCCGATGTCTGGGACAATCCGGGCGGCGGCACGGCCGGCGACGCGACCGTCATCCTCGCCGAGTTGATGGCCCGCGGCGTCACGAGTGCCGCGATCGGCACCATTTGGGATCCGATGGCGGTGCAGATCTGTTTTGCGGCGGGCGAGGGGGCGGAAATTCCGCTGCGCTTCGGCGCCAAGTCGGCGCCCGGCACCGGCAATCCGATCGACGGCACGGTCAAGGTCGTCAGGCTGGTGAAAAATGCCGAGATGCAGTTCGGCGAGAGCCTCGCCCCCTTCGGCGATGCCGCCCATATCGTGCTCGACGGCATCGACATCATCCTCAATTCGACGCGCGCCCAGAGCTTCGATCCCAGCCTGTTTTCGGTGATGGGCATCGATCCCGAGAAGCAGAAGATCCTGGTGATCAAATCCACCAATCACTTCTTCGCCTCCTTCTCCAGGATCGCCGCCGAGATCCTTTACTGCTCCGCCGGAACGCCCTATCCCAATAATCCGGCGACGACGCCGTATCGGCGGGCGCCGAAGACGATATGGCCGATCGTCGCCGATCCACATAGAAGAGAACGCGGAGCCGCCTAGATGCCTGATGCCAGCTTTGCCGTCGTCGCCAAGGCAGGCGACAGGATCGCCGATCTCTCGACGCCGCGCCCGGTGATCGATGAGGACCGGGTGGCTGCCAACATCGCCCGCGTTCAATCCTATATGGATGAGCACGGCCTGAACTTCCGCCCGCATATCAAGACGCACAAGATCCCGGCGCTCGCCGTCGCCCAGGTCGCCGCCGGCGCCAAGGGCATCAATTGTCAGAAGGTCACGGAGGCCGAGGTCTTCGCCGCTGCCGGCTTCGGCGATATCCTGATCACCTTCAATATTCTCGGACAGCAGAAGCTCGAGCGCCTGGCAAAGCTGAACGAGAAAATCCCGGGGCTGAAGGTCGTCGCCGACAGCGAAACGACGGTCGACGGGCTCGCCGCGCATTTCTCCGGCCACAAGGCGCTGACGGTGCTGGTGGAATGCGACACCGGCGGCGGCCGCTGCGGCGTGCAGACACCGGAGGAAGCCGTCGCGCTCGCCCGGCGCATCGCCGCTGCCGATGGCCTCACCTTCGGCGGCATCGTCACCTATCCCAAGCCGCAAGCGGCGGCCGCCGTCGAAGCTTTCATCACCGAGACGCTGGACCTCCTGCAATCCGACGGCATCGCCTGCCCGATCGTCAGCAATGGCGGAACGCCGAGCCTGTTCGAGGCGCATCTCGTCACCTCCGCCACCGAACACCGCGCCGGCACCTATATCTATAACGACCGCCAGATGGTGCGCATGGGCCATTGCAGCGAGGACGATTGCGCCATGCACGTGCTCGCCACCGTCGTCTCCCGCCCGACCGCCGACCGCGCCGTCATCGACGCCGGCTCGAAGGCGCTGACCTCGGACCTCCAGGGGTTCAGCGATTACGGCCTGATCGTCGGCTATCCCCAAGCGCGCATCACCAGCCTCTCGGAAGAACACGGCGTGATCGATCTTGCAAACTGCATCGGCCCCCGGCCGCAGATTGGCGAGAAGCTCTTCATCGTCCCGAACCACACCTGCGTGGTTTCCAACCTGTTCGATACGATGGTGTTTCATCGGGGTGGGGTGGTGACTCGGGTCGAGGAAGTCGCGGCCCGCGGGCTGGTTTGGTAGGGGGCCGCTGCGGTTGAGGGCGAAATGCCTCTGAGCGGCGCAGGGCGCTGTATTCGTGACTTGTTGGCGATCTCGGTATCAGCAAGGATGCAGTTGCTGATATCGCAAAAACGTGCGCGCTGCGGGATGACTTCATTGCGCCTAGGATAGGTGGACAGGTGAGTCGACGCCCCCTTCGTAAGTCCGAAATTCTTGGTTTCAGTCTCATCATTTCAGCTATAGGGTGGGAGACATCGCCCAAAGGGGAAAGGCCAATGCCCCCAGAGAAGAAGGACCGTTCGTCTGTCGCGCTGGAACAGCGCGACGTAAGCGCCGACCAGCGCATGTTCTCACCTTCCGTTGCGCGAAATTCGGTGCCGATCCTCGCGGTCCTAAAACGTGTCCTTCCAACTCATGGCGTCGTGCTGGAGATTGGATGTGGGACCGGCGAGCACGCCGTGTGTTTTGCGGGAGCAATGCCCGACCTCACTTGGCAGCCGAGCGATCCGGATGCCGACGCCCGCACCAGCACGTCTAGCTGGATCAAATTTGCAGGACTGAAGAATGTGCTGGCACCGCGGGATATTGATGTGTGCTCGGGACAATGGGGCGTCGAACAAACGGGGCATTTTGACGCCATCGTGTCGATCAATATGATCCATATCGCGCCATGGGGGGCAAGCTTAGGATTGTTCGCAGGAGCTGGCCGTTTGCTTCACGCTGGTGGGCTTCTTCTTCTCTACGGCCCATTCATGCGCGACGGGGCACACAACGCCCCCTCGAACGCTGCTTTCGATGCGGCTCTAAGGGAGCGCAACCCATCCTGGGGGGTGCGTGATATGGCTGATCTTGAAAAAGTGGGTGAGGCCGCTGGACTTAGTCTCCGCGAGACGATCGAGATGCCTACCAACAATATGTTGCTGGTCTTCTCCAGCGGTATTGCGTGAACGGTAAGCGGGGCGCGACAGAGAGTGGGCCTATTGCAGCATTCGGGCACTTGCTGCCGTTCGAGGTTGATCCGAGGAACTTGCGGTATTTGCTAGAATGCGGTCGAAGGCGGAATGCGACAGATGCACTGCGAGGGGCGGTGTGATCGCACCGGAATTCGCGCGACCTCTTGGAAGGGAGACGAGGACGATGCCGACACCAGAGCGGCCCAGCCTAATAGTTCGACAGAAATCCCCTGAGAATATCGAGTTTCCGTTTGCGTCGCTCTCCGATTGGCTGATCCCAACCGAGCTGTTCTTCGTGCGAAACCATTTCCCGTCGCCGGACCTCGATGCCCGAGACTGGAGATTGCGCGTTAGCGGGGCGGTGGAGCGGCCGATCGAACTTGACCTCGACAGCATCAAGGCGATGCGGAGCACGACTTTGACTGCCGTCGTTGAGTGCGCAGGGAACGGGCGCGTCTACTATGTGCCGCCGAAGGAGGGTTTGCAGTGGCAGAACGGAGCCGTCGGCAATGCCGCGTGGACAGGTGTTCCTCTGCGCGAGATTTTAGAAATGGCGGGCGTTAAGCGAACCGCACGTGAGGTTCTGCTCGTAGGCGCAGACAGCGGCGTCGTCGACACGAGCAAGAAAACGGCTTCTCCGGGCCCCATCGCTTTTGCGCGCAGTTTACCGCTTGAGAAGGCCATCGCTGACAGCACGATCCTTGCCTATTCGATGAACGGGGAGCCGTTGACGCGCGATCACGGCTACCCGCTACGCGCGGTCGTGGGTGGCTGGTTCGGCATGGCTTGGGTCAAGTGGATCACTGATATCACGGTTGTGGAGCAACCATTCCTTGGCTACTGGCAGGCGCGCGACTATTTCCGTTGGGAGCGCAGCCTCGGGGAACCAAGGCTGGTCCCCCTTGCGGAGATGGAGGTCAAAGCGCAGATCGCGCGTCCCGTGCAGGGGACGCGTCTCGTCGCCGGCCAACCGTATCGGATTTTCGGGGCCGCCTGGAGCGGAGAGGCTGCCATCCGGCAGGTGCAGGTCTGCACCGGAGATGGCAGGGGCTGGCGCGAGGGAAGGCTCCTCGAAACAGAAAGTCCCTTCGCATGGCGCTTGTGGGAATACATGTGGACCCCTGAAAAAGTGGGGCGATATATACTGCGATGTCGCGCGATCGATGGGGCTGGATGCGTGCAGCCCGACCTCCAGCGTTCCGACTGCGAGAGCTACGCGGCCAATTGGATCGTTCCGGTGGAGGTTACGGTCGTTCCCGAGCCCCAGACATACGAGGAGGAATTCGTGATCTAAGCACCCGCATGGGGCGGAATGGCGGCTTTTGGCGCAACGGCGAGCCGCGTTGTCACTGCGTCATGTCCGCTTTGCAGCAACAGCGACGGGTGGCTCGATGACCGAGACCGACCGCAAGTTCAAACGTTCTCTATCCAACCTCACAAGGAGCAGCAGATGCAGATCGACCTCGTAGGCAAGACCGCTCTTATTACCGGATCGACCGAAGGTATCGGCTACGCGATCGCCCGCCAGCTCGCAAGGGCTGGCGCGGACGTGGTGATCAACGGGCGGTCAGAAGAAAAGACCGCAAATGCCGCCAAACGCCTGAAAGGCGAAGGTGCCGGGGGCACCGTAGCCGCCGTTGCAGCCGATGTCGCAACCGCTGAAGGGTGTGACGCTCTCGTCGCCAAGGTTCCTCATGTGGACATCCTCATCAACAACGCGGGTATTTTTCAACCGCTCGACTTCTTCGAGGCGAACGACGAGGTGTGGGATCGCCACTGGCAGGTAAACGTCATGTCGGCCGTCAGGCTTTCGCGTGCCTACCTTCCGGGCATGCAGAACGTCGACTGGGGTCGCGTCATCTTCATCGCGTCGGAATCCGGCTTTAACATTCCGGTGGAGATGATTCACTACGGCGTCAGCAAGACCGCCGATATCGCGGTTGCCCGCGGGCTCGCCAAGCGCATGGCTGGTACCGGCGTTACCGTGAACTCGGTCCTCCCCGGCCCAACACTGTCCGAAGGCGTCGAGGCGATGCTTGCCGAAGAGCGTGCGAAGACGGGCAAGCCGATCGAGGAGGTAGCGGCGGACTTCGTCAAGAAGCATCGTGGCAGTTCGATCATCCAACGAGCTGCAAGCGTCGAGGAAATCGCCAACCTCGTAACCTATCTGGCGTCGCCTTTGGCATCCGCGACGACCGGGGCTTCCATGCGCGTCGATGGAGGACTGATCGACACGCTCTGAGGTGATGCCTCGCCTGCTGGTCGTGATTGCCGGTCTGCGAAAGTCGGAGCACGACCGGGGCAGCGTTGGCGTGTCGATTGGATGACCGCAATCGTGTCCAGATGCTCTAACGTCAAAACGAACGGAAGTCCGCTCTGCGGCAATGGCAAGGTCTGCCATTGCGACTGATAAGGAGGCGCAATGCAGTCATATCCCCCGATGACATCCCAAATGTGCACGCGAGATTCTGCTATCTGCGGGAGATCCGCCAATAAGTTCGTTAGTGAAAAACAGCCCTCCTGCCGACGGGGCAAGCAATTGCTTCGAGTGTCACGTCCCCCCGCTTGGCCGACTGGCAAGCCGAACCGCCGACACACCGTCAGCTTCAAGCCGCCGTCGGGTTGATGACGTTCATATCGATTTCAGTCAATTCCACCCGCCGCTCAAACGCAATACCCGCCTCGTCGAAGAGATGGCAGTCGGCGGCATTGATGCCCGTGGCAACCGGGGCATCGGCGCGGATGCCGACGCTGCCGGGCAGCATCGCGCAGAAATTCTCGGCCTCGCCGTTGAGCGAGGCATAGGCGACCGTATTGGCGCCGAGGCGCTCGATGACGGTCGGGGTCACGGTGAAGACGATATCGCCGCCGTTCAGCTGGATATGCTCCGGGCGGATGCCGAGCGTCAGGGTTTTGCCGGCCATGCCGTCGCGCGCCCTCACCGGCAGGACGGCGGTCTGGCCGAGATAATCGACTTCGACGCCGGCGGCGCTGACGCCCCTGCAGGTGACGGACAGGAAATTCATTTTCGGGTTGCCGATGAAGCCGGCGACGAACTGGTTGGCGGGCTTGTGATAAAGCTCCAGCGGCGCGCCGGTCTGCGAGATATTTCCGGCATCGAGCACGACGATGCGGTCGGCCATGGTCATCGCCTCGACCTGGTCGTGCGTCACATAGATCATCGTCGCCTTCAGCTGCCGGTGCAGCTTGGCAAGCTCGATGCGCATGTCGGCGCGGAGTGCTGCGTCAAGGTTGGAGAGCGGCTCGTCGAACAGGAAGATTTTCGGTTCGCGCACGATGGCGCGGCCGATCGCGACGCGCTGGCGCTGGCCGCCGGACAGCATGCCGGGTTTCTGTTGCAGCCGCTGTTCGAGGTGAAGGATGCGCGCCGCGTTTTCCACCTTGGCCTTGAGCTTTTCCTCTTCCATCCTCTCGACCCGAAGCGGGAAGGCGATGTTCTCGAAGACCGTCATGTGCGGATAAAGCGCGTAGGACTGAAACACCATGGCGATGCCGCGCTTGACCGGCGGCAGGTCGTTGACCCTGATGCCGTTGATGACGATATCTCCAGCCGTCGTCGCATCGAGGCCGGCGATCATCCGCAAGAGCGTGGATTTGCCGCAGCCCGACGGCCCGACGAAGACGACGAACTCGCCGTTCTTCACCTCGAGCTGCACGCCCTTCAGAACTTCGTAGTCGCCGTAGAATTTCTGAACTTTGTTGAGAAGGAGCTGTCCCAAAAATCTGTCTCCGCCGGCGGTCTTCGTCGCACATTCAATAGAGGGGAGGGGCCGCGGCTCGTGCCGCGACCCCAGGGAGCCTCAGGAGGGCTTATTTGAAGGCTTCGATTTCACCGGCAGCCTTCTTCAGCGCTGCTTCCGGCTCGGCCTTGCCGGTGACGACCGACTGGATCATCTCGATCATCGAGTTCTGGAAGCCCTTATAGTCGGTGAACAGCGGCTCGGGACCACCATAGCTGATGCCCTCGATGAGCGGCTTCCAATAGGGATCCTTGGCGACGAACTCGTCGACCTTTGCCGAAGGACGCAGCGGGGTGAGGCCGGCGCCGCCCTGCAGCTCGTATTCCGACTGGACGTCGGGCGAGGTGATGAACTTGGCGAACTCGGTCGCCTTGTCCTCGACACCGGAGCCCTTGAAGATCGCCAGGCTGTCGGTGATCAGCAGCGTGCCGGGGCCCTTGGCATCGGGGCCGAGCGGCAGCGTCGTGATGCCCCAGCTGATCTGCGTCTTCTTCAGGCGGTCGGCGGCACCCGAACCAGCCTGGATCATCGCCACCTTGCCATCGAGGAAGATGGCGCGGACTTCGTTCTGCTCATAGGCCGTCGGGCCTTCTTCGGAGTAGGGGACGATATCCTTGTAGGCCTTCAGCGCGGCGAGAATCTGCGGGCTGTCGAGCGTGACCTTGCCGTCGGCATCGGTCACCGCGCCGTTATTGGTGTAAACCCAATGCATGAACTGGTGCATCGTGTTGTCGAAGGTCTTGGCGGAAAGACCGAAGCCCGGAATGCCAGTCTTTTCCTTGATGGTTTTGGCCATTTCGATTTCTTCGGCCCAGGTCTTCGGCGGCTTCTCGGGGTCAAGGCCGGCCTGCTTGAAGAGATCCTTGTTCCAGTAGAGCGCCTTGGTGGAGAAGGCGATCGGAACGCCCCACTGGTTGCCCTCGAAGGTCACCGTATCGACGATGTGGGGGTAATAGGTCTTCTTCTCATCATCGGTCATCGGCACCGGAACGATAAGGTCGTTCTGCGCGAATTCCTTCAACGTGCGCGAGCCGACATAGGCCATCGCCACCGGCGTGCCGGCGGCAGCGAGCGTCGTTGCCTTGTCCTGGCACTGCGCCCAGCCGACCACCTCAGGCGTGATCTTCCAGCCTGCGTTCTTTTCTTCCCACTGCTTGATGTATTTGGTATGGACCGGGTCGATCGTGTCGCCGCAATAGATCCAGCTGATTTCCTTGTCGGCCGCATGGGCAGTGACCGCAGTCAATGCCGTCGAACCGAGCAAAGCGAGCGCCATAAGGCCTGTCTTGATTGTTATGCTCACGTCGTGACTCCCGTTCTTGTGTTAGCTGTTCACTCGTTTTTTGGTCTTATTGTTTCACCGCACCGGCGGTCAGCCCGCCGACAAGGTAGCGCTGAAGGAAGAAGATGACGACCATCGCCGGCGCGATGCCGACGAAGGAAGCCGCCATCAGTTCGTTCCAGATGACCTCCTGCTTGCCGAAATAAGCAAAGAGACCCACCGGAAGGGGCATGTATTCGGTCTTCGAGTTGAAGGTCAGCGCGAAGATGAATTGCTGGGCGTAAGCGCCGATGAAGGTGGTGATGGCGACGACGATGATCCCCGGCATCGCAATCGGCAGGATGACGCGGCGCAGCGTGTAGAAGTGGCTGGCGCCATCCATATAGGCGGCTTCGTTGAGCTCCTGCGGGATACGGATCATGTAGGTACGCAGCAGCCAGATCGCCGAGGGGATCAGGAAGGCCACGCCAGGCACGATCATGGCGAGATAGGTGTTGAGCACGCCCATGCTGCGCATCAGCCGGAAGAGCGGGATCAAGAGCACGGCGCCGGAGAACATGTTCACCGTCAGGAAGGCGCCGAGCAGGATGCCCATGCCCTTGAACTCGAACTTCGCGAAGGCGTAGGCCGCCGGAATGACGAGGCAGAGCACGATCAGCGTGACGATGATCGAGATGAAGAACGAGTTGAAGATATAGCGCCCGAAACCCGGCACGCTGACCCACATCGTCCGATAGGCTTCGAAGGAACCGTTCTCCGGCCAGAAGCGGTAGGGCGAGGAGAAGAGCTGGCTGAGCGGCTTCAGCGACACCATGAAACCTTCGAAGAAGGGCGCCAGCACGAAGAACAGAAACAAGGCGATGCCGCAATAGATCAGGATGATTTCCCACCAGCGGTAACGGTCGATCATGGCAGCACTGCTCATGCGCGCTTCTCCGGGTTGAGGCGGCGGGTGACGCGGAAATAGGCAAAGCAGAAGAGCGACAGGAAGATGCAGATCAGCACGGCGCGCGCTGCCCCTTCGCCGTATTTTTTCGAGCCGATGGCGGTCTGATAGGTGTCGATGATCATCGTCGTCGTCTCGCCGCTCGGCCCGCCCTGCGTCAGGATCCAGATAATGTCGAAAGAGTTGAAAGTGGCGATCAGCGACAGCATCGACATGGTGATGATGGCGGGCACCATCAGCGGCAGAGTGATGCGGCGGAAGCGGTACCAGCGGCCGGCGCCGTCGGTCCAGGCGGCCTCGTAGAGATCCTTCGGAATCGACTGGATCGCCGCCAGGAAGTAGATCGTCACCAGCGGTACGCCGATCCACACGTCGGTGACGATCGTCGCCCAGAAGGCGGTGCTGCCATAGGCGAGGAAGGCGACCGGACCGTCGACCAGACCGAAGCGCTGCAAAACGCCCGATATCATCCCGAACTGGCCATTATACATCCAGCCCCACATGAAGATGCCGATCGCCATCGGCACGATCCAGGGCGGCATGGTCAATAGCCGGAACAGCGAGCGGCCGGGTACGGCGGCATTCAGCATCGTCGCGCCGAAGGTGCCGATCACCATTTTCAGCGCGACCGAGAAGAAGGTCCAGACGAAGGTGCGGAAGATGACCTCGGCAAAGGTGGCGTTGAAGATCTTCTCGTAATTGACCCAGCCGACCCAGTTGGTGGTCTTCTTCAGCGACGCATCGGTGAAGGAGAGAATGAAGGTATCGACGAGGGGATAGGCGACGATGGCGAGAACATAGAGAACGGCCGGAAGGAGGAGGATCCAGGCGAAGATGAAGGCGCTTCTTTGGACACTCATCTTGCCGTCGTCCTCAAGCCGCTCTTGCGTGAAGGGCCTCGTCGAAGCGGTCCCAGATGGGACGCAGGTCGACGACGGTTTTCTTCATCCTCGCTTCGTCCATCGCCAGCGCCAGGATGCCGGCTTCGAGCGCATTCAGCGTGGACACGGGCAGTTCGAGCCCGGTGCGCACGCTTTCCAAAAGGTCGCTCGCCATCTGCTCATCGGCGCCGTAATGCTGGGAGAGCTCAGTGGCGGCATATTTGTTTTCAACCACCTTGTTGCCGGTCAGCTGCTCATGCACATCGAGATAGCCGCGCACGAAATCGCCTTCGGCCATGCCGCGCGAGCCCATGATGGCGAAGCGGCGGAATTGATCGGGCACATTCAGATTGGTGTGGAAGTTCATGCCGACGCCGTTTTCATATTCGACGATCGCCACTTGGTAATCGATGATGTCGGCATCGCTGTCGAAGACCTTGTCGGAGCCCATCCAGCCGCTCGGCTTGCGGTGGAAAAGCTCGAGATCGTTGATACCCTCGCGGGCCGGATCGTTGGCCGGAATGAAGCTCTTGCGGCCGCCGAAACTGGCGACCCGCTCCGGCCTTGCGCCGACGACGCCATTATAAAGGTCGAGGTCGTGGCAGCATTTCTCCAGCATGAAGCTGCCGGAATAGCGCTCGTAGCGGCGCCAATCGCGCATGAAGAAGGCGCCGTGATAGGGCTCGATATGTTCGGAAGCCTCGATCGAGACGATCTGGCCGAGTTTGCCCTCGGCCTGGATGGCGCGCAGATCCTTGTAGAGGGGCGAATAACGCAGCACCAGACCAACCATCAGCCGCTCGTGACCGAACTTCGCCATCAGATGGGCAAGCTCGATGCTCTCGGCGATTGATGTGACGATCGGCTTTTCGCAGAAGACCTTGAGGCCGGCTTGCAGCCCGAGCCTGATATGATCGAGGTGCAGGTGATTGGGGGAGCCGATCATCAGCAGATCGAGCTTTTCGGAGGCGAGCAGTTCCTGCGGCGAGCCATATGCCTTGCCGACCGAAATTCCCTTTTCCGTCAATCCGGGAAGCCCGGCGGGATCCGGATCCACATAGCCGACAATGTCGAAGCTGCTATCGATCGCTTTGAAGACGTAGCCGAGATAGCCGAGCCGGAATCCGAGCCCGATGATTCCCACTTTCATGCCGATCAAGTTCCCAGTTTAGGTAATTTATTTTCTTTAAGTTGGGACAAAAAACGAGAGGCGTCAATAGAAAACGGGCCTCACAGCACGAGTATGAAATTTATTTTCATAGATCGGTAGGCGGCTGCCGATTGCCGGCTGCGACAGGCAGGGCGCGGATTGCAAATGGAAAAGCGCGCACCGCTTGAGGCGGCGGCGGCGAAATCAGCCTCTGCCGCCGCAAGTGGCGATCGCTGCGGCAAGCTCACGCCAAACTCGCGAAATGTTGAAAAGAGTCACGATTTTGCGTGTGTAGGATGGTGCGAAACCCAAAGCCAAGGAGGAGCCATCATGACCCGCATGACAGCCAAGGACTTCCCGCAGGAAATTCTCGAACTCTACGATTACTACGCGCACGGGAAAATCACCAAGCGCGAGTTTCTCGACCGGGCCGGCAAATTCGCCGTCGGCGGGCTGACGGCAGCCGCCATCCTCTCGTCGCTGAGCCCTGATTACGCGCTGGCAACCCAGGTCGAGTTCACCGATCCGGACATCGTGGCCGAATACATCACCTATCCCTCGCCGAAAGGAAATGGCGACGTCCGCGGCTATCTCGTCCGTCCTAAGAACGCCACCGGCAAAGTCGCGGCCGTGGTGGTCGTGCACGAGAACAGAGGCCTGAACCCCTATATCGAGGATGTGGCACGGCGTGTGGCGAAGGCCGGCTTCATCGCGCTAGCGCCGGATGGCCTCACTTCGGTCGGGGGTTATCCCGGCAATGACGAAAAGGGACGGGAACTGCAGCAGAAGGTCGATCCGGAAAAGCTGATGAACGACTTCTTCGCGGCCGTCGAGTTTCTGATGAAGAGCGACCTCACCACCGGCAAGGTCGGCATCACCGGCTTCTGCTATGGCGGCGGCGTCGCCAATGCCGCGGCAGTCGCCTATCCGGAACTTGCCGCCGCCGTGCCGTTCTACGGCAGGCAGCCGCGCGCCGAAGATGTGCCGAAGATCAAGGCGCCCCTGCTTCTGCATTATGCCGGGCTGGACAAGGGCATCAACGAAGGCTGGCCGGCCTATGAAGCGGCGCTGAAATCCTCTCAGAAAACCTACGAGGCCTATGTCTATCCCGACGTCAACCACGGCTTCCACAATGATTCCACGCCGCGCTACGACGAAGCGGCCGCCAAGCTCGCCTGGCAGCGAACCGTCGACTGGTTTACGAAATACCTTGCTTGAGAGGGGCGTGGCCTGAACGATGCAGTGGGCGGGGCGGGTTCCCCGCCTTCTATCCGTGTCGTGGCTTGTCAGAGCGACTGATGGCCTGCAATCAGGCTCCAGAAGGGATCGTCGCCGGACAGGTTTTCAAAATCGGCAAGCTTGCGAAGTTGCAGGAAAAAAACAGCGTCGTACCCATTCCGATTTCCCCAGCGCAAGCAGTCCATGAACTTAACTTCACGTTCGTGATCACTCATCGGCGCTTCGAGCGACCCCTTGGCGTGCAAACGTGATTTCCAATATATGCGCCCGTCGCGCAACGTGACCGTGACGACATGCGGGAGCCGCTCCACGCCTTTTTCCTCTTCGGCCGAATAGGACTCCATGCCGATGCGCGGCATGAATTCCCGGATTTCCGGCCGTCCGATCCCCTGCCGCGTAAAGTCCGAAAGGCTGAGAGCCCCATTGAGGAAAGCTGTCGCCAGGCAGTATTGCATCGAGAAGCGGGCCTGCATCTCATCGGTGGGCTCGGGATAAGCGAGGTTGCGGACGGCGGATATGCCGACTTTCGCCTCGATCCTGGCAATGTCGCCCGCCAAAAGTCCATGCTCCTGCTTCAGATCCAGAAGCGCATCGATCGCGCGATGGGTGTCGCGGCACATGCGGCCAACAGCGCCCATCTCGGCCGTTCGGCGCTCGATGCGGTCGAACTCATGAATGTCGGCGTCAATTTCCTGCGTGAACACATGCCGCAGGATTGTCGCGTTCACTACGCGATTACCGACACCGGCGGCAGGGCCGCCAATGTCGTGCAGGCCAGCGCCGAGGTTCTCTATCTGATCAGGGCGCCTGACATGCCGCAGGCGCTTGCGCTTGCCGGGCGCGTCGAGAAAGTTGCACGAGGTGCTGCGATGATGACCGAAACCGAAGTCGAGAGCGTGTTCGACACCGCCTCGACGAACCTTCTTCCCAACATCACGCTTGAAACGGCAATGCACGAGAACATGGTCACGCTCGGGCCGATAGCCTTCGACGAGGCCGACATCGCCTTCGCCCGGAAAATCCAGGACACCTTCACTGAGGAAGCGATCAAGAGCAGCATCCGCCTCTATCAGATCAGGGGCGATGTGTTCTCCAATGCCAAGGTCGATGGCTCGACGCCCTTGCACACCGGTCTGCGCGATTTCGAGGGACAATCGCATTTCCGGGCCGGATCGACCGATGTCGGCGACGTCAGCTGGGTGACGCCGACCGCGCAATGCTGGGCGCCAGCCTGGGCGATCGGCACCAATCCCCATACATGGCAGGTCGTCGCACAGGGAAAAAGCCCGGCCGCGCACAAAGCCATGGCGCATGCGGCCAAGACGCTTGCGACGACGGGGCTCGCATTGATGACGTCATCGGACCTCCTGGCAGCCGCGAAAGCCGAGTGGCGGGAAAGGACCGGCGGCAAAGCCTATACATGTCCGATCCCCGGCAATGTGATGCCCGCAACGGTTCATGGCCGGTAGTTCCCGTCTCCGTCTGCGGCAACGACCTGCATCGCACCCGCTTGCAGGATCCCATGGAAAAGCACTAAGGGTATGGGAGTCGAAAGCGCGGAACTGAGGCATTCACCGCGTTCGAACCTCCAACATTTCGGAAAAGGCAAAGATGACAAGCTCCGAATGGCGGGTGGGAGTGCTGTTTTCCAGAAGCGGAATTAGCGAAATCACGGAAACCGAGCACTTTCTTGGCACCGCGCTTGCGATCGAGGAAGTCAATGCAGCAGGCGGCGTGCTTGGCAAGCCTATCGTTCCGATCGCCTATGATCCGGGCGGGGACCAGGCCGCTTATCGCAACCTGGCGCGGCGGCTGCTCGCAGACGACGACGTCAACATCATCTTCGGCGCGTCGATGTCGGCCAGCCGAAAGGCGGTGCTGCCGATTGTTGAGCGGCACAACGGACTGCTGTTTTATCCGTCGATGTATGAAGGCTTCGAATATTCGGAGAATGTGGTCTATACCGGCGCCACCCTCAACCAGAACACTTTCGCGCTGGCAGAATATCTGCTGCGCCACCATGGACGCCGCATCCTCTTCGTCGGCGCGGATTACATCTATCCGCGCGAATCCAATCGGGTGATGCGGGATGTGCTCGAGGCAAAAGGCGGTGAAGTCGTCAGCGAGCGATATCTTCCTCTTCATGCCGACGAACAAACCTTGCGGTCGGTTATTTCCGATATCGTCCGTCTTGAGCCCGATGCCATTTTCTCGACGATCGTCGGCCGGCCGGCACAGCGCTTTTACCGCATGTATGCCGACGCGGGGATCGATCGCAAACGGGTTCCGATTGCCAGCCTGACCATGGCCGAGAGCGAGATTCGCGAGATCGGAGCCGACGCTTGCACCGGCCATATTCTTTCGGCGACCTATTTCCAGACGGTCGAAAACGAGGCGAATGAGCGCTTCGTGGCGGCGTTTAAAGCCCGCTTCGGCCAGGACTTCACCACCAGCGTATGGTCGCAGCCGGCCTATGCGCAGGTTCACCTTTTCGCCCGCGCACTCGCCCGGGCCGGCTCGCTCGAGACCCATCGCATTTCCGAGGAAATTCTCCTGGAGGATTTTTCTGCTCCGGAAGGGCGGATCAATTTTGACGCCGATACCCGGCATCTCTGGCTGCATCCCCGCATCGGCGTGGCGCGGGCCGACGGGCTTTTCGATATTGCCTGGCAGGCGCCCGGCCCGATCAGGCCGGACCCGTACCTGACCGCTTCGCGGTTCGAAGATGTTTGGTTGGGGGCCTGAGATGGCGGGACCAAGCCGGATCGTTCAGGATCTGCGGCGCGCACGCGTTCTGGTTGTCCATCCGCGCGACGAGGACGGCAATTTGCTGATCGCCCACCTCAAACGCCTCGGCTGCGAGGTTCGCGCGACCTGGCCGCTCCCGCCTGCCTTGCCGCCCGACATAGACACCGTCTTCCTGCATGTCGAGGATGTCCAACTCGAGCATGCGCTCGAGATCATCGATCTCCAACAGACGGCGGTCATCGCCATCCTGACATATGAGAGCCCGACGGCACTCCAGGCGATCATCGATCTCAACGCCCACGGCGTTATCAGCAAACCGCTGCGGCCGCTCGGCATTCTGACGCAATTTGCGCTTGCACGCTATCGGCAAAGCTACGAAAAACGGCTCGCCGGCAAGGTGCAAAAACTCGAGGAAACGTTGAAAAGCCGGCGGCTGGTCGAAAAGGCCGTTTCGGCGCTGCGGGTCATGAATGGCCTCGATGAAGAGGCGGCCTATAAGCTCTTGCGCGATCAGGCGACGTCAAGGCGCGTTCCGATGGCGACGATCGCCGAATCGATCATTGCCGCGCAAGACACGATGAAAAGCCTTGGACTGTCGATCGGCGCAAAAACGCAAATTTAAGCCTTGAGTTGTGGTCGCGCACGTCTTGAAAATATTGAATAGAGCGGCTTGACGGTCGTATTCTTTCGTGCCAGCCTAAAGATAACGAGCAGGTTTGCTCAGCGGCAGGGCTGCCGTATTAACATCATGGCTATGTAGCCTCTGGTTCACGGATTGAATTCCGTGCCAGAGGTTTTTTGCGTTTGGAGACGAGATTGAGCATCAAGACCTCGACCGCACGGATGGCAACCGTCGCAACCGTCCAGTTCGAACCCATCGTCGGCGATCGTGCCCATAACCTCGCCGCCATCGAGCGGCTGGCGAGGGCAGCAAAGGCCAAGGGCGCAGAGATCGTCGTTCTGCCGGAACTGGCCGACAGCGGCTACAGCTTCCGTGACGGCGACGAGGTTGCCGCATTGGCCGGTCCGGTACCCGGCGGCCCGACTGCCGAGACGCTCTGCCGCCTTGCCGGGGAACTTGGCCTTTACATCGTCAGCGGCGTTGCCGAGCAGGATGGCGAGCGGTTTTATAACAGCGCTCTTCTCTGCGGTCCGGAGGGATATATCGGCAAATACCGCAAGCTCCATCTCTGGAACAACGAAAACCGTCTTTTTAAAAAGGGTGATATCGGGCTGCCGGTATTTGACCTGCCCTTCGGCCGTATCGGCATCGCCATCTGTTACGACGGATGGTTTCCGGAAACATTCCGCGAGTTGGCGCTGGCCGGCGCGGAACTGGTCTGTGTGCCCACCAACTGGGTGCCGATGCCCGGTGCGGAAAGCGTTGCGGAGCCGATGGCCAACATCCTGCACAAGGCAGCCGCTCACACCAATGGCCTTTACATCGCCTGCGCCGACCGGATCGGCGTCGAGCGCGGCCAATCCTTCATCGGCCGCAGCTTTATCGTCGGCCCGCAAGGCTGGCCCATCTCCGGTCCGGCCAGTGCCGATCGCGAGGAAATCCTGATTGCAAAAATCGATCTGTCGAGCGTCACGGAGACCCGCACGCTCAACAGCTTCAATCATCTGCTCAGCGACCGCCGAGCCGATGTCTACGGGTAATCTCGACCCAACTCAAGAAAGGGGAACAAAATGCAAATGAAAACCATCATCCTGACACTGGCATCAGCGGCATTCGCCACCGCAGCTTTTGCCGAGGATCCAATCAAGATCGGCGTGCCGGTGGGGCTGTCAGGCGCAAACAGCGTGGTCGCCCCGTCGGTCGTCCAGGCTGCCGAACTCGCCGTCGAAGAAATCAATGCCAAAGGCGGCGTGCTCGGGCGGCCACTGGCGCTTGAGATCGCCGACGATGCATCCGGGGCCGCCGGCGCGCAAAAGGCCTTCGATTCCCTGGTTTTCCAGAAGGAGGTGAACGCCGTCATCTCCATGGAAACGAGTGCTGCACGCAATGCCGGACTGCCGATCATTTCCAAGGGTGACGTGCCGTATATCTACACGTCTTTCTACGAAGGCAAATCCTGCAACGCCAAGCTTTTCGTCAATGCCTGGGTGCCTGAACAGCAGGTGCCGCCTGTCGTCGACAATTTCATCGGCAAACAGGGCGCCAAGAAGTTCTTCTTGATCGGTTCGGACTATTCTTTCGGGCGCGGTATGCTGACCTTCGCCAAAGCCTATATCGAAAAAGCCGGCGGAGAGGTCGTTGGCGAGGAATATCTGCCGATGGACGGCAGCGACTGGACGGCCATCATCTCCAAGGTCCGCTCCTCCGGCGCCGACGCCATCATCACCTCGACGGCCGGCGGCGCACCGAACGTGACCTTGACCAAGCAGCTGCGTTCGTCCGGCGTCACCCTGCCTTACGGCAATCTGGCGGTCGACGAAGGCACCGCCAAGAGCATGGGCGCGGATGCCAAGGACATCTTCCTCTCCGCTTCCTACGTCACCGGCATCGACAGCCCCGAGAACAAGGCATTTCTCTCGGCCATGGAAAAGAAGTTCGGCAAGGAACTGCGCACGCCGAACGATCTTTCGGTGCCGCAATATGAGGCGATCTACCTCTATAAAGCGGCCGTCGAGAAGGCCGGCAGCACCGATACGGCTGATGTGCTCAAAGCCCTTCCCGACGTCTCCTTCACCGGTCCGCGCGGCAAGATCTCCATGAACAAGCAGCACCACGCGCCGCTGACGATGTATCTTGGCCAGGTAAAGGACGACGGCAGCGTTGCAGTCGTCGATAGCTTCAAAGATGTCGATCCTGGCGATCAGTGCCCGAATCTCTGAAACCAGCGAGGCGGGGCAGGGTGCCCCGCCTCCAGCATCGGAGTTCTAGAAATGACCCTCTTTCTCGATATCGTCAGCACCGCGGCCATTCTCTTCATCGTTGCCGCCGGGCTGCTTGCGATCTTCGGCGTGCTGAAGATCATCAATTTCGCGCACGGCGCGTGGCTGACCATCGGGGCTTACTGCGCTGTCGTCGTCAGCGGGTTCGGCCTCAATCCGTGGCTTGCCATTCCCTTCGCGTTTCTAGTCGGAGCGATCCTCGGCGGTATCGCCGAACGCTTCATCGTGCGGCCTCTCTATCGCCGGCCGCTCGACGCCATTCTCGCAACCTGGGGCCTTGGCATCGTCATCGGCCAGTTGATCACGCTCTGGTTCGGCCGCGACGTGCAGTTCACGCCGGCGCTGCTGCCCGGCACCTTCGATCTCTTTGGCACCGGCTACTCGGCCTACCGCCTTTTCGCCATTGCCGCGGCTATCGGTCTGGGCCTCGGTTTCACCTTGCTGCTCGATGGGACAAGGCTTGGCCTTTCCGCCCGGGCAGTCATCATGAATGAAACACTGGCGCGCGGACTCGGTATCGACACCGAAAAGGTGCGGCTCGCGACCTTCATGATCGGCACCGGCCTTGCCGCCCTGGCAGGCGTACTGCTGGCGCCGCTGACCAGCGTCGATCCCAATATGGGCGTCGCCTGGCTGACGGGCGCCTTCATGCTGGTGATGGTCGCGGGCTCTTCGTTCGCCGCGCTTGCCGGCGCCTGCCTCATCTTCGGGGCCGCCCAGGTGCTCGTCAGCACCTATTTCAGCCCAATCCTCGGCGGCATCACCGTGGCCGTCCTCTGCGCAATCACACTGCGCATACGTCCGAAAGGATTTGCCCGTGCGTGACAGACAAAAACTCCGGCTTGTCCTTCTACTGGCGCTGGCGCTTGCAGCCCTCCTGCTGATCGTCTTGGGACCGACGTTTCTCGGCCGCTTCAGCCTCAACGTCCTGACGCGTTCGATGATCTACGCCATGCTGGCGATCACTGTCGACTTGCTCTGGGGCTATACGGGTGTTCTCACCTTCGGGCAGGCGGCATTCTTTGGCGTCGGCGCCTATGCCACCGCCATGGTTCTCACCCATATCGGCGCAAGCCCGGCGCTTTTCGTCGTCGCCCTTGTGGCCGCCGTGCTCGTTCCGCTCGTGCTTGGCCTCGCCGTCGGCTGGCTGTCGTTCTATCACGGATCGACACCGCTTTACGCCACCGTGATCTCGCTCGTTGTGCCGATCGTCGTCACACAGCTCGTCTTTTCGGGCGGCACCTGGACCGGTTCATCGAGCGGCCTTGTCGGTTACGACACTCTGCCGCTCGGGCTTCCCGGCTACTTCCGCCTGTCGGGCGCCTGTCTACTGGCATTGGCGATTGTTGCGATCGTCTTTGTCCGGTCGGATGCCGGCCGTCTGCTTGTGGCAATCCGCGACAATGAAGCCCGAGTCGCCTATCTGGGCATGAATCCGGCCCGGTTGAAGATCGTCCTGACGGGCGTTCTTGCCGGCGTATGCGGCCTTGCGGGCTTCCTTTATGCCAATGCATCCGGTGTCGTCGCACCAGAGAATACCGGTTTCGTCTTCGGAACCGAACTCGTCGTCTGGACGGCGCTCGGTGGCCGGGGAACGATCATCGGGCCGTTGTTCGGCGCAATCGGTATCGACTATCTGAGCGCTAGTCTTTCGGGCGATCTGCCCTTCCTCTGGCAGCTGATCGTCGGTGCGCTGTTCGTCATCATGATCATCCTTCTGCCGGGCGGCCTCGCCTCCCTGGTGACGCGTTTCCTCAAGTCCGCAAGCTCCAACAGCGCCCTGAAGTCCTTGCCGACGCGCATCGTCGCCAGGAATGGTGCGGTGGCAGGCAAAAGCCTTCTGTCGATCCGCGGTCTCGGCAAGTCCTATGGCAGCTTGGCCGTGCTGAAGGGCATCGACCTGGAAATCGGCGCCGGAGAACTCGTCAGCCTGGTCGGCCCGAACGGCGCCGGCAAGACCACGCTGATGCGTTGTCTTTCGGACGGTACCGAGCAGATCGAAGGTCAAGTGGATATCATCGGCACCAATATCGCCGGTCGTGCACCCGAACGGATCGTCGCACTCGGCGTCGGCCGGAAATTCCAGGTCGCCAGCATCTTCGACAGCATGACCATCGGCGAATGCCTGAAGATGGCGCGTCTCAGCCGCGAGACGCCCAACCCGATGCGATCGTCCGCCGAGATCATGCTGCCGGCCGCTGCGGCCGAAATCCTGACGCTCACCGGCATGGCAGGCATGCTGGACAAACCGGTCTCGCTGCTGTCGCACGGTCAAAGGCAGGCTCTGGAACTGGCGATGGTCGTCGCTCTGGAACCTCGCATCATTCTTCTCGACGAGCCAACGGCGGGTCTTACCAAGACCGAACGCATGACCATCGGCACCATCCTCAAGAAACTGACGGACGAGATGGGTTTCGCCGCCATCCTGGTCGAACACGATCTGGATTTCGTGCGTGAGATATCGAGCCGCATCGTGGTTCTCCATCAGGGCAAACTGGTTCTCGACGGCACGGTGAATGACGTGGTCAATTCCGAAACGGTTCGCACCATCTACGCAGGAGGCGCACATGGCTGACGCGTTCAAACTCGAGCTCAGCACTGTGTCGAGCGGATATGGCGCGGTCGATGTCGTCAATGAGGTGTCGCTCGCCATCCGGCCCGGCGAGATCCTCACCCTCATGGGCAAAAACGGCATGGGCAAAACGACGCTGCTGAAGACGATCCTCGGCTTCCTGCGGGTCGGCAAAGGCAAGATCGAGGTCGATGGCGCCCCTATCACCGACAGGAAACCGGCGGAGCTGATCGCTTCCGGAATCGGCTATGCGCCCCAGGAATTGCCGTTGTTTCAGGATCTTTCCATCCGCGACAATCTGCGCCTGGCGCTAAAGGGCGACCGGGACCTGGCATCCGCCCTGGAGAGGGTCTACGGCTATTTCCCGTTCCTAAAGGACCGGTTGACCCAGAATGCCGGCACGCTATCGGGCGGTGAGCAGAAAATGCTGATCCTGGCACGGGCGCTGATGCTGCGGCCAACGCTGCTGCTAATCGACGAAATCTCCGAAGGCCTGCAGCCCTCCGTCGTCCAGAACATTGCCAAGGCGTTGAGGGACGACCGTGAGAAACGCGGCACGACCATCCTGCTGGTCGAACAGAACCTGGATTTCGCCCTTTCGGTAGCGGATCGCTGGGCCATTCTCAAACTTGGAGCGATCGAAGACGAAAGCGCCAATGGTCCGGACAGCCGCAGCCGTGTCTTGCAACATCTGAAGATCTAGGGAGCGGTAAGTGCAGGACCGGTGGAATGCATTCATGCCCTATCCCGACGTCGATGTCGGCCATGCGTCCACCGGCCCACTTTCCGGCCTTCGCCTGGCGGTAAAGGACCTTTTCGACGTTGCCGGCTATCCAACTGCGGCCGGCAATGCCGCGGTGCTCGCTGCATCGGGCATCAGGGCAGCGACGGCGCCTTTGGTCCAGGCGCTTCTGGATGCCGGCGCCTGTTTCGTCGGCAAAACCAATACGGACGAACTCGCCTATTCCCTCATCGGCGGCAACGTCCATTTCGGCATGCCGAGAAACCCGCGCGATCCTGACCTTATTCCCGGTGGATCGTCTTCCGGTTCGGCCGTCGCAGTTGCCGCCGGCCTTGCGGATATCGGGCTTGGAACAGACACGTCCGGCTCCATCCGGCTGCCCGCCGCCATCAACGGCCTCATCGGCTGGCGGCCGACACATGGAAGCCTCGACAACAGGGCATTGCGTGCGCTGGCGCCAAGTTTCGATGTGCCGGGTTTCATGACGAGAAGTCTGGAACCCATGGACGCGGTGATGAGCGCCGTCGGCATGCCCGCGGCAAATGACCGACCAATATCCATTCTCATTCCCGCAGATATCTTCGAAACCATCGACGGCGCGATCGCCGATGAGATGATCGCCAGCATTCGATCGGCGGTCATGCCTATTCGCAAGATCGACTCTATTTCCTCATTCAGCCTCGCGGATCTTGCTGTGGCGTTCATCACCATCCTGCAAAAGGAGGCCTGGGAAAGCAACAAAACGCTCTTCGAGCAGGCCCCGGAGGCAATTGCGCCCGATATTGCCGCGCGCCTTTTGTCAGGATCTCGCCTCGAAGACTGGGAAGTGCGCGAGGCGCGTGCGATTGCCAAGCTCTTTTCCGGGGAAATCGACCGATTGCTGGGCGAAAATGTAGTCGTCGCTCTTCCGACCTTGGCCATGAGCGCGCCAACCCGCGATGCCGAACCGGAAAGTTTTGCCGCATTTCGTTCCGCTTGTGTCAAGCTTCTGTGTCTCTCGGGCCTCAGCGGCTGCACGCAGTTGGCGTTCCCAATCACCGATTGCGCGGGCAATATTTCGCTTTCGTTGCTCGGCGCAAGGAGCACCGACAGGATGCTTGTCTATGTGGCTCGACAAATAAGAGCTGAGTGAACGAGCATGCTACGGGCGGGGAGGATCGCGTGGTCGGCGATCGCATCGGTCGTGCTCTTCTGGTGCAAGACTGCCGTATAATTTATCCTCGACAGCAATTCAAAACGGCCGTTTCTCAATGGAGGCGCGGCGCTGTCATGGCCTAGTGTCGTCACTGCCTTGCAAGCACGGAGGATGCGATGCTGCTTAAGGGCGAACGGACATTCGTGGTGCGGGACTCGGGCGGCTTCGTCGTGCACGTCAACATGCCGGGATGGCTGAGGCCGAAGCCGACCGATCACGGCCATGGCCCTCTCGCCATGGTCGTCGAATCTCTCCTTGATCCCGGCCGGCAGATCGCGATGCACGAGCACCGGAACGACGAGATCATTTCCTGGGTGCCTGACAGCGTCATGCGTCACGACGACAGGGCCACCGGCCGGCTGGTGATCGACCGCGACCACCTGATGGTGATAAATGCCGGAGCAAGCTTCTGGCATTCCGAAGAGACGCTGGCATCCGATCGGCCGCTGCGGATGCTGCAGATCCTTATTCGACCGCGTGCAGCCGATCTCGAGCCGAAAATCCAGTACGGACCGCTGCCGGCGGCCGCGGCAAACGCCTGGCGGCACCTGGTCGGGCCCGAGGGGGAAGACGCGCCGTTTTATGTCCGCAGCGCGGTCGACGTCTTCGACATCCGGCTGGAGGCGGGCGCAAAGGTGGAATTCCCCTATAGGCAGGACCGGGACCTCTATTTCTACGTCTTCACTGGGTCCGTTGTCGTCGGTTCACAGGTGTTCGCCGAAGGCGAGCAGGGGCTGTCTTTATCGGGTGGCAGGCTCGACGCCGAAGCGGCGGTCCCGAGCATGCTGGTCGCCTTTCTGCTCGATCCGGACGCCCCGGTCACTAGGCAGGGGACGATCGGCGATCACAGGAAGATCCCGTCAGCAATTTTCATCCGCGCATTTCTAAGGTGGAGGAAATTTCGCCATATGTGGTATCGTCTTTTTTCGCAACGCCGCCCGAAGGGCAAAAAGGCGATGTGAAGCGAAACAAGACGGAACAAGGATGCCCCTAATGGGTTTCGAACCTTAGCGTTCAATAGGAGGAGCATTTCATGCCTACGGTTGCCGCGACATCCATAACTCCCCCGGACCAGCATCTTGTCACAGCGCGCGAAGCCCTTGAGCCGCTTTATGAGAAGCTCGAGCTTCAAACGGAATCGCTGGTGCTGGCTGCCGCGCTGGAGGCGGGATGGTCTCCGGATGAGGCGACGGAGGCGCTTGCGGCACTCAGACTGCAGGACGCCCTTTCCACCCTGGGACGCACAAATTAGCCCAGATTCCGTCCCTGACAGCTTCGGCAAAATTGCCGGCGGCTATTGCGAGCCGCCGCTTTTGCGTCGCCTCCGGCTGACCATCATTCCGCCGACGATCAGAAGAATTCCGGTCGCGTTCGCCCAGAACGAGGTCGGAGCGGCGCGCGCATAATCCAGCGCCACGCTGGTGACCATCTGGCCGCCAATGATCAGCAGAGCCGTATTGACCGCGCCGATGCGCGCAATCGCCCAGCTGCCTGCCGCCACGAAAACGACGCCGATCGGACCACCGAGATAGATATACCAAGGCGCCTCGCCGGCGCCGGCAGGAAGCAGGCCTCCGACAACGAGACCGAGGCAGCTCAGCACAGCAAAGCCGACGGCATGGTTCCAGAAGGATGCGATGAGCGGCGTGGTCGATATGCTCAACCGCCCATTGAGCTGACGGCTGAGGCCGACGAGCACGCCGCCAAGGCAAGCAATGAGAATGAACACCGTCATGCCCCACCTCGCCCAAACAGGATAATCAGCGCGCCGCCGGTAACCACCAGGCCGAGCGCGGCGATGTCCCGGACATCCGGGCGCCGCTTTGGCAGACCGAACAGTCCCCAATTGTCGGCCGCCAGGCTGAAAGCGACCTGACCTGCCAAACCCAAAGCCAAGGTGCCGGAGAGCCCGAGCGGCGAGTTGACCGCTGTCGAGGTCAAAATGACCGTTGCGGCGCCGGATACCCCACCGAGATAGGCCCACAAAGGTGCGCGGCCGGGCTTTCCCGCCATCGGCGTGCGTCGGCGGTAGAGCGCCAAAAGAAGAACGACGGCGGCGACCATGCCTGTGCCGTGCGCGGTCCAGGATGAAAACAGCGGATTGCCGTAACGTGCCAGCTCCCCATTCAGATGCACCATGAATGTCAGAAGCCCACCGGTCGCAAAAGCGCCGATGAAATGTATGGGATGCGAATTACGTCCTGCTTCGATGGTCATTGCAGATCCCGTCAAAGAATCGATTGCGGCCGGTATTTTTCAGATTGCTACCACAGCAGGCGCAGCTTTTCAGGAGGCGCAAAAGACGCTGCAGAATCGCAGCATCTTGCATCCGGCCGGACCTTTCAGCTTCGACATCGGAGTGCTAAACGGCGGCGTTTGCACTTAAAGGAAATATGATGAGAAAATTGCTTCGCCTGCTGCTGGTAATCGCTCTGGCCGTCGTCGTCTTTACAGGTTTTCGCTGGTATCGCTATGTCAGCAACACCGACAGCCCCTATGATGAAATCGGCATCACCCTCAACGATGCCATGCCCGGCCCGATCAACAACTGGGGCTGCGCCAAGCTGAAAACCACCTTCGCCGGCTCCCTGCCACCTTTGGGCTGCGCCGGCGCCGACGGGACGCAGTGGAAGTAATGCTGCCAGGCTGCGCCAAGGGGCGCAGCCTGAATTGCCTCGCAGGGGTTAGTCAAATTGGCCCGGTCAAATCGGCCAGACGGCCAGCAGGGCAGGCACGCTGACGAGCACGACGATGAGCGAGAGTGGCAGGCCCAATCGCGCATAGTCGCCAAATCGATATCCGCCCGGCGCCATGACCAGCGTGTTGCACTGGTGGCCGATCGGCGTGAGGAAATCACAGCCGGCGCCGATTGCCACCGCCATCAGAAAGGCATCGGGCCGGTAGCCAAGCTTGGCGGCAAAGGTCGCGGCAATCGGCGCCATGACCAAAACGGTCGCGGCATTGTTCAAAAACGGCGTCACGGCCATGGCCGCAACCAGGATCAATGCCAGAGCGCCGAACGGCGGCAGCATCTCGGCGGTGCGCGACAGGAGGTCGGCGATGATGTCGGTCGTTCCGGTGGTTCGGAGCGAATCGCTGATCGGGATGAGGGCGGCCAGCATGATCAGAATGGGCGCATCGAGATGATGATAGACTTCGCGCAAGGGAATGGACCCGGTCATCACCATCAGAAAGGCGGCGGCGAAAAATGCCGTCGCCACGGGAATGCCGCCGAAGGCCGTCGCCGCCATCGTCGCCAGCAGGATCATGACGGGGATCATGCCGTTGCGCGCGTTGCCGAGCTTCAGATCCCGTTCGACCAGCGGCAGGCAGCCCCATTCACGCAGGAGATCCGGCAGCTTCTGCAAGTCGCCCTGCAGCACCACAACGTCGCCGTTGCGGATCTTGATCTCGCCCAGACGCTCGGTGAAGCGCCTGTCCCGGCGGCTGACGGCAAGAAGATTGAGGCCGGTATTGTGGAAGAGGGAGACGTCCTTTGCGCTGACGCCTATCAGGCGGGAATGTTCGCCGACGATGGCTTCGACGGAACTGATATCCTGGCGCATCTCGGACTCATGTTTACGATCGGACAGTTGAAGCTTGGCTTCACTGACGATCTTGTCGAGGGCGCTTTGCTCGCCCTCGATGATAAGAAGGTCGCCATCCTTGAGCACGGTGTCGGGAAGAGGCGTTCGTCTTTGGCCGCTGCCGCCGATAATCGCGGTCACCATCGCATCGCCGCCGGCCGGCTTCTGCAGCCAGCTGACGGACCGGCCAATCGCCCCCGACGGCGTTATGACCTTCGCCTCGGTCGTGTAGTTCTTGATCGCCACCGCCTCGTCCATCGACGTTTCCACCCGCGATCTTTCAGGAAGCAGCTTGTAGAACAGCCCTAGAAAGACAATGCCGGCGACCGACAGCGCCAGGCCGACAGGCGTATAGTCGAACATCGTGAACGGCTGCCCGGTAATCTCCTCGCGCACCCGGGAAACGATGATATTCGGCGATGTGCCGATCTGAGTCATAAGCCCTCCGAGCAGCGAGGCGAAAGACATCGGCATCAGGAACATCGACGGTGATACGCGTGATTTCCGGGCCATCTGCACGGCAACCGGGATCATGATTGCCAGTGCACCGATATTTTTGACGAAAGCCGACAGGGCCGCGACGATGGCAACCAAGATGATCAGTTGCATCCGCGGCCCGCGTCTTTCGGGAGAAAATCGGCGCAGCGCCAGATCCATGATCCCGGATCGCGATATCGCCGCACTGACGATCAGCGCACTGCCGACGATGATGACAATGTCATCTGAAAAACCGGAAAAGGCGATTTTGGCAGGGACGATGCCGGCAATGACGGCAACGAGAAGCGAACTCACGGCGACGACGTCGTATCGGTAACGCCCCCACACAAAGGCGCCCATCATGAGCGCGATGATGAGAAGAGAGAGCCATTGGTCAACGCGCATGTTTGCATCCCGGTGGTAGGAATTAACGTTTGAAGCAGGAGAACGATACGACACGATGGCGATTTTTTTCATCGCCTCCGGTCGCCGGCAAATCGGATGGGCTGACAAGCCCGCCCTCCATTGAGACCATCATGGAACTCTATGCCGCCAGCCGGCATTTCGTGCTTTGGGGATGCTGATTCGGAAACGACCATGGCCAGTGACAACCTCTCGACATACCGATCGAAGCGCGACTTTAAAAAAACAGCGGAGCCGAGCGGCGAGAAGCAGATCGCGCGCAGCAATCGCCGTCGCTTCATCATCCAGAAACATGACGCCACTCGGCTGCATTACGACCTGCGACTGGAACTCGACGGCGTCTTCAAATCCTGGGCTGTCACCAAAGGCCCATCGCTCGATCCGCACGACAAGCGGCTGGCCGTCGAGGTCGAAGATCACCCGCTCGATTATGGCGACTTCGAAGGCACGATCCCGAAAGGCCAATATGGCGGCGGTACGGTGATGCTGTGGGACCGCGGCTATTGGGAGCCCGAGGGAAAGAAGAGCCCGCAGCAGGCGCTCGCCAAGGGCGACTTCAAGTTCATCCTGGAAGGCGAAAGGCTGCACGGCAGTTTCGTTCTGGTGCGCATGCGCAACGATCGCGATGGCGGCAAGCGAACCAACTGGCTGCTGATCAAGCACCACGACGCATTCTCGGTCGAGGAGGACGGCGCAGCGGTCCTGGAGGAAAACGACACCTCCGTCGCCTCCGGCCGGACGATGGACGCAATCGCCGCCGGCAAGGGCCGCAAGCCAAAGCCGTTCATGCTCAAGGGCGGCGATCTCAAGGCGGACGCGGTCTGGGACAGCAATCACGGGCTGGCCGCCGAAGAGAGGAAAGAGGAGGGCCGAGTCGGCAAGACGCCGAAAACGGTGGCAAGGATCGATCTCCCGGACTTCATTGCGCCGCAGCTTTGCCAGACCCTGGAGCGTCCGCCGCCCGGCGAGGGCTGGATTCACGAGATCAAGTTCGACGGCTACCGTATCCAGATGCGCATACTCGAGGGCGAGGTGACGCTGAAGACCCGCAAAGGGCTCGACTGGACCGGCAAATATCCAGAGATCGCCGAAGCGGCATCGGCGCTGCCCGACGCCATCATCGACGGCGAGATCTGCGCTCTCGACGACCATGGCGTACCGGATTTCGCAGCCCTGCAGGCCGCCATTTCGGAAGGCAGGACAGGCGATCTCGTCTATTTCGCCTTCGATCTTCTCTACGACGGCGGCGAGGACCTGCGATCTCTGCCTGTGGTCGAGCGCAAGGCGCGGCTTCAGAGCCTTCTTGCGGATGCCGGCAATGACCCTCGGATCCGTTTCGTCGAGCATTTTGAGACCGGCGGCGATGCGGTCCTGCGCTCCGCCTGCAAGCTATCGCTGGAAGGCATCGTCTCCAAACAAGGCGATGCACCCTATCAATCCGGCCGCACCGACAGCTGGGCGAAGTCGAAATGCCGCGCCGGGCACGAAGTGGTGATCGGCGCCTATGCCAAGACCAACGGCAAATTCCGATCGCTGCTGGTCGGCGTCTACCGCGGCGACCACTTCGTCTATGTCGGCCGCGTCGGCACGGGATATGGCGCCAGGAAAGTCGAAACGCTGCTGCCGAAGCTGCAGGCGCTCGAGGCGGCGAAGTCGCCCTTCACCGGCATCGGCGCGCCGAAGAAGGAGGCCGATGTCACCTGGCTGAGGCCCAAGCTCGTGGCGGAAATCGAGTTCGCGGGCTGGACGGCCGACGGCATCGTCCGCCAGGCCGCCTTCAAGGGCCTGCGGGAGGACAAGCCTGCCAAGGAGGTCAAGGCCGAACGGCCGGCCAAGCCAGCAGAAACCGACGTGGCGGAGCCGGCGGCTGAGAAGGCCAAGGCCGCCCGCCGAAAGGGCGCCAAAGCCGAGGTCATGGGCGTGATGATCTCCAATCCGGACAAGCCGCTGTGGCCGGATGCCAATGACCGCAAACCGGTGACCAAAGAGGATCTGGCCCGCTATTATGAAGCCGTCGGCGGCTGGATGATCGCGCATATCGAGGGACGCCCCTGTTCGATCATCCGTGCGCCCGATGGGCTCGGCGGCGAGCAGTTCTTCCAGCGCCATGCGATGCCCGGCACCTCGAACCTGCTCGAATTGGTCAAGGTCTTCGGCGACAAAAAGCCCTATCTGCAGATCGACCGGGTCGAGGGCCTGGCAGCCGTGGCGCAGGTCGGCGCTGTCGAGCTGCACCCCTGGAATTGCCAACCGCATAAGCCGGAGGTGCCGGGCCGGCTGGTGTTCGATCTCGACCCTGGCCCCGACGTACCGTTCTCGACAGTCGTTTCCGCCGCCCGCGAGATGCACGACCGTCTCGACGCGCTCGGTCTCATCAGTTTCTGCAAGACCACCGGCGGCAAGGGCCTGCACGTCGTCACGCCGCTTGCGCTCAACAAACGCAAGCCGCTTTCCTGGGTGCAGGCGAAAAGCTTCGCGCACGACGTCTGCCAGCAGATGGCGCGTGACAATCCCGATCTCTATCTGATCAAGATGACCAAGAGCCTGAGAAACGGCCGCATCTTCCTCGACTATCTCCGCAATGACCGGATGGCGACGGCGGTGGCACCCTTGTCGCCTCGTGCGCGACCCGGCGCCACCGTCTCGATGCCGCTGAGCTGGAGCCAGGTCAAAGCGGATCTCGACCCGAAACGCTTCACCATCCGCACCGTGCCGGCCCTGCTGTCGAAATCATCGGCTTGGCAAGATTATAGCGACGGCCAGCGCCCGCTGGAGCAGGCGATCAAACGCCTGGGCAAAGTCTCCGACGCGGCCTGAGCGCGAACAACAATCCGCCCGTGGCGGGCTGTTTTGCCGGAATGAATTTTTTCCGCGTGCCGATCTTGCCCTCCGGAAAGCGGCTCCAAATTACAGCGGAGTGGATCGCCGACATCAAGCGTTTGACAATCCTCTTCCCCTGAGGTCTACTGGCCCACTTACCGGACCAGTAGACCTCAGGGGGAGGGCATGGGGATGGATGTGCGAGCCATTCTCGAAGAGGTTGCGACGCTGGGCGGCGCTCCGAAGAAGTCGATGAAGGACTTCGTCGTCCAGAAGATTGCGACCTTCATCGCCACCGGCATCCTCAAAATAGGCGATCCGCTGCCCAGCGAACGTGAACTGGCTGGCGCGCTTTCGGTCAGTCGCGAGACCGTCCGCGGTGCGATTCTCATCCTCTCCACGCATGGAATTCTCTCGGTTGCGCAGGGAACGCGCACGGTGGTGGCATCGGAAGATGTCGGCGAATTGGCTGTCCAGGCGGCGCGCTATCGCGACATTGCGGCCTATAGTCTCGACAATGTTCATGAGGCGCGGCTGCTGATCGAAGCGCAGGTCGTCAGGGCCGCCGCGGTCAAGATGGAAGCGTCGACACTTGATTATCTCCGCAAGTCGATCGCCGCACAGGAAGCCGCCTGTGACGATCCCGTCCGGTTTTTGATCTGCGACCGCGAATTTCACACCGCCATCTACCGGTCCAGCGGCAATGCGGTGCTGGCCGACATCGCCGCCGATCTTTACTCCTATCTTCTCAGCCACCGCAGGCGCGTCGTATCGCAGCCCGGCACGATCGCCACCAGCATCGCCGATCACCGGCTGATCCTCGCCGGCCTGGAGACGCGGGATCCAGACGCCGCATGTGCGGCCTTCGCGATCCATGAAACCCGCATTTATACGACAACCAATCTGCTCCTAGCGTAGTTCGCAGGCAAAGAGCGCAGAGACGAGACATCGAAGACAGGGGGAATAGAATGCATATTCTCATTATCGGGGCGGGAGGAATGATCGGCCGGAAGCTCGCCGCCAGCTTGGCGCGCAGCGGTTCCCTCGGCGCTCGAACGATCACGCGCATGACACTTGTGGATATCGCGCCGCCGCCGGTGCCGGCGAGCAACGTTGCCTCGGTCGAAGCGCTGGCTGCCGACATATCCGAAGGCGATGCTGCGCAAGCCCTGGCGGCTCGCCGGGCCGACGTAATCTTCCATCTCGCCGCGATCGTTTCCGGCGAGGCCGAGCGCAATTTCGAACTGGGCTACCGAGTCAATTTCGATGGCACGCGATTGCTGTTGGAGGCGATCCGCCATGAGGGAAGCCGGCAAGCCTATGTTCCCCGGCTCGTCTTCTCCTCGTCGATCGCGGTCTACGGCGCGCCGTTTCCCGATCCGATCCCCGACGATTACAT
The DNA here is from genome assembly GCF_036571585.1 of Rhizobium sp. 268. Classification (NCBI taxonomy): domain Bacteria; kingdom Pseudomonadati; phylum Pseudomonadota; class Alphaproteobacteria; order Hyphomicrobiales; family Rhizobiaceae; genus Rhizobium; species Rhizobium sp. 268. The sequence goes on along the minus strand of NZ_JAPPSO010000018.1, from coordinate 33,897 downwards.
CCAGGCGCCGCTCACGAGCTATGGCGTGCAGAAGGCGATATCCGAGCTTCTGCTGTCCGACTATTCGCGCCGCGGCTTCATCGACGGCGTCGGAATTCGACTGCCGACCATCGTGATCCGGCCGGGTGCACCGAATGCTGCCGCGTCCGGCTTCTTTTCCGGAATCCTGCGGGAGCCGCTGGCCGGCCAGCGGGCGGTCCTCCCCGTGGAGGAAACGGTCAAGCACTGGCTGGCAAGCCCGCGTTCCGCCGTCAAATTTCTGATTCACGCCGCGACGCTCGACACATCGTCGCTGGGTGCGCGGCGCACACTGACCATGCCGGGGGTTGCCGCCACCGTTGCCGACCAGATCGCCGCGTTGCGCCGTGCCGCCGGCCCCGAGGCCGTCGATCTGATCGACCGCCGCCGCGACGAGGTCATCGAAGGCATCGTCGCCGGATGGCCGAAATCCTTTACGCCCGATCGTGCGACGCAACTGGGTTTTTCCGCCGAAACCAGCGTCGACGAGCTGATCGAGGTCTACCTCGCCGAGGACGCTCCGGCGGCGCAAGGAGATTGAGGAGAGGGCGGAGGCCCCGCGCGGCACCCCCACAGATGCGGGATTGCGGTGGCTGACGGACTTGGGAGAGATGGCAGCCGCCGGCAAGACAGAGTGAGATACGAATATTTAAAGCATGTAGCGCTCGATTTCTGGGAGGAGTGAGTATGGCAGGCGTTCAATTCGCGGATGTGCGGAAATCCTTCGGTGTGCATCCTGTCATCAAGGGGGTGGACATCGACATTGCCGATGGGGAATTCGTCATCCTGGTCGGCCCCTCGGGCTGCGGCAAGTCGACCCTTCTGCGGATGCTGGCGGGGCTCGAGAATATTTCCGGCGGCGAGATCAAGATCGGCGGGCGCGTGGTCAACACGCTGCCGCCGAAGGACCGCGACATCGCCATGGTCTTTCAGAACTACGCGCTCTATCCGCATATGACGGTGGAGCAGAACATGGGCTTCTCGTTGATGCTCAACAAGGCGCCGAAGGCGGAAGCCGAGAAGCGGGTGAAATATGCCGCCGGCATCCTCGGCCTCGACAAATTGCTCGACCGCTATCCCCGCCAGCTTTCCGGCGGCCAGCGCCAGCGTGTCGCCATGGGCCGGGCGATCGTGCGCGATCCGGAGGTCTTCCTGTTCGACGAACCGCTGTCCAACCTCGATGCCAAGCTGCGCGTCGCCATGCGCGCCGAGATCAAGGAGCTGCACCAGCGGCTGAAAACCACCACGGTTTACGTCACCCACGACCAGATCGAGGCGATGACCATGGCCGACAAGATCGTCGTCATGCATGACGGCATCGTCGAGCAGATCGGTTCGCCGCTCGAGCTCTACGACAAGCCCGCCAATCTCTTCGTCGGCGGCTTCATCGGCTCGCCGGCGATGAACATGATCAAGGGCAGGCTCGACCCGGAAGACGCCCGGCAGTTCGTCGCCGCCAACGGCACGCGGCTGCCAGTCGCCAATCCACCGGCAAGTGCGGTGGGCCGTGAACTCGTCTATGGGCTGCGCCCCGAATATATCTCGCTCGATCCGAACGGTGTGCCGGCCGAGATCGTGGTGATCGAACCCACTGGCTATGAGACCCATCTGACCGTTCGCCTCGGCGGCAGCGATGTCAGCTGCGTATTCCGGGAGCGCGTCAATGCTCGCCCGGGCGAGGCGATCCGCGTCGCGATCGACGCTTCGCACGTCCATCTCTTCGATGCCGATGGCGGACAGAGATTGACCGACTGATGCCATCCGGCAGCGCGGGAGGGGAGGAGCCTTCCGCGCCGCCGGAGCGCAAGCATTCCGTGGGCGCTTCCGCTCCGGGGATGCCAGGCCGCCGTCCACCCAAGCGGGAGGTGGACGCCGGAGAATTGCTTCCGCTGTTTCAATGAGGAGGAATCTCATGACGATCAAGAGACGTGAATTTCTTGCGGCATCGGCAGCCGTTGCCGGCGCTGCCGGCTTCGGCATCAAGCCATCCTTTGCGCAGGCCGAACCGACCTACACGCCGGAAAGCGGCGCAAGCCTGCGGCTGCTGCGCTGGACGCCTTTCGTCAAGGGCGATGAGGAGGCCTGGATCGCCAACACCAAGAAATTCACCGAAGCGACCGGCGTCGAAGTGCGCATCGACAAGGAAAGCTGGGAAGACATCCGCCCGAAGGCTGCGGTTGCCGCCAATGTCGGCTCCGGCCCGGATCTCATCATGTGCTGGTTCGACGATGCCCACCAATATCCGGACAAGCTGGTCGATCTCACCGAGCTCGGCAATTATCTCGGCAACAAGTATGAGGGCTGGTACGACGGCGTAAAGGGATATGCGACGCGCGGCGACACCTTCATCGCCATGCCGCTGACGGCAATCGGCAACGCCGTCGTCTATCGCGACAGCCATGTGAAGGCCGCCGGTTTCGCTGAATTCCCGAATGACACCGCAGGGTTCCTCGAGCTTTGCAAGGCGATGAAGGCAAAGGGCACGCCGGCCGGCTTCCCGCACGGCAAGGCGGTCGGCGACGGCAACAACTACGCCCATTGGCTGCTCTGGAGCCATAACGGCATGATGGTCGATGAAAGCGGCAAGGTGACGATCAACAGCCCGGAGACGCTCGCTTCGATCAACTATGCAAAGGAGCTCTACGCGACCTTCATTCCGGGCACTGAAAGCTGGCAGGACGTCAACAACAACCGCGCCTTCCTCGCAGGCCAGGTCTCGCTGATCGCCAACGGCGTCTCGGTCTATTACACCGCCAAGAACGATCCGAAGCTCGCCGAGATCGCCAAGGACATCCGCACGACGAACTTCCCGATCGGCCCCGTCGGCAAGAGTGTCGAGCTTTGCCAGACGAGCTCGCTGCTTCTGTTCAAGCACACAAAATATCCTGAGGCGGCCAAGGCCTATATCAAGTTCATGATGGAAGCCGACCAGATGAACGCCTGGATCCAGGGATCCAGCGCCTATTGCTGCCAGCCGCTCAAGGCCTTCGCCAAGAATCCCATCTGGACGGCCGATCCGGTCCACGCGCCCTATGCGCGCGCTTCGGAGAAGCTGCGCCCGAACGGCTATGCCGGCCCGCTCGGCTACGCCTCGGCGGCAACCATGGCCGACTATGTTCTGGTCGACATGTATGCCGCCGCCGTTACCGGCCAGATGTCGCCGGAAGATGCGATGAAGGAAGCCGAACGCCGGGCCAACCGCTACTATCGCGTCTGAGCCCCGCTTAATGCATGTCGCCCGGAAGTGGGTAGCGGTTCCGGGACAACGACATGCATGGAAACAAAAAAGGACGCGGCGTGCCGGCCTTTCGGCATGCCGCAAGCTCCTCCGGGAGTCCAAACGCGATCTGGAGATAAGCAATGTCGATGGCAAATTCGGGGAATAGGCGTGGGCCGGTCTCTTCGCTCCTGCAGAACAACAATGTGCTCGGCTTCCTGTTCATGCTGCCGGCGGCGGTCTTCCTGGTCTGCTTTCTCACCTATCCGCTGGGGCTCGGCGTCTGGCTCGGCTTCACCGATACCCGGATCGGCCGCGACGGCATCTTCATTGGGCTGGAGAACTACCAGTTCCTGATGGATGATTCCGTCTTCTGGCTGTCTGTGTTCAACACCATTCTCTATACCTCCGTCGCCTCGGTGCTGAAATTCGCGCTCGGCCTCTGGCTGGCGATGCTGCTCAACCAGCATCTGCCCTACAAATCCTTCTTCCGGGCCATCGTGTTGCTTCCCTGGGTGGTGCCGACCGTGCTTTCGGCGCTGGCCTTCTGGTGGATCTACGATTCCCAGTTTTCGATCATCTCCTGGTCGCTGATGAAACTGGGGCTGATCAGCGGGCCGATCAATTTCCTCGGCGATCCAATCAATGCCCGCATATCCGTCATCGTCGCCAATGTCTGGCGCGGCATTCCCTTCGTGGCGATCTCGCTGCTTGCGGGGCTGCAGACGATCCCGGCCTCGCTGCAGGAGGCAGCCTCGCTCGATGGCGCCACGAGCTGGCAGCGTTTCCGCTATGTGACGCTGCCGATGCTGACGCCGATCATCGCCGTCGTGATGACCTTCTCGGTGCTTTTCACCTTTACCGATTTCCAGCTCATCTACGTGCTGACCAAGGGCGGCCCCGTCAATGCCACGCATCTGATGGCGACGCTCTCCTTCCAGCGCGGCATTCCCGGCGGCCAGCTCGGCGAGGGTGCGGCGATCGCGGTCGCCATGGTGCCCTTTCTGCTCGGCGCGATCATGTTCAGCTTCTTCGGCCTGCAGCGGCGCAAGTGGCAGCAGGGCGGCCAAGATTAGGAGAATGACGATGTCGACACATTCCAACACCGCCGATCAGATCGTGACCGACAATGCCGAAGGCATGAGCTATCTGAACCGCCTGCCGCGGCGGATCGTGATGCTCTATTTGCCGATGGCCGTCTTCGTCTTCGTGCTGCTCTTCCCGTTCTACTGGATGGCGATCACCGCGGTGAAACCCAACGAGCAGCTGACCGACTATACCAATTACAGCCCGTTCTGGGTGGTCGGGCCGACCATTGCACACATCAAATATCTGTTCCTCGAGACATCCTATCCGGGCTGGCTGTGGAACACGATGCTGGTGGCGGTCTGCTCCACCTTCCTCTCGCTGGTGGCTTCGGTCTTGGGCGCCTATGCCATCGAGCGCGTCCGCTTCACCGGCTCGCGCTCGGTCGGCCTGGTGATCTTTCTCGCCTATCTCGTGCCGCCGTCGATCCTCTTCATCCCGCTTGCCTTCATCGTCTTCAAGCTCGGGATCTACGACTCGCGGCTGGCGCTGATCTTCACCTACCCGACCTTCCTCATTCCCTTCTGCACCTGGCTGCTGATGGGTTATTTCCGCTCGATCCCGTTCGAGCTGGAGGAAAGCGCGCTGGTGGATGGGGCCAACAGATGGCAGATCCTCACCAAGATCATCCTGCCGCTCGCCGTGCCGGGGCTGATTTCGGCCGGGATCTTCGCCTTCACGCTCTCTTGGAACGAATTCATCTATGCCCTTACTTTCATTCAGTCATCGGAGAATAAAACCATTCCCGTCGGCGTGCTCACCGAGCTGGTGCGCGGCGATGTCTTCGAATGGGGGGCACTGATGGCGGGCGCCCTGTTCGGCTCGCTGCCGGTGGTCATCCTCTACTCGTTCTTCGTCGACTATTACGTGTCGTCGATGACCGGGGCGGTGAAGGAGTGACAGCCGCAAATGGCATGCCGAACCGCGTTCAGCGTCTCGACATCGAGCACTGGGCCTTCTTGCGACACGTGGTATAGTTAAATTTCGGTCGTCCTCCGGACGATACGATAAAGGAATTATTCCATGGGAGACCAGAAACGCCCGCTGCAACCTGGAGAAGCCGCGCCCGGATTCGCACTGGCCACGGCCAACTTCGATGGAACCGTCTCTTTCGCCGATTTGAGCGGTCGCCCATTCCTGATCGGCTTCTTTCGCGGGCTGTACTGCCCATTCTGCCGGCGGCAGCTGGAACAGCTTGCGGCGGTACAGCCAACCCTGCGCGCCGCCGGGGTGGAGACCGTGGCTGTTATTAACACGCCGGCGGAACGTGCCCGTCTATATTTCCGCCACCGGCCGACGCCGATAACGCTTCTATGTGACCCGGATTGCCGCACGCACCGGGCCTACGGTGTGCCGCATGCCGAGTTCCTACCCGATGGGAGTCGCGAGCAGCCCGAATGGCCCTATAGAACAACGATGGCGCAGTTCCAGACGGCACGCATCAACCCCACCGGCGAACTGCCGGAACCGCTGCACCCGATGGAAGCCAACACGATACTCAACGCCAAGGACGGCTTCGAGCTTGTCGAAGCCGATCGTGCGATCTTCGCTGACCATGCGACCCAGCTCGTCGGGCACTTCCTGGTGAATGCGAACGGCACTATAGGCTGGGCACGGATCGAGGCACTCGACGGACCAAACAGCCTCTCCGTCTTCCCGACCGGGGCAGAGATCATCGCCGCCGCCGGCAGCCTTGGACGCTGACCTGCAGCGAATTCTGCCGCCAGCGCTGCTAGCGGATCACAGAGGCTCCAAAAGCAGACCTGCCGCCAAGGCATGAAAGGCCTCGACCGCCTTTGGCAGCACGCTCTGCGGATTTTCGCTGGCGGCGATCCAGAGTGCCGCATTAAGCGCTGCGCCGCTCAGCAATCGGGCCGTCGCCTCCGCGTCAAGCGGCTTCAGGACGCCTTGTGCGATCAGGCGCTCGACGGTGCTCTTGGTCACCTGCAGACAGGTGTTCTGGCTCGGCCATTGCGAGGGATCGCCAAGAACCGCAGGCCCGTCGAGCAGAACGATGCGTTGGACTTCCGGATTGAGCGCCATCTCGATATAGGCCGCACCCTCGGCGAGCAGGCCCTGCCAATCGTTGCCTACCCCAGCCCCGATCGCGTTAGCGCGGGCCGCCATCTCAGTGTCGATCTGCTCAACAACCGCTGCCAACAGCCCGCGCTTGTCGCCGAAATTGTGGTAAAGCGCCCCCCGTGTCAGACCGGCGTCCGCCGTCAGCTCGTCCATCGATGCTGCGGTATACCCCTTTTCCGCGAAAGCCTTTCGTGCAGCCGCGATCAACTTGCCACGGTTTTCCTGCATCGTTTCGCTACGTGTCCTCGCCATCCAGCCCTCTTGCATTCACATACGTCGCGTATACCAGATTGACATACGCCACGTATGTAGAATATTACACATACGTACCGTATATCAAATATTGCGCAAGCCTGTGAAGCGCCACGCCGCGCTGATCGGTCGTTGCCAACGATAAAGAGAGATGAGGATGACGCAACGCGAAGCAATCTTTCCGGCCGACAGGCACGCCCTTTACGAGGAGCACGGCTATTCCGCCGCGATCCGATCCGGCGATCTGCTGTTTGTCTCCGGACAGGTCGGCAGCCGTCCGGATGGAACAGCCGAGCCCGACTTCGAACGCCAAGTCCGGCTGGCCTTTGAAAACTTGCAGGCGACGCTCAGCGCAGCCGGCTGCACGATCGACGATATCGTCGATGTCACCACCTTCCACACCGACCCTGAAAATCAGTTCGCAACCATCATGGCCGTCAAGCAGCAGATTTTCAGCAAGCCACCTTACCCGAATTGGACTGCACTCGGCGTCAACTGGCTCGCCGGCTTCGACTTCGAGATAAAGGTTATCGCCCGCATTCCGGCAAGCAAATGACAGCGCCACACCCGGCGGCACGGGAAACGCCCTCAAGGTGAAAACATGCAACTTGCGCCGCCGGTCGTGTCAAGAACTTGCCGAGATCGCTAGCCGCCCCTATCTCATGTCGAACAGACTTGATGGAGCGACGAGATGGTGGAACTTGTGGTTGACACTCTCTTCGATACGACGATCGAGATCATTCCTCCGGAAGACAGAGAAGACCAGCCCGATGGCCGTGCTTGCCTATGCTGCAAACGCCGGTGTCGATGGATGGACGATGACGGCTGCGGTATCTGCGAGGAATGTCTGGCCCCATGATGAACGCGGCAAGGGCGTAGCGCGATGGCAATCTGGAGCGCCGGACTTCTCATCTATCGGCGCGTATCCAACGACCTCGAAGTCCTTCTCGTTCATCCAGGCGGCCCCTTCTGGGCTGGGAAAGACGAGGCTGCCTGGTCGATCCCGAAGGGATTGGTCGAGCCGGATGAGGATGAACTTGCGGCGGCGATGAGGGAGACGGCAGAAGAGCTTGGAGTCGCCATCGACGGCAGAGTGACGCCGCTCGGCGAATATCGGCAGCCTGGCGGCAAGATCGTCGTCGCGTGGTCGATCGAAGCCGATCCGGTATTGGACGTGAACGCAGTACGAAGCTCTGAATTTCAAATGCAATGGCCGCCGAGATCAGGCCAGATGAAGAGCTTTCCGGAGGTTGACCGCGCGGGATGGTTTTCCCTGGCCGAGGCGGGAACGAAGCTGTTGAAAGGGCAGCGACCGATGCTTGCCGACCTTCTGAAGCATCAGGGGTGATCGGCGCGAAATGATTGCTTGAACCGCCCGTTTCGCTGCACGCATGCGTGAAGCGCGCGGCAGCCATGCGTTGCTTCTGCAGACATCCATCTCCATCTGACAGTCACAGCCGCCTCACTCAATCGAGACAACCGGCGCTGCGACCCGTCTTGGGCACGCGCGAGGAGACAATCATGAACGGCATATCGAAAACGCTGAACGACATGACGCTGGTCGAGCGGTCGAGCCTGCTCGACACCGTCGCCGACGCCCTGGAGGCAACCGCCGAGGAGGCCGAAGGGGAGGGCGACGCCCGCTTCGTCGCCAATTCCATCTGTATCGCCAATACCATCCGCGGATTATCCGGGGAGCTTGCACCGCGCGATCTGCGGGCAGCCGAGTTGCTCCTCGAGCAGGGTATCATGCTCGTCCACCAATTCTCCAGCAGGGTGAAACCAGGCGGAATGAAGCATTAACGCAAAGCGCAAATCGGGCCGGCAGAGCCGGCCCGTCCGTCATCACTGCTGCTCGATCGGCGCCGGCACTGCAGCCGGTGACGCCGACCGTCCAAGCCGATCGGCGACCAGCATCGACAGCATCATTTCCACAAGACCATTGGCGGCGCCCTTTTCGCCGCCGGCGCCGCCGACCTGGATCTGCGGCACGAGCGGCAGCCGGCCATTTTCGATCGCCTCGGCAAAGCGCATGAGCACCTGCGAGTGGAGCTGATAGTCCGGCCCACCGAAGGCCGCGACCTTCTTCTCCGTGGCCTCGGCTTCCGCCAGACCGATGGCGCGCACCTTCTGGGCATCGGCAAGACCGGTCGCCTTGATGCGTTCGGCATCGGCAAGCGCCACGGCCTTGATCCGATCGGCCTCACCGAGGCCGGCGAGACGCACTTTCTCGGCCTCTGCCTTGGCGGTGACCTGAATGGTTTCTGCCTGCTGGCGGGTGCGGGCGAGCTGCGCCTTGCCTTCGTTCTCGCTGATCTCGATGGTCAGCGCTGATGTGGTGATCTTGGCCTGCTGTTCGGCGAGCGCCTCCTTCTCGCGCAACGTGCGCTCCTGGATCGCCGCCGCCTCCTGCAATTTATAGGTCTCGACCTTTTCAACGGCGATCTGACGTTCGCGCAGCTGGATCAGGATCTGCTCGATGCTGTTCTGGCCATTGCTGGCCCGCGGCGTGCCGATCAGCACTTCCTGCAGTTCGAGGCTGTAGGAGTTGAACTTCTCGCGCATTTCGTCGCCGGATTTGCGCTGGATTTCGCTGCGCTCCTGCAGCAGTTCGATCAGGGTCTTGGTCTGGGCGATATTCTTGAAATAGGCCGAGACCATCGGATCGAGCGTCTGTTCGACCAGCCGTTTGATATCGCCGAAACGCTGCACGACGAGAGGCGCCTTCATGTAGTCGATATGCACGACGACCGAGAGCGGCAGCACCGGTTCGAACGCATCCTTGGTGATCAGCGACACTTCGGACAGATTTTCGTCCAGCCTGTGCTCGCCGAACTGTTCCTTCGTCCATTTGAGCACGAAGTTGGTGGTCGGCACGATGATGATATTGCCGGCATAGGTGTTGAACGCATATTTGCCCGGCAGGAGCGGCGTCGACCAGACACCGCGTGCGCCGGTCTCGACCAGTTCGCCGTGGCGATAGGACTGGCCTGAGATATCAGCGCTTCGGCGGCCGGTATAGGATACGACCACACCCACCGTGCCGACGTCGATGATCGTCTTCTCCACAAGTTCGACGGTCGCAAAGATTCGGTTGAGGAAATAACTGCCGTCGGCAAGCACTTGCAATTGCCGGCCGCGATAACCGCCGGCATTGAGAAACTTCTCCGGATCCTGGAAGTTGTTGTGGAAGTTCGGATCTTTGGGGTTGTTGGCAACGGTCGGCGCGATGATCTCGCCATCCGGCAGCGCCGGACCGTCATGGATGGTGACGACGCCGATCAGGTCCTCGGCGTCGTGGATGACGACGGGCTCGAAACCGTTCCGCTCACTGATCAGCGTCGACATGTCGGCAAACAGTCCTTGTTCCGACGCGTTCAAGTTGACGGCATAGGTCGATTGTGCGGTCAGCACGATGAACTGCGCCAGATTGATGGCATAGGTGCCTTCGCGCAGGATCTTGCGCTGCGGCCCCTTCTGGCCGCCCTTTGTCAGAAAGCCGCGCACATCCTGAAAATCATCGGCGTCGACATTCGAGGCAAGCGTCTGGGTCGGCGGCAGCGGCTCGCCGTCACGGGCGAAGACATAGCCGATCTGGCCCTGTGGAATGGTCACGAGATTGGCGCGATGCATCGCATACTTGAACGGCATGAAGAAATGCAGGCCACCGCGCACGACTTCTGGCTGGAAGCCGGCCTCGCCATAGAGCGCAATGAAGCCGTTATCGACAGAGCCGCGAAAACTCCAGAGCTTTTCGAGAATGCCGAGCCTGTCGTTGGGGATATAGCGGATCACGCCGCTCCACCGGAACAGGATTGCCAGCACGATGAGCGTGACGGAGATTTCGATCGCCTTCCATCCCATCGGGCTCAGATATTGTAGGGTTTCCATCTTTTTTCTCATATGGGCGCACGGGTTCGTTCCACCCGATGGCCGCCGGTTGGTGTTTGGTTGATAAGACGGGGAGATGGCGCGCCTGCTCGTTCGACGCACTAAAGGTGTATCTAACCTGGGCTGCTCATTGTCTGGGAAAAACGACCGCGCGTCCCGAGTCCCCGATGAGGGGCGGCGTGGTCGTGAGTGATCTCACATCGGTGTCGCCTTGATAGACATGACGATAGGGGACGTAAGGATTGCGCCTTGAGGTTTAAAGATGCTCGATGGGGAAATCAGGCAAGTACTTCCAACGATTTCGATATTTCGAGCATTCAATTCTACTGAATTAAGCTGGGTCAGCCTGTTTGTTTCGGCCAGCGTTTTGCTTGAGATGAACCTGTCCGACGTTGCAGCAACGCGACTTGAGCGACCTCGCTGATCAAGATCAACTGGCTTTTCGAAATTTGCATTGCCGGCAGGTTTGGATTCCACACCTGCCGGCAATCCGGCCATCAGGCAGCCTTTTTGCGATAGAGCATTGTCAGGAGTGCGAGGACGCATCCTACGGCTCCGACAGTTGCGAAGATGTAGAAATTCCACTGCGGAGCCAGGCCTGCACCCAGAACAGCACCGCCGATGGCCGGTCCTATCATGCCGCCGATACGGCCGATGCCGAGCGAGAAGCCAAGGCCGGTTCCACGGATCTCGACCGGATAGAGGTTTCCAACGAGAATATTGGCGAGGATTTGCGTGCCGATCGTTCCCGTACCCGCAAGTGCGACGAGGCCGTAGACCTGCAGGCCCTGATCCACTTGCGTCAGCAGCCAGATCGAGCAGGCTCCGAGCAGAAACATGCCTGCGACGACAATTTTGACATTGCCGCGGTCGGCAATCCTCGCGCCGATCAGCAGACCGACTGCGGCTCCGAGATTGAGGGTTACCGAGAACAGCAGGGCGGAACCGAGGTCATAGCCCATCTTGTTCATGATGGTCGGAAGCCAGTTGACCATACCGAATGTCAGCAGCAGCGAACAAAAGTGGATGCCCCATGCGTTCAAGGTCGGCAGCAGGCGACCTTCGGAGAACAGCGACCGGATGCCGACCTGTACAATAGGCTTGGCGATAGGATTGGGCAGCCCGTACTGGTCTGCGATCTGGTTGGCTTCGCTCTGGCGGTTCTTCGTTGCCAGCCATTCGGGAGATTCAGGGATGAGGCGGATGAAGAAAGGCAGAAGCAGGATCGGTGCGCCGCCGATGATCATCAGCGGACGCCATCCGTATTTCTGTATCAGCAGCATTCCGAGGATGCCCGAAATGATGCCGCCGGCGAGATAACCGAGAAGCGCAATCGAATAGGCCATCGCCTTCCGCTTCGGCGGAGAAAACTCGATGATCAACGCGGTTACCGTCGGAAAAAGAGCGCCAAGGCCCAGACCGGCAAGAAAGCGTGTGCCCTCGAAAACGGAAAAGTTCGGCGCCAGCCCGCTGCCGATCATCATGATCGAGAAGCTCAGCAGACTGCCGATGATGACCTTGCGGCGTCCGATCCTGTCAGCGAGCGTTCCCGCAACGAGAGCCCCGAGCAGCATGCCGAACAGGGTGATGGCGGCAGCGCGTCCGACCATGCCGGGCGTCAGGCCCCAACTGGCTTCGGCGAGCAATGCCGGGGCTACTGCGCCGTAAACGATCAGGTCATAGCCGTCGAACAGGATCAGCAGACCGCAAAGCACGATGATGATATTCGGGCTGCGAACGCGTTCCTTGAAAATAGCGAGATCTTGTATGGCCAATTTTCCCTCCCCATACATTTGAGTACAGGAAGTCCGCTCCTGCCAACGGCAGGTCCGCGTCAATCCATGTACAAATCCTCCTCGATCATTGCCGGCGTGGTTCCTCCCAGCGCCAGACTCACCCACGAGCGGGCGATGCCAAGACAATGACGACACGCTATTAAATACTTGCGAATAAAATATTTGCAACTGCAAACTTCTCAGCCGGCAGCTTTTCCCTTTTGGGATATTGCCGGCAGGTTGGCGTGCATGCGGCGCAGCGCATTCTTCAGGGCTGCTACCTCCTCGTCCGACATGCCCTGAACCGCAGTGCGTTCAAGCTCCACGGCAAGCGGCATCAGCCTTTCCGTCAGCGCCTCGCCCTGCGGGGTCAGCCTGACGATGACGATACGGCCATTGTCTTCCGGGCGTGTTCTCGACACCAGCTTGCGCTTGGCCAACGTGCCGACGAGGCGTGACAGCGTCGAGATCTCGACGGAGACGACGTCGGCGAGATCTCCAAGCGTGCTCTCCCGGCGCTCCTTGAGCATGGCCAGAACCCGGTACATCGCCACGCTGAGATTGTCTTCGGCAATTCTCTGCGAGAACACCTCGGCTATCCGCACGCCGGCGCGGTTGAGAAGGTAAGGAACGGAATCGGTAAGTTTGTACATGTCTCTGTCTGCTGGCGGGATTCGGCTTCCTGAAGGCTTCCTCCGACATGCACCTAAATTGCCGGGATGACAACATGATAGGCTTTCAGCCGTTGAGAACGGCTTGGCAGAACAAACATTTTTCCGCCTGAATTATAAATTTGCATTGACAATAGTTGCATATGCAATAATTTGAAGCCCGAGGAGACACGGGAGGAAATCATGTCTGCCACTGCTGCCCTCGGCATATCGCCGGCCCCCGCACCGATCAGCGATGCGTTTCGATCGACCATGCGCCGTTTCCCTGCGACGGTGACGGTCATTTCCGCCTGCCGCAACGGTGCGGATCATGGAATGACGGCAACGGCCGTCACATCACTTTCAATGGATCCGCCCTCTCTTCTCATCTGCCTGAACAATCGCACCTATCTGCATGACATGCTGCTCGAGGTGCCGGAATTCGCGGTCAGCATTCTGACCGACAGGCAGGCCGCCGTATCGGAAGGTTTCAGCGGCAAGATTGCGCCCGAGCGCCGCTTCGACGCTGCCGATTGGGTTCGCCATGAGCGTGGAATGATGGTGCTGGGCACCGCCCATGCCTCGGTCGTCTGCCGCCGCATGGGCGTCGTTCCCTATGGCACGCACACGATCTTCATCGGGCAGGTGGTGGATACACGCGTTTCCAACGACACCGTCGCATTGATGTACGAGAACTCGAAATATTGCGCGCCACAGCACGCACTTCCCGCATCCCAGAACTGAAGGTCGTTCCATGAACAATACAGCCGCCCTGTTTCCCGCCTCGGCGCGGGTCGAGACCGCATGTCTTGCAGACCGCATCGCCCCGATGCTGAATGAAATCCGTGCCGGTGCGCGCGATACGGAAAAATCGGGCCGAGTGCCGGCGCGCAATATCGATCTGCTACGCTCGGCCGGCTACTTCGACATCGTCAAGCCTGGCCGTTTCGGCGGCGCCGAAGGATCGTTTGCGGAGCTTGTCGATGCCAATATCGAACTGTCGTCGGCCTGTGCCTCCACCGGCTGGGTTGCCGGCCTGCTTTCCGCGCATCAATGGCTGCTTGCCATGTTCGACGAACGGGTTCAGCAGGAAGTATGGGGCGACAATCCGGATGCGCTGCTCTGCGGTTCCTATGCGCCGGTCCGCATGGCTGAGCGCGTCCACGGTGGTTTCCGGCTATCCGGCGACTGGGCCTTTGCCAGTGGATGCGAAAATGCAGGATGGGCGCTCTGTGCGGCGATCATTCCGCCAAAAGGCGAGGGCGAGCGTCCGGTGCCGGCGTTTCTTCTGGTTCCGGCCGGCGATTATACCATTGCCGAGACCTGGGATGTCGTCGGCCTCGCCGGCACCGGCTCGAAGAGCCTGATCCTCAAGGAGGTCTTCGTTCCGGAATACCGCATGCTGAGCTTTGCGGATGCGACCTCCGGCAGAACACCGGGCGGGCGTGGCTACCAGGGCATCGGCCTTTTCAACATTCCGCTCCTCATGGGCATTCCCTTCTGCCTCGGCAGCGCCGCCGTCGGTGCGGCGAAGGGCGCATTGGATAGCTATATCGACCACATCGGGACCCGTGTGACGCGGGGTGCGGTTGCCGGCGGCAACAACAAGATCGCGGAATTTCCGACGATCCAGCTTCGCGTGGCGGAAGCCTCCGCATCCGTCGATGCCGCCCGCGAAATCCTTCTGCGCGATATTGCCCGGGCGCAGCAATTGGCCCAGGCCCGCGAGGATGGCGCCGCCGAGATCACTGGGGAAGATCGGATACTCGCCCGCCGCAGCCAGTCCTTTGCGGTCAGCTTGGCGCTTCGGGCCGTGGAGGCACTCAACGCGTCGACAGGCGGCCTTGGCCTGCAGATGTCCAATCCCGTCCAGCGCGCATGGCGAGATACCAATGCCGTCGGGCGCCACATTTCCATGAACTGGGATGCCGTCGGCACCATGGTCGGCCAGCAGCTGCTCGGTCTTCCGCCCAAGGGACAATTCTGACCCGCCACCGTCATTGTTTCGAAAGACAGGAAAGAGAGCATATCGTGCAAGGCAAGATCGCGCTTGAAGAACATTTCGCCATTCCCGAGACGTTGCAGGATTCGGCTGGATTCGTGCCGGGCGACTACTGGACTGAACTATCCGCCCGCCTTCTCGATATCCAGGACAAGCGTTTGCGGCTGATGGATGCCCACGGCATCGAAAAAATGATCCTGTCGCTGAACGCTCCGGCCGTGCAGGCAATCCCGGACAAGGCCAAGGCCCTGGAGATTTCCCGGCGCGCCAACGACTTTCTGGCGGAGCAATGCGTCAAGAACCCCAACCGTTTTCTGGGATTTGCCGCTTTACCCCTGCAGGATCCGGATGCGGCGACGCAGGAACTGCAGCGCTGCGTAACGACGCTGGGCTTCGTCGGCGCACTGGTCAACGGCTTCTCGCAGGAGGGCGACGGAACGACGCCGCTCTATTACGATCTGCCGCAATACCGTTCGTTCTGGGCCGAAGTCGAAAAACTCAACATTCCCTTCTATCTGCACCCGCGCAACCCGCTGCCGCAGGATAGCCGCATCTATGCCGGCCACTCCTGGCTGATGGGTCCGACATGGGCGTTCGCGCAGGAGACCGCAGTTCATGCGCTGCGCCTGATGGGATCCGGCCTATTCGACGAACATCCGGCTTTGCGGATCATCGTCGGTCACATGGGGGAGGGGCTGCCCTTCATGATGTGGCGCATCGACAACCGGAATGCCTGGGTCAAGGTGGAAAAGAACTATCCGGCCAAACGCCCGATCGCCGATTATTTCAACCAGAATTTCTACATCACGACGTCGGGGAATTTCCGCACGCAATCACTGATCGATGCTATGCTGGAAATCGGCGCGGACAGAATTCTGTTTTCGACAGACTGGCCATTCGAAAACATCGACCATGCTGCAAACTGGTTCGACAGCGCCACCATTTCCGAAGCCGATCGGCTGAAGATCGGTCGCACCAATGCGGTTTCACTATTCAAACTCGATCGATAGCATGGTCGCACCTTTCAGATACACGGCCAGCGCGGCTGAGATCATCTTCGGGAGCGGTTCACTGAGCCGTCTCGCCGAGGCGGTTGCAGGGCAGGGCGGCAAACGCGCCCTGATCCTTTCGACCCGGCACCAGAAGCAAGAGGCAGAACGGATCGCCGCCTCCCTCGGCCCGCTCGCGGCGGGACTGTTTCACGAGGCGGCAATGCATACGCCGGTCGATGTGACCGAACGTGCAATGGCTAGATACAACCAAGCCGGCGCCGATTGCGTCGTCGCAATCGGCGGCGGATCGACGATCGGGCTCGGCAAGGCGATCGCCTATCGCAACGACGCACCGCAAATCGTGGTGGCGACGACCTATGCGGGCTCGGAGGTCACACCGATCCTCGGCCAGACGGAGAACGGCCAGAAGACGACAGTGCGTGGAGCGGGCATCCTGCCCGAGGTGGTGATCTACGATCCTGAATTGACATTGAGCCTGCCGGTCGAGATCAGCGTCAGCAGCGGGCTCAATGCAATGGCGCATGCGGTCGAAGGTCTCTACGCAGAGGACCGCAATCCAATCTCGTCGATGATGGCGATCGAGGGCCTGCGGGCGCTGAAGCACGCTCTGCCTCAGATCGTCCAAGCCCCTCGGGACATCGAAGCGCGAAGCGAAGCGCTTTACGGGTCCTGGCTGTGCGGCACGGTACTCGGAACGGTCGGGATGGCCCTGCATCACAAACTTTGCCACACGCTCGGCGGCAGCTTCGATCTGCCGCACGCCGAAACCCATGCGGTCGTTCTTCCCCATTCCGCCGACTATAACGCCGCAGCCGCAACGGATGCGTTAAGGCCTGCCGCCGAGCTTTTCGGCGGCTCGCTCGGCCGCGGTCTTTATGATTTTGCCGCTTCAATCGGCGCCCCCCTGGCGCTGCGAGATCTCGGCATGAAGGAGGCCGATTTGGACCGCGCGGCCGAAATCGCCGCTCGGAATCCCTATTGGAACCCGCGTCCGATCGAAGGAAAAGCGATCCGGGCTTTGTTGCAGAGCGCCTGGGAGGGCGCGCGGCCGCGTTAACGCCTCAGGAGGGATGGCCACGTGCCTGAATATTTCAGCGAAGAGAGATCCGTGGAAGCCGTCAACGCGCGCATGGGGCGGGACATTAATCCGCGCCTGGCCGAAATCATGTCGTCGCTGGTCAAGCATCTGCATGCTTTTGCCAGGGATGTCAGCCTGAGCCAGGAGGAATGGGCGTTGGCCATCGGCTTCCTGACCCGAACCGGCCATCTCTGTCATGACGAGCGACAGGAGTTCATCCTGCTCAGCGATACGCTGGGTTTCTCGATGCTGGTGGATGCGATCAACAACCGGCGTCCGCCGGGCGCCACGGAGAATACCGTGTTCGGGCCGTTCCATGTCGAAGGGGCGCCCATACGGCATATGGGTGAAAACATCTCGCTCGACGGCAAGGGCGAGAGTTGTCTGTTCATCGGGCGGGTGCTCGATCTTAACGGCAATCCGATCGAGGGAGCCCGGATCGATGTCTGGTCGGATAATGCCGATGGGTTCTACGACGTCCAGCAGCCGGATATCCAGCCGAAATGGAACAACCGGGGCATTTTCGTCACCGGCGCCGATGGCGCTTATAGTTTCGTCGGCATCAAGCCGGTCTCCTATCCGATCCCGGATGACGGCCCGGTCGGCCAGATGCTGGCATCCCTCGGCCGCCATCCCTATCGTCCCGCCCACACCCATTACCTGATCACGGCTCCGGGTTATCAGAAGCTCGTAACCCACACTTTCGTCGGCGACGATCCCTACCTGGAATCCGATACGGTATTTGGCGTCAAACACAGCCTTGTCGCACCTTTCGAGCGCATAGATCGTCCAACCATCTGGCGCTCCGATTTCGATTTCGTGCTGACGCCGATCGAGGACGGACGATGATCGTTGCCCGCTATGCGGTATCCGACCCTGGCAAGCGCGCCGAGCGCTCGCGATTGCTGGAGAAACGCAAGGCCTATCTGCAGGGCACAGCGATCCGCATCCTGCTTTCCGGCCCTTCCGCGCCGCCGGCGGCGGGCGGGGGTTCAACCGCCCTCGTGATCGCGGAGGTCGAGACGCTCGCCGAGTTCGAGGCGTTCAGCGCAGGAGACCCCTTCGTCCGCTCCGGTGTTTACGCGAGCGTCGAGATCTTCGAATGGCGCCCCACGCTTGGGCTTCTTCTGGAGAGACTCTCCGACGGCAGCTGAAAACCTGACGATCGCCGACCTCAACTGCCAAAGCCGGTCATATCGAACACGGCGGCGTTGTCCTGAACTTCGCGCAGCCCCTTATACGACGCATGACGGAGGCTGCCGTCATCCGTCCAGCCGCGAAACTCGATCTCGGCGATGAGGGTCGGCTGCACGAAGACGTAGCGTTTGCCCCTCAAGGGGACGGCCGGCCGGTTCGTCTTCAACCGGTCGAGCGTTTTTTTCAGGTCTTCGGCATCGCTGGCACTGAAACCAGTTCCGACCGCCCCCACGGAAACCCAGTCGAAACCCTTCTTGCCGGCGAGCAGCAGGCTGCCGATGCCGCCGCGGGCGGCCGCCGATTGTTCGTAGCCGACGATCATAAAGCTCTCGCTCTCGACGCACTTGATCTTCAGCCAGTCGCCCGTGCGGCCACTGCGGTAGGGCTGATCGCGATGCTTGGCGATGATGCCTTCCAGCCCATGATGGCAGGCGTGATCGAGGAGCTCGTCACCCGGCAGGTCTATTTCTTCGGAAAAGCGGATCGTCCCACTACCTTCCGGTATCAGGTCTTCAAGAAGGTGCCGGCGCACGGCGAGCTCGGTGCCTGTGAGGTCATGCCCGTCAAGATACAAAAGGTCGAAGGCGTAGAGAATGGACTCGTTCGAGGCCCGCTTGCCGCCGCGACCGCCGAGCGAACGTTGCAGCGCGCCGAAATCCGACCGGCCGTGATCATCCATAACCACGGCTTCTCCATCCAGTATGGCGGTGGCCACACCGAGTTCCTTGGCGGCCGCGGCGATGGTGGGAAAACGATGCGTCCAGTCATGGCCGCCGCGGGTGATGACACGAACGCCCTTCGGCTCGATGTGGATCGCAAGCCGGTAGCCATCCCACTTCGCCTCGTAGAGCCAATCCGGCCCGATCGGCACGCGGGGCTTCAGCAGTGCGAGGCATGGCTCGACCCTCGCCGGCATTGGATCGAACGGAAGGCTTGGCTGGTCGGGATCGCGCTTGCGGATCGGACGAGACTGCAGCGTTGCATTGGACTCGTTGAGGAATGGCAATGAGGGGCGGCGCGAGCGTGTCATGATCGTTGTCTGTCCTTCCCGGACTGGTTTTCAGGGTCTTCTCCAAACACGATGTCGCCTTTCCCACTCTGCTCAATCGGATTTAGGTCCGGCAAGTATTTCGGCAAGAACCATAGCCTGGCGCCGGCGCTTTGATGGCATCGCGGATGGCCTTGTTTGTGAGAACCGAGATTGTCGAGAATGACGATGTCGCCGGGCCTGAGGGTTGGGATCAAGTCGGCCCAAGCCTTGCGCTCGAGGACGACGATCTGCCGGTCGGGGTGTGGCGCGATGTCCGGCCCCGGCTCCGTCGTCAGCTTGGTGAAGGCCTGCCGGACTTCCAGCATTTCGCGCCAGATGCCGGAAATGGTAATCTCGCCGCTCTTCGAAAAGCCCTGCCCGGCAAAAAATCAGTTGGCGAGTGCTGCCAGGATGCCAACATAGAATAGCCTTTGCGCCGGGCAAAGGCAGCATCGGCAGACGCTATACGGCCTGCACACTCTGGTCCTTCGGCAGCGAGATCGTCATCGCCGCGGCGACGGCGGCCGTAACTGCAACGGCGAGATAGATGCCGCTGAAACTCTCAGTCGAGGTCTGGATCACGCCGCCAAAGAAGTTCCCAGCAGTGCCGCCGATGCCTTGGAGCACGGTGCAGATGCCTAAGACAGTGACCGCGACGCGGGGCGTGGCGCGATGTGAGACGTAGGCCGGCAGCAAGCCATAGATCGGATAAAAGCCCAGCGAAAAGAAGATGCCGGACAGAGTCGAGAGTTCCATCGAGGGATCGAGGACGACGAGGGCGCCGGCGGCGAGGAAGCTTGAGTAACAGGTAAGCATGGCATAGCGCGATCCGAGACGCGACGATATCGTGCCAATGGCGAAGCCTGCGCTTATCCCCACCGCCCCGATCGTTGCCCAGAGCCATGAGGCAAAGCCGACGGAGTAGCCGAGTTCCTCGCGCAGGAACGGCGAGAGATAGGTGAGATAGGGATATGGCATCAGCCCGTTGATGAAGCCGAGCGCGAAGATCAGCGTCACCCATGGCATGATGGAGCGCAGGCTTGCTGAACCGCCAGCAGTTGGCGCCAGCGTTTGGTGACTTGTCCCGCTGTCGAAGAGGCCGGCCCGCCCGAAGAGAATGTGAGTGACAACCGCCAGTGCGATCGTGGCCGCGCCTGTGAGGAACCAGACCATCTGCCAGTGACCGCTTCCGGCGTATGCCGCCACGAGTGCGCTGTTGATGAGGACGCCAAAGGCCGGGGCGCTGGAGATCAGGCTCATGGCAAAGCCGCGCTGGTCTGCTCTTACCACCCGCGAGGCAAGATTAATCATCGGCACGAAAGTCGATGCGCCAGTCGCGCCGGCGACCATCAGCAGGCCGGCAACCACATAGAGATTGTCACTAATGGGGATGCTCGACAGGCAGAGCCCGCAGAGCGACACGGACGCCACCACCGTCCGTGCGGCGCCGATGCGATGGACGAGCCAGGTACCGAGCACGGCGAATGCCACTGTGGAAAACTGCACCAGGCCGGTGACCGTGCCGACGAAGGAATAGTCGAAGGCAAGATCTTTCCGCATGTCGGGGATGATCTGAGGAAAAAGGCTGAGGCCGAATCCGTAACACGTGCCGACGCAGGCGATCATGACGGCTAGGAGGACGTTATCATGGATACGCACGCTAGTCATGATGATCGACCTCTGTTGGCAACCGTGTTCGCGCTCCGGCTCGACGCGATGATCATCTAGCATGAGCAGTCGGCGGACTGTCGGATCTGCGACGCCGGCGGCCTAAAACGCATACAAATGGGAGCGCCGAGCATGCGCTACGGCGTGCTGGCCTATGCTTTTCGCCGAACCAATCAAGCCGCCGAAACAGCCAGCTCGATCGATCACCCGTTGACGCTCCGAACGCTCGCAACGCTGCCGCCGCAGGCCGCCCGGCGCTGAGCAAGCACCTTAACCGAAAAGAGCGCGTAGACGATCAACGGAAGGCAGACGAGATAGGATGTCCTGATGCCCGCATGTTCGGCAATGAAACCGAGCAGCGGCGGCGCCAGGAAGAAGACGACGAAGGTCATCTGGCCAAGGGCGGCGACGTTGAGATGCGCCGCGCGATCTGTGCGCTGGGCCGCCGCCGAGACGGCGAGAGGATAGACCGCGCTGCAGCCCGCGCCCATCGCGGCAAAGCCCGCCAGTGCCACATAGGCATGCGGAGCGCCCCAGACAGCGCAAATGCCAATAGCCGAAAGGACAAGCAACATCGTGGCGACGGCCCGCGGGCCAAACCGATCGACCAGCGGATCGACGAACAGGCGCGCCAGTGCCATGCAGAAAGTAAAGAGGGTCAATCCTAGTCCGCCAATGAAGGGCTCGACTGAAAACACGTCGCGCATATAGATCGCCGACCAGTCGATCCCGGCACCTTCGACGAGAAAGGCCGCGATGCCGATCACGCAGAGCGGCATGAGGCTCCGGGTGGGAAGCGCCACCAGTGGCGCCTTGCCTTCATTCAACGGGGTCCGCGCGGGCGCATTGCGCATACCTGAAATCGCCCAGACGCCGAGCACAAGTACCGCTGCAAAGGTCACGGCGAGATGGAGTTGCATCGAAATACCGGCTTGGCGGACGACCGAGGAGACAAGCGCCGTGACGAAGAAGCCGAGGCTCCAGAAACCATGCGCCCTGTTCATCACGCCGCGTCCTAACTGTGCTTCGATGCGATCAATCTCGACATTGAGATTGATCTCCAGCGCCCCAGCGAGCATCCCCTCGACGAAAAGCACACAGAACACGACCGGCGCCGCACCAATCCACGGCACCAGCGACAGCAGCGCAGACGTGCCGAGAACAGTAATGAATGCCGTTGTCCGCGCGCCAAGCCGGGCGATCACGGGCGAAGACAAAGCCAACGAAATCAAGGCGCCGATCGCAGCCGCTATCAATGTCAACCCAAGCTCCGACTTGTCGACGTCAAGCGCAACCTGCAAATCCGGCATCCTCGACAACAGCGCCCCCAGCGACACGGCGAAGAGAAAGAAGCAGACATAGATCCGCTGCTGCGGCGCGATTTTCATGATGCAACTCCGGGAATTGACGCTCGAAGCCGAACGCGCGCTTTTGGACTTGTGATATCTAACTCACAGGGCCGGAGATCAAAACTTTTTTCTGAGGAGATGCGACGGAGCAAGCGATTTTGGGGACCGGCGATTTGCCTGGGCTGCCAAACCATAGGGAGGGCGGCTGGCTTTCTCGACCGCTGCCGGCGGGGACGTTCCGGATCAAGCGCCATGCGGGCGCTTCTGCCTGGCCGATGCTGGCGGTCTAAAGCGCCAACCGCAACCGCGGCTCCATTTTAGCGGCCCGCCGTTCCACCGACGATAGCGAGACGCCGAGTAGAATCACGCTCTCACGGCATCTGAGCACCGCTGACGGCGACATAGACCGAATAGATCGAACGCGTCGCCGCAATGAACAGCCGGTTGCGCTTGGGACCACCGAAGGTGAGGTTGGCGACGGTTTGCGGCACGCGGATCTTGCCGATCAGTTTGCCGGCCGGATCGAAGCAATGCACGCCATCACCGGCACTCGACCAGAGGTTTCCGTTCACGTCGGTGCGGATGCCGTCCGGAATGCCGTTGTCGATGAGGCAGAAGACGCGGCCGTTTTCAAGCCTGAGGCCGTCGGCCACGTCGAAAGCCCTTATGTGGCGCGGCAGGCTTTCATCGTGGCTTGCCGCCGAATCCGCCACGTATAGAATGGTCTCGTCGGGGGAGAACGCAAGGCCGTTCGGCTGGATGAAATCGGTGACGACAGCCGCAAGCCCCCCGGTCGCCGGATCGAGCCGGTAGACGTTTCGGGTCGGCTGCTCCGGCACGGCGCGGTAGCCTTCATAATCCGACATGATGCCGTAGGTCGGGTCGGTGAACCAGATCGTGCCGTCGGATTTCACCACCACGTCGTTCGGCGAATTGAGCCTTGCGCCCTCGAAACGGTCGGCGAGCACGGTAATCGAGCCGTCGATCTCGGTGCGGGTGATGCGGCGCGTCCCGTGCTCGCAGGAGATCAGCCGACCCTGCCGGTCGCGCGCATGGCCGTTGGTGAAGTTGGACGGTTGCCGATAGACGGAGACGCCGCTCTCGGGCGTCCATCGCATCATACGCTGGTTGGGAATATCACTCCAGAGCAGCTGGTTCGCATCGTTGAACCAAACGGGACCCTCGGCCCAGCGGCAGCCGGAATAGAGTTCGTCGAGGCCGGCGCTTGTTACGATCATCTGCCGGAAGCGCGGGTCGTGGATTTCGTAGATGCTGGCCTCGGCCATGGCGGTCTTCCCGTTTATCACATGCCGGCCCGGCGGCCGCCGGCGAGCATGATGACGCTGATGATGATGAGGCCGGTCATGATGAGGCGGATGCCCGCGCCGACCCCGTAGGTGTTGAGCATGGAGACGACCAGGAACATGAAGAGCGATGCGCCCCAGATGCCCGGCACGTTGGAATCGCCGCCGGCGACGGCGGTGCCGCCGATCACGACGACGGCGATCGACATCAAGAGATATTCGGAGCCCATGTTGAGCGCCGCGCCGCCGGAGAAACAGGCGAGCAGATAGCCCGCGACCGCGGCAAGCACGGCGCAGAACAGGTAGGTGACGAAGCGCGTGCCGTCGACCGGTATGCCGGCCATGCGCGCCGCCGGCATGCTCTGGCCGATCGCCGAGATCCAGCGCCCGTAGATCGTCTTTTCGAGCAGGAACCAGGCAAGCAGCGAGATGAGGAGTGCTACGATCGCCACATTCGGCACACCGAGCGTGTTCAACGTGGTGAACTCCGCCAGCATGGTCGGAGGCTTGATGCGCAATCCGCGGTTCGTCCAGATCGCCGCGGACTGGACGATGAAGCTCATCGACAGCGTGGCGATGATCGGCGGAATGCGCAGGACCTTGATCAGCGCATAATTGCCGAGGCCGACAACAAGGCCGAGGACGATGGCAATGAGAAGACCGGGCAGGATCATGCCGTTTTCGACATTCATCAGCTTCAGCGCCACCGTGCCGGCCAGCGTCATGGTGGCGGGAACCGAGAGGTCGATGTTGCCGGGGCCCAGCGTGATGACGAACATCTGGCCGATGCCGACGATGACCGAGAAGGCGGCGAAGGTGAGGGCTGCCTGCGACAG
Organism: Rhizobium sp. 268; assembly: GCF_036571585.1. NCBI lineage: Bacteria > Pseudomonadati > Pseudomonadota > Alphaproteobacteria > Hyphomicrobiales > Rhizobiaceae > Rhizobium > Rhizobium sp. 268. Next base: position 9,449 of record NZ_JAPPSO010000018.1, on the reverse strand, counting down.
ACCAAGCGTGCTGGCGCCGAGTGTCACCATGATCGTCAGGAACCAGACGGTGAAGGCGGCAAGCCACGACCATATCCAGGGTTTGCCGAACAGACCGAACAGCGGGGTCATCGGCGTTTCTCCCGCTTCTCCAGGCGGTTGAGCATCAGGCGAAGTGCGAGCACGACGATCAGGATCGCGCCTTGCGCCCCGATCTGCCAGTCCGGCGAGATGCGCAGGAAGGACAGGAACGAGCCGGCGAGCGTCAGGGTCAGCGCGCCGATGACGGCGCCGACAGGGGAGACGCGGCCGCCGATGAACTCGCCGCCGCCGAGGATCACGCCGGCAATCGACAGCAGCGTGTAGCGCAGCGCGATATTGGCATCGGCCGAGGTCGTCAGGCCGACGAGGGCGATGCCAGCAAGCACCGCGAACAGGCCGGCAAGGCCGTAGGCGCCGGCGCGTGCAGCGACGATCGACCAGCCGGCGCGCTCGACCGAGCGCTGGTTGCCGCCGATGCCGCGGATCAGCACGCCGAGCGAAGAGCGCATGACGAGGAGATGGGCGACGGCGGCGATGGCGATGCTGGCGACGATCGCCATCGGCGCCAGCGGCGGCTTGACGGTCATAAGCCAGCGTACCCAATCCGGCGCCTGGCCGCCCGGTGCCGGCAGCAGCAGCACGGCAAGGCCGCCCCAGACAAAGCTCATGCCGAGGGTCACGACGATGGAGGGCAGGTTGCGCAGATGGATGACGACGCCAAGGCCCGCATAGATGGCGATTGCGCCGGCAAGGATCAGGATGCCGACCGCCGGGGCATCGCGGAGAAAGGTCGCGGTGACGCAGGCGACGAAGCTGACGAAGGTGCCCATCGACAGATCGAGATCGTTGACCGCCATCACCAGCATCTGGGCGATTGTCGCAAGCGCGATGGGCACAGCCAGGTTGAACAGCAGGTTGAGCCCGACATAGCTCATGGCGCGCGGCTGCAGCCAGAAGACGGCGGCAAGCAGCAGCGTCAGCGACAGAGCGGGGATGGTAAGACGCAAGGCGTCGGACGAAATCCGGAACGTCATGCGGCGACCCCTTCGAAGGAAGCGGCGATGATATTCGTCTCGTTGACGGCGTCGCCGGCGAGTTCGGCGGTGATGCGGCCTTCGCGGAAGACATAGACGCGGTCGCAGAGGCGGACCTCGTCCATCTCAGTGGAGTACCAGATGAAGGTGCGGCCGTGCGCCGCTTCCTCGCGGATGATCGCGTAGACCTCCTGCTTGGTTCCGACATCGACGCCGCGCATCGGATCGTCCATCAGGACGACAGGCGCGCGCGTCGCCAGCGCGCGGGCAAACAGCACCTTCTGCTGGTTGCCGCCGGAAAGCGACAGGATGCGGTTGGCCATATCGGGTGTGCGGATCTCGATCCGCCGCTTCCAATCGACGCCCTTCGTCTGCTCTTCATCGGCGAGGATAAGGCCGTGCCGGGTAAGGTCACCGAGCGAGGCGATGGAGAAGTTGCGCAGGATGCTCCAGAGTTCGAAGACGCCATTGAGGCGGCGGTCGCCGGCGACGAAGGTGACGAGCGGATCGCGCTCGGGCAGCCAGTTGCCGGACTGGGCGGCATGCAGGGCGAGCAGCAATTCGGTCTGCCCGTGGCCGGCCAGTCCCGCCAGTGCGATGATCTCACCCTTCAGCGCCGTGAAGGGAAGGCCTTTCGTCTGATGGGACAGAATGAGCGGAGCGGTGGATTGTTCGCGCGTCGAGCGCTGCGCGGTCTCCTCCTTCGCAACGGTCCCCATCGCTTCGACGAGACCATGATGGTCGAAGCCCGGCGCCGGACGCTCGGCAACGACGCGGCCGTCCTTCATGACGACGATGCGGTCGGAGGTTTCGAGGATCTCGTGCAGGATATGCGAGATGAAGATGACCGAGCCGCCGGCGGCGACGAAGCGGCGGACATGATCGAGCATCTGGCGGGCAAGGCTTGCGTCGAGCGACGAGGTCGGCTCGTCGAGGATCACCAGGCGCGGCGCCACGCCGGCGTTGGAAAAGGCCATTGAAATCTCGACCATCTGCCGCTCGGCAATCGACAGATCGCCCACGGCCCGGCCGCTGTCGATGCCGTGGCCGGGAAAGACGGCGTCGAGGCTCGTCTCGATGATTTTTGCGGCGCGCCGCCGCCAGCCGAAGCCACCGAGATGGCGATGCATGATGCGCGTGTTCTCGACGATGGAAAGGTTGGGGCAGAGCGAAAGCTCCTGGAAGACGCAGCGCACGCCGCGGGCACGCGCGGCATTGATGCCATAGCGTTCCAGCCGTTCGCCGTCGCTCGCAACGCTTCCTTCGTGCGGGGTGAGACCGCCGTTGATCACGCTGACAATCGTCGATTTGCCGGCGCCATTGTGGCCGACGAGCCCGACGCATTCGCCCGGCATGACGCGGAGCGTGACGCCGTCGAGCGCCTTGACCGCGCCGAAGCTCACCTTGGCGTCATCGACGGCGATCACCGCCTTCAAAACCTCATTCATCCTGCCCGCCAGATCCGCTTCACAAAGAATGTCGCGCGGCCATGTGCGGCCGCGCGGCAGTCGCCGGGAGAGTTACTTTGCCGACTCGATGACCTTGATTGCGTCTGCCTGCGTGTATTCCACGTTGGCGACGCCGCCGGCCTGGGTATTGGCGAGGTTGGTTTCGAGATTGTCCTGGTCGATGCGCAGGAAGGGCACGACGAGGTCCTTCTTGACTTCCTTGCCGTCGAGGATCTGCTGAGCGACCCAGAAGGCGAGCGTGGAGACGCCGGGCGCGATCGACACGGACATGGTCTCGTAGCCCTTGCCGTCCTTCTGCTCCTTCCACCACTTCAGTTCGTCTTCGCGGTTGCCCATGATGATGGTCGGCATCTTCCGGTCGGTCGCCGCAATCGCCTGCGCGGCGCCATAACCGTCGCCGCCCTGCGTCACCACGCCGACGATGTCGGGCAGGCTCGGCAGGATGCCGGCAACCGCCTTCTGCGCCACGTCCTGCGCCCAGTCTCCGTGAACGGAGCCGACGACCTTGAACTGCGGGTACTGCTTGACGCCGTCGTGAATGCCGGCCGAGATCTCGTCATCGACGAAGACACCAGCAAGACCGCGGATCTCGAGCAGGTTGCCGCCCTGCGGGAGTTTCTGCGACAGGTACTCCACTTCGCTGCGGCCCATTTCCTTGAAGTTGACGGCGATGCGCCAGGCGCAAGGTTCGGTGACGATGCCGTCGAAGGACACCACGGTGATGCCGGCGTCGCAGGCTTCCTTGACCGCGCCGTTCAGCGCCGTCGGCGAGGCGGCGTTGAGCACGATTGCGTCATAACCCTGCAGGATCATGTTCTGGATCTGCGCGGCCTGTTCCGTTGCCTGGTTCTCGGCGGTGGTGAAAGGGTCGGCTGCGGCAACGGTGCCGGCCTTGACGGCCTCGCCCGTCACCTTGCCCCAGCTCGTCAGCATGGCCTGGCGCCATGAGTTGCCGGCATAGTTGTTGGAAAGAGCGATTTTCTTGGCCGACGTGTCGGCAAAGGCAGAAACGGGCATCGCGGCGCAAGCAATAGCGGCCGATGCCAAAAGCATCTTGCGGATTGTCATGTCTTCCTCCCTGATGATCGCGCCGGTCGGCGGATCGCTTCACTCCTGCCTGCCCAATCGGGGCCGAGTGAAAATTGTTCTTGCACTGAGCTTCCTCCTCTCAGTAAGGGCAGGATGCGGGAGATCGACCGGCCTGTACAGGGGCAAGGCAGCAAGTCGTTTGCGGGTTTTGCGCAATTAGCTGCGGGTTTACGCAAGACGGCGGCGCTTCCGCGGGCGCTTACTGCGAAGGGATCGCGGCGGGTTGAGGAGCCTGTGCCGTCTCAGGGAGGAATCACAATGCTGCATCTCACACCCGCAGCGATGTTCGACCACTATCTCGGTATTTCCCGGCTGCTCGCGGGCCAGCTCGACTTCCGCTCGGCCATCCGTTCGGTTGCGGCCGAGGTCGCCCATATCATCCCGCACGACCACCTCGATGTCTGCGTGCTCTTGGAGGGCGGCAACTACCACACGGCCTACGAGACGGGCATCGAAACCGCCTGGGGCGATCTTGCCGGCGCGCCGGTGGTCAACAGCCCGATCCGTTCGCTGCTCTGGGGCGAGGTGGACTTTCTGCTGGCGGAAGACGCCATGACGGACCCGCGTTTCCATTTCGAGGGTGCGTTCAAGCGGCCGATCGTCGAGGAGTCGCTGAGAAGCCGTCTGCATGTGCCGATGAAGGTGCAGGGCACGATCATCGCGGCGCTCTCCTGTTCATCGCGAACGGCTGGTGTCTATACGATGGAGGATATCGAACGCGCCCGCATCATCGCCGACCTGCTGACGCCCTATTTCTTCGCGCTGCAGGCTGCCGAACAGGCGCAACGCTCGGCGATCGTCGAGGCCGAGGCCCGCGCCCGCGAGGAGGGGCTGCGGCAGGGCGCGCTGAAGCTGACCGAGGCGCTGGAGCAGGAACGCCAGCGGATCGGCATGGACCTGCACGACCAGACGCTTGCCGACCTGACGCGGCTCGCCCGCCGGATCGATCGGCTGTCGCGCAACGGCGAGGTGACACCGGAGGCGCTGGAGCCGGTCTCGCGTTCGCTGCAGCATTGCATGCAGGATCTGCGGCAAATCATCGAACAGGCAAAACCATCTGTGCTCCAGCTCTTCGGTCTCGCGCAGGCAATCGAGCATCATCTCGACCGCTCGACCCGCGACACGGGATCGGCCATCGAATGGGGTCTGGTCGACGAAACGCACGGCGCATTGGAGCGGCTGGAACCGACCGTCAGCGTCGCGCTGTTCCGGATCGCGCAGGAGGCGATCAACAATGCGGTGCGCCATGCCGCGCCCCTCGCCGTGACGGTGCGGCTCGAGGCCGATGAGGAACGGCTGTCGATCGAAATTTTCGACGACGGAACGGGGCTTGCCAAGGCGCGGGGACGGATCGGCGGCGGCATCGACAATATGAAGACCCGTGCGCGGCTGATCTCGGCGCGCTTCACCACCGGGCCCGGCCACAACAATCGCGGGACCGTGGTGCGCGTCGTGCTGCCGCTGACCCCGCACAACCCGGCAAGCGGGCCGGACTGAGGAGAAACGCGCAATGAAGGTTCTGATCGTCGAGGACGACCCGCTGCACCGCTCCTACCTGCACGAGGCGGTCAACGCCGCCCTGCCGGAATGCGACACGGTGATCGAGGCCGAGAACGGAACGGTCGGCGAGAAGCTCGCCCGCGACCACAAGTCGGCGCATATCGTCATGGACCTGCAAATGGCGAGCCGCAATGGCATCGAGGCGGCGCGCACCATCTGGAAGGAGCGGCCCGAGACCCGCATCCTGTTCTGGTCGAATTATTCCGACGAGGCCTATGTGCGCGGCGTCTCGCGCATCGTGCCGGATGGCGCCGCCTATGGCTATGTGCTGAAATCCGCCTCGGACGAGCGGCTGAAGCTGGCGCTGCGCTCGATCTTCATCGAGAGCCAGTGCGTCATCGACCGCGAGGTGCGCGGCCTGCAGCAGAAAAGTCTCGGCCAGACCAACGGTTTTACCGATTCCGAATACGAGGTCCTCGTCGATATCGCGCTCGGCCTGACGGACAGGGCGATCGCCAAACGCCGGGGCCTGTCGCTGCGCAGCGTGCAGAACCGCCTGCAGCAGCTCTACGACAAGCTCGACGTCTACCAGAGCGCCGGTGACGATCACGAGGACGGCCGCTTCAATCTCCGCGCCCGCGCCGTCACCGTGGCTTTCCTGCGCAAGCTCTTGAACTACAGCGCACTGGAGCGGGCAGAGGCGGAACTGCAAGAATGGCTCGACGGAAAGTAGTCCGGAGCGGCTGGAAAACCCACAATTCTGCCCAGGCGGGTCAGGCGATCGCTTTCAACGGCGCCCGGCTGCTTGGCGCGGCCTCAGGCTTGCCGAACAGGAAGCCCTGCATCTGCGCCGGCTGGCTTGCATGAAGTATCGAAAGCTGTTCCTGCGTCTCGACCCCTTCGGCAATCACCGGCAGGTTGAGCGTCGACGCCATCTCGATGACATTCTCGAACAGTGCCCTGATGGTGGGATCGACGCCGATGCCGGCAAGGAAACGTCTGTCGATCTTCAGCTTGTCGAACGGAAAATCCCGCAGATGGGCGAGCGAGGAATAACCGGTCCCGAAGTCGTCCAGCACTACCCGGATTCCCATCGCCCGCAGTTGACCAAGCGTGGAAAGCACGGCGGCCCGATCGCGGAACAGCGCCGTCTCGGTGATCTCAAGCTCCAGGCGGTCCGGCTGCAGCCCGGTTTTCGCAAGAATTTGCGAGAACTGCTCCACCAGGTTCGGCATCAGGAACTGAACCGGCGAGATGTTGACCGCGATCGTCAGCGGGGCCTTCCACGACGCTGCCTCGCTGCAGGCTTCTTCCAGAACCCAGATCCCGATGGGAATGATGCAGCCGGTTTCTTCGGCGGCAGCGATGAAATCCGCCGGTGCAAGGACGCCTCGGCTTGCATGGCGCCAGCGCAACAGCGCCTCGTAGCCGCACGGTTCTTGCGAGGAGGTGTCGACGATCCTCTGATAGACCAGGAACAGCTCTCCTTTGGCGACTGCGTGCCGCAGATCGTGCTCGAGCTGCCGCTTGGCATGCAGTTCAATGTCCATCGCCGCCTCGAATGTGCAGGCTCTGCCGCGGCCGCCGCTCTTGGCCCGGTAGAGAGCCATATCGGCGTTGTTTCGCAGGCGCCGATCGGTGACGCCATGCTCCGGGTACAACGCAATGCCGATGCTGGCACCGAATCCCGAAGAGGTGGCGAGATCTGCGAACTCCTGCGCGAAGGCGTGCTGCAGATCGGCCGACAACGCTTCCGTCTGTTGGCGGGACGCGTTTTCCAGGATGATGCAGAATTCGTCTCCTCCCATGCGGGCGATCGTAACATCGGCCGGCAAAGTCCGGACCAAGACCTGGGCGACACGCTGCAGAACCGCGTCCCCCGCGGCGTGGCCGAATGTGTCGTTGACGAGTTTGAAACGGTCGAGATCGAGGGCAAACAGCGCCAGGCCGCTTGGGGTTTCGGCAGCGCCGGCGATCGCCATTTCGAAACGCCGGTCGAACTCGCGGCGGTTCGCCAGACCGGTCAGTGGGTCGTGGCGCGCCATATGCTCGATCCTGCGGCTCGCCTCATGGCGCTCCGTCAGATCGCGTACGGCAATCACCTGGCACTCGCGCCCGCGATATTCGATCGTTCGAGCCAGGATCTCGACCGGAATCATGTCCTGGCCGTCGCGCCACACCGCTCCCTGGCAAGTGTCGATGCCGAGGCGCCTTTCGATCGCAAGCACCGCCTCGACCGGTTGCCCTTTCAGAAACGCGGCTGCCTTACCGGCCATCGCAGCGAATTTCTCGTTAAGATCGATGACGACATTCTCCTGGGCGATGACAAGCCCCTCGAACGAGGCATTCGCCAGCCCGCGCAGATCGGTCAAATGACGATCGAGGAACAGCGCTGCGGCCGCTCCGAGCAGGATCAAGGTGGAGATGACCGAGACGGCGATGGCGATGGCGATCCGATCGACGGAGGAGAGATCGGCATGCACGGGCTCGGCGGAAGGGGTAATCTGGACCCCCTCATCGACACGGTGTGGAGGCTGCAGATCGCCAGGACGATGCAGGCCGCGCCGGCGAAAATATGAAAACGCCTGCTGGCGCTGTGCCGCAGGGCCGCAACCGCAACGATGCCGAAGCCGATTGCCAACGCACAGGCGACGATCGATTTGTCCGGGACAAGCGAAACCATGCTGAACGGCGTGATGGCGAGCAACCCCACGAAATGCATTGCCGCAATCGCAACGCCGAACAGGACCCCGCCGGATGCCTGGACAAGCTGGCCGCCTTCCATAAAAGCGATTTCAACCGCCACTGCAAACAGTACGACGGCGGCGATGATCGACAGAATGATCAGGGGACCGTCGTAGCCGATCGGCACCGGACCGGCATAAGCCAGCATCGCGATAAAATGGGTTGCCCAGGTGCTGGCGCCGAGAACGACGGCAGCGGCGATGAGCCAGGAGTGGTGATGCTGCCGCACGCATTCCTGCGCACGTGTCAGCATGAAAACCGCCGTCAGGCTGCCGAAGCAGCAGATCGACAGGGCGACGAAAAGCAACGTCCAGTCATGCTGGTCGGCGATACATGAAAGCACAGTGAACATGGCATCTCCCGAAGGTGCGGGGAGGGTGCCAAAGCGGGCCTAACGAAATCATACGGGCTTCGTTAAAATGCCAGTTATCCAGGGAAAAACCACAACGAAAAGACGAAATAAAATATCGCTCGACAAACCGCGGATGGAGGCGGCCGCGACCGCAGTTCTGCTGCTTCAACCGAAGAAAGCCGGCTTCTGACAAAGCGTATCAGGAGCCCGCCAGCGGGATCGAACGCCTGGCGCCTGCCAATGACGGGTTGGAAATGACGCGGTACCGTGCCTCGACAAGGTTGTATATTCCGAAGGCTGCCAATCCGGCGGCGACGGCGATGTAGAGGAAGGATCCGAACGGAAGCTGGCGGACCCATTCCAGGGCGTCGCCCATGCTGCCGGCCTGTTGCGGATCCACCCGGAAGCCGGCATAGGCGAACAGTATCCCGGTGATCGCAAACACTATGCCACGGGCGACGAGACCGTAAACGCATATCAAGGTCACGATACCCTTGCTGTCCGGTATCTTAACGTAGCGCTCGAACTTCCGGGTGATGCCCTTTGCGACCGTCACGATGCCGCCGATGACAAAGCCAGCCCCAACGGCGATCGCAAGGTAGGATCCGAACGGCTGCGACATGATCCATCCAGCCAACCCCTTTTCACCCGAGCCTTCGCTCCCTCCACCGAGGAAGATGGCACCACCGAGGGCATATCCGGCAAGCCCGAGATAGGTGATGGCGCTGCCAAGCAGTGCCGCCCGGATCGCCAAAGCCTTTCCGTCCCGGCCGTGGCCGTCGCTATCCGCCAAGGACTGGGCCAGCCTCCAGGCGACAAATCCGAGAAGTCCAAGACCGATCATTCCGACCCAGATCCGACCGAACGGCTGCGCCAGCAGCGTCGAGAGCGCCGACTTCGTTTCCGGCCGGCCGCCGGCGACGCCGGAGAAGAGCGCGAGCCCGGCTATCAGCAGGAAAACGACACCCCGCGCCGTGTAGCCGCCCTTGGCGAGCACATCAAATCGAAAGCCTTTGCTCATCAGCATTTCCTCTCCGTCGCCACCGCGCGAGATTAACGCGCCAGCCTTCCGAAAGTTTGCTGAAAGGGTTCGGGGGCGTGGTGGCTACCAGGGACCAGTTCCATAAAGCTGGTTCCATAAGATAGATTACGCCACATTTGTGCGGAGCCGCGGTACATTCTATCTCGAACTGCAACAAAGGCGCTAAGCTGCCTGCTTTTCGGGAGCCATGGTTTGAT
>NZ_JAPPSO010000017.1:0-129509 GCF_036571585.1 Rhizobium sp. 268 | reverse complement strand
CCCGTCCTTCGAGGCCCCTGCGGGGCGCTTCAGGATGAGGCCCTCTTGGGCACCAGTGCGGTATCCTCGAGCGCCTCATCCCTTGTACCTTGGCATCACCCGTCTTCACCCCGCGTTTGCGGCCTGCCGCCCTGCAGGATTTCCGTCGCCGCACGTTCCAGTATGCCGGCAATGCGGGCGGCCTCGGGCTTTGACCAGGGATAACGCATGCGCAGTGCCGAGCGCAGCAGCATGCGAGCGGCGCGGATATCGCCGCCGTCCTGCATGAAATCGCCGTCGTCACCCTCGTCGGCGCCGTGGCGGTCGGTTTCGAAGACGCGCTTCACATAGGCCATCTTCTCACCGATGCGTTCCAGCTTGGCGAGTGTGTGCAGGATCATGTCGCGGTTTTCCTCGACGCGGCGGCGGCCGGCGTCGGTGATGCTGTAGAGTTTCTTGGTGCCCTCGTTCTCCACCTCGGCAAGACCGGTTTCCTCGAGATAGGTGAGCGCCGGGTAGATAACGCCGGGGCTCGGCACGTAGAAGCCCCCGGAGCGTTCCTCCAGCAACTTTATCAATTCATAGCCGTGGCGGGGTTGCTCAGCGAGCAGCGCCAGAATGACGAGCTGCAGATCGCCGGCCGCAAATTTGCGGCCCATGCGGAAAGCGTCGCCGAACATGCCGCCTTTAAAACCTCTCATGACTTTTCCTTTCATCGTTGGATGTATCGTTGGCTATGTCTTAAAACATATATCGTAAGATAATTGCTTTCAAGGGAGGCGAGGAATTTTTCATGTTTCCGGAAATTGATCGACCGATCAGAATTACTTGATTGTCGCGCAGGTGCTGCGGCGCGATAAGCGCTGCATGCTTGAGCGCATCCGTCATTCCCCGCCGAACCTTGTTTCCACTGCCGCTGCCGGCGCCGTTGCGATGGCGGCGGCCATGGGCTTCGGGCGTTTCTCCTACACGCCGATCCTGCCCGGCATGATGAGTGGCGTGCCGCTTTCGGCGGCGGATGCCGGTTTTATTGCTTCGGCGAATTTCGTCGGTTATCTCGTCGGCGCCGTGCTTGCCGCCTATGGCTGGGCGGCGGGGCGCGAACGGCTGGTGGCGCTCTCGGCACTGCTTGCGACCGCAATCCTGCTCGCCGCCATGGCCGCCACAAATTCCGTCGCAGTCTTTGCCGTCATCCGGTTCCTGGCCGGCCTCGCCAGCGCCTTTGCGATGGTCTTCACCTCATCGATCGTGCTCAGCCACGGGGCTTCCGCCGGCAACGACCATGTGCAGGCAGCGCATTTCGGCGGGCCGGGAGCGGGGATCGCGCTGTCCTCGATCATGGTGTTTCTCATCGGCCTCGGCTTTCACGGCCGCCCGGACAGCTGGCGCGCCGACTGGATCGGCGGCGCGCTCTACTGCGCGGCAAGCCTCGTCATCGTCTTCCTGCTCTTGCCGTCGGCGCCGGCGCAATCGGCGCGCACGGGCAAAGAGCCGGCCCTCGTCTGGAGCCGGCCGATGGTGCTGATCACGCTGTCCTACGGCCTGTTCGGCTTCGGCTATGTGATCACCGCGACCTTCCTCGTCACCATCGCCCGCCTGTCAGCCACGGGTGCCTTTGTCGAATTTCTCTGCTGGTTCATCGCCGGCCTGACGTCGGCGGTGGCGCTGTTTGCCTGGAAGCCGCTGGTCAGGCCGCTCGGGCTCGGGGGCGTCTATGTCGCAGCACTTCTGGTCGAAGCCGCCGGCGTGCTCGCAACCGTCATGCTGCCGCACTCTGCCGCACCGCTGATCGGCGGGGCGCTGTTCGGGGCGACCTTCCTGGCGATCACCGCTTACGGGCTGCAGATCGGCCGCAAGCTTTCCCCCGAAAGCCCGCGGCGGATCCTGGCGATGATGACGGCCGCCTTCGGTGTCGGCCAGATCGTCGGGCCTGTCGTTGCCGGCTGGATCGCCGAACGCTCGGGCAGTTTCACCGTTCCGACGGTGATTGCTGCGGCGGCACTCGTTGCCTGCGCGGGACTGGTGATGCCGGTGATCAAGAAAATCGCTTAACCCGTTACATCTGCGTAACAATCGGCTAAACCCATTGCTGCTTCCTTCGAACTGCCTTAGTTTCCGGCACAATCAGTGTTCGACGACACTCCCGAGACTCACAGTTCAGGAAAGCAAAGCTCCCCGTGTTTCATTCCTTTTTTCCCCAGCCGAAGGCGTTTTTTACTTCGCTCGTCATTTGGACCCTGATTTGCATCGCCGGCTGGTATCTGTTCGCCGCTCATCTCGGTGTATCGCTCGGTTATGGACCTGTTCCGGAAGACCAGCAGCCGATCGATCTTTCGTTCTTCCTGCTGCCCGAAAACCTCTGGTTCTATAGCTATTTCTTTCTTTCGGCGGTGATCTTCTGCGGCGCATGGCATCTGAAGGCGCTGCACCATCCCTGGAAGCTGTGGTCGATTTGGGGTTCGGCACTCATCATCTTCGTGACCTATTTCGGCGTCCAGATTACCGTCGTGATCAACAACTGGCGCCGGCCGTTCGGCGATCTTTTGCAGAACGCATTGTCGAAGCAGCCGGGCATTAGCGTCGATAATTTCTACGACCTGATGTGGGTCTTCTGTCAGATCGCATTTCTCAGCATGTTCGTGTCGATCATGACCGACTTCTTCACCAGCCACTACATCTTCCGCTGGCGCACGGCGATGAACAATTTCTACATGTCGAAGTGGGAAAAGCTGCGCCATATCGAGGGCGCCTCACAGCGCGTTCAGGAAGATACGATGCGTTTTGCAAGCACGCTCGAAGTGCTCGGCATCAGCCTCATCAACTCGGTGATGACGCTTGTCGTCTTCCTCCCGATCCTGCTGGCGCTCTCGCATTACGTGACCGCGCTGCCGGTCATCGGACCGGTGGCGAATTCGCTCTTCTGGCTAGCGCTCTTTTGGTCGGCTTTCGGCACCGTGCTGCTGGCGGTTGTCGGCATCAAGCTGCCGGGTCTGAACTTCCGCAATCAGCGCGTTGAAGCGGCCTATCGCAAGGAACTCGTCTACGGCGAAGACCATGCGGAAAGGGCCCAGCCACTGACGGTGCGCGAACTCTTCGACAATGTTCGTCGCAACTATTACCGGATGTATTTTCACTACATGTATTTTAACGTCGCCCGCAATTTCTACAGTCAGGCGGACGCGCTCTTCGTCATCTTCATGCTGGTGCCGACGATCGTGGCCGGCGCCATCACCTATGGCATCTTCCAGCAGATTTCGACCGCCTTCGGTCAGGTCAGCAACTCATTCCAGTATCTCGTCAACGCCTGGACGACGATTATCGAGCTACTTTCCATCCACAAACGCCTGAAGGCCTTCGAGGCGGCAATCGATGATGAGCCGTTGCCGGAGATCGATCAGCGCTATCTGGAGCGTGAAGCCGGCGCCGTACACGCGGATGGCTGATGGGTGAGATTGTCCGATGGGGAGGCAGGCGGCAACGGGAAATACCTCACCTGCCGTGTCGCCCCGTCATCCGCCCTACGGGCGCCTTCTCCCCGAGGGGAGAAGAGGGAGTCGAAATTCTGCGGCTTATCCCTTTTCCCTAGCGCGCCGAGCGCGGAGAAGGTGCCGGCAAGCGGATGACGGGGCCGCACGGCACCTCGTCTCAGTCTCGAAAAGTACTGTCACAGCCCCGACGTCTGCTGCAATCTCCCCCGCGCCTCGATCATCGGGATCGCTTCGGAATAGCTGACACAGGCGACGTCCTCTCGGTGGCAGACGTCGCCGACCAGCCGGTCGAGGGCGCGCCAGTAGGCGCCGCCGTTCATCTCGACGAAGTGGAAGCCAAGCTGGAGCGGGATGCGGTTGCCGTTGTACTGGCGGTCGAAGGCTTGGGAGAAGGCGGCATAGGCGCGGTCCTCGAATTCTTTCGAATCCGCGCTGTCTTCCTCGCCCTTGGAGTGGCGCACGAAGAGATTGTAGTCCATGCCGATGATCGGTTTTTCGCTTGGGCCTTCAGGGATCAGCGGCAGGCCGAAGCGGATAATGCCGTCCTCCTCGACAGGCATAGCCGGGCCTTTGGTGACGAGGCTCGCGTCATAGCTGAAGCCCGCCTTCTTTTCGGCGGCGATCATGTCGGCGCCCGCGGTCGCGGAGAGGTAGGGGGCGCGGAAACCCTTGATGCCATGATCGACCAGATCCCGCCAGCCGGCCGGCTCGTCCAGACCGACGCCTTTCCAGGCATTCTTCAGGGTTGTGTGGAAGGTGGCGTATTCGGCCGACCAGTCGGCCTCGCTCCATTCGCGGCCATCGAAATGGCCGCAGGCGTGGCTCGATATGTCGTGACCTTCGAGATGGGCATGCCAGATATTGCCGAGGCGTTCGCGGATTTCGTCGTCGCTCTGGGCGAAGCCGACATTGGACTTTCCGCGTCTCTGGTGCGGCGCCCGGTAGGCCTTCTTCGCCGCCTCGTTCATCAGGAAGGTGCAGGAGAGGAAATAGGTGAAATGGGCGCCGTTCTTTGCCGCCATCTCGCGGCTTTTCAGCCAGAGCGCATTGTCGTGGGCGCCGTCGAAAGAGATGATGACCAGCTGTTTCGGCCGGTCGGCCGCCTCTGCCGTGACAGGCAGAATGAAGGAGGCAGCCAGACAGGCGGAGAGGAGAGGACGAGACATGGGCACCGCGACAATTTGTTCGCGGTTTCCCTCCGATAGAATTGCGGCGAAGCTGCGGTCTCAACTGGTATTTTTTCCCGCTAGCCGCTAAGCCATGACAAACGGCACGGAAGGGATCCGCCATGGCATTGCTTATCGTCGGCATCATACTTTTCCTCGGGGTGCATCTTTTGCGGGTGGTCGCCCCCGGCTTCCGCGCCTCGATGATCGCAAGCCTTGGCGAGAAGGGCTGGCGAGCGGCTTATTCCGTCGCGAGTCTCGCCACGCTGATCCTGTTGATCTACGGATTCGGCCAGGCCCGGCAGGTGACCGGCGTGCTTTACAATCCGCCGGTCTGGATGGCGCATATCACCATTACCTTGATGCTGATCGCGATGATCTGTCTGGTCGCCTCGCTGCTGCCGGCGGGGCACATTGCGACCAAGACCAAACATCCGATGGTGCTGTCGGTGAAGATCTGGGCGCTGGCGCATCTGCTCGCCAATGGCGAGACGTCGTCGGTGCTGCTGTTTGCAGCCTTTCTCGCCTGGGGCGTCATCCTGCGCATTTCGCTGAAACGGCGGCAGCGGGCGGGCGAGATCGTGCTCCGGCCGTTCGTGTCAGCCAAATACGATCTCTATGCGATCGTCATCGGCATCGTCGTCTGGGCGCTGATCATCTGGAAGCTGCACGAATGGCTGATCGGCGTTTCGCCGCTTGTGATGTAACGAATCTTTCATATCCCCCTTACAACTGCGGCAAAATGGGGTAGAAGGCCCGGCAATATGCATCTTGCATAGTATTGGGTATTTCCGCGGCCGGAGACGAGAATGGCATTCAACGACGACAGCTTCATCCGTGAAGTCAATGAGGAATTGCGGTCCGACCAGATGAAGGGTGTCTGGCGCCGCTTTGGCCGCTATATCATCGTCGTCGCCATCCTGATCGTCGTCGGCACCGCCGGCAAGGTTCTCTATGAATATTGGGACGATACCCGCTCCTCCGGTGCCGGCGACCAGTTCCTGGCGGCGATGAAGCTTGCCGACGAGAACAAGAACGACGAAGCGCTGGCCGCGCTCGATAAGCTGGAAAAGGAAGGCCATGGCGCCTATCCGGTGCTGGCGCGCATGCGGGCGGCGACCGTTCAGGCGCAGAAGGGCGACGCTGCCACGGCGATCGCCGCCTTCAACGAGATCGGCAAGGATAATGGCGTTCCGGCCGCCGTGCGCGATGCCGCAAAAATGCGGGCCGGCTGGCTGCTGATCGAAAACGGCTCCTACGAACAGGTTTCGGCCGCGATCGAGGAAATGGCCGTGCCGGGCAACGCCTTCCGTCATTCGGCACGCGAAGCGCTCGGCCTTGCTTCGTATAAGGCCGGCAACATGGCGCAGGCGCGGCAATGGTTCCAGTCAATCGTCGACGATACCGACAGCCCGCGCAATGTTACCAATCGCGCTCATATGATGCTTGATCTCATTACCGCATCCGGCAAGGCGCCCGCCGCGCAGGGCTGAGTTTTAAGGAAAAAGAATGAGTTTCACGGTCGCGATCGTCGGTCGTCCGAATGTCGGCAAGTCGACGCTTTTCAACCGCCTGGTGGGAAAGAAGCTGGCGCTTGTCGACGACACGCCAGGCGTGACCCGCGACCGCCGGCCTGGCGATGCGCGGCTGATGGGCCTGACCTTTACCATTATCGACACGGCCGGTCTGGAAGAGGCCGACGAAGAAAGCCTGCAGGGCCGGATGCGCGCCCAGACGGAAGCGGCAATCGACGAGGCCGATCTTTCGCTTTTCGTCGTCGATGCCAAGAACGGACTGACGCCCGTCGACACCGCGCTTGCCGAAATGCTGCGCCGGCGCGGCAAGCCGGTGGTGCTGGTCGCCAATAAATCCGAAGCGCGCGGCTCCGACAGCGGCTTCTATGACGCTTATACGCTCGGGCTCGGCGAGCCGACACCGATTTCGGCCGAACACGGCGAGGGCATGCTCGATCTGCGGGACGCGATCGTCGAGGCGATCGGCAAGGATCGCGCCTATGCCAAGGAGGATGTCGCCGTCACCAACGTCGATATTTCCGAGGCCGCGGGTGAAGGCGACGACGAGGACGAAGAGCCCGTCTATGACGACACCAAGCCGCTCCGGGTGGCGATCGTCGGCCGGCCGAATGCCGGAAAGTCGACGCTGATCAACCGTTTCCTCGGCGAGGACCGGCTTTTGACCGGGCCGGAGGCAGGCATCACCCGCGATTCCATTTCAGTCGAATGGGATTGGCGCGGCCGCACCATCAAAATGTTCGATACCGCAGGCATGCGCCGCAAGGCGCGGGTGACCGAGAAGCTGGAGAAGCTTTCCGTCGCCGACGCGCTGCGCGCCATCCGTTTTGCCGAAACCGTCGTCATCGTCTTCGACGCGACGATCCCTTTCGAGAAGCAGGATCTGCAGATCGTCGATCTCGTGCTGCGCGAAGGCCGCGCGGCCGTGCTCGCCTTCAACAAGTGGGACATGATCGAAGACCGGCAGGCAGTGCTTGCGGATCTCCGCGAAAAGACCGACCGGCTGCTGCCGCAGGCGCGCGGCATCCGCGCCGTGCCGATCTCCGGCCAAACCGGCTGGGGGCTCGACAAGCTGATGCAGTCGATCATCGACACGGACAGGGTCTGGAACAAGCGCATTTCGACGGCGAAGCTTAATCGCTGGCTGGAAACGCAGCAGATCCAGCATCCGCCACCGGCCGTGTCCGGCCGCCGGATCAAGCTGAAATACATGACGCAGGTCAAGGCCCGCCCGCCGGCCTTCATGATCTCCTGCACCCGTTCGGACGCACTGCCGGAATCCTATACGCGCTATCTGATCAACGGCTTGCGCGCCGATTTCGACATGCCGAGCGTGCCGATCCGTATTCATTTCCGTTCAGCTGAGAATCCGTTCGAAGGCAAGAAGAGACGGACATAGGGTTATTTTGGGGGCGTTGCCGGGGCCTGGGGCACCCCCCTCTGCCCTGCCGGGCATCTCCCCCACAAGGGTGGAGATCGCCGGCGGATAGTATCTCCCCGAACAATCGATGTTGGAGCGAGCGGGTACCCCAGCCGATCTCCCCACTTGTGAGGAAATGCCCGTCAAGGCAGAGGGGGCGCCTCATGCGCACCCTATGTCGGTCGTCCTGAACCTAAGCCGCGCTCTTATCCTGCGCTTCGCGCAGCGCCACGATATCGGCCTGTAGCGGGGTGAGATCCGCCGCGTCGTGGTCGCTCGCCGGCGTTCGCGTCACGTCGATGCGCTACAACGGCACGATCCACGATTTTGTGCCTTTGAACGCCATCGCCGAAATATCTGCTGCGCGCAGCGCGATTGCCGTCGGGAACGGCACGAGCAGGGGAGATCAGTCTGCGGAGGGGAGAGGCCCGGCGGTTTCGCCAGGCTTTCTGGTTCTAGGCAGCGATTTGGCAAACTGCCAGGCCTTTTTCCATTTCGGCGTAATGACGCCGTTGGCGGCGCGGATATTGTTGATGAACTGCAGCGTCGCCGCTTCCCAGGAATATTGCATGGCAAGCTCGCGCGCCTTGATGCGCGAGGCGGAGAGGGCGGCAAGGCAGGCGGCTTGCAGGTTCTGGTCGAGCGCGCCGACCTCGCTGTCTTCGCCGATGATATCGAGCGGGCCGGTGACCGGATAGGCGGCGACCGGGACACCCGATGCCAGCGCTTCAAGGATCGTGTTGCCGAACGTGTCGGTGAGCGAGGGAAAGACGAAGACATCGGCCTGGGCATAGGCTTTGGCCAGATCCTCGCCGAACTTCACACCGGTAAAGTGCACATCGGGATAGCGCTGCTCCAGTTCGGCTCATGCCGGGCCGTCGCCGACCACTACCTTCGAACCGGGCAGGTCGAGATCGAGAAAGGCCGGCAGGTTCTTCTCCAGCGCCACGCGCCCGACTGTCATGAAGATCGGGCGCGGAAGGCCGAATGGCTGTTCCTCAAGCGGCATGGGATGGAATTGCGTGGCGTCGATACCCCGGGTCCAGGGCATCAGGTTCTTGATGCCGCGTGCCGAAAGCTCGCGAGCAAGACTCGGGGTGGCGACCATGCAGCCGGCGCCGCCATTATGGAACCAGCGCACGAAGGCATAAAGCCAGCTTTGCGGAATCGGCAGGCGGGCGGAAACATATTCGGGAAAGCGCGTGTGGTAGCTGGTGGAGAAGGGCATGCCCTTGCGCAGGCACCAGCGGCGGGCAGTCAGCCCCAGCGGCCCTTCCGTGGCGATATGCACGTAGGAGGGATTGTGTTTTTCGATCTCACGGGCGATGCGGCGGTAATTGGCGATCGACAGGCGGATCTCGGGATAAGTCGGGCACGGGATGCTGTTGAAGCGCTCCGGCGTCACCATGGAAACAGCCACGCCCATCTTGGCCAGCTCGCGATTGGTGTTCTCGATCGAGCGCACAACGCCGTTGACTTGCGGATGCCAGGCATCGGTGATGATCACCAACCGTTCGGGCAGGTTGCCGGCGGCTGTGGCATTGGCCCAGCTCTCGCTGTGATGAGTGTTTGCCGGACGTTGCAGCATGTCACGATTTCCATCCGCGTTGCATCGATATGCCAACGCTCAACCCCAAAGCGGGGTTCCGGAACGGCGATTCCCGCTTGCCTATTTTGAGGCATGACCATGATGGAAATATTACAGCCGCATGCCCGCGCTTGCAGGCCTTTCAGCGGCTCGATCCTCGCGAATATGTCAGCGGCCGATCGCGGTTTTCATGCGGAAAGAAGGACGGCGCCGGTCGTGGACCGGCGCCGTTTGGGAGGTTAAGCGGCAGCGGAAGCCGAGCTTGCAGTCGGAACTTCCGAAATCGTCTTCAGAACCTGGGAAGCGATCTGGTAGGGGCAGCCCTGCGAGTTCGGGCGGCGATCTTCCAGATAGCCCTTGTAGTCGTTCTTGACGAAGGAATGCGGGACGCGGATCGAGGCGCCACGGTCGGCAACGCCGTAGGAGAACTTGTTCCACGGAGCCGTTTCGTGCTTGCCGGTCAGGCGCTTGTCGTTGTCAGGACCGTAAACGTCGATGTGGTCCATCAGGTTCTTTTCGAACTGCGCCATCAGTGCTTCGAAATAGGCCTTGCCGCCGACTTCGCGCATGTACTTGGTCGAGAAGTTGCAATGCATGCCCGAACCGTTCCAGTCGGTGTCGCCGAGCGGTTTGCAGTGATACTCGATGTCGATGCCGTATTTTTCGGTCAGGCGCTGCAGCAGGTAGCGTGCCATCCAGATCTGGTCGGCGGCCTTCTTGGAGCCCTTGCCGAAAATCTGGAATTCCCACTGGCCCTTGGCCACTTCGGCATTGATGCCTTCGTGGTTGATGCCGGCAGCCAGGCAGAGGTCGAGATGTTCTTCGACGATTTCGCGGGCGACGTCGCCGACGTTCGAATAGCCGACGCCGGTGTAGTAGGGGCCCTGCGGAGCCGGGTAGCCCTGCTCGGGGAAGCCGAGCGGACGGCCGTTCTGGTAGAAGAAGTATTCCTGTTCGAAGCCGAACCATGCATCTTCATCGTCGAGAATGGTCGCGCGAGCGTTGCTCGGGTGCGGCGTGACGCCATCAGGCATCATGACTTCGCACATGACGAGCGCGCCGTTGGTGCGAGCCGGGTCGGGATAGATGGCGACCGGCTTCAGCACGCAATCGGAGCTGCGGCCTTCGGCCTGCATGGTCGACGAACCGTCGAAGCCCCAGAGCGGAAGCTGTTCCAGCGTCGGGAATACGTCGAATTCCTTGATCTGCGTCTTGCCACGCAGGTTCGGTACCGGAGTGTACCCATCGAGCCAAATATACTCGAGCTTATATTTTGTCATCGTGACTCTCTCAATGCTACGAAGGTGAGCAAATCCGGAGACGATCTCGGCGCGCAAGCGCACCCAACCGCCAGGGGATGCACCTTCAAAAGCACGTAGCGTGCCAGTTCGGCCGCCGGGACAAGAAAAATCGCAGGTCAGCCGGTCGGGATGAATTTTGCTTTTGCAAAAACCACCCCGTTTTGACGGCTGAAGGCCGTATCATCAGCAGGAAACTGAGTTTTCCGCTTGGAACCGGATGAAAATTTCGGCGTTAGCCTGGCGTGATGAAGTGTTGAACAAATAGGCGGGCGCTTTCGCTGTAGACAGCATATCGATCAATCATAATATGGATATGCATATAATTTGTGCAATTTGCATAAACTATGTGCATCGTGTTATGGTCCTGGCGTTAAATGTCGATGCGCCGAACTGAATGGAGGCGATCTCATGCCCACCGGTTTCCATCGTGAATCCGCAACGATCTATCAGTTTCCTGTCAAGCCGCCGCGGGCCGCCAGCCGGTTCGAACGCGCCAAGCTGATGGAGCGCGAGGCCGCCGATATTTGCGACGCGGCGCTTGACAGTTGCTGGTACCATGACGAGGCGGTTCGCGAGACCGATCGGCCGACGAAGTCCTGAGGTCCTACCCATTTTAACGGGTCAGCCGAGGAGGCGGGGGAGCGCCTCGTACATGGCATTCGTACCGAATTTCTATGCGCGGGCTTAGCCGCCATCCAATCCGAGTTTTTCCTTTGCCACCAATGCGCCGTGTTCGCTGACGACACGGGCTGCGACGCCTGCGGCGAAGCGGGCGGCGGCGGTCGCATCCGCTGTTTCCAGATAGTGCGCAAGGAAGGCGCCGTTGAAGCTGTCGCCGGCACTGGTGGTATCGACCACTTGCTCGACCTTCTCGGCCGGAACGAAGCTCTCCTCGCCGGCGAAATTCAGCCTGACCCCGTCCGCGCCATTCTTGACGACGATATGGACAGCGCCCAGCGCGCGATAGCGGTGGACCGTCGCTTCAATGGAATCGTCACCGAAATGGGCGGCTTCGTCGTCGAAGCTCGGCATGATGAGGACGGAGGAGCGTGCGCCCTCGCTGATCGTCGCGTGCATGATGTCATAGCTCGACCACAGGCGGGGCCGGATGTTCGGGTCGAACACCACAAGCTTGCCGGCGGCCTTGGCGCGGCGGATTTCGGCGAGCAGCGTTGCCGCGTCCTCCTGCGGCAGGATGGCAAGGGTGATGCCGGAGAAATAGACGAGGTCAGCGCTCTCCACCGCCTCGCGCAGGCTGTCGGGATCGGCGGCCAGGCTGCGGGCGGCCGAACTGTCGCGCCAGTAGCTGAAGGAGCGTTCGCCGTTCTTCAGATTGATCATGTAAAGGCCGGGCGTTTTACCCCTGATGCGGCGGATGAGGCTTGTGCCGATGCCCGCCTTGTCGATGAAGGCCACCATTTCATCCGACATGGCGTCGTCGCCAAGCGCCGTAAAATAATCGACCGACCAGTCGGGGCCAAGGCAGGCGCGGGCATACCAGGCGGTGTTGAAAGTATCGCCGGCGAAACCTTTGCGCAGCAGGCCGTCGCCTGCCTGCGAGAGTTCCACCATGCATTCACCGATCGATAGAAACCGTCTGCTCACCTTGTCCTCCCGCACTGCTCTTAATCGCTGATACGCGGAGCCAGGCGGAGTGACAAGCGTTGATATATGGATGCCGATATCGCAGGAGGTAAAAGCCCGCCTTCGCGAACATGGCGAAGGCGGGCGGCGGCGGGGGCTGCTTATTCGTGGATGGTGTAGCTGCCCATCTGGCAAAGATCCTGCGTATCTTCGGTGGTCGCGAGGTTTGAGCCTTCCTCGAACTCGAAGCGCATATCGTATTTGCAGACGGTGCGGCCATCGGCGATGGTGATATCGATGCTTTCGCCCGGATCGAGAACGTCTTCGCCGAAGACGTCTTCCTCCCAGTCGGCGACGCCGGTCGGCGAGCTGTAGAAGCGCGTCAGGACGGAGTCGGTGCCGTTAGTGAGCTTGAACTTCAGATCTTCGGCCTGTGCCGAAATGGCGGAGGCAGCGATGATCGCAGATGCAACTGCGATCAATCCCGATAGTCTCGATTTCATATATGCGTTCCCCTAACCCATGATTGGGCGGGAAACAGTTAGCACGTGCTCAGATAAATCTTTCTTATCGGGGACTTTAGAACCCAAAATAAGTCCGCTTTTCCAAGCGCTTCATCCTGAGATTGCGTCGCCGCTCATTGGCCTGTCCATATGATAGCAGGCTGCCTTCTGGCCGGGACGGACCTCCTCGGTCGGCGGCATTTCGGTGCGACAGATATCGGTCGCCTTCCAGCAGCGCGGCGAGAAGACACAGCCTTTCGGCGGGTTGAGCGGCGAGGGCGGATCGCCCTGCAGGCGGATGCGGGTGCGCAGGCGCGCAAGCTTCGGATCCGGGATCGGTGCTGCGGAAAAGAGCGCCTGCGTATAGGGATGGGCGGGATGGTCGAAGACGGTGGCGCAGTCGCCTGCCTCTACCACTCGGCCGAGATAGAGCACCAGCACATCGTCGGAGATCAGGCGGACGACGGAAAGGTCGTGGCTGATGAAGATCAGCGTCAGGCCGAACTCCTTGCGCAGTTTACGCAGAAGCGTAATCACCTGGCCCTGGATCGAGACGTCGAGGGCCGAAACCGGCTCGTCGCAGATGATCAGCTTCGGTTTGGTGACGACGGCGCGGGCAATGCCGATGCGTTGCGCCTGGCCGCCGGAGAATTCGTGGGGATAGCGGTTGATCATCTCCGGCACCAGCCCGACGGCGGTCATGATCTCGCGGACACGTTCGGTGCGCTCGGCCTTGGAAAGCTTCGGCTCGAAAACGGTGAGCGGTTCGGCGATGATGTCTCCAACGGTCATGCGCGGGTCGAGCGAGGCGATCGGATCCTGGAATATGATCTGCATGTCGCGGCGGGCGGCACGCATTTCCTCCTCCGAGAGGTCGAGAAGATTGCGGCCCTGCCATAGGATGCGGCCCTTTTGCGATTTCAACAGCCGTAGGATGGAGCGGCCGAGCGTCGACTTGCCGCAGCCGGATTCACCGACGACGCCGAGGGTGCGGCCTTCGGCGAGATCGAAGCTGACATTGTTGACGGCGGTGAGGAAAATCGGCGGCTTGAACAAGCCCTTTGCCGGCAATTCGAACTGGGTCGTCAGGTTCTCGACCCTTAGCAGCGATCGGTCAGCCATGGTTCAGCAACTCCTCACGACGCGGGAACGGGTGGTAGCAGGCGGCGCAGTGGCGCGGTGCCAGGGTTTCGAGCGGCGGCGGACGGTCGATGCAATCGTCCTGGACCTGCGAACAGCGCGGCGAGAAATTGCAGCCTTTCGGCAGGTGCTGCAGGTTCGGCGGGCGCCCGGGGATGACGACGAGCTCGTCGACATCCTGATCCGGGCGTGGGATCGAGGCGTGCAGCGCCGCCGTATAGGGATGGGCGGGATTGTCGAAGAGCTCGTCGACGGGCGCCTCCTCGACGATGCGGCCGGCATACATGACGGCGACGCGGTCGGCGAGGCCGGCGACGACGCCGAGATCGTGGGTGATCATGATCAGGGCCGTGTTCATCTCCGCCGTCAGGTCGTTGAAGAGATCGAGGATCTGCGCCTGGATGGTGACGTCGAGCGCCGTCGTCGGCTCGTCGGCGATGAGCAGCTTCGGTTTGGTGAGCAGCGCCATGGCAATGACGATGCGCTGGCGCATGCCGCCTGAGAGTTCATGCGGATAGAGGTGAAAGCGCCGCGTCGGGTCGGGGATGCCGACGCGTTTCAGCATGTCGAGGGCAGCGTCCGATGCGGCGCGAGCCGTCAGGCCGCGGTGAACCTCAAGCTGTTCGGTCAGCTGCCGTGAAATCTTGAGCGAGGGATTCAAGGCGGTCATCGGGTCTTGGAAGACCATCGCCATGTCCTTGCCGCGGATCTGGTCGAGCTCGCGCGGTTTCAACGACAGTACATCCCTGCCTTCGAGCAGCGCCTGTCCAGTCGTTCTCCCGTTCTTGGCGAGAAGGCCCATGATGCCCAGGAAGGTCTGGCTCTTACCCGAACCGGATTCGCCGACAATGGCAACGCGTTCGCCGGGCCGGACGGTGAGGTTCATGTTCGAGACCGCCTTCACCTCTCCATCCGGCGTTTTGAAGGTGATCGAATAATTCTTGAGTTCGAGGAGGATGTCTTTTTGTGTTTCGTAGGGCATTCTTAGCGATCCTTCGGGTCGAACGCGTCGCGCAGGCCGTCGCCGATGAAGAGCAGACTGAGCAGCAGGGCCACGAGGAAGCTTGCCGGAAAGATCAGCAGCCAGGGCATGCTTTCCATGGCGTCGGTGCCCTCGGCGATCAGGGTGCCGAGCGAGGTCAGCGGTTCCTGCACGCCGAAGCCGAGATAGGACAGGAAGCTTTCGGTGGCGATGATTTCAGGCACGGTCAGCGCCGCGAAAATGACTACCGGTCCGACGAGGTTCGGAATGATGTGCTTGACGATGATCTTGAATGGCCGCTGGCCGGAGGCACGGGCCGCCTCGATGAATTCTCGATGCTTGATCGACAGTGTCTGGCCGCGCACGATGCGGGCCATGGTCAGCCACTCCAGCGCGCCGATGGCGGCAAAGAGCAGATAGACGTTGCGGCCGAAGATCACCATCAGCAGGATGACGAAGAGGATATAGGGAAGCGCATACATGATATCGACGAAGCGCATCATGATCGCGTCGAGTCTGCCGCCGATATAGCCGGATATGGCGCCGTAGAGCACGCCGATGACGACCGAGACGACGGTTGCCGTCAGCGCTACGGCCAGCGAAACGCGAGTGCCGTAGAGCACGCGGGCAAGCAGGTCGCGCCCGTTCGGGTCGGTGCCGAAATAATGGCCGGTCTCGATCGACGGCGGGATGCGGAAGGCGGCCCAGTCCGGATCCTCGTAATTGAAGGGAATGAACCAGGGGCCAAGGAAGGCGGCGAGGACCAACAGCGCCAGGACGGCGATTGACAGAACGGCCGCCTTGTTACGCCCGAGGCGGCGGAGCGCATCCCTGGTGAGCGAGCGGCCTTCAGGTGCGAGGCCTTCCGCCTCCAAAAGCTCCTCAGCAAGCAGTTCGCGTTTTGCGGGGTTGAGGATCATCGGTTTCTCACTTTCGGGTCCAGCCAGGCATAGGCGATGTCGACTAGAAGGTTCAGAAACACGATCAACACCATGTAGAAGATGACCGTACCGAGAACCATGCCGTAATCGCGGTTCAGCGCTGCGTTGACGAAATAGCGGCCGATGCCGGGCAATCCGAAGATGCTCTCGACAACCAGCGAGCCGGTGAGAAGGTAGCTTGCCGCCGGACCGAGATAGGAAACGACAGGCATGAGCGCGGGCTTCAGCGCATGGCGCATCACCGTCAGCCGCGGGCCGATGCCCTTGGCCTTGGCCGTGCGGATGAAGTTCTGGTTCATCACTTCGATCATCGAACCGCGGGTGATGCGCGAGATGCGGCCTGCATGCGGCAGGGCCAGAACGACAATCGGCAGGATCAAGTATTTGATTGAGCCGTCACCCCAACCGCCGACCGGAAACCAGGCGAGGTGGATGCCGAAGATCAATTGCAGGATGGGCGCGATCAGGAAGTTCGGCAGCACGACACCGACCAGGATAAGGGCGCCGAGAATATAGTCCGGCGTCTTATTCTGGTAGAGCGCCCCAAGGCAGCCGACGGCGATGCCGACGATGATGGCGATCAGGAACGCGGCGGTACCGATGGTGAAGGTATAGGGCAGACCGATCATGATCTGCTGGGCCACGGAAAAATCCTCGCTGGCGAAGGAGGGGCCGAGATCGCCCCGCAGCAGGTCCCCGACATAGATCAGGTACTGCTGAATCAGCGGCTTATCGAGATTGTAATGAACCGCGAGATTTTTCAGGATCACCGGCGGCAATGGCCTTTCGCCATCGAAGGGGCCGCCGGGGGCAAGGCGCAAAACGAAAAAACAGGCTGTGACGGCGATCCACAGAACCGGGATCGTCGATAGCAGGCGACGGAGGGCGTATTTGATCATGATCGTGGGCCGGTCCTTGCTGCAGAGCGCGGCAAGGACCGTTTTCCCTTACTCTTTCATCGACAGCCAGCGGGTGCGGTGGATGTCCTGAATGTTATCGACGAAACCTTCGATCTTCGGTGAGACGACGTTCTTCGAAACATAATAGTAGATCGGAAGGGCGGCGGAATCATCCAGCGCCAGCTGTTCGGCTTTCTTGAAGATTGCGGCGCGCTTGGCGAGATCGGTCTCGGCGTTGCCGTCCTTGATCATCTTGTCGTAATCAGGATTGGACCAGCGGCCGTAATTCATCTGAACGCCTGTGACCAGGAGGTTCAGGAAGTTGTCTGGGTCGTTGTAGTCGGCCAGCCAGCCGGCGCGGCCGATCTGCACTTCGCCGCGCTGCAACTGGTCATAATGGACTTTAGTCTCGGCGTTGACGAGTTCGACATTAACGCCGAGCGGCTTCCACATCGAGGCGATCGCCACGGCGATGCGCTTGTGGTTGTCGTTGGTGTTGTACTTGAGCTCGGCGGTCAGCGGATGATCCGGACCGAAACCGGCTTCCTTCAGCAGCTTCTTGGCTTCTTCGACCTTGTCCTTATAGGGAAGATCCTTCCAGGAGACGTAGGCCGGTTCGCCGTAATTTGCCGTGCCCGGCGGGACCCAGGAATAGGCCGGCAGTTCGCCGGTGCCGAGAATCTGCGGGCCGATGACTTCGCGGTTGATCGCCATGGAGAGAGCCTGGCGAACGCGCTTGTCGGCGAAGGGCGGCTTGGTCGAATTGATGACATAGTAATAGAGGCCGGAGAAGGGAGCGACATGCGCCTGGCCCGGAAGGTTCTTCTTCATCCACTCGTATTGGTCGGTGGGGAAATCGGTCAGGATATCGAATTCGCCGGCGCGGTAACGTTTCAGTGCGGCTTCCTGATCCTCGAGCACGAAGAACTTGGCGCCGTCAATCTTCAGGTCCTTGGTGCCGTACCACTGGTCGTTCTTGACCGTGGTGACATGCGAGCCCGGAACCCATTCGACCGGCTTGTAAGGTCCGTTGGTGACGATATTGCCGATCTTGACCCAATCCTGGCCCTTCGCCTCGACGACGTGCTTCGGCAGCGGATAGGCGGTGTAGTGCATCAGAGCGTTGAGGAAATAGGGCGTCGGGTTTTCGAGGGTGATTTCCAGCGTCTTGTCGTCGATCGCCTTGACGCCGAGCTGGTTGAGGTCAGTGATCTCACCCTTGTTGATCTTTTCGGCATTCTTGATGGTGAACTGCAGATAGGCATAATCGGCGGCGTTCTTCGGGTCGACGAGGCGCTGGAAGGCGAAGACGAAGTCTCCTGCCGTTACCGGCTGGCCATCGGACCACTTGATGCCGTCGCGAAGCTTGAAGGTGTAGACTTTGCCGTCAGGCGAAATCGTCCAGCTTTCGGCCTGGCCGGGGACCGGATTGTCCTTGGCGTCTTCCGTGACCAAGCCTTCGAAAATGTCGCCGGCGATACGATTCTCCCAGTCGCCGGACAGCTTCTGCGGATCGAGCGATTGCGGGTCGCCGCCATTGTGAATATTCAGCGTGGCCGCATGCGCTGAAAACGCCAGCAATGTGCCAAACATTGCGGAGGCGAGAAATTTTTTCGTGAACTGGTTCATGGTGGGTCCACCTTTCTAGGCTTTGCGCCTTTATTAGACATCTGTTCCCGAGATTTTGACCTCTTACGTGCAGGTCAGTGCGCACCTTATCGCAAAGGAATCGCGTTGCAACCCCAAATCCGGAGGCTGGAAACGGGTTGTGGACAAGCCTATATACGTCTCCCCTTTGTTGGATCGCGACGACACATTGCGACATCTCCGGCACCTCCATGACGGTCTCACATGTTGTCTTTTGTTTCGTCCGCTTTAGTGTGGCGGGCGCTAACGAGGCAGGAGATGTAGCCGATGGCATTGCAGGCAGGCAGGAATGCGGACTGGTGGCGCGGCGCGGTAATCTATCAGGTCTATCCGCGCTCGTTTCAGGACACCAACAGCGACGGGCTCGGCGACCTCAAGGGGATCACCCGCCGGCTGCCGCATATCGCCAGTCTCGGTGTCGACGCGATCTGGCTTTCGCCCTTCTTCAGGTCGCCGATGGCCGACATGGGCTATGATGTTTCCGATTATTGCGACGTCGACCCGATCTTCGGGACGCTCGCCGATTTCGACGAGATGATGGCGGAGGCGCACAGGCTCGGCATCAAGGTCGTCATCGACCAGGTGATCTCGCACACATCGGACCGGCATCCCTGGTTCGTCGAGAGCCGGACGAGCCGGACCAATGCGAAGGCGGACTGGTATGTCTGGGCCGATCCGAAGCCGGATGGCACCGCGCCGAACAATTGGCTGTCGATCTTCGGCGGGCCGGGCTGGGAGTGGGACGGCGTGCGCCGGCAATATTACCAGCACAATTTCCTGACCTCGCAGCCGGACCTCAATTTCCATAGCAGGGAAGTGCAGAATGCGGTGCTGGAGACGGTGAAGTTCTGGCTCGACCGCGGCGTCGACGGCTTCCGGTTGGATACCGTCAACTATTATTTCTGCGACAAGCAGCTCAGAAGCAATCCGCCGCACGAGCCCGATGAGGATGATGCAGGCCTCGATGCGCCCGACAGCAATCCCTATGGCATGCAGAACCATCTCTATGACAAGACGCAGCCGGAAAACGTCGATTTCCTCAAACGCTTCCGGGTGCTGCTCGACCAATATGAGGATCGTACCACCGTCGGCGAGGTTGGCGACGGCGCGCGTTCGCTGAAGACGGTGGCGGCCTATACGAGCGGCGGCGACAAGCTGCACATGTGCTACACCTTCGATCTGCTGGGACCGGATTTTACCGCCGAGCATATTCGCGGCTGCGTCGAAGCTTTCCAAAAATCCGT
Organism: Rhizobium sp. 268; assembly: GCF_036571585.1. Classification (NCBI taxonomy): domain Bacteria; kingdom Pseudomonadati; phylum Pseudomonadota; class Alphaproteobacteria; order Hyphomicrobiales; family Rhizobiaceae; genus Rhizobium; species Rhizobium sp. 268. The sequence goes on along the minus strand of NZ_JAPPSO010000017.1, from coordinate 110,095 downwards.
GACAGACGGCTGGGTCTGCTGGGCTTTCTCAAATCACGACGTCATGCGCCATGTCAGCCGTTTTGCGGTGACGGAGGAAGAGCGACCCGTCATCGCCAAACTGGCAATCTCGGTTCTTTCGGCGCTGCGCGGTTCAATCTGCCTCTATCAAGGCGAGGAGCTCGGCCTGCCGGAGGCGGAGCTTGCCTTCGAAGATCTGCGTGACCCCTACGGCATCCGCTTCTGGCCGGCCTTCAAAGGCCGCGACGGATGCCGCACGCCGATGCCCTGGGAGGCGGGCAAGGCGCATGCGGGCTTTACCTCCGCCGAAAAGAGCTGGCTGCCGGTGCCTTACGAGCAGGCGGCACTTTCCGTGGATACACAGGAGGGGAGCGACAGCTCGGTGCTGCATCACTATCGCAAGTCGCTCGCATTCCGGAAGAGCCATCCGGCACTGATCGACGGCGAAATGACCTTCATCGGCACCAATCAGGATCTGCTCGTCTTCACCCGGGAAAAGGACGGCGAAAAACTACTCTTCGTTTTCAACCTGACGCGCAAACCGGCGGAATTCCGTCTGCCTGAAGGCATGGTGTTGGGCGAACCGCTCGAGATGCCCGGGTTCGAGGCGGTGTCGGTTTCGGGGCTGGTGAAGCTTGCGGCGCTGGACGGGTTCTGTGCGCGGCTTTGAGGATCAATCAGCAGTTTGTCGTAATCCCCATGGGAGCGGATCCAAAACCAGATGAGGTCGTCGCTATCGCGGACGGCTAAAGCTCTCCAGGACGCGCCAACGCGTGCCAACCAAAAGCGGCCGACGCGCTTGAAATGCAGGGATGGATGTCTGGGTTCTTGTTTGCGCCGATCGAAATTTTCGTCGGCAGCTTCCGGATCTGCTTACGCAAGCCGTCATAGGCCACTCAGAAGGAGGGAGTTGCATGGTGTTTCAGAGCGGCCTTGTTTTTTCGGCGCGAAAATCTGCCAAGGCCTTCTCCGCGAAACGATCGAGCTTGCCGCTCGCGGCGTCCCTTCCATCCGTCGATCCCAGCGTTCGGCCTTAAGGGCTTCAAACCACGCTGAAAAGGCCTGGAACTCCTGCTTGTCGAGTTCGGTCACGGATTTTTCAATCTGTTCCAGCTTGGTCATGATTTGCTCCAGCGATATCGCAAAATAGGTGCTGGCGCGGAATTTGCTATGGATTCCATCACCCGATCAGCGCGAACTTGTCCACATCGACCATGCCGCGGTCGGATATTTTCAGGTGTGGGATGACCGGCAGCGGCAGGAAGGCGAGCTGGAGGAAGGGTTCTTCCAGCGTGGCGCCGAGCGCGAAGGCGGCCTTGCGCAGATGGTGCAGGGTGTCCCGGACTGTCTCGTAAGGCTCAAGGCTCATCAGGCCGGCGATGGGCAGGGCGATTTCGCCCGTGACCTTGCCGCCCTCCACGACGACGAAGCCGCCCTTGATTTCGGTGAGGCGGTTTACGGCGCGCGCCATGTCGTCCTCGTCGACGCCGACGACGCAGATATTGTGGCTGTCATGGCCGACGGTGGAGGCGATCGCGCCCTTCTTCAGGCCGAAGCCCTGGACAAAGCCGTTGGCGTGATTGCCGTTCTTGCCGTGGCGCTCGATGACGGCGACCTTGATGATGTCGTTGGCAAGATCGACCGCCGTTTCGTTGCCTTTGACGGGCAGCCGGTAACGGCGATGCTCGGTGATGATCTTGCCCGGCATGACGCCGATGACCGATGTCTCGCCCTCCCTGGCCGGCACGCCGAAATGGGCCGCGTTGACCGGTCTGGCCTTGACGCTGTCGAGGCCGATCGGAGCGACCGGCTTGCGCGTGGAAAAGAGCGCGTCGGTGACGCGGCGGCCAGCGGAGAAGACCATGTCGGCACGGCAGTTTTCCAGACTGTCGAGAACCACGAGATCGGCGCGCCAGCCCGGCGCCACCAGGCCGCGGTCCCGGAGGCCGAAGGCACGGGCGGCCGAGATCGAGGCGGCGCGATAGATCGCCAGCGGCTCGACGCCGTTAGCGATCGCCGCGCGGATCATGTGATCGAGATGGCCCTGTTCGGCGATATCGAGCGGATTGCGGTCGTCGGTGCAGAGCGCGAGATAAGGCGATAGCCGCTCGGTGATGATGGGGATCAGTGCAGCGAGATCCTTCGACACGGACCCCTCGCGCACGAGGATATGCATGCCCTTGCGGATCTTTTCCAGCGCCTCGGTGGCGGTCGTACATTCATGCTCGGTGCGGATGCCGGTTGCGAGATAACCGTTGAGGTCGTTGCCGGACAGAAGCGGTGCATGACCGTCGATATGGCCGCCCTGGAAGGCGTCGAGCTTAGCCATGCAGACGGGATCCTTGTGGATCACGCCGGGGAAATTCATGAATTCGGCAAGGCCGATGACCTTCGGGTGATGGCGGAAGGGCAGGAGGCGCTCGATCGGCAGATCGGCGCCAGAGGTTTCAAGATGTGTTGCCGGCACGCAGGAGGAGAGCTGGACGCGGATGTCCATGATCGTCTCGAGCGCGGATTGGAGAAAGAATTCGATGCCGGCGGCGCCGAGCACATTGGCGATTTCGTGCGGATCGCAGATCGCGGTGGTGACGCCATAGGGCAGAACGCAGCGGTCGAATTCGTGCGGCGTGACGAGCGAGGATTCGATGTGCAGATGCGTGTCGATGAAGCCGGGAACGACTGTTTTTCCCGATATGTCGATCTCAGTTTCGCCCTGATAATTGCCTGAGGTGCCGACGATGCGATCGGCTCCCATGGCGATATCGGAGCGGACGAGTTCGCCGGTGACGAGGTCGAAGAAACGGCCGCCCTTCAGCACGATATCGGCCGGCACGCGGCCGACCCCTTGGTCGATGAGGCGTTCGAGTTTGCTGGTCATGGCCTTGCTCACATTGCAACCGATTCCTAAACTTTATAGCCGATCTGCCGCCACAAGCGAGTGCCACAAACGAAACCGGGCGCCACAGGGGGCGCCCGGTCGATGGCGATCAGCGATAGTTTATTCAGCGGCGACGATCTTGCCGCCTTCCCATTTGTAGAGCGAGAAGCTCTGCGAGGTGAGGTCGCCGGTTTCGCCGTAGGTGACCTTGCCGATAGCGGTCTGGATTTCCTTGCCGTCTTTCAGCGCGGCCGCGACGGCTTCGGCATCCTCGGCGCTGCCGGCCTTCTCGATGCCGGCTTTCAGCACTTCGACGGCGGCATAGGCGTTGAGCGTGAAGGCCTCGGCCGGGATGTTCTTGGCAGCGAGCGCATCGGCGGCAGCTTTGGAATCCGGGTTCTTGGTGGCGTCGGAGGCATTGGTGAACAGCGTGCCTGCCGCCGCATCCGTGCCGATCGCCCAGAACTCGGTGTTGGAGAGGCCATCGCCGCCGATGATCGTCGCGTTGGCGGCGAGGTCATGCAGCTGGCGGGCGAGCAGGCCGCCTTCCGGGTGATAGCCGCCGAAATAGACCAGGTCGACCTTTTCCGATTTGACGCGGGTGGTGAGCGCGCTGAAATCCTTGTCACCGGGAGTGATCGCGTCATTGACAACTTCGGTCATCCCACCGGCGTTCAGCGTCGCCTTGAAGGCGTCGGCAAGCCCTTTGCCATACGCGCCCTTGTCGTTGACGATGGCGATCCGCTTGTCCTTGAAATTCTTCAGCACGTATTTGGCGGCGACTTCGGCCTGCTGGTCGTCGCGGCCGCAGGTGCGCAGCACATTGGTGAGGCCGCGCTTGGTGAGGTCGGGGGCGGTCGCGGTCGGGGTGACCATCAGGACGCCATTTTCAGCCAGAACGTCCGAAACGGGGATCGCAACACCCGAGGTCACCGGGCCGACGACGAAGCGAATGCCGTCGCCAACGACCTTGTTGGCGGCGGAAACGCCCTGCTTCGGTTCGCCGGCATCGTCGGCCAGCTCGAGGACGACCTTCTCGCCGAGAATGCCGCCTTTCTTGTTGATCTCGTCGACGGCGGTCTGAGCGCCGTTCTTCACCTGGTCGCCATAGGCGGCGACGGGGCCCGTCAGCGGCGCAATCAGGCCGATGGTGATATCGGCATGGGCAAGCGGCGCGAAGGCAAGCGACGCGACGAGTGTCGCCGTCAATGTCTTGAGGGTCATTGTCTGTCTCCTTGGGTGGGGTCCTTCGACCCGCGATGAGGTGCCGCGCCGGTTTTTCCGATCATTCCACGGCCCTTTGGGCCGTGCCAAGGACGATCGACAAGGGCGCGATCAGTGAGCTGCCGGCCATATTTGACTCGGGAAGGCTCATGACGAGATTTCTAGGAATTTTGACGGGATTGCGCAAGTTTATAACAAATGGGAAGCGAAATGCGATCGATGCGGCCGGAAACTCTGCGAAGGCGGTTACTTTCTCTGCTTTTCGGTGATTTCTCATCGGCAAAGCTGCGAAGGGAAGCGCCTCCGCCTAAGCGAAACCACCTCGTAGGGTTGTCTTTATCTTTCCCATTAACCGTTAGTTTGGCTGATGGCAGTAGTATCCCCCGATACCCGAAATACCGCAGTATTGAAAAAGAGACCCAGACAGATAATTAGATAGACACATCGGGAAACAGAGACTGGATGCTCAAGCGTATCGACGCCAGCCAGGTGCGTATCGGAATGTTTGTGGAGGCCGTCGAGGGCCTGTGGCAGGATCCGCTTTTGTCCAAACGCAGGTTTTCGCTGCGGCGCGAGGTCGATGCCGCGAAAATTCGCAAATGCGGCACTGCCAGCGTCGTCATCAACACCAGCAAGGGGCTCGATACCAACGGCCTGCCGGGACGTGACATCGAGATCGATATCCAGGCCGCGCGCGAGACCGTCCAGAAATCCGTGCAGGTGCTGGACGAGGCTTTCGCCAGGCTGCGGAATGGCGATGCGATCAGTGTCGCGCATGTGGCGCCGGTGATTTCTTCGGTCTCCAAGTCGATGGAGGAAAACCCCTCGGTTTTCCTGAACGTCACGCGTTTGAAATCGAAAGACGAAGTGACCTTCCTCCATTCCATTTCGGTGAGCGCGCTGATGATCCTGTTCAGCCGCCATCTCGGACTCGACGAGCAGACGGTCCAACTGCTCGGCACCGCGGGGTTGCTGCATGATGTCGGCAAGCTTGAAATTCCGCTTGAGGTGCTCAACAAGGCAGGGCCTCTGGAAAAGGACGAGATCACCCTGATCCGCGGCCATCCGGAGAAGGGACACGCTTTCCTGTCGCGGCAGGAGGGCATGTCGGAGATCGTTCTCGATGTCTGCCTCAATCATCATGAGCGCATCGACGGCAAGGGCTACCCGCATCGGCTGTCCGGCAGAGAGTTGAGCCTCCATGCGCGAATTGCCACGATCTGCGATGTCTATGACGCCATCACCTCGGTGCGGTCATACAAGGCGGCGTGGAACGCGAGCGAGGCACTGAAGTGGATGTTCGGCAATGAAGGGCACTTCGATCGCCGGCTCCTGAAGAAATTCGCCCTCTGCCTTTCCGTCGCCTCCGTGACCTGAGGTTTTTTCTGCGCCGAAACGAAAAGACCCGCGGGGATTTTGTCCGCCGCGGGCCCGAAGCGCTTATGAACGCGTCTTCAGATGTTGTTCTGCAGGATCGTCCGCAGCTTGCCGAAGAGTTCGTCGATATGGTGTTTCTCGATGATCAGCGGCGGGGAGAGCGCGATGATATCGCCGGTGGTGCGGATCAGCAGGCCGCTTTCATAGGCTTTCAGGAAAGCGGTGAAGGCGCGCTTGGTCGGCTCGCCGGCGATCGGATCGAGCTCGATCGCGCCGATCAGGCCGGTGTTCCTGATGTCGATGACGTTGGGGCAGTCCTTGAGTGAATGCAACGCGTCGGCCCAATAGCCGGAAAGCTCGGCGGCACGCGTCAGCAGCCCTTCTTCCTTGTAGGTATCGAGCGTGGCGAGGGCGGCGGCGGAAGCGATCGGATTGCCGGAATAGGTGTAGCCGTGGAAGAACTCGATCATGTGCTCCGGGCCGTTCATGAAGGCATCATGGATCTCGGAGGTGACGAAGACGGCGCCCATCGGAATGACGCCATTGGTCAGGCCCTTGGCGGCGGTGATCATGTCGGGCTTGACGTCGTAATATTGCGCGGCGAAGGGGGCGCCGAGGCGGCCGAAACCGGTGATGACCTCGTCGAAGATCAGCAGGATGCCGTGCTTGGTGCAGATCTCGCGCAGCTTCTGCAGATAGCCCTTCGGCGGAATCAGAACGCCGGTGGAGCCGGCCACCGGCTCGACAATGACGGCCGCGACCGTCGAGGCGTCATGCAGGGCGACGATGCGCTCCAGTTCGGTGGCAATGTCGCCGCCATGCTCGGGTTCGCCGCGGGTGAAGTTGTTCTTGCCGGGCTGATGGGTGTGCGGCATGTGATCGACGCCGGTCAGCAGCGTGCCGAACATTTTGCGGTTGGTGACGATGCCGCCGACGGAGATGCCGCCGAAATTGACGCCATGATAGCCGCGCTCGCGGCCGATCAGGCGGAAGCGTGAACCATTGCCCTTCACGCGGTGATAGGCGAGCGCCACCTTGAGCGCCGTCTCGACGGATTCGGATCCGGAATTGGTGTAGAGAACGTGGTTCAGGCCTTCCGGCGCAATGTCAACCAGCCGGTTCGCCAGCTCGAAGGCCTTGGGGTGGCCGAGCTGAAAGGCGGGGGCGTAATCGAGCTCGCCGGCCTGCTCGCGGATCGCCTCGGTGATCTTCGGGCGGCAGTGGCCGGCATTGACACACCAGAGGCCGGCCGTGCCGTCCAGCACCTGGCGGCCGTCATGGGTCGTATAATACATGTCCTTGGCGCCGACGAACATACGCGGCTCCTTCTTGAATTGGCGATTGGCCGTGAACGGCATCCAGAAGGCGCGAAGATCGTTCGGTGCGTTGAGGCGATTGGACATGCTGTTCTCCTGGCCGCTGACGGCCCGTTCCCGGGGCTTCACGCCCATATTTTGACTGCCCGGTCAAATTATCAGGGCTTCTTGAAGCGTCAACGGTAAAACGCCCGAGAGCCACTCGGGACAGGAAGCCTTGAGTTTGAGCATATCCCGGGACCGGCAGGTGCAGAAAAAAAGGGCACGACCGGCAAATCGCAAGATTTACCGGTCGTGCCATAAGGTTCAGGTGCTGAAATATCGTTGCCGCGCCTCCGGGAACATCCCCTTGCGGCATGGCATCGGCCGACATTCATGTCAGCGCTATCATCAAGCGGCGGATCTATTCCTGTTTGTCACCAGGTAGATGTCTTCGAGCGTTGCCAGGATCTTCATGACCGGCTCGGAGGTGCTGGAATAATAAATGGTCTGTGCGTCACGCCGGGTCTTCACCAGCTTCTGTGCGCGCAGCTTCGACAGGTGCTGGGAGAGTGCCGACTGGCTGAGGCCGACCTGCGTTGCAAGCACGCCGACGGCCACTTCGCCCTTCACCAGGCTGCACAGGATCAGCAATCTCTTGGGATTTGCCATAGCCGACAATAGAGCTGCCGCCACATTGGTGTGATCGGCCAAATCTGTGGTTTCCATATTGTTATCTTCCTAATGCGAAACGTACATCATGCTTGTTGGCACTGGCCGTCAGTCGGATTTTGACCGACGCCCAAAAACTAGCAATTGGGGTCGAAGATTGTATATACCTAAATTTAAGGTATCGAGTATGCTATTTTAGACATGTTTGAACAAATGTGATCGGCATCCCGAGCGAGGGTTTCGAATTCATACCGCAGCAGAAAATCGCCGGAAATCATATCGAAACCTGAGGGATCGATACCACAAATGCGCCAGGAAGCCGATTCCGGCGCTTTCAGCCTGGCAGCAAGGGCCTCGGCCACATCGGGGTGCCGTTCTACTAAATCTCGCACTGTTTCTGCCGCGCCGGCGGCAATCTCCTCATTGGCAGCCGACTGGATGATGAGGTCGTTCCCATTGAGCTGGTAGGCGCGGCCGAAGCCGCCATTGAGGCTGGCCTGCTCCGGCTTGAGGCGGAAGAAGAGGAAATCGGGAAAGTCGATATAAAGCTTTGCCTTGGTGTGGCGAGCGAGAAAACGCGTGCGCAGACGCTCGTGGAAGGCGTTGCCGCGCTCGACGGGTTCCGCCAGGCATTGGGTCGTCAGGCGAGGGTGGGCAAGCGGATCGCCCTTGCCGGCCTCGCCGGCCAGGAGCGAGGCGCGCGCGTCATGGCCGAGCGCTTTGGTATGGGCCGAGAGTTTCGAAACGAGAATGACGGGGGTGCCGTCAATATCGGTCGCGACGAGCACGCGGCTGGCGAAGGGAAAGCCGGTCTCGGGGTCGAGAACGGCAATCGCCGCGTGCCGCGCGGAGCGCAGAAGCACGCGGGCGAGTTTGCGGGCGTCGTCGTCGGTTTCGCGTATGGGCGAGGGCTGATCTTTCATATCCGCTTTGTGGCAAAGCGGATTGAAAACATCAAGCGTCCTGCTTGCGGCGATGGCGGGTAAGGCCGGCGACGATATCCTGGGCCGAGATGGTACCGACGATCGTGCCGTTCTCGACGATGCCGATGCTGCCCGGCTGGCGGGCAAGGGCATCGAGGATATCGACGAGCGGGGTCTCGGCGCGGGCCGTGGCGCTGACACTCATGCCGGCGGCTGTCTGACCGAGTCCGGACTGCATCACGTCGGCCGCCGTCAGCATGCTGATCGGATTGAGATGCTGCACGAAATCGGCGACATACTGGTCGGCGGGGTTCTTGACGATGTCGTGCGGCGTTCCGCACTGGATGATGCGGCCGCCCTCCATGATGGCGATGCGGTTGCCGATGCGGAAGGCCTCGTCGAGATCATGGCTGACGAACAGGATGGTCTTCTTCAGCCGCCGCTGGAACTCCAGAAGTTCGTCCTGCAGGCGGGTGCGGATCAACGGATCGAGCGCCGAGAACGGTTCGTCCATCAGCAGGATCGGGGCGCCGGTGGCAAAGGCACGGGCCAGTCCAACGCGCTGCTGCATGCCGCCCGAGAGCTCGTTGACCTTGCGGTCGGCCCATTTCGCCAGGTTGACAAGTTCGAGCTGCTCGCCGACGCGCTGTTTGCGTTCGGCCTCCGGCATGCCGGCGAGTTCGAGGCCGAAGCCGACATTCTCGGCGACCGTGCGCCAGGGCAGAAGAGCGAATTGCTGGAACACCATGGAGACGGTGTGGGTGCGCAGCTCCCGCAGGGCCTTGGCATTGCATTTGTAGGGATTGACGGAGCCGGTGGCCGTGGAGACCGCGACATCGCCGCGCACCACCGGGGCGAGCCCGTTGACGGCGCGCAGCAGCGTCGACTTGCCCGAGCCGGAAAGGCCCATCAGCACCAGAATCTCGCCTTCCTCGATCGTCAGCGAGGCATTGGCGACGCCGAGCACGAGGCCGGTAGCAGCGCCGATTTCGTCACGTGTCTTGCCCTGATCGGCCATGGCAAGCGCTGTTTCCGGCCGGTCGCCGAAGATGATGCTGACATCCTTGAAGTTTACCGCGGTCATGCTCCGTCTCCTTCACCTGCCGCGCGGAACATGCGGTCGAGAATAATGGCCAGGATGACAATGCAGAGACCGGCTTCGAAGCCTTTCGCAACATTGACGGTGTTCAGCGCCCGCACGACAGGCACGCCGAGACCATCGGCGCCGACGAGGGCGGCGATGACCACCATCGACAAGGACAGCATGATGGTTTGGGTGAGGCCCGCCATGATCTGCGGCGCGGCGAAGGGAAGTTCTACCTTGCGCAGCACCTGCATCGGCCGCGCGCCGAAGGCGACGGCGGCTTCCACAAGCGAAGGCGGCGTCGAGATGATGCCGAGGCGCGTCAGCCGGATAGGGGCGGGGATTGCGAAGATGACGGTGGCGATTAGCCCCGGCACCATGCCGAGGCCGAACAGGATGAGCGCCGGAATGAGATAGACGAATGTCGGAATGGTCTGCATGAGATCGAGCGCTGGGCGCATGGCGGCATAAATCCAGGCGCGGCGGGCGGCTGCAATCCCGAGCGGAATGCCGATCACCATGCTGACGAAAGTGGAGGCCAGCACAAGAGCGAGCGTCTCCGTCGTTTCCTTCCAGTAGCCCTGGTTCATGATCAGCAACAGACCAAGACAGGTGAAGAGGGTCACCGCAATCGATCGGCGCAGCCAGAAGGCGATGGCGGCGATGACGGCGATGACGATCAGCGGGTGAGGCTTCTGCAACACGAAAAGCAGCCCGTCGATAACGTGCGACAGCACGGAGGCGAGTTGGTCGAAGAACCATGCGCCGTTCGAGGTGAGCCAGTCCACAAAGGATTTTGCCCAGGGGCCGATGGGAATCTTAAAGTCGGTGATCCAATTCAAGAGCGCGCGCCTATCCAGAAAAAATCAACAATGGACAAAATGAAACGGGGCGGCTCGCCGCCCCGTTCATAACATCAAAGGCCGAGACCGGTCTTGGCGGCCGCCAATGCGTCGCCCTTGCCGTCGCGGGTCTTGACCCCTGCGAGCCAAGGCTCGAGCGCAGAAGGGTTCGCCTTCAGCCATTCGGAAGCGGCAGCTTCCGGCTCCTTGCCGTCATCGAGGATCTTGCCCATGATCTGGTTCTCCATGTCGAGGGAGAACTTCAGGTTCTTCAGCATCGTGCCGACATTCGGGCATTCATCGAGATAACCGGCGCGGACATTGGTATAGACCTTGGCACCGCCGAAGTCGGGACCGAAGACGTCGTCACCGCCGGTGAGGTAGGTCAGCTTGAAGTTGGTGTTCATCGGATGGGGCTCCCATCCGAGGAAGACGACGGGCTTGCCTGCTTTCTCTGCACGGGCGACCTGAGCGAGCATGCCCTGTTCCGAGGATTCGACGACTTCCATCTCCTTCATGCCGAAGGTGTTCTTTTCGATCAGGTCCATGACCAGACGGTTGCCGTCGTTGCCGGGCTCGATGCCATAGATCTTGCCGTCGAGATCGTCCTTGTGGGCGGCGATGTCCTTGAAGTCCTTGATGCCGAGTTCGGCGCCCTTGGCGTTGGTGGCGAGTGTGTACTTGGCGCCGACGAGGTTGGGGCCGAAGGATTCGACTGACTTGTCATCGAGATAAGGGCGGACGTCCTTTTCCTGCGTCGGCATCCAGTTGCCGAGGAAGATGTCGATGTCCTTGTTCTTCAGCGAGGTGTAGGTGACCGGCACCGAGAGAACCTTGACGTCGGTCTGATAGCCGATGCTCTTCAGGACGACGGCTGCGGTGGCGGTGGTGGCGGTAATATCCGTCCAGCCGACATCCGAGAAGTGGACCGTGGAGCAGCTGTCAGGATCGGCGGCGAAGGCGGCGGTCGCAACGGAGAGGGCGGCGACGGCAGTTGCAGTAACCAGTTTGAACGTGCTTGTTGTTTTCATTTTAGACTCCCAGTCTTTAAGTTCCCAAGCCAACCACCAATAGCCGAGTTTGACAAGCGACCTCAGTGCGTTTGCGTCGTATCGACCCATGCGATTGCGACGTCGGCGGATTTTTCGCGGCACCTGGTTTTCAGGCGGCTCGGCGATTTTCGGGCTGGGATTCCTGTGATTATCGCCGCCAGGGGGCTTTTCTTTGCCATTATGAGCTTCAATAAACCGATCAAGGAGAGATCGGATGGCAAAACTCTATTTCAACTACTCGACGATGAACGCCGGCAAGTCGACGATGCTGCTGCAGGCCTCCTATAATTACCAGGAGCGCGGCATGCGCACGGTGCAGCTGATCGCCGCCTTCGACGAGCGCACCGGCCGGGGCGTCATCGGCTCGCGGATCGGGCTGGAGGCAAGCGCCATCCCCTTCGAGCCGCATGAGGACCTGTTCCGGCTGATCGCGACGCTGAGCGGAGAGGGGGCGCCGATTGCCTGTGTTTTCGTCGACGAGGCGCATTTCATGACGCCCGTCCATGTCTGGCAGCTTGCCCGCGTCGTCGACAGGCTCGGCATTCCTGTGATGGTCTATGGGCTCCGAACCGATTTCCAGGGCAAATTGTTTCCGGCCTCGCAGGAACTATTGGCGATCGCCGACGAAATGCGTGAGGTGCGGACGATCTGCCATTGCGGGCGCAAGGCGACGATGGTGGTGCGGCTCGACGCGGAGGGGAGAGTGCTGCACGAAGGCGCGCAGATCGATGTCGGCGGCAATGAGAAATATGTCTCGCTCTGCCGCAGGCATTGGGATGAAGCGATGAACGGGGCCTGGATTGCCGAGCCGGTCTGAAGACGCGGCTGCCGCCTGTTTCTTTGGCGCCGCAAGCGACCTGCTTTCCATTTTACGCAATTCCGGGCGGAAAACCGCTTCACACTTTTCGGCATCATGCTCTAGCTTGGGCGATATGAGATTCCCTGGAGACGCCTGTGCGCAAACCTCCGCCATTCCAAAGCCAATACGAAGCTGCCGGCAGCCTTGCCGAGAGGGTTGCGGTCGACGGAGCCTATTGTGTGGGCGCGATCAGCGCGTTTAGCGGCGATGAAGCACGGTCGGCCGACGAGGTTTTCCTCGAGCAGAACGCTCGGTTCCAGGCGCATATCGCCGATGCTGAAGCACTCGACGCGCTGCAGGCCGAGCTGGTCTTTTCCCTCGACCGGCTGACGGCCGAGGTTTCCGCCGATCTCGACAGCTTTCGGGGGCTGACGCTGCGCGAGAAGATGGCCGGCTGGACGTCGCGCCAGCGGATGTGGCGCATGTACACCGAACGCGTGCGCGAGGCTCCGGTCATCGAACGACTGCTCGAGCTTCTGACGAAATCGGATGCGCTCGCCAGGCTGATCGCCGGCCAGCGCGCTGCGATCATAGGGCGGCATAGGGTCGCCGAACGCGGTCTCGTCGACATCGTCGAGCAACGGCGCCGGCTGGTCGATTCCATCGATATCGCCCGTCTCAAGATGAAGGAGCTCAACGCCAAGGCGCTAACGACGCAGGGCCGTATCGGCGTCTACGGCAACAGGGCGCATTGGGAGCAGATGGAGGCGGAGCGGCGGGCGCTGAAGGCGGAGGCCGAGCAGATTTCCGCCGGAGAGCACGAGATGCGCGACGACAGCCAGCGGCGCGAACGGTTCATCGGTCTGTTCCAGAGCTTTGTGGATTCGCTGAACGGCCGGATCGCCGCCTGCAACGTGCTGCTGCGCAAATTGATGATCGACGTCGAGGAGCGGTTGATCATCTACCAGGCGCAGGTCGATACCGACAGGCCGGGCATGAAGATGCGGATCAAGCCGGAACTCTTTCCCGATATCGCCGCGCCGATCGGGCTGTTCGAGAAGGGCATGCTGGTCGCCCAGGATCTGGAGCGGCGCAAGAGCCGCGCCGATCTGGAATTCGCCGGCAGGTTTCCCGCCTATGCCGAACCGCTGCCGGAGACATCGGGAGCGCCTCTGATCGACACGGTACGCAGGTCCTTCCGTTTCAGCCTGCCTTTCCTGCGTTCCTGACCCGCGAGGCCGTTCGCGCCGCTGTCGCGATGCATTCATCCGAAAAATCGAGGGCTCGTGTTGTGCTCGGCCCGTCGAGCGCATATGTGGGGATGGCAATGTCCCGCTGCAGAATTCCTTAAATCGGAATCGATTTAAGGAATTCTGCAGTAATTGAAAGTGTTACAGCGTCCTTAGCGCGTCTGAAAAGACGCGCGGCGCTGTGGCGTTTGCCTCGCCTGACAGGAGACGACGATGCTTGATCGGATAGCCGGTTTTTTCAGGCTGATCGGCCAGACGATCGGTCGCTGGGCCCGCCTGTTTTCCGCCTGGGCCTTCTGGCCCTTTCTTGCCGCGCATGGCTGGTATCAGCGCCGGAGCTGGATGATCCGGCTGCCGGTCATCGCGCTCGTGGCGCTCTTCGTCGTGCTCTACGGCTATTTCTTCTGGCAGACGCAGGTCTGGTCGAATTTCAACACCGCCTTCGTCGACCAATACCGGCTTTCCGAGCGCAAGGTTGCCGCGGGACAGGACGTGCCGGTCGCGGAGGGAAGCAACAGCTCAGCCGCCAAGACCTGCCAGCGTTCCGCCATCGTTGACGTCACGGCCGACCTGACCGACTTCAACGTCAATCAGAACGCATGGATCTCCTCGATGCTGCTCTATAAAATGGGCTTTTTCGGCATCGACTGGGATCACACGCCTTTCCTTGATAATAAGGCGTCGTTCCAGCGCGGCATCAATCAGGCGGTCCGCCGGACGTCGGCGGAGCTTGTCGATACGCTGGGGCGGGTGCGCGGCACGTCGGGCATCAACAACGATCTGCAGAGCGCCCGCGGTAACTTGCAGTTCGACGAATACAGCTGGTATTTCGGGCTCAATCCCTTCGGGCCGAAGACGCCGACGCCCTCTTACTACCGCTCGGCGATCGGCAGCCTGCGCCAGTTCAACACCGATCTTTCCGCCTGCAGCGTCATTTTCGACGGCCGCGCCGACAACCTCATGCAGTTCATCGACCGCATCGCCAACGATCTCGGCGGTACGTCCGACATGCTCGCCGAACGTTCGGAAAATCACAACCGCGGTTGGTTCGATACGCGCGCCGACGACCGGTTCTGGTTTGCCTATGGCCAGCTCTACGCCTACTACGCCATCCTTGCCGCCGCGCAGGCGGATTTCTCGCAGGTGGTGCAGGAGCGCAATCTCGGAGCGGTGTGGGGCAGCACGATGCGGCAGTTCCAGGCAGCGCTGCGCATTCAGCCGGCGATCATCTCGAACGGGCGCGAAGACGGCTGGATCATGCCGAGCCATCTCGCCACCATGGGTTTCTATATTCTGAGGGTGCGCTCGAACCTCGTCGAGATCCGCTCGGTGCTCGACCGCTAAAATTCGGGGGGCAGCGCAGTCTCGTATCGTCCTCGAAGCCGACGACGCGCAGCCTCTCGACGAACTCATAGGTGACGCCGACTATGCCGCCGCCGCTTTGACCGTCCCGGAAACGGCCGACGCTGCGCACCAGCTTGTGGCCGCCAAGCCGATTGCAGACGCGGTATACGAAATGGAACCCGACGCCGTGAAGGCTCGCCTCTTCGAAGGTCTGGGCGATCAGGCTGCGGTCGTCCTCATGGATGCGCGACATCAGCTCGGCCAGATTGACGGGGCCGTCGCTGTAGGGGAGGTCGAAAATCGCGTGCACGTCCTCGCTTGCAAAGAAATGTCCCGCCTCGATGTCGATGCGCCA
Organism: Rhizobium sp. 268; assembly: GCF_036571585.1. Classification (NCBI taxonomy): domain Bacteria; kingdom Pseudomonadati; phylum Pseudomonadota; class Alphaproteobacteria; order Hyphomicrobiales; family Rhizobiaceae; genus Rhizobium; species Rhizobium sp. 268. The sequence goes on along the minus strand of NZ_JAPPSO010000017.1, from coordinate 95,000 downwards.
GAAGCCGAAAAGGCGATAGGCAGCAAGCATCTGGACGATTTCCGCATCGGTGATGCCGATGTGGGCGCGGGATTGCTCAGTCTTGTCGCTGACGGGCTGTTCGAAGCGAAGAGACACGTTTCCCCCAGATCACGGGTCCCCAGATTACGGGACGACGTCCAGACTCTGTTCCGATACCTCAGTTGATCAGCTTCAATCGAATTGCCTTAGCGACCAACTGGGTGCGGTTGACGCAATCGAGTTTTTTGATCGCGTTGGTCATGTAGGCGTTTACCGTATGATCCGAGAGCGCCAGGATCTGGCCGATTTCGATCGAGGTCTTGCCCTGGGCAGTCCATCGCACAACTTCCAGTTCTCTGGTCGACAGCGCGTTATGCGCGCATTCCTCATTCCGCTTGACTGCATTATATGCATCGAGCGCATGCAGAATGATCATTGCCAGCTCGTTGACCTCGCTCTGGCCGAGTGCGGCGCGCTCGCCACAGAACCAGAAGACCAGGCGCTGGCCATTTGCAGCAATGGTCGGCATGGCAACGCCCGCCGGTATGTCATGGCGCAGCATCAGGGCGCGCAGTTCGGCGGGGAAGGCTTGACCATTGGCGGCGTCGTTCAGATGCCATGCCGGGGGGACGGCGGATTCCCTCAGCCGCAAGCCGAAAGGACAACCGCGCATCATGTGGGCGCGGTCGAACTCCTTGATATAGGCGGCCGGAAGCGAGCTCTCGATCAGCAGGGGTTTCAGCAGGAGGTCTTCCGGGGAGGGCGCGTGCATCAGGGTCGCATGCGACAGTCCGAAGGCGGCGGAGACCCTGCCGAGCGCTTGCGCAAACAGGCTGCGCGTCCGTGCAGTGGCAAGCTCTGCCGAAAGCGATGATTGTCTTTCAGAGGTAGTCATATAAGACATCTGTACGCCCCCGGCTGCCCCAATGTTAACGCTATCAAACACAGAAAGCCGGCGGGATGCTAGTCCCAATTGACTTAGCGCAAGCTGATTTACTCGAATTGTGTAAAATTATTGAGGGGCGATCGCGCTTTAGTTGAGTTTTGACTTGCAGATATACCGTTACGGTATCTTCGATCTCCTTCACGCCGCATAGCCATGGGTCTTGCGCAGTGATGCACGGAGAGAATCACTTGGGGGAGGCGGCGGCAACAGGTGCTGAAATCCGGCTTGCTGGCGATCAAGGCAATTGCTAAGCATCTTGCCATGTATAATTGAGGCAATTTAATCGTGCGCTCTGCGATTTCTTTTTTCGTGCAGTCCCTGCTTTCCCCGATACTACTTGTTTTATTATTTTTGACTCTGCCGATCGGAGCTGCAACCTCGCAGGCTGCCGGAGAGAAGAAGCAGGCAGGGCAGCCGCCAATGCGCTTCATCCTCGTGCACCATCCCCTCTGCACGGAAGACTGCCCGGGATGGGTGTCGGCAGAGGGTCGCATAACTTCTGATACACCGGCCCAACTCCGAAAAATGCTGAAGAAGGTCGGCGGCCGGAAACTGCCGATCGTGTTCCGGTCCGAGGGCGGTGATGTCGAGGCCGCTTATGCGATGGGCCGGATGATCCGCAAAGCCGGTCTTGAGACGGCGGTCGGTGGCGCACGGCTGAAGGATTGCCCGGCCGACGATCTGCGTTGCGATGCCGCTATCACAAAGGATGGGACCGCGCTTGGCTACGCCTATTCGGAAGGTGCATATTGTTTTTCCGCCTGTCCGCTTGTATTGGCCGGCGGTACGTCGCGTGTCGCGTCGCAATGGGCTTTGATCGGCGTTCACCAGATCACGACAGTTTATAACAAGGTGCGTGTCTCCTACCGCATCGAATACAAGATCGTGAACGGCAAGAAGAAGGAAATCTCCCGCAAGGAGGTTGGACGCAAATCAGCAGGGCAGAGCAGTTCCACCAAGCTCGGCAAGAAGGCCGGTGCTGCGTTGACAGCCTATTTGAAGGAAATGGGCGTCAGCCAGGATGTGATCGGCCTGATGATGAGCGCCACGCCTGAGAATATCAACATCGTACTGCCCGCGGAGGCACTTCGGACGGGTCTCATCACCGATATGCTCTCCTACAATGAGTGGCCCGGCATGCCGCTCTGCGCGAGGGATGCAGCGGCCGAGGCAGTCTGTCACGGCCACCCGGTCGCCCAAGCGCCCGTGGTGGCTGCGACGCCTGTATCCAAGGCGCCGGCGCAGGATGTGGCCGCGGTCACAAGCGAGACTCCACCGGAAAACCGGCCGATGGATTTTCTGCTGATGTACAACGGCAATTGCAAGGACGAGTGCACCCAATGGATTTCTGCCGAAGGAGAGATTACGCCGGAGACACCGGCTCGGCTGCAGGCGATCTTGAAAACGCTTGGTGAACGAAAGCTGCCGGTCGTCCTGCAATCCTATGGCGGAGACATGGACGCGGCTTTTGCGATGGGGCGTGCAATCCGGGCTGCTGGTCTAGAGACTTCGATTGGCAGAACGCGGTTGCCCCACTGCCCGACGCTGGACCCGCGTTGCAAGGCGAGCATGGTCAAAAGCGGACCGACTGGAGGCGAGGTCTCCGCCGGCGGTGCATACTGCCTTTCGAGCTGTACTCTTGTCCTGATGAGCGGAATGCCGCGGCTTGTCGGATATTCCGATATCGGCCTCGTCCGGCCCACGACAGCTGAATATACGAAATTCTTCGCCTATTTCGAAGAGATGGGCGTCGGTCCCCAGACATATGAGACGATGATGTTCGCGACGTCGATCGAGCGAGACAAGATACTGCGTTCGCAGGCATTCGATCTCGGCATCATCAATGGTATCATTCCTTACGGTGAAGAGCCCGGCCTGCATTTCTGTGGGCCAGACGCGAAGGAAAGTCTCCGATGCCTCGGAAATCAGAAGGCCGGGATCGTTCCTGCCACAGCGTTGGCAAATTGATATCGGACTGCGGAAGAACATTTCCTGATGGCCCATCGCTGTTGCCCGTGGGCGACTGCTTGTTGCCGGTCTGAAATTGTTTTTCTTCCGCCGGCTACTCCTTATCCTTCAAATCATTCTTCGACGTCACGCTCATCAGCTTCTCCAGGAAGCCGAGCATGACGGCGGAGGCGACGAAGGCGAGGTGCATGAGCGTCAGCCACATGATCTTGCCGTCGGCGTATTTGTCGGCGTTGAGGAAGACCTGCAGCAGGTGGATGGAGGAGATGGCGACGATCGAGGAGGCGACCTTGATCTTCAGGCTGCCTGAATCAAGCTTGCCGAGAAAGGAGACTTCGTTGTCGGCTTCGCTCGCTTCATCGAAGCGGCTGACGAAATTTTCATAGCCCGAAATCATCACCATGACGATCAGGCTCGCGACGAGAGCCGCATCGATCAGGCTGAGCATGGCAAGGATCATCTCCGCCTCGTCGAGGGCGAAGACGCCGGAAGCGATCTTCAGCAGCTTGTAGCCGAAGGAAACGGCATAGACGGCGAGTGCCCCAACCAGGCCGATATAGAAGGCGACGAGTATCCAGCGGCTCGACAGGATGATGCGCTCGATGATCAGTTCCAGTGCCTTCATGTCTTCACCCTATAAAACCGCGATCGTTGACCGCCACATAAACATCCGGCGTGGCCGCTGCAAGGCGCAGTGCTATTCACACCTCGCCGATATTTCGCTATCCCGATGAGAGGGAAAACGCCTCCGCGCCCCGCGGTAGGCCGGGACGGGGAACATCCATGCCATCAATCAAATCCGATATCGAAATCGCGCGCGCTGCGGCCAAGAAGCCGATCTTCGAAATCGGCGCGAAGCTCGGCATTCCGGTCGGGCAGCTCGTCCCCTACGGTCACGACAAGGCAAAGGTCAGCGCCGAATTCATCGCCGGGCAAGCGGACAAGAAGGACGGCAAGCTGATCCTCGTCACCGCGATCAATCCGACGCCGGCGGGCGAGGGCAAGACGACGACGACCGTGGGTCTCGGCGACGGGCTGAACCGGATCGGCAAGAAGGCCATCGTCTGCATCCGCGAGGCTTCGCTCGGCCCCTGCTTTGGTGTCAAGGGCGGCGCGGCCGGCGGCGGTTATGCCCAGGTCGTGCCGATGGAAGACATCAACCTGCATTTTACCGGCGATTTCCACGCGATCACCTCGGCGCACAATCTGCTGGCGGCGATGGTCGATAATCACATCTACTGGGGCAACGAGGAAAATATCGACATCCGCCGCATCACCTGGCGGCGGGTGATGGATATGAACGACCGAGCGCTCAGGAGCATGGTCTCCTCGCTCGGCGGTGTCGCCAACGGCTTCCCGCGCCAGGGCGGGTTCGACATCACCGTCGCCTCCGAGGTGATGGCCATCCTCTGCCTCGCCACCGACCTCAAGGATCTGGAACGGCGTCTCGGCGACATCATCATCGGCTACCGCTTCGACAGGACGCCGGTGCATGCGCGCGATCTCAAGGCAGATGGCGCCATGGCGGTGCTGCTGAAGGATGCGATGCAGCCGAACCTCGTGCAGACGCTGGAGAACAATCCGGCCTTCGTGCATGGCGGGCCGTTTGCCAACATAGCCCATGGCTGCAATTCGGTGACGGCGACGAAGACGGCGCTGAAGCTCGGCGACTATGTGGTGACGGAAGCGGGCTTCGGGGCCGATCTCGGCGCCGAGAAATTTTTCGACATCAAATGCCGTAAGGCCGGGTTGAAGCCGGATGCGGCGGTCATCGTCGCAACCGTGAGGGCGCTGAAGATGAATGGCGGGGTGAAGAAGGAGGAGCTCGGCACCGAGGATGTCGCGGCGCTGAAAAAGGGCTGCGCCAATCTTGGCCGCCACGTCGCCAATGTCCGCCGGTTCGGTGTGCCGGTGGTCGTGGCGATCAACCATTTCATCTCCGATACCGACGCCGAAATCGCGGCAGTGAAGGAATTTGTTTCGAGGCTCGGCGCCGAGGCGATCCTTTGCCGCCACTGGGCGCTGGGTTCGGCCGGCATCGAGGAACTGGCGCACAAGGTGGTGGAGCTCGCCGAATCCGGCCAGGCGAAATTCCAGCCGCTCTATGGCGACGATGTTTCGCTGTTCGAGAAAATCGAGATCGTCGCGTCGAAGATCTACCATGCCGGCGAGGTGACGGCCGACAAGGCGGTGCGCGACCAGTTGCAGATATGGGAGGAGCAGGGTTACGGCAAGCTGCCGGTCTGCATGGCCAAGACGCAATATTCCTTCTCCACCGATCCGAGCCTGCGCGGCGCGCCGGAAGGCCACATCGTTACCGTGCGCGAGGTGCGGCTTTCAGCGGGAGCTGGCTTCGTCGTCGCCATTACCGGCGAGATCATGACCATGCCCGGGCTGCCGAAGTCACCGTCGGCGGAACGGATTTTCCTGAATGAGCAGGGTTATATCGAGGGGTTGTTCTGATCCAGGGATGGCTTTCCAGCGCTCGAGCAGACACCGCTCGCGACGCTTTTCAAAGTCTGGGTCGATGAACAGCCAGATGAAAAGGCTTTGCAGCGCGCCGAGGAACAGCATTCCTATAGCAGGAAGCCAATGCAATCGACCCGTAAAAATGAAGCCGACGGCGACGATCAGGAGAACCGAAATGATACTCGCTATGATTTTCATTGGCCGCTGACCCCATTCCCCAAGTCGCAGCTTCCATTTGGTTATTTTCGCTGCACGATTCAAGCGAGGATCGCGGCCATTGAATGATCAGTGGCAGTAGCGATAGCCGCCTTTCCTTTCGATCACGTCGAGGTGGAAATGGGTTTCGTGGGCGGCGTCGCTTTCGGGATCGAGGACGGTGGTGAAATAGAGGCAGCCGGCGGCGCTGACGGTGCGTTGGAAGGCGCCGGTCAGCGTCGCGTCCTCGCGGCGGGAGCGGACGGCGACGTCTTCGCCTTTCTCGAAATGGAAGCTGGCAATGTCGATGGCATTGCCACGGGCATGTTCGGAGATCTTGCCGGTGCCGGCGCTGTTGCGCAGGCGGCACATATAGGAGGTTGCCTGGTTGACTGTCGTGAGGCGGCCCTGCTCCGGCAGAGCGGCAGAGGCTGCCGGAATAACATTCTCTTTCATCCAGCGGGCAAGGGCGAGTGCGGCCGGGCAGCGGACCGTCGCCTCCGGCTTCAGCGTGATGCCGGGCAGGGCTTCGGAAACGATGATCGGCTTGTCGATACCGCAGCCGTTGCCGTCGTCGATGCGTGGGACATCCTTGAAGACGACGCCCAAGGCCTTAAGCGCAGCGGTGCATTCGGCGTGCTCGGCATCGCTTTCCGGTTCGATCGTCAGATGCTGCTCTTCGAGCGTCTGCTCGGCGGGCGGCTTGTTGTCTTCCTCCGGCGTTTGCGGGCCTTGGCCCGGCGGGAGCGGCGGGCCCTGCATTGGTTCCGCCGGTTCGGGTTTTGCCGATTCGGGTTTTTTCGGTTCGGTGGACGGCGCCGCCGGCTGGTCTGGTGCAGGGGTCTCCGGTTCCTTCACATCAGGTTTTGGCTGAGGTGCCGGCACATCATTCGGTGCCGGCGGTTCAGCCTTATCAGGGAGTGGAGAAGGGCTGGTCGAACCGGCAGCATCCGGTCGAGGCTGGGGTAGGGGACCGTGCGGCGGCAGGCGGGCACCGGCAAGAAAGGTGGCTGCGGCGAGAAGGATCGCCAGTATCGAAAGTTTTCTCAACGCATCCGTTTCCGTCATGTCGATTGCGTAGGGGTAACGCATTATGGCGATTTTCGTTGCAATTGCGCAACGTCAGGAAACATGGTTAAAACTTGATCAATTTATTCAACATATTTTGCCGGTTTATGTTGACAGAACTTGTCATGTTTTTTATGCGGCAAAAAGAGGGCGGAATTCTGCATCGCCTTCATCCGCAAAAGCCCAGCCAGCCCCTCGAGCGTTCGACGCGCCACGACCAGCCAGCCCGGTAATCATCATTTAGAGGGTAGGTTATGATCGTCCGGTATTGGCGCTCGGTGCTATTGGTCTGCACGGCAGCCGCATATGTTCTTCCAGTTTCGCAGTCTTTCGCGCAAAGCGCCGCGGCAACCACGCCGCAAGCGACGACGGATGACAGCACCGTCCTGCAGAAGATCGTCGTCAAAGGCAAACGCGTGGCGCCGGGCAGCGTCGCCGACACGCCGCTTGCAACGGAGATCACCGACAAGCAACTCGACGAGAAACAGGTCACCAATCTCGAAGACCTCGGACGCAGGGTCGATCCCGGCGTGAACTTCTCCCGCGGCGATGCCGGCGTCAATCTGCGCGGCCTCTCCGGCGCACGCATCCTGACCGTGGTGGATGGCATTCCAATCCCCTATCTCTCGAACAGCGCACGCCAGGGTGCATTTGCGCCGGCCAACGCCAACGGCGGCGGTGACACGTTCGATTTCAACTCTCTGTCGTCGCTCGATATCGTGCGCGGCGCGGATTCCAGCAAGGGCGGCTCGGGCATGCTCGGTGGTGCGATCGTCGTCAACACGCTGGAGCCGGAGGATATCATTCCGGAAGGCCGTGACTGGGGTGCGATCGTCAAGTCTACCTATGACAGCGAAGATAGCAGCCTTTCCGGCTCGGCGGCCGCGGCGAAGAAGATCGGCGGCACGTCAATCCTGTTTCAGGGCGGCTACCGCAAGGGCCATGAGCGGGCGAACATGGGCAACACCGACGTCTATGGCCGGTATCGCACCGAGGCCGATCCCGCCGATTTCGACCAGCACAACCTGCTCTTCAAGCTCCGCCAGGACCTGGAAGGCGGTCATCGCATCGGCCTGACGGCGGAACGGTTCCGCCGGGATCTCCAGACAGACCTGAGAGATCTGCAGGGAACCGGACGCACCTACATGATCGACAACTATGACGGCCGCGAACTGCGCGACCGCGATCGTGTATCGCTCGACTATGACTATGAAGCACAGTCCTCGGATGCATTCTTCACCAGCGCACGGGCCGTCCTTTACTGGCAGGATCTGAAAAAGGAGTCGGGCAGCAAGGGACGCACAGCGGCCAATGTCGCCTACGGCCGCAACAACGAGATCGAAAATAAGACCTGGGGCTTCCACGGCACGGTCACCAAAGATTTCGAATATTCGAACGTCCGCCATTCGGTAAAGGCAACGCTCGACGCGACGACGTCGGCCTGGAGCCAGTACAGCTCCGCGCTTTGCCCGACGCCGACCACGTGCCCCTCGCTCAACAACCAGTCGGAAGTGCCGGATGTTGACAGCAAGACGATGGGCCTGTCGATCGAGGACAAAATCGAGTTCGGCGATACGAATTTTGCGCTGACGCCGGGCATTCGTTTCGACTGGTTCAGCTATGATCCGTCGACGGGTGGCGGTTTCGCCAGCAACCCCGCGCTTGCAAAATTCGGTGCGCTGTCCGATCGCAGCGATCAGCATGCTTCGCCGAAGGTGCTTGCCACCTACGAGCTGACACCCGATGTGCAACTCTACACCCAGTTGTCGTCGGCCTTCCGCGCCCCGACTGTCGACGAACTCTATAGCCGCTTCTACAATGCGGGCGGCAATTATGCCCAGCTCGGCAATCCCGACCTGAAGCCCGAGACCGGCTACGGTGTCGAAATGGGCGCCAATTTCGACACAGGCGATTTCAACGGTCGTCTGGCGCTCTTCCACAACCGGTACCACAACTTCATTGAAACGGTGACGAGCGTCAACGCCTCCACCGGTATCACCGAGTTCAACTATACCAACATCAGCAGTGTGACGATCTCGGGTGTCGAAGCGAGCGCCGACAAGACGTTCAATAACGGCATCAACCTGCACGCCGCACTTGCCTATGCTTACGGCAGGAACGAGGAAACCGCCCAGCGCCTGCGCTCGGTGGCGCCCTTCAAGGCGATCGTCGGCGGTGGCTGGAGCAACGAGACTTTCGGCTTCGACCTTTCCTCGACGCTTGCGGCGGGCATGCTCACCGATCATCTCAAGACTGTCGGCTCGACCGCCGATACGACCTTCGATGCGCCCGGCTATGCAATCGTCGACCTGACCGGCTGGTGGACGCCGGAACAGGTGCCGGGCCTGCGCGTTCAAGCCGGCGTCTACAACATCTTCGACCAGGAATATTTCAATGCGCTCGCCGTGCGGGACGTCAATCTTGTCTCGACGGCATCGCAGCCGCGCGATTGGTATTCCGAGCCTGGCCGTACCTTCAAGGTCTCGCTCACCAAGACCTTCTGATTGTCGATACGCCTTCGAGGCTGGGGAGAGGGCGGCTTTCGGGCCGCCTCTTTCATTCGCGCAATCGCCTCTTGCGCGGCGGCTGATCTCAGGCTAACAATTTTTCCATGATCAAGTCCTTGAACATTGCTGTTTGGTGGTGGGCTCGCTAAGGCGGCCTCGACCAATCGTGTCCAAAGACGACGACGAGTGAGCCGCCCGAAACTTCGAGGCGGCTTTTTTATTTATCGCCGCCTGTCGTCCGGGCCCCGATAACGGAGTGGAACAATGGTAACGATCCTGCGGGATGATGGTGCGGAAATCTACGAGACCAAGGGCGGGATATCGGTCACGCGGCAGCGGCGTGCGATCCCCTACGGCGACGCGGTCTCTTCCTATATCGACAAGCTCGATGAGCGCCGCGGTGCGGTGTTCTCGTCGAACTACGAATATCCGGGCCGTTATACGCGCTGGGATACCGCCGTCGTCGATCCGCCGCTCGGCATCTCCTCCTTCGGGCGCGATGTCTGGATCGAGGCCTATAACGAGCGCGGCGAGGTGCTTCTCGGCTTCGTGACCGAGCGGCTGAAGACGGTCTCCGACCTCGTGCTCGGCGCTTCCTCCGCCCGGCGCCTCGACCTTTCCGTCAAGACGCCGGACCGGGTGTTCACCGAGGAAGAGCGCTCGAAGATGCCGACGGTCTTCACCGTGCTGCGCGCCGTTACCGACCTCTTCTATTCGCAGGCGGATGCGAGCCTCGGGCTCTACGGCGCCTTCGGCTACGACATCGCCTTCCAGTTCGACGCAATCGATCTGAAGTTGACGCGGCCCTCCGACCAGCGCGACATGGTGCTTTACCTGCCCGACGAGATCCTCGTCGTCGACAATTACGCCGCCAAGGCCTGGATCGACCGTTACGATTTCGAAAAGGGCGGCGTGACGACCGAGGGCAAGGCGCAGGATATTGCGCCGGAGCCTTTCAAGCACACGGATGCCATTCCGCCGAAGAGCGATCACCGGCCGGGCGAATATGCCGAGCTCGTCACCAAGGCGAAGGAAAGTTTCCGCAAGGGCGACCTCTTCGAAGTCGTGCCGGGGCAGAAATTCATGGAGCGCTGCGACAGCAAGCCTTCCGACATTTCCAGGCGGCTGAAGGCGATCAACCCGTCGCCCTATTCCTTCTTCATCAATCTCGGCAGCCAGGAATATCTGGTCGGCGCATCGCCCGAAATGTTCGTGCGCGTGTCCGGCCGCCGCATCGAGACCTGCCCGATTTCGGGCACGATCAAACGCGGCGACGATCCGATCGCCGACAGCGAGCAGATCCTGAAGCTTTTGAATTCCAAGAAGGACGAATCCGAGCTGACCATGTGCTCCGACGTCGATCGCAACGACAAGAGCCGCGTCTGCGAACCCGGCTCGGTCAAGGTGATTGGCCGCCGGCAGATCGAGATGTATTCGCGCCTGATCCATACGGTCGACCACATCGAAGGGCGGCTGCGCGACGATATGGATGCCTTCGACGGTTTCCTCAGCCACGCCTGGGCCGTCACCGTCACTGGCGCGCCGAAGCTCTGGGCGATGCGCTTCATCGAGAGCCATGAAAAGAGCCCGCGCGCATGGTATGGTGGGGCGATCGGCATGGTCGGCTTCAACGGCGATATGAATACCGGTTTGACGCTACGCACCGTGCGCATCAAGGACGGCATCGCCGAGGTGCGCGCCGGCGCGACGCTGCTCAACGATTCCATTCCAGAGGAAGAAGAAGCCGAAACAGAATTGAAGGCCTCCGCCATGCTTTCCGCCATCCGCGATGCCAAAACGGGCAATTCCGGCAAGATCCAGCGCGACGTCGCAAGCGTCGGCAAGGGTGTCAGCATCCTGTTGATCGATCATGAGGACAGCTTCGTTCACACGCTCGCCAATTATTTCCGCCAGACCGGGGCGACGGTTTCGACCGTGCGCACGCCGGTGCCGGACGAGATCTTCGACCGGCTGAATCCTGACCTCGTCGTGCTGTCGCCGGGACCCGGAACGCCCAAGGATTTCGACTGCAAGGCGACGATCAAGAAGGCGCGGGCGCGCAACCTGCCGATCTTCGGCGTCTGCCTCGGCCTGCAGGCGCTCGCCGAAGCCTATGGCGGGGAACTGCGCCATCTGGCCCTGCCGATGCACGGCAAGCCGTCGCGCATCCGCGTGCTGGAGCCGGGCATCGTCTTCTCCGGCCTGTCGAAGGAAGTGACGGTCGGCCGTTATCACTCGATCTTCGCCGATCCTTCGACGCTGCCGCGCGAGTTCATCATCACGGCGGAAAGCGAAGACGGTACGATCATGGGCATCGAACATGAGAAGGAGCCGATCGCCGCAGTGCAGTTCCATCCGGAATCGATCATGACGCTCGGCGGCGATGCCGGTATGCGGATGATCGAAAATGTCGTGGCGCATCTGGCCCGCAAGGCGAAGACGAAGGCTGCTTGATGGCTATCCGCCCCGCCCTTCCTTGTCACGGGAAGGGCGGGCGGCCATTCAGCGGTTGACTTTATCGTGCAAATCAGAACATTTCAGGAACGATTAACCGGGAATTATCGCCGTGGCCAATGCTGAAAAGTTCATCGTGCTCCCTTACCGCAAGAACCGCGGCAATCTTGTGCCCGGCGAAATGCGCCAGGCGTCGAACTCCGTCAGCGCTGAAAAGATCGCCTCGGCGATGGCTGAGCGGTTCGTCGGCGTGGCGGCCTATGCCGTGATCGTCGACGAAGAAACCGGCGACATGTCCTCACCGCGACTGCTCGCCCGATATGGCGAGATTGCTGATCTCAACGCCGCCTGAGTCGCCGTTTTCGCTGTGGAAACGTCGCTCTACCTGCCGGTCAAAACTTTCCTCGAAGCGGCCGGTTATGTCGTGAAGGGCGAGGTCGCCGGATGCGATCTCGTCGGCTTGAGCGAGGGCGAGCCGCCGGTCGTGGTGGTCTGCGAACTGAAACTTTCCTTCAACCTCGAACTGCTTCTCCAGGCAGTCGACCGCGCCGCCATCAGTGATGAAGTCTGGATCGCGGCCCGCGTTTCGGCCAAGGGGCGTGGGCGGGAGGCCGATAAACGTTACCGCGACCTCTGTCGACGGCTCGGCATCGGCATGCTCGGCGTCTCCGACGGCGGTGAGGTCAGCGTCATCGTCAGTTCCGTCTCGCCGATGCCGCGCACCAATCCGAAGCGGCGCACGCGCCTCGTCAAGGAGCATCAGCGCCGCCGCGGCGATCCTGCCGTTGGCGGCGGCTCGCGGGCGCCGATCATGACCGCCTACCGTCAGCAGGCGCTGCTTTGCGCTTCGGCACTCGATCGGGGAATCGTAAGGCCTCGAGATATGAAGGCGCTGACGTCAAAGGCCGGTCCGATCCTGCGCGACAACGTCTATGGATGGTTCGAGCGCCAGGAAAAGGGCGTCTACGCGCTGACGCCGGCAGGGCAGGCCGCTCTCCTGCGCTGGCCGCAGGCTGACCTTTCCTACCCGATCGGCTGAGTCGCGCCGCAAGGCAGCTTTCCGGCGAGGGGCGGCAACGCCTGTGAACGGAGTGGCATTCTCCTTTGACAAATCCATCATCATCGCCCATATCACCCTCAACTGGGCCGCCTGCGCGACATTCGCGTGGGCGGTTTTGCGTTTCAATGGCTTGGACCCTGCAATTCATTCGCAACCGCAGGAGGACGATATGAGTGACAACGGCGATCTTACGGTTAGGACGCTGGCGATGTGGGGCATTCCGCTGTCGCTCGGCGTCATGGGCCTGAAGATGGTGGCTTGGTGGGTCACCGGATCGGTGGCGCTGCTGTCGGACGGGCTCGAATCGACGGTCAACGTCGTTGCCGCCTTCATCGCCTTTTTCGTCATTCGCTATGCGCAGAAGCCGGCCGATCACGACCATCCCTTCGGCCATCACAAGGCGGAATATCTGTCGGCGGTCACCGAGGGCGTACTGATCGTGGTCGCCGCACTCCTGATCGTCAACGAGGCGATCGGCTACCTCGCCGAGCCCCGCATGCTCGATGCGCCGGTGCTCGGGCTTGCGATCAATTTCGCGGCCGGTGTCATCAATGCGGTCTGGGCGCGGCTGCTGATCCGGACCGGGCGCAAACATCGCTCGGCCGCACTTGCCGCGGACGGGCAGCATATCTTGTCGGATGTGGTGACCTCCGTCGGCGTGCTCGCCGGCCTGCTGCTGGCGCTGGCGACCGGTTATGCGATCTTCGATCCGGTGCTTGCCATTCTGGTTGCCGTCAACATCATCTACCAGGGCTGGAAGGTGATCTCGCAATCGATCGGAGGGCTGATGGACCAGGCCGTTGAGCCGCGCGAGGAGGAGGCGATCAAGCAGGCGATCGCCACCCATGCGTCAGGCTCGATCGGCGTACACGACCTGAAGACCAGGCGGGCCGGCGCCGTCACCTTCATCGATTTTCACATGGTGGTTCCCGGCACTATGTCGGTGCGGCAGGCGCATGATATATGCGACCGCCTTGAGGATGCCATCAGTGCGGTGCACGAGGGCGCCAAAATAGCCATTCACGTGGAGCCGGAGGGCGAAAAGGCCCATGGAATCCGCGTCAAAGTCGTCAAGGAGGCATGATGCCGAATACCGATGTTTCCAGCCTTTCGATGCTGGGCCAGCAAACCGAAACCGCACAATCGCCGGAGCAGGCAGTGCTTGAAAAAGTGCCGTCCAACCATGCCGGCACCGATTACGTCGTGCGCTTCACCGCGCCGGAATTCACTTCGCTCTGCCCGATGACCGGACAGCCGGATTTCGCCCATATCGTCATCGATTACATTCCGGGCGAATGGCTGGTGGAATCGAAGTCGCTGAAGCTCTTCCTGCATTCCTTCCGCAATCACGGCGCTTTCCACGAGGATTGCTCGATCTACATCGCCAAGCGCATCGTCGAGCTGCTTGATCCCAAGTGGCTGAGGATCGGCGCCTACTGGTATCCGCGCGGCGGCATTCCGATCGACGTCTTCTGGCAGACCGGCAAGCCGCCGGAAGGTGTGTGGCTGCCGGAGCAGGGCGTCGCCACCTATCGCGGACGTGGGTGAGCCGCGGTCGGGCGCAGCCCGAGCAATCGATCCAGTGAATCGATTGCAGCGGCGAACGCCCTGAGCCCAAGCGAAGGGCCGGGATACGGTGCGGCAATCGAATACCAATTGCCACCCATCCTTGTCGGTTGAACCTCAAACATCCGTAACGTCGTCACTAGACGAGTCATCGCTGTAATCGTCGCCGTCGTCATAATCGGCCTGCTGCACATTGTCGTTGTCGTTATTATCGGCCGCATTGTCGGACGCCTGGCCAGTGTCGTCATTGCCATAATAATTGTTGATGACGGTTTCCTCGGTAGGCGCGCTGGCATTGCCGAAAGGGTTGGCGCCGAAGGGCGAGCCCCAGCCGAGCGAGGACATGTGATTGCCGAAGATGCCGCTCAGCGAATTGGCAAGCAGCATGCCGCCGGCAACGCCGGCTGCCGTGCCGAGCGCGCCGCGCAGGAAGCTGCCGCCGGCGGACGGCGCATAGGCCTGCTGGCTCCAGGGGCCGGTTGGTTGTTGCTGCTGCGGCTGGCGGCCATCGCGGTCGTAGCCGCGGGAATCGTCGTAGGCGCGGGACTGCTGACCCCAGGGACCGTGATTGGAAGGGACGGGTGCCGGCTGCTGCGTCTGGGTGTTGCCGAAGATCGAGCTCAGGAAGCCGCCGCCCTGTTCGGCCTGGCGGTGCTCACTCGCGCCGGCTTCCAGCTGGCGGACATGCTCTTCGAGTTCCTTGATATGATTGGCGGCCGCTTCCAGTCCCTTTTCCTGAACGATGACGGCCTGGGCGAGATAATAGGTGGCGGAGGGCTGTTCGCGCGTTGCCTGGTCGATCAGGGCCTCGGCGTCGCGGTCGCGCGGCTGGGCCGCTGCTGTGCGCACACGGTCGAAGAGGGCGGTCAGCAATTGGCGTTCTTCGGGTGACATGTCTGCCTCCTGTTGGTCCGAAGCGCTCTCGTATCCGACCGGACGCGTAAAGCGCTCCATGGTTTTTCGGTGCAGCTATCGCTGCGTGAGGTTGAGGTAGGAACCGATTCAGGCTTTTCAAAGCCTTTCACCGTTACATTTCAGTAAGGCTTGCAGAACGGCCCGCGGCTTCTTAAGGATATCTCCATCGCTTCGGTGCCTTGTGTTTTTCCCACATTGTTTTAGGCATTGAGTCGCACTATGTGCGGGGAAGCCGAATTCATCTCCAAGAGGTTCGAATGAACGACGAAGACCAGGACGACAAGACGAAGGAACTGCCGCTCGGCAAGGAAACGGAGGCGAATCTTTTCAAGTCGCGTTCGATCTTCATCTACGGACCGATCAATCAGGAATTGGCGCAGAAGGTCTGCTCGCAGCTTGTGGCGCTTGCCGCGGCCAGCGACGAAGACATCCGCATCTATGTGAATTCGCCCGGCGGTCACGTCGAATCCGGCGATTCCATTCATGACATGATCAAGTTCATCAAGCCGAAGGTCTGGATGATCGGCACGGGCTGGGTCGCCTCCGCCGGCGCGCTGATATATGTCGCCGCTCCGAAGGAGCAGCGCCTGTGCCTGCCGAACACCCGCTTCCTGCTGCACCAACCCTCGGGCGGCACGCGCGGCATGGCATCCGACATCGAGATCCAGGCACGGGAGATCATCAAGATGAACGAGCGCCTGAACAAGATCATGGCGGCAGCCACCGGCCAGCCGCTCGAAAAGATCGCCAAGGATACCGATCGCGATTACTGGCTGTCGGCCGAAGAGGCGAAGGACTATGGTCTCGTCTCGCGGATCGTGACGTCGCAGGCCGATATCTGAGTTTTCTCATGTAGTGTTATTGAACGCCCTCGCCTGCAGCAGCAGGCGAGGGCGTTTTGTTTCTGCCGGAAGACACAGGTGCTGAACGGAAGGAGCTGAATTCGGACTTGCGCGGGCGGCAACCGTCATGCTCCATGCGTCATTCCCGCAGTTCGAGTTCCGCCATGCTCAAAGATTTTTCCGTCCAGGCCTTGTTCATGGGGCTGCTGACCGCCTTCGTCGGCTCCGCCAGCTCCTTTGCCGTCGTGCTGCACGGGCTCGAGGCGGTCGGCGCCACGGATGCGCAGGCGGCCTCGGGGCTGATGGCGTTGTCTATCTCCATGGGCATCTGTGCGATCGTGCTCAGTGGGGTGACCCGGTTGCCGATCAGCATCGCGTGGTCGACGCCGGGTGCCGCACTGCTCGCAAGCACCGGGCCGATTGAGGGCGGCTTCAATGCGGCGGTCGGCGCATTCCTGATATGCGGCGCGCTGATCGTCGTCGCCGGGCTGTTCAAGCCGCTCGGCCGGGCGGTCGCCGCCATTCCGGCGCCGCTTGCCAATGCGATGCTCTCCGGCGTGCTGATCGGCCTCTGCTTCGCGCCGGTGAAGGCGATCAGCTTCAATCCCGTGCTCGGCCTGCCGATCGTCGTCGCCTGGATCGTCGTAGGCGCCTTCAAACGGCTCTGGGCGGTGCCGGCGGCACTCGCGGCCTTCGTGCTGGTGCTCACCTTCGGCGTCGATATTCCGGACGGCTCTCTCAGTTCGCTCGAACAATCGCTGGTGCCGGCGGCTGAAATCGTCCGGCCGGTGTTCAGTCTCGCCGGCCTTGTTTCGATCGCGCTGCCGCTGTTCATCGTCACCATGGCCTCGCAGAACATTCCGGGTATCGCCGTCTTGAAGGTCAACCACTACGATCCGAAGGCCGGTCCGCTCTTTGCCGTCACCGGCTTTTTCTCGCTGCTGTCGGCGCCGTTCGGCGGCCACGCCGTCAATCTGGCGGCGATCACGGCGGCAATGTGCGCCGGACAGGATGCCCACGCGGATCCGAAGCGGCGCTATTGGGCGTCGCTGACCGCCGGCGTCGGGTATGTCATCCTCGGGCTGCTTGCCGGCGCGGTGACGGCTTTCGTCGCGCTTGCGCCTCCGATCCTGATCGAGGCGGTGGCCGGGCTGGCGCTGGTCGGGGCTTTCTCCTCCTCGGCGATGTCGGCCTTCCAGGCGCCGGAGTCGCGCGAGGCGGCGGCGATCACCTTCCTCGTCACCGCCTCAGGCGTTTCCTTCGGCGGCATTTCCGGCGCTTTCTGGGGCCTGATCGCCGGCGGGCTGATGCTGGCGCTGTCGCGGCTGGTGAGCGTTTGGAAAGACCGACGCCAGCCGCGGTAGCGGAATGGCGCTGCGCCTTCGGCGGCCAAAAGCCCGAGCAAGGGCTTGCCAGTTTCCCGGCCCAAGGTTATAAGCGCGGCCATGAAGACCACTGGCGCCAGAATTTCAGACACGATTGCACGCGGCCGCATCGCCCTGCGTGACAATACGCGCGCCTTGACCTCGCTTCTTCTCCTCGGCCTTACGCGCGGTTGCCGGGTCCTTTGAGGAGCGCCCGGCGGCCGAAAGCCCGCCCGGCGATTGCTCCTCGCGATTCATTTTCAAAATTGACCTAACGACCGACAAAGGTCCGCATTTGTTTATCGCCAAGCCTGACACGATCGGCTAAGAGCGGGGCAAATGCCGGGACGAGGAGACGATACGATGAATGCAAAGACGCAATTCTCCGAGGGAAAAACGGCCTCCGCAAAAGGCATGCCGGACGCTGCGGTGAAATACCGGGCCTATCCGCAGGTAAACATTCCCGACCGCACCTGGCCGACAAAGACCATCACCAAGGCGCCGGTCTGGTGCTCGGTCGACCTGCGCGACGGCAACCAGGCGCTGGTCGACCCGATGGGCCACGACCGCAAGGCCCGGATGTTCCAACTGCTGCTGGAGATGGGCTTCAAGGAAATCGAGATCGGTTTCCCCTCCGCTTCGCAGACCGATTTCGATTTCGCCCGCTGGTGCGTGGAAGAAGGCAACGTGCCCGCCGACGTCTCCCTGCAGGTGCTGGTCCAATGCCGCCCGGAACTCATCACCCGCACCTTCGAAGCACTGGAAGGCGCAAACCGGCCAATCGTGCATTTTTACAACTCGACCAGCGAGCTACAGCGCCGCGTCGTCTTCGCCAAGGATGTGCAGGGCATCAAGCAGATCGCCGTCGATGCTGCCAAGATGATTACCGACATGGCCGTCAAGGCAGGCGGCGGCTATCGTTTCGAATATTCGCCCGAGAGCTTTACCGGCACGGAACTCGAAGTGGCGCTGGAAATCTGCAATGGCGTCATCGAGGTGGTCAAGCCGACGCCCGATAACAAGCTGATCATCAACCTGCCGTCCACTGTCGAGATGGCGACGCCGAACGTCTATGCCGACCAGATCGAGTGGATGTGCCGCAACCTCGACAATCGCGAGAATCTGATCATCTCCCTGCACCCGCATAACGACCGCGGCACCGGCATCGCCGCTGCCGAACTGGCATTGCTGGCAGGCGCCGACCGTGTCGAAGGCACGCTCTTCGGCAATGGTGAGCGCACCGGCAATGTCGACATGGTGACTATGGCGTTGAACATGTTCACGCAAGGGGTCGATCCCGAGATCGACTGCTCGAACATTGAGCGTATCAAGGAAGTGTTCGAATATTCCAACCAGATGGCGATCGGCGAGCGTCATCCTTACGTCGGCGAGCTGGTCTATACGGCCTTCTCGGGCTCGCATCAGGATGCGATCAACAAGGGTATGAAGGCGGCGCAGGTCGCCAACCACCCCGTCTGGGAAGTGCCGTACCTGCCGATTGATCCGCGTGACGTCGGCCGTTCCTACGAGGCGATCATCCGCATCAACTCGCAGTCCGGCAAGGGCGGCATCGCCTATATTCTGCAGCAGGATTACGGGCTGAACCTGCCGCGCAACCTGCAGGTGGAGTTCCGCGAGGATATCCAGCGCATTACCGACGTCGAGGGCAAGGAGCTTCCTTCAAAGCGGATCTACGACCGTTTCATCGAGCGCTACGTGACGCAGCCCGATGGACGCCTCAAATTCGCCGACCACCACACCTATCCCGATACCGAGCACAAGGGCCAGCGGATCGTGGCGGCCGAGATCACCGACAATGGCGAGATCAAGCGCATCGAAGGGCGCGGCAACGGTCCGATCGACGGCTTCATCAATGCACTGTCGCATTATCTCGGCATCGAGATGTCGGTAGAGGATTATTCTGAGCATTCTCTGCAGCACGGCTCGAACGCGGCGGCGATCTCCTACGTCGAGACCTCCTATCCCGGCGGCAAGCTCTTCGGCGCCGGCATCAATACCAACATCGTCGCGGCATCGCTGGAAGCGATCGTCTCGGCGGCCAACCGCGTGCTCGATGTGAAGGCCGGCAAGGCTTGATCTTCGACGGAATCAGGCCGCGATCGCTTCGGTGCGGCGCGGTCTGATGAGGAGATTGGCTTCGTTGAGTCTTCGGTGAGCGCTAGCCAATGAAAGGCGTGCCATGCGGCTCCCTCATCCGCCCTACGGGCACCTTCTCCCCGAGGGGACAAGAGGGGAGCAAGCTTTCTGCCCTGCCTTCCCACTGCAGACGTTTTAAGAGCGAGAGGTTGCCGCATGTCTCTTCTCCCTTGGGGAGAAGGTGCCGGCAGGCGGATGAGGGGCTGCTGATGTTGATAATCGATTTTGCCATGGTGCCACCTCAGCTCCGCAGGCGGTAATTATTGGCCACGGACGACAGCCGGCATCATATCGCCGTAGCGATCTTCATGGCGAGTTGGCCGAGGGCCGCCTCGGCGGAGGGGCCGGCAAGCACGTAGGAGGTGCCGGCATTGTGCCATGTCACCAGACCGATCTCGTCCTTGATGGTTTCTTTGAAGTCGTCGGTCTCCGGTGGCTGCGCGTCCTTGCGGAAGCAGATGGAGATGACGTCGCCGTCGGCGTTGGAATAGACGAGCTGGCCGACAGGGCGGCTGTCGCCGAGGATGACGCGCGCGCCCTGGAAGGTCCAGGCTTCGGCGCTGAGATCAGGCACGCGGAAGGGCACGCCGATCGCGGTCGTCAGCCAGCTGGAGATTTCCTCGGCCTGCGAGGCGGGCACTTCGACGAGATGGCGAGGCTGGCGGATCAGCAGGCGCTGATAGGCGGTGACGTCGCCCAGCCAGTCGCTGGTATTGGCCGGCGCCGTCGCGGAGGCCGTGGTGGCGATTTCGTCGGCATCCGGGCTGGTGCCGACGAAATAACCGATACCGCAACCGACGGCGAAGAGAATAAGCGCGGCGGCCAGCGCCTGCGGGCCGCTCGGCGCCAGTTTCACCGGCGGGCGCGTGGCGCGCTGCGCGATCGGCGTCTTCGGCGGCTGCGTGCTCTTGATCGAGCGGACGAGGGCGAGAGGCACAGGCTCCTTCAGGATGTCGTCGAGACGGCGGCGGCCGAAATCGGCGCCGTGGCGCAGTTTCTCGTGCAGCCGTCGCGCATTCTCGTCGGTTGCCAGGCGCTGCTCCAGTTCGTGGCGCTGTTCGGGCGAGACCTCGCCATCGAGAAGGGCGGTAAGCTGGGCTTCGAGCGGCAATTTCCTAAGATCGAGCAATTCAGTACCTGTGGATCGGGTGGGTGCCGGAAAGCCCGGCAAAATGCAGCCTTGCGGTCGCGAGTTGCGAGACAACATTTGCCACTGGCGTGCCCATGATGTCGGCCGCCTGCTGGTAGCTGTGGCCTTCGACGTCGACGAGCAGGAACATGCTGCAAAGGCCTTCCGGCATATCGGCGATCATGCGATGAATGGCGTCGGGATCGACTGCAGCCGAGCGCTCGCGCGCGGCCTCGCGAATATCCGTGACGTTGCCGCGGACGGAAGCCTTCGGCTTGCGCTTGCGGCTATCGTCGGTCCATTGCTGGCGGGCGAGCATGTAGATCCAGCTTTCCAGGCGGCCTTCACCACTCCATTGATGGCCCTTTGCGATGGCGCGCTGACAGACGGCCTGGACGAGTTCGTCGGCCATGGCCGCCTCACCCGCGAGCGTGATCGCGAAGCGGCGAAGGCGGGGCAGAAGGCCGACGAGATCACGCCGGAGATCGATGGTCGTTGCGGGTTGACGCATTGTCTATCCAAGAAGCATTCACAATGGTTTCGCGGACGATGGGTTCGCCTCGGCCGCGAAGCCGGCCTTATCGACGCCGCATGTGCTTTATGAAGCAAGTCTCCTGCACTTCGCAAGCATCCGGCTGTCTTCATCCCCTTTTCTCAAAGGATTTTCGTATTGTGGCCCACAAAACTTGCGTCAATATGTCTTGTAGCCGTTCAAGCTTTGCAGCAGAGCGCGATAGGCCCATGTCCCTTCGCCGCCGCGATCGCGGATTTCGACGAGCTGGACACGGGCGCCCTGGATGTCTCCCTGTTCCACCAGCGCCATGCCCATGTAGGAGCGGGCAAGGATGTAGTTCTCATCCGCCTGCAGCGCCCTGCGGTAGTAGGACATGCCGAGTTCCATGCGGCCAGCCTTGCGATTGGCGTAGCCAAGATAGTTCAGGATGCGCGGGTCGTTCTGGTTGCGGGCGAGATTGAGCACGGTGATGGCATTGTCATACTGGCCGGCATAGGCAAATTCGCGGCCGAACTTATAGAGATCGTCGTCGTTGAAGCTGCTCTTCTTCGGGTTGACGCATTCCTTCTTGGCTTTGTCCCAGACCTTGCCGCCGGTGCAGGTCTTGGTCGTCTGGGTCTTCGGCGGCGGATTGGTGTCATCGTTGTTGTCGCCCACCGCGAAAGCAGCTGTGGCGATGCCGAAGGCAAAGCCGGCGGCGAGCGAAAGTCTGGACAGGTGACGGAAGGAAGAAGTCATTGGCGGGCTCCGTTCTGAGGCGATGCGTTGGCCGGATTGTACGCTTACCGCTAAAAATACCAAGAGGGTAAGCGGCCGCCATGGCAATTGCTGCGGCGATGGCCGGGCCTCCTCTGATATCGGTTCAAGTGTTGGAGGAAAAGAGTCCGGAGCCGGCGCTAACGCGCGAAAATATCTGCGCTTTCCGCCATCACGGCATCGCCGGACCGGTTGACGCTGAAGCGTTCGCCGCTGAGTTCCCAGGCGCCGGGAGATCCGTCGATGGAGAAGAGGTTGTAGGCGGCGGGTGGCTTGATGCTGCCCGGTCCTTGCGAGGCGGAGGCGATGCCGACGACGGGCACCGGCTGCACCTGGCCGCGCAGCCAGTGCAGCGTGTTCAGGTGCGTGTGTCCGTGCAACACAAGTTCGGCGCCGCCGGTCGAAATCACCGCGGCGAAGCGGCGGATGCCGATCATCCGCTTGTAGAAGGTCGTGGCGCCGCGGATCGGCGGATGATGGATCATCACGACCCGGAAGAGACCGGCTTCGCCGGCCGCTCGCAGCATGTTGACGGTATCGCGGGCCTGGCGCGCACCGAAAAAGCCGGAGGCGGCAAAGGGAGGGGTGGCGACCGCCGTCGAGCAGCCGACGATCGCGACTTTGTCGCGGATGCGCAGATAGGGAAAAATATGGCGGTCTTCCTGCCATTGCGGCGGGGAGAGATCGCCGCGGACATACTCGTACCAGGCGCGCATCGACTTCTCGTAGGCCCCGGGCACATAGGCGTCGTGATTACCGGGAACCACCGAGGTGTCGGCCGGATCGCCAAGCGCGCGCAGCCAGGCGGCGGCGGCGCGGATCTCGATACCGCTCGCGAGATTGACGAGGTCGCCGGTGACTGCCAGATGATCCGCCTCGTGGGCGCGGATGTCGTCGAGCAACAGATCCAGCGTGCTGCCGAAAAGGTGCTTGCGTCGATTTCGATGCCAGTTCACAAAGCCCGTTATGCGTTTTGAAAACAGCTCCTGGATGGAAAGACGGGGTAACGGCCCGAGGTGGACGTCGGAAATATGCGCGAGCTTGAACATGCTACGAGACATAGACCAGCTTATTGACAAATCAAACACATCCGGCGCGATGAAGGGCTGAAACGGAACGATGGTGGATAAAGAAAAGCGGCCTCTTCATATCAGAACGGCCCTGCGCCTTCTGCATGTCTATTTCTCCTTCGCCCGCGGCATGACGATGGGCGTCAGGGCCGCCTGCTTCGATGCGGAGGGGCGGATTTTTCTGGTGCGCCACAGCTATATCGGCGGCTGGCACATGCCGGGCGGCGGGCTGGAACGCAACGAGACGGTCGAAGAAGCGTTGGCTAAGGAATTGCGCGAAGAGGGCAACCTCAGGATCATCGGCAAACCGCAACTGGTCCAGGTCTATTTCAACACCACCAATACTCGCCGCGACCATGTCGTGTTCTACCGGGCGACTGTCGAGCAGACGGCGCCGCGCCCGCCTGACTGGGAGATCTCCGACAGCGGCTTCTTCCGGCTCGACAGCCTGCCTGAGGGTACGACCAAGGCGACGCATCGCCGCCTTGCCGAGCTTCGAGGCGAGCAGGAGCCCGACCACCGCTGGTGAGGGCTCCACATTTTTTAAGCCGCGGCAAGCTTCGCACGTCCATGCGGGCTGTCGAGATCGAGCGCCGGGCCGACGGGAACGATGCCGGTCGGATTGATGGTCTTGTGGCTGCGGTAATAGTGCTGCTTGATATGCGTCAGGTTCACCGTCTCGGCAATGCCTGGCGTCTGATAGAGATCTCTTAAGTAGCCGGGCAGGTTGCGGTAGTCGGCGATCCGGCGGATGTTGCATTTGAAATGGCCGACATAGACCGGGTCGAAGCGCACCAGCGTCGTGAACAGGCGCCAGTCGGCTTCGGTCTGACGGTTGCCCAGGAGATAGCGGCCTTTGCCAAGACGTTCGTCGAGCATGTCGAGCGTTTCGAACAGCTTGCCGACATTTTCCTCATAGGCTTCCTGCGTGGTGGCAAAGCCCGCCTTGTAGACGCCGTTGTTGACGGTGTCGTAGACGGTGGCGTTCAGCGTGTCGATTTCGGCGCGGAGATCCTCGGGATAAAAATCGGTCTTCGAGCCGGTCAGCCCGTTGAAGGCGCTGTTGAACATGCGGATGATCTCGGCGGATTCGTTGCTGACGATCGTGCCGGTCTTTTTGTCCCACAGAACGGGAACGGTGACGCGGCCGGAATAATGCGGATCGGCCTTGACATAGATCTGCCAGAGCGTGGCTGAACCGAAGAGCTGGTCGCCGGTGGCGCCGTCGCCGACTTTGAATTCCCAGCCATTGTCGAGCATCAGCGGGTCGACGACCGAGACTGAGATCAGCTCCTCCAGCTTCTTCAGCTTGCGGAAGATCAGCGTGCGGTGCGCCCATGGGCAGGCAAGCGAGACATAGAGATGATAACGCCCGGCCTCGGCCTTGAAGCCGCCGCTGCCGGAAGGGCCGGCCTCACCGTCGGATGTCACCCAGTTGCGGAACTGCGAGGGCTGCCGCTTGAACTGGCCCTTGCTCTCCTTCGTGTCGTACCAGACATCATGCCAGACGCCGTCCACCAGCATTCCCATGATCTTCATTTCCTTTGGTTGCGTGTCGGGATCGAAGTTAGCTGAGATAGCGGGGCTTTGCAGGCGGTAAAGGTTGAACAGTGTGTCACGTTGTTTTGGCGCTGCATAATTTCCAGTGCTGTCGTGTGCATTTTGCGTTGGACGGCGGAAATTTTTCCTGCTATCGGCCTTTCACGGTTTTAGGATTCCTGCCTGATGTTTATTGCCAGAAACCCGCGACGACGCTGATGCTCCCGAACGCCCAAGGCGTGTTCGAGACCCATCAATCTGTCCATCCGGTTTCTGCCATCATGTACAAGCACGATCTCGTCTACCTCACCGAAGACGCGTCTCATGACGCCGCCATCGAACATATCAACGAAGAAGCTTTTGGGCCGGGCCGCTTCACGCGGGCGGCAGCGCGCATTCGCGAGCAGGGGCCGCACGATCTGTCGCTCTCCTTCATCTGCACCGATAATGGCGAGACGATCGCTTCCGTGCGCATGACGCCGGTGCTGGCCGGCACGGTGAAGGGCCATCTTCTCGGCCCGCTCGCCGTCCGTCCCTCGCACAAGAATCAGGGCATCGGCCGCGAACTGGTGCGGATCGCGGTGGAGGCGGCCAGACGCAAGGGCTCGGAAGCCGTGATCCTCGTCGGCGATCCGCCCTATTACGGCCCGCTCGGCTTCCAGAAGGTTGCCTACAACGCGCTTTCCTTTCCAGGCCCCGTCGATCCCGGCCGCGTGCTCGTCGTGCCGATCGCCGAGGATGCACACGAGCGGCTGAAGGGCATCATCGCCTGGCACGGATGATTTACAGACGTTTGCGGAGGAAGCTGCGCGTGCGGCCTTCCGGGAAATCCTCAAGCTCGCCGAAAACTTCATAGCCCTGGCGCAGATAAGCGCTGAGAGCCTGCGGGCTGAAGGTGTCGATCCAGGCGCCGCGGCATCCTCGTGCTTTCGCTTCTTCTTCGGCTTTTGCGAGGAGCTTGCCGGCGAGACCGGTGCCGCGCAACGTGTCGGGAATATAGAGCATCTGGGTGAAGAGCCAGCCCCAGGCGGTAAAGCCCGACAGGCCGCCGGTCAGCTTGCCGTCGGTATCGCGGATGAGAACGGCAAGCGGCCGGCGATCGGAGGGGCCGACATCACTCGCGTTGAAGGCGGAGAGCGCATCGGTGATCGCCGCCAGTTCCTCCGGCGAGGGTGAGGCGGTCAGCTCGAATTCCGACATCAGATTACCGCCCCTCGCGCCACCACATGGTTCCGAAGGCCAACAGCAGGATGCCGACGCCGGCAAAACCGGCAAAGAGCGGCAGCGTGTTGATGCCCTTCAAGACCGTCTCGCTGGTCATGCGAATCATCATGCGATCATTGTCGGCGACGCGGACCTGGCCGCGTACCGGCAGGATCGGCGGCACGCTGATCCTGCCGTTTTCGTTGGCGACGCGGGTGACGAGACCCTTGCTTCTCTCGGTGACCGGCTTCAGCACATCGGTCGTCGAGATCATCGCCTTGAATTCCGGTGCGTCGACGGCGCCGATATGGACAAGCGTCGACAGCTTGCCGTTGCGGATTTCGAAGAGGCCGATTTCATCCATCCGCTTCTCGGCCTTGTAGAGCCCCGGTTCGGCCTGGGTGAGCGGCAGGGTTTCGGTCTTGCCCGAGGGGTAACGCACGGTGGCGTTGCCCGGATTGTCGCCGATCGTCTGGCGCGTGACTTCAAGCGTCCGGCCGGCGGCGCGCGCCGTCAGCGCTTCTTCCTCGAGCGCCGGCTCCTTCATCAGCCAATGGGCGATACGGCGATAGAGCGAAACGTTCGGTCCGCCGCCTTCGAAGCCGCGCGCCCAGAGCCAGCCCTGATCGGAAAGCAGCATGGCGACCCGGCCCTGGCCGGCGCGGTTCAGCACCAGCAGCGGGTGGTTGTCAGCACCGAGCATGATCGTCTCGCCCTGCGGCCGATCGACATCGACGCTGCGGAACCAGCGGCCCCAATGCGGCGGATCCTCGCCCGAACCGTCCAGGCCGCGGGTGACGGGATGCTTGCGGCCTTCCTCGGAGAGGCGCGGGTAGAAGGCCTTTTCGATCATCTCTCCGGTGGGCGTTGCCGGCAGGACCGAGGAAAGCGGCGTCAGTGCGATGGAGTCGGGGCCGGCATGCTCGGGACCGGCGGCGATCAGCAGCGCGCCGCCATTGTCGACATATTGGGCGATGTAATCGTAATAAAGCAGCGGCAGCACGCCGCGGTGCTGGTAGCGGTCGAAGATGATCAGGTCGAAATCCTTGATCTTGTCGACGAAGAGTTCGCGCGTCGGGAAGGCGATCAGCGACAGCTCGTTGATCGGTGTGCCGTCCTGCTTTTCCGGCGGCCGCAGGATGGTGAAATGGACAAGATCGACCGAGGCATCGGATTTCAGCAGGTTGCGCCAGGCGCGTTCGCCGGCATGCGGCTCGCCGGAGACGAGAAGGACGCGGAGATTCTGGCGGATGCCGTCGATGACGTGAACGGCGCGATTGTTGGCAGTGGTGACCTCGCCCGGAAGTGCGGCAACGGAAAATTCGAGCACGTTGCTGCCGCCGGCCGGCACCTTGAAGGAGAAGGGCGTATCCTGACCGGGCGTCGCCTGAAGGGTGGCGATCTCGTCACCGTTCAGCTTTACCGTGACATTGGCCGTGCCGCCGGGGCTCGGGCCGTCGTCGAAGACGCGCAGAACGACCTGCTGCTCCTCATTGACGATGCCGAAGCGCGGCCCCTTGATGACTTCGATGCGGCGATCGAATTCGTTGGCTTTGCCGGTGATGAGGCCATGGATCGGCGCATCGAAACCGAGCGCCTGATTGGCGGCCGGAACATCGTGAACTTCACCATCGGTCAGCATGATGGCGCCGCCGATGCGGGCAGGCGGAACATCGGCGATGTTGGCCGACAGCGCGTCGAACAGGCGCGTCGACGGCACATCGGAATTGACGTCGCCTTCGACATCGACGAAGCGGGGCTCGATCTGGGGGAAGCGGGCGAGCTGCCCCTTCAACGCCGCCAGCGCATCGTCGGTCATCTTGACGCGATCGGGCGTCTGCTGGCTCTGGCTTCGGTCGACGAGAACCGGGACGATCGTCGACAGCTGATCCCTATCCTCCTGCAGCAGCACCGGATTGGCAAGGGCGGTCAGCATGGCGAGCGCCGCCAGCGTTCTGATCCAGGCGCCGCGAATGCCGCGCCAGATCGCGAAGGCGGCGATGATGACGCTGACGGCGGCCAGTGCGGCCAGAACCGGCCAGGGCAGGAAAGGCGAAAAGTCGAAGGTCATCTCACTGTCCTAACCGTTCGAGAAGGTCGGGAACATGGACCTGGTCGGTCTTGTAGTTGCCGGTCAGCATATACATCATGATGTTGACACCGGCACGGTAGGCATATTCGCGCTGCGCTTCATCGGACGGCACGGTCGGCAGCATCGGCACGCCGTTATCGTCGACTGCCCAGGCGCCGGCGAAATCATTGCCGGTGATCAGGATCGGCGAAACGCCGTCGGCCGTCGCAGCCGATTTTTCGGTCGCTTCGCGGCCACCCTGCCGAGCCTCGATCCAAAGCGGGCTGCCGGTGTAACGGCCGGGAAAGCTCGACAGGAGATAGAAGGATTTCGTCAGCACGTGGTCCGATGGCACCGGTTCCAGCGGCGGAATGTCGAGATTGGCGAGGATTGCCTGCAGCCTCTGGCCGTTGGCGCTGATATTGCCGCCATTGTCCAGGGAGCTAATCTGATCGCGCGTATCGAAAAGCACGGTGCCGCCGTTGCGCATATAGGCGTCGATGCGGCTGATCGCCGCCGACGGCGGCATCGGCGCCGTTGCCGAAACCGGCCAGTAGATGATCGGATAGAAGGCGAGTTCGTCTTTGGTGGGGTCGATGCCGACGGGCGGCGCCGGCTCCAGCGTCGTGCGGAACGTCAGGAACTGGGTAAGGCCCTCGAGTCCGCGCTCGGATATCTCGTCCACGTCCCGTTCGCCGGTGACGACATAGGCGAGATGCGTATTGTCGAGCCTCTGGAGAATGAGGTCGTCGCCGGGCTGCGAGTCATCGGCATGAAGCATGCCGGGTTGCACGAGGAAGCCGACACTGACCGCAATGGCGATCATCGCCGCTGTGCGGGCAGCCGGGCGCAATCGTGAGAACGCGCCGTTCATGAAAAGGACGACCAGACTGTCGGCCAGCAGCAGCAGAAAGGCTGCGAGAAAAAGCACGGGCTTTGCCGACCAGCTCTCGCCGCCAATCAGGCCTTCGCGCACGGCATTGGTCCCGGTTGTGTCGAGCGGCGTCAGTTCGGCGTCCTCAGGCAATACGTTCAGGGAGGTGAAACCGTCTTCCGAACCGTAGAGCCCGGGCGGGTTGTCGAAATTCGCCGTCGGTTCGGCTCCGGCCTGTGGAATGAGGGGTCGCGCCGCGCCCGTCTCGGAGACGAGCGTGCCCTTGGCCGTCAGCATCCGGAATGGCGGCAGGGTTTCGGAGACACGCGCATTGCCGCGCGCCTCCGACGTGACGCCGCCCGAGCGCGATATTTGCAGGAGGTGGCGCAGCATGTCGACGAAAGTGCCTGAGATCGGCAGATCGGACCAGGTCGCTTCCGCGGTCACATGAAACAGGACGATCTGTCCAGATGCGAGCTGCTTCATCGTCACCAGCGGCGTGCCGTCAGCCAGGCTCGCCCAGGTGCGTTCGGCAAGATCGGGCGTCGGTTCGGCAAGCACCTGCCGCTTGACGACGACATCGGCGGGACGCGCTATGCCGGCGAAAGGCCCGAAACTCGGAAATTCGGCGAGCGACTGCGGCTCGCTCCAGGACAATGTGCCGCCCAGCGCCCGCTCTCCCTGGCGCAGGATGACGGGGATCAGCGGATCGTCGGCAGGGGCTGCGGCCATGCGCGGACCGGCAAAACGCAGCAGCATGCCACCATTCGATATCCAGCGCGTCAGCGGTTCGTAGGTTTCTTCAGGCAGACGGCCGATATCGGCCATGATGATGATGGAGGGATTGCTGGCGAGAAGTTTCGGTATGGCGACCGAAAGGTCGGAATCGCTGGGCTGGATCAGATCCGCATAGGGCTGCAGCGCCCGCTGGATATAATAGAGCGGCGAGAGCAGCGGCTGGAACTCATCCCCGCCTTCACCAGACAGCAAGACAACACGGCGGCGCTTGAATGCATCGTCGAGCAGGTGAACGGCGCCGGCCGTTGCGCCGTTGTCGACGCTGACGCGGGCGAAATCGTTGCGCATTTCGAAGGGGGCGGTGATCGAACTTGTCGCCACGCTCTGGCCGGGGCGGAAATCCACCCTGCCGTTGGCAATCGAGCGCCCCTGGGTATCGACCGCATTCAGCGCCACGGATGCGGCGCGCGAACTGTTAAGCCGTGTGACCTTGACGGTCATGGCATCGGCCGCATTGTTGGCCGCGGTGATCGCGACCGTCCGTTCGGCATCGCCCTCGATCAGGCGGAGATCGGCGGGCTGGAGTTCCGCGAGCCTTTGCACCGTCGCGTCGTTGGCCTTGACAGCGGCGCCGTCGGTCAGGAAGGCGAGGGTCCCGGGTTTGACGCCGTTCAACGCCGCGCGCAGCGCCTGGAAGGCGCGCTCGCGGTCCGGCACCAGCGGTCGCGGCTCGGCGGCGCGCAGCTTGTCGCGGGCGGCCGCGGCGGTGCCTGGAACGGCGTTGTTGGTCGGATCGGCGGTGAAGGCGATCGACACCGGCGTGCCGGCGGATTCGGCGTCGTCTATCAACGCGTCGGCCGTCTGGATGCGGCGCTCCCAGTCTGGGGCCGCCGCCCAGCTGTTGTCGACGAAGAGGACGAGCGGGCCGCCTGAGGCGAGCGAACTGGTGCGCGGATTGAAGACCGGATCGGCGATCGCAAGAATGACGGTGGCGGCGAGCAGCATGCGCAGCAGCGTCAGCCACCACGGGCTCTGCGCCGGCGTCTCCTCGCGCTTCAAAACGGAGGCGAGGATTTTCAGCGGCGGGAAGACCTCGGTCTTCGGCCGCGGCGGCGTCAGCCGCAGCAGCCACCAGATGACCGGCAAGGCGACGAGTGCGCCCAGAATGGCGGGAAAGGCGAAAGCGAAAGGAAGGGCGTTCACAGCTGCCCTCCATGCGTTGCCTTGGCCGGCATGCCGGAAAGGTACATGTGCACCGCGACCAGCGCCTCCGAGGCAAGATGATCGGTGCGGTGCGTCGCAAAGGTCCAGCCGAGATGGCGCAGCGACTGGCCGAGGCTGTCCCTGCGGGCGAGGTAGGCATTGCGATAGGCTTCGCGGATGTGTTCGGCGCGGCCGGAGATGAGCTTGGCGCCGCTCTCCGGATCGGTGAATTCGGTGCGGCCGCTATAGGGGAATATTTCCTCGGCGGGATCCGATATCTCGACCACGTGGCCGCGCAGGCCGCGGCGGGCAAGCGGGCCGAGGCGTTCCATGATCGCCGGTGC
The DNA here is from genome assembly GCF_036571585.1 of Rhizobium sp. 268. Lineage (NCBI taxonomy): Bacteria > Pseudomonadati > Pseudomonadota > Alphaproteobacteria > Hyphomicrobiales > Rhizobiaceae > Rhizobium > Rhizobium sp. 268. Next base: position 64,048 of record NZ_JAPPSO010000017.1, on the reverse strand, counting down.
ATCATCGAGGAAATCGCCGATGAGGACGAGGTCGCTCCAGCCGCGAATCATTGCCGTTTCAGGCAGACCGCCGGTCAGCGGCGTGTGCATGAGCGCGGCCGCAAGACGCTCGGCGGCATTGCGGGTGGAGGCGGGATCCATGATGCCGGGGCAGCCGATACGCTCGCCGGAGCGGGCGAGTATCTCGGCCAGCGCCAGCATGACGACCAGCGCGCGACTTTCCTTGGAGACGCTGCCATAGCTCGACTTGTACATCATCGAGGGCGACATGTCGCACCAGAGCCAGATCGTGTGGGCCGCTTCCCATTCGCGCTCGCGCACATAGGTATGATCGTCGCGGGCGGAGCGGCGCCAATCGATGCGCGACAGGCTTTCGCCCTCGGCATAGGGACGGAACTGCCAGAAATTTTCGCCGATGCCGCGCTTGCGGCGGCCATGCCAGCCGGCGATCACCGTATTGGCGATGCGCTTGGCTTCCACCAGGCAGTCCGGCACCAGGGCGGCCCGCTGCCTGGCGCGGGAAAGGGCATCGCTGCCTGACGTCGGATTGACGATCTGTCCGATAGATGCCACGCGTCCGGCTTCCTTATCCCTTTGCCTGCTTGACCAGTCCGGCGATGACGTCGCGCACCGACATGCCTTCGGCGCGGGCGGCGAATGTCAGCGCCATACGGTGCTGGAGAATGGGTTCGGCCAGCGCAAAAATATCGTCGAGCGAGGGCGCCAGGCGGCCTTCATAGAGCGCCCGGGCACGGGCGCAAAGCATCATCGCCTGGCCGGCGCGAGGACCCGGACCCCAGGCGACGTTCTTGTCGGTCGATGCATTGCCCTGGCCGGGGCGGGCGGACCGCACCAGCGCCAGGATGGCGTCGACGACCGTGTCGCTCACCGGCATCTGACGCACCAGCGTCTGGATCTCGATCAGCCGCTGCGCGTCGATGACGGCTGCCGGCCGGGTTTCTCCCAGACCCGTCGTCTCGAGCAGGATCTGGCGTTCGGCGGCGAGCTCGGGATAGTTGACGTCGACCTGCAGCAGAAAACGGTCGAGCTGGGCTTCGGGCAGGGGATAGGTGCCTTCCTGCTCGAGCGGGTTCTGGGTGGCGAGCACATGGAAGGGCGCCGGCAGGTCATAACGCTGGCCGGCGATCGTGATGTGATATTCCTGCATGGCTTGCAGAAGCGCCGACTGGGTCCGCGGCGAGGCGCGGTTGATCTCGTCGGCCATCAGTAGCTGAGCGAAGACAGGACCCTTGACGAAGCGGAAAGACCGGCGTCCACTGTCGTCCTGATCCATCACCTCGGACCCGAGAATATCCGAGGGCATCAGGTCGGGCGTGAACTGGATGCGGTTGGCGGCGAGGCCGAGGACTTCGCCGAGTGTCGTCACCAGTCTGGTCTTGGCAAGGCCGGGAACGCCGACGAGCAGGGCATGACCACCGGAGAGCACGGCGAGAATGGTGTTCTCGACGACGCTTTCCTGACCGAAGATCACCTTCGAGACCTCTCCGCGGATGGCGGCGATATCGGAGAGCGCCTTTTCGGCGGCGGCGACGATTGCCTTTTCATCGAGGCTGGCTTCGGTCTTCATCATACCCATAGGCATCTCCAACGGCTGAAATCATTCGGCAGCGAATCGGCGGACTTATACATGTGCCTCATACTCGATAGAGTTATGGAGATGTGACGGGCTGACAAGTTCGTTGCGAATGACTATCTCGTGACATCACTTCGTTAAGGACAAACCGGGACGGAAGAATGGCAGCCGAGGAAATCAGCGGACAGGCGGATGCGGCAGGACTTGCCGCCATGATTTCGCGCGCCTCTGACGAAAGCGGCGGAAAAAAACGCGGCTTACCGCCGGTCGAGCGGTGGAATCCGCCTTTCTGCGGCGATATCGATATGGAGATCAGAGCCGACGGCACTTGGTTCTACATGGGCACGCCGATCGGCCGGCCGGCGCTGGTGCGGCTGTTTTCGACGGTTTTGCGCAAGGACGAAGATGAGAAGACCTATCTTGTAACTCCTGTGGAAAAGGTCGGGATCAGGGTCGCCGACGCTCCCTTCATTGCCGTGGAGATGAGTGTGACGGATCGGGAGGGTAAACAGGTGCTGACATTGCGAACCAATGTCGGCGATGTCGTGGAGGCGGGAGGACAGCATCGGCTGCGCTTTGCCATTGCGGACGGCAACGCCGAACTTAAACCCTATCTGCATGTGCGCGGGCGGCTGGAGGCGCTGGTGTCGCGTGCGGTGATGTATGAACTGGTCGCGCTTGGCGAGATTCTCGACGTGCAGGGACGGGCGATGTTTGCGATCCGCTCCTCTGGCGAGGTTTTTCCTGTCATGCCGGCCGACGAACTGGATGCTCTTTGCCGATGAATGATGCGATCACCCACCGTTATCCGCTGTTCTCCGCAGCCGAATTCCGCCGCCGCGCGCTCAACCAGAATGGCGGACCGGTCGACCATGCCTGGCGCGATCACGGTGATCATGTCCTCAATCCGGATATCGTCGCCGAGGTTGAGACCTTCAAGCTGCGCGACGCGGCCGTGCTCGTGCCCGTCGTCGATGCCGGTGACGAGGCGCACGTGATCTTTACCAAGCGAACGGCGACGCTGCGCAAACATTCCGGGCAGATCGCTTTTCCCGGCGGTTCGATCGATCCGGCCGATATCTCACCTGAGATGGCGGCAATCCGCGAGACGGAAGAGGAGATCGGTCTTTCCGGTTCCTTCGTCGAGACCGTCGGGCGGCTGCCGAATTATCTTGCCTCGACCGGCTTTCGCATCACACCGGTCCTCGGCGTCGTCTCGCCGGGCTTCGCACTGACGCTGAACCCGGCCGAGGTGGCCGACGTGTTCGAGGTGCCGCTTTCTTTCCTGATGGACCCTGCCAACCATGCCCGCGACAGGCGTGTCGTCGACGGCGTCGACCGGCATTTCTACCGGATGCCCTATGAAACCAGAATGATCTGGGGCATCACCGCCGGCATCGTCCGCACGCTTTACGAAAGACTTTATGCATGACCGGTGTTGCCGACCAAGCATGGTTCCGCGACCCGGCGCTCGGCCGCATCCTGGAACTCCTCAATGCCAATGGTGGGGCCGAGGGCGGAGAAGCGCGGGTGGTCGGCGGCGCGGTGCGCAACAGCCTGATGGACCTGCCGGTCAGCGATATTGACATCGCCACCACGCTCAGGCCGGAGGTGGTGATGGATCGGGCGGGCGCGGCCGGTATCAAGGCGGTGCCGACGGGCCTGCAGCACGGCACGGTGACGCTCGTCATTGATGGCAAGCCTTTCGAAGTGACGACGCTTCGCACCGACGTCGAGACCGACGGCCGCCACGCAAAGGTTGCCTTCAGCACCGATTGGAAGGCCGATGCCGAGCGGCGGGATCTGACCATCAATGCGCTTTATGCCGATGCCAAAGGCGAGGTGGTGGATCTGGTCGGCGGGCTTGCCGATATCGAGAGACGTAACATCCGCTTCATCGGTGACGCGGCAAAGCGTATTGCGGAAGATCATCTGCGCATCCTGCGCTTCTTCCGCTTCTTTGCCTATTACGGCTCCGGACGCCCGGATGCCGAGGGACTGAAGGCGTGTTCGGCGGCGCGTTCGAAGCTGAAGACGCTGTCGGCGGAGCGGGTCTGGTCGGAGCTGCGCAAGCTGCTCGGTGCTGTCGATCCCGGCCGGGCGCTGCTCTGGATGCGGCAGGTGGCAGTGCTGACGGAAATCCTGCCGGAATCGGAAAAATGGGGGATCGATGCGATCCCTTCGCTGGTCGCCACTGAAAAGGCGCTCGGCTGGACGCCGGATCCGCTGCTGCGGCTTGCGGCGATCGTGCCGCCCGATGCGGCGCGGCTGGAGGCACTGGCAGCCCGGCTCAAGCTTGCGAACGCGGAAGCGGCTTTCCTCAAGGCCTGGGCAATGGCAGCACCTGTCAATGACGACATGTCGTCGGCCGCCTTCGAACGGTTGCTCTACCGCAACGGTGCCGACGGCATCACGACGCGGCTGAAGCTGGCGCTCGGCGTTGCGCGGGGCAAGGCTGAAGGGGATTTCGACGAAATGGCGCGGTCCGCCCGGCTCACCAAGCTCCTGGATCAGGCCGCGAACTGGAAGAAGCCGCAATTTCCGCTGAACGGCGGCGACGTGATGTCTGCGGGAATTCCGTCCGGCCCGCGCGTCGGTGAGCTGCTTGCCGGCCTGGAAAACCAGTGGGTGGAAGAAAATTTCGTTTCCGACCGGGCGGCGCTGCTCGCCCGGCTGCAGGAACGAGTGCAATAATCAGGCTGCGTTGACCTCGTCTCGGATGCGAGACTTGATATTATCCACCATGTTCTCGCGGATCGTGGTTTCGCCGTGAGCATTTTTCAGGTGCTCGACGGCGCGGCGGACCACCTCGGCGTCGCTATCCGCCCGTGTATGCCAGGCGCAGCCCGGGACGAGAGTGCCGCATTCGAAAAGTCGCATGGTCTTCTCCTCTGTTTAAAACACAAAGACGATCGCGCTTCTCACGCGATTTATGAATGTGCGGGGGGAGGGAAGGTTCCGGCCGGCATCGATATGCCGGCCAGTAGAGGCCGTGTCAGTCGGGCATCGCCCAGGCTTTGTAGGTATCCGAAAGCTGGCCGGGCATGTTGCTATTGGCGGCCGCTGCTTCGTTCTGCAGCTGTTCCGGGGATTTTCCGCCGGCCAGCTGCAGCTTGACCTGCTCGATGAAGCAGGACAGCGGCAGATCCGAGCCGCTCTTGGCCCGCAATTTCTCGGCGATGCGTGTCAGAAACTCGGATGTGTCGATTGTGCGGGATGTTTCCTGGACATCCGTGGACGCAGGCGAACCACTTTGTATCGTCATGACAATCCTCCTCCGATTGTTACGCACATACATATAAAGTTAGGACGCGCTTAATTTTCGTGAAGGTCAATCAACTCGAATTTATCGACGAGATATCACAGTCTCATGGCCAGCGGACGACGGGGGGCAAGGACGAGAGAATGGATTCAACGTTGCCGCCGGTCTTCAGGCCGAAGATCGTACCGCGATCATACAGCAGATTGAATTCGACGTAGCGGCCCCGGCGGATCAATTGTTCGTCGCGATCGGCCTCTGTCCACAGCTTATTGAAGTTGGACCGGACGATTTTCGGATAGACCATGGCGAACGCCCGGCCGACATCGCGGGTGAAGGCGAAATCGGCGTCCCAGCCGCCGGCATCCTCGCTCGAATACAGCCAGTCATAGAAAATGCCGCCAATGCCGCGGGCCTCGTTGCGATGCTTCAGGAAAAAATATTCGTCGCACCAGGCTTTGTAGGCATCGTAATCGGCGACGGCATGATTGCGGCATGCGATCTCCATCGCCTTGTGGAAGAGCTGGCTGTCCTCGTCCTCCTGGGTGCGGCGGCGCGACAGAACCGGCGTCAGGTCGGCGCCACCGCCGAACCAGCGGCTGGTGGTGACCACCATACGGGTGTTCATATGCACGGCCGGAACGTTGGGATTGACGGGATGGGCGATGAGCGAAATGCCCGAGGCCCAGAAACGCGGATCGTCCTTGGCGCCGGGTATCTGCGCCCGGAAGTCCGGGGAGAATTCGCCGTGAACGGTGGAGGTGTGGACGCCGACCTTCTCGAAGACCCGGCCTTCCATCATCGACATGCGGCCACCGCCGCCGGCGCCGTTTTCGCGCGACCAGTCCTTGGCGGTGAAGCGGCCGGGCTCCTGATCGGAGAGCGGGCCTTCCAGCTCGTCTTCGAGGGCTTCAAAGGAGGCGCAGATCGTATCGCGCAGTCCTTCGAACCAGTTGCGGGCGGCGGCCTTCTTCTCTTCGATATCCTCAGGCAAGCCGATCGGCAGTTCCGGTCTTTCCATGTCGCGCCTCCGGCGGTCGGCATCTGCATAGGAAGCGACTCGCTCATTCTCGATTACCCGCCCCGTTTAGCAGGTGGCCCCGCGTCTCGCCAAGCCAAGGCGGCACGCCCACGCGCTTCCAAGATTCGACTCGCAAATCCCGAATTTCGATACTACCTTTTCCGAAGAGGTAGGTTTGATGAAAAAAGTTCCAGGGCCTCCGTCCTTCGACGGCCTGAAGCGCAGGATAGCGAGACATCGGGCGGAAACGTCCTCCCGGCGGAAAGACCATTTCGTGCGTGAGACATATTGCCTCGGCCTTCTCGATGCACGCGCCAAGGCGCGCGAATGGTTCGACGAATATCCGAAAGCCGCCTACTGGACCGAGGTGGAAAGCTGGCGTCAGCTCGACGGCGACCAGATCGAATTCACCATGCGCCGCCTGCCTTCGGCCGATTGATCGTCACTCAGCCGCCGGCCGCACGCGACTTTCGATCAAGAGGCCGCTCTCATCCATGATCGGATGCGCCACCGAGACGATGTGGGCATTGATGCGCTTCAGGTCGCGCAGCATGTCGAGATGCAGCGAGCTCGTCTGCAGGCTGTCGGCGCGGCCGTCGCGCAAGCGTTCGAGATGGCGCTCGGCCGACTGCTTCTCCATCCGGCGCACTTCGACCTTTACCTCCATCATCTGCCGCGCCAGATTGAAATCGCGAGTGACGAAGATCGTCTGGGCGACGCGCAGATTGTCGATCGTCAGATCGAACAGCTTGCGCAGTTCCTGATGGCCGTCGTCGGAAAATTTCAGGCCGAGCGAGATCTTCTTCGCCACCTCTTCCCGCAAGCCTTTCTCGATAATGTCGCCCATATGTTCGAGATTGATCGCGTAGTCGATTACGACGATTGAGCGGCGGGCGTTTTCGTCGCTGAGACCTTCGCGGCCGAGCTTCGAGAGATAGATCTTCACCGCCTGCTGCAGCCGGTCGACGCGCTCCTCGAGCGCGGGGATTTCAGCAAGTTTGCCGGAATCGTTCTGTTCGAAGGCTTCTGAGACCCTGACCAGCATGCGCTCGATGAGGTCGCCGACGCCGAGCACTTCGCGGGTCGCGCTGGTGAGCGCGATGACGGGTGTCGAAAGCTCCTGCGCATCGAGATATTTCGGGGCGTTGTCAGGCTCCGGCTGATCCGGCACCAGCCGAGCCATCAGGGTGGCCAGCGGCCGGGAAAAAGGCCAGGCGAGTGCTGCGAGCAGAAGGTTGAAGGCGAGATGCGCGTCGACCGGAAGCTTGGCCGGACCAAAGGGCAGCATCTGGATGAGTTCGGCGCCATAACCCGCCAGCGGTAGGGCGATGAAGCATCCGAACGCGCGCACTGCGAGATTGCCGAGGGTGACGCGCCGCGCCGAAACCGGGCCGGACAATGTCGCGATAACGGGCGGGATCGCACCGCCGAGGTTGGCGCCGAGCACGAGCACGATGACGAGTTCAGCCGAGACGAGGCCCGCTGAGGCGAGCGACAGGATAAGCACCACCACTGCCAGGCTCGATGAGGAGAGGAAGGCAAGGGCCGCCGAGAAGAGCAGCGCTACGGGCAGCGCGCCGTCCAGCAGGCCGATAAAGGCGGCGAGAGCGGGGGAGGCGCGCATCGGTTCCGTCGCGAGGCCGAGCAGATGCAGCGACAGCAGCATCAGCCCGATGCCGATCAGCGCTGCGCCGCCGCCCTGGCGGGTGCTGGAGCGGCCGCGGTAAAGCACGATGCCGGCCAGGATCAGGAGGGGCGAGAGCCATTCGATGCCGGTGGCGACGATCCAGGCGGTGATCGCAGTGCCGACATTGGCGCCGAGCAAGACGATCTGCGCCATGCGCGGCCTGATCAGATCGCGCTCGACGAAGGACGCGGTCATCAGCGCCGTCGCCGTGGAGCTCTGCAGTGCAATAGTCGCGACGAGACCGGACAGGAAGGAACGGAAACCGCCACGCGTGCCGGTCGCCAACCCCGTTCTCAGCCGTGCGCCGAAGGCCCTGGACACACCGTCCTTCACCTGCGCAAGTCCGAACAGCAGCAATGCCACGGCACCGAACAGGTTGATCATGATAATTGTGGAATCCATTTTCTTGTTTTTATTCTTCCTTCCAAAGAGGCGAAGCTAACGAGATTTGGGCTGTTCCAACCGCTTGGAATCGTAGGAGCAATGCGATCTTTTTGATTGCCCGGCTAATAAATATACGCCGCTTTGGCGGATTGGCAACGTCGTTTTGCGACATATTCGGGAGCTGATAGTCGTGGCGTCGAACCGATACAGTTATGCCCAGACCGTCTGGCGCATCGCTTCGCCGACGATCATGGCAGCCGAGACGGCGACGTTGATGGAGCGCTGTCCGCCGACCATCGGGATCAGGATGCGGGCATTGGCTCTATCGTGCACATGATCCGGCACCCCGGCGCTTTCGCGCCCGAAAAGCAGGATGTCGTCCGAACGGAAGACCAGATCGGTGTAGCGATCGGCCGCCTTGGTCGAGGCGAGGATCAGGCGGCGGCCGGTCGTGGCGCGCCACGCCTCGAAGCGGTCCCAGTTGACATGGCGGGTCAGCGCGGCGGCGGCGATATAATCCATGCCGGATCGTTTCAGGTTGCGATCGGAAACGTCGAAGCCGGCGGGCTCGATCAGATCGACCGCAAAGCCGAGGCAGGCGGCAAGACGCAGGATCGTGCCGGTATTGCCTGCTATATCCGGCTGGTAGAGTGCCAATCTGAGGTCGGTCATCACACGCTGCTTATTTCGCTAGAACGGGCAAGACCTAAAGCAACTGCCATTTCGCCGCAACTGCGCGTTTTGGCCGAGAAACGTTCAATTTACGCCATTATAGGGCTGGAAATTTCGCCATTTTCGCGTTATCCATGCACATCTTTAATCGCCAGCAGGGAGGGCCGTCATGAATATTTTGCTCGATATGCGCTTTCCCGCCGTGATGCCGATTAGGGCGACATGGCGCCGCTAGAGCGCTTTTCTTCTTGAATCCCCCTTTTTGATCCATTGTGCGGCTGCTTCAGCCTCGCCCCTTGAACGTTCGGTTCCCATATGTGCTTGCGTAACGCCGGGATGGCGCGAAGCCGGGAGCCGAAACGCTGACGTTTCGGAGCAATTTCATGTTTGGCTGGTTCGAACAGCGACTCAATCCCTTTCCGAGCGAGGAGCCCGTCGCTCCGCCAAAGGGTCTTTTTGCCTTTTGCTGGCACTACAGCAAGCCGGCAGCGCCGTGGCTCTGCCTGATGGCCGTGCTGACGGCGCTGATCGCCGTCGGCGAAGTGGCGCTCTTCCAGTTCCTCGGCGATATCGTCGACTGGCTGACGAATGCCGACCGCGCCACCTTCCTGCAGACGGAAGGCCACAAGCTTTTCTGGATGGCGGCGCTGGTGCTGATCGGCCTGCCTCTGACGGCGGGCCTGGATTCCCTCATCATGCACCAGATGCTGCTCGGCAATTATCCCATGAGCGCCCGCTGGCAGATGCATCGCTTCCTGCTGCGCCACAGCATGACCTTCTTCGCCAACGAGTTTGCCGGGCGTGTGGCGACCAAGGTGATGCAGACCTCGCTCGCCGTGCGTGAGACGGTGATGAAGATCCTTGACGTCTTCGTCTATGTCGTGACGTACTTCCTGACGATGATCATCGTCATCGCGGCTGCCGATTGGCGGCTGATGATCCCGATCCTCGTCTGGCTCTCCGTCTATATCGGCATCGTCTCCTATTTCGTGCCCCGGCTTCGCAAGATCGCTGCGGCGCAGGCGGATGCCCGCTCGATGATGACGGGGCGCGTGGTCGACAGCTATACGAATATCGCCACCGTCAAGCTGTTTTCACATGCCGGCCGGGAGGAGGTCTATGCCAAGGAAGGCATGGACGAGTTCCTGCAGACCGTGCACAAGCAGATGCGCAAGGTGACGCTCTTCCATATCAGCGTCTACCTGAACAACTGCGTTGCGCTGTTCGTCGTCTCGGGCATGTCGATCTGGTTCTGGTTGAACGGGGCGATCTCGGTCGGCGCCATCGCCATCGCCATCGGTCTTGCCATGCGCGTCAACGGCATGTCGCAATGGATCATGTGGGAAGTCTCGGCGCTGTTCGAGAATATCGGCACAGTCTATGACGGCATGGAGATGATGAGCAAACAGCACGACATCGTCGACAAGCCGGACGCGCCTCCCATGACGGCAAAGAAGGGCGCGATCCACTACGACCGCATCCGCTTCCACTATGGCAAGAGCAAGGGTGTGATCGACAACCTGTCGCTCGATATTAAGGCAGGCGAGAAGGTGGGTCTCGTCGGGCGCTCCGGAGCCGGCAAGACGACGCTGATGAACCTGCTGCTGCGCTTCTACGACTTGGAGGGCGGCCGCATCACCATCGACGGGCAGGATATCGCCGGCGTCTCGCAGGAAAGCCTGCGCTCGCTGATCGGCGTGGTGACGCAGGATACTTCGCTGCTGCATCGCTCAATTCGCGACAATATCGCCTATGGCCGACCCGACGCCTCGGATGCCGAGATCATCGAGGCTGCCAAGCGTGCCAATGCCTGGGAGTTCGTCGAAGGGCTCGTCGACATGCAGGGCCGCCAAGGGCTTGATGCGCAGGTCGGCGAACGCGGCGTCAAGCTCTCCGGCGGTCAGCGGCAGCGCATCGCGATCGCCCGCGTCTTCCTGAAGGACGCGCCGATCCTGGTGCTCGACGAGGCAACCTCGGCGCTCGATTCCGAAGTCGAGGCGGCTATCCAGGAAAACCTCTTCGCCCTAATGGAGGGCAAGACGGTGATCGCGATTGCCCACCGGCTGTCGACACTGACGGAGATGGACCGGCTGATCGTGCTCGACAAGGGCCGGATCATCGAGGCCGGCTCACACAGCGAACTGATCGAGAGCGGCGGCATCTACGCCGACCTCTGGAACCGCCAGTCCGGCGGCTTCCTCTCCGATCACGCCGAGGAAGCGGAAGTGGCGGCGGAATGATAAAGGGCCCTCCCGGCGGAGGCGGGGAGGGCCGGTAATTCCTATCCTGGCTTTACAGTGTGGCTGCCAGCGGTGCTGCGGACTGCTGGCGGCCGCGCTATCTATTCACAGACTGTCGGCCCAGTCGATCACGCGGTCATGTTCGACGAGGATGATGGTGTTGGCGGCGGCGAGTGTGCGCAGCGTGGCGATGCGGCGGCGCTCCTCGTGGTCGAGCCAGGCGGTAACGGCCTCGGTAACAATTACGTCGCGCGGCAATGCCAGGTCGAGCGCGAGGGCGTCGAGCCTTTCCGCGAGCGGAAGCGGAATATGCGCATCGAGCATTTTCGTTTCCATGGGCCTTCTCTCCGGTGAAGCGCGATCGTATCGTCAGATTGTGACCGGTTCGGGGGTAATCAATGGCGATGCCGCCGATGTTATCGATCATTACCAAAATATAAGGTTGAGTCCGCTTTTCATTCCCTTTGCCGCTCCTCCCAATCCGCCTATATCGCTTCCATGTTCCTGCGCCCCATCCTTCGCCTGTTCGAAACCTGGATCGATCCGTTCCGTCCGCGCGCCAACCTTCAGCCGCCGGGCTCGACGCTCGGATTCATCCGGTTCTATATCGGCCAGGCGAAGATGCCCTTCGTCGCCATGCTCGTTCTCGGCGGCACATCGGCGGCAATCGAGGCGGCACTTTTCTGGTTCGTCGGCCGGCTGGTCGATATCCTCGGCAGTATCACGCCCGGCGCCGGCTGGAGCGGTCTTCTGGCGGCCCATGGCGGCGAGCTGTTCGGCATGCTCGCTCTCATCGGGCTCGTGCGTTTCGTCGTCGCCTTCCTGATCGCGCTCGTGGATCAGCAGGTGATCACGCCGGGCTTCTATAATCTAGCACGTTGGCAATCCTATCTCCATGTCTCCAGGCAGTCTTTATCGTTCTTCCAGAGCGATTTCTCCGGGCGCATCGTTACCAAGGTCTGGTCGGCCGGGCAGGCGACCGGAGATCTCGTCACTTCGCTGATGGAAAGCGTCTGGTTCGTCGGCATTTATGCCGTGACGACGCTCGTGCTCGTCGCCCGGCTGGACTTTTCCCTTGCCGCCGTAGTGTTGTTCTGGCTTGGCGCCTTCAGCCTGCTTGCCCGCCATTTCGTTCCGAGGATCCGCCAGCATTCCCGCGAAACGGCGGAGGCCGGATCGATGCTGAACGGGCGGATGGTCGATTCCTACAGCAACATGCAGACGCTGAAGCTGTTTGCCCGCGACGAGGAAAGCGACCGCTATATGCGGCAGGGCTTCGATATCTATCAGGATACGGTGCTGCGCTTCACGCGCTTCATCACCGGGGTCAGGGCCTCGATGGCGCTGCTCTCCGGCCTGATGATCGTGACGATGGCGGGGCTGAGCGTCGATCTCTGGCTGCGCGGCATGGTAAGCTCCGGAGCCGTGGCCTTCTCGCTGGCGCTGGTGCTCAGGCTGAATTTTCTGCTCGGGCGGCTGATGACGCAGTTCAATGGCATCATGCGCAATCTCGGCACCATCCAGAACGCCGCCGAGCTGATCTCTCAACCGCTGGGGCTCGTCGATCGGCCGGATGCGAAGAGCCTGGTGATCCGGCAGCCCGGCATCCGTTTCGACAATGTTTCCTTCCGCTACGGCAAGGGTCACCTGCCGGTCGTCGAGAATTTCTCCCTGACAATCCATCCCGGCGAAAAGGTCGGGATCGTCGGTCGTTCGGGCGCGGGCAAGTCCACACTGATGAACCTGCTGCTGCGCCTCTACGACATTCAGGACGGGCGCATTCTCATCGACGGCCAGGATATTGCAGCCGTGACGCAGGAATCGCTCAGAATGCAGATCGGCGTCGTCAGCCAGGACACCTCGCTGCTGCATCGTTCGGTGCGCGACAATATCCTGTTCGGACGGCCAGATGCCGGTGAGGAGCGGTTGGTCGAAGCAGCCATACGCGCCGAAGCCATCGACTTCATCGAGCGTCTGCAGGATCAGCAGGGGCGCAGAGGCTTCGATGCGCATGTTGGCGAACGCGGTGTCAAACTGTCAGGCGGCCAGCGGCAGCGCATCGCCATTGCCCGCGTCATGCTGAAGGACGCGCCGATCCTCGTCCTCGACGAAGCGACGTCGGCGCTCGATTCGGAAGTGGAGGAAGCGATCCAGTCCAATCTCCACCGGATCATGGAGGGCAAGACCGTGCTTGCGATCGCCCATCGGCTATCGACGATTGCAGCACTCGACCGGTTGATCGTCGTCGATCTCGGCCGCATCATCGAGGAGGGTAGCCATGATCAACTGCTTCGCCGCGGCGGGCTCTATGCCGAGCTCTGGGCGCGCCAGTCCGGCGGGTTCCTCGCGGCGGACGGCGACGCGGTCTCAAGGGTCGACGGCGAATTCCGCCATGAGGCCAAAATGATTTGAACCGAAGCTGTTCTCGATGCGGCGGACCGATTTCAGCCGCAGAGGCGCCCGGCTGAAAACGTGATCAATCGGAATGCCGAAGGCGCCTGCTGCGATCGGCCATGTCGCCGGCTCCAGCGAGACCGTGCCCAGCCCTTGGCTGCGCATCAGATACTGCACGTCGGGCGCCAGAATCGACGTGTTGAAATCGCCGGCAAGGACGAGTGGCCCCGGCAGGGACGGAATAATTTCCGCGAGATCTTCGATTTCCAGGCCGTGGAATTCGTCGTAATAGGGTTTGGTCAGGTGCGCGGCGAGGAAATTGACCTTCTGACCGTCGAAATCGATCGTCGAGATCGTCAGCCGGTTGCGCCAGAGCAGTCCGAGATTGCGGATGCGGGGTTCGATGAGCGGGCGCTTCGACAGCACCAGCGTGTCGCATTCCTGCATGCCGACTCCGCAGCCGATATAATAGGGATAAGTCTTCAAGAGCCGAGGCAGTTCCGGCAGCAGCGGCTCGGCCTCCAGGATGCTGACGACGTCGGCGCCTGAGGCGATCGCCATGTCGGCGATATCGGCGCCATTGGCGAAATTATCATTCTCGATATTGAAGGACATCAGCTTGAAGAGGGCCGGACGGTTTTGATCGACAGCCGGCTCGACGAACTCGCGCATCATCACGACGCCATGGACGGCAAGGACGACGGATACGCCGAGCGTCAGCAGCGCATACCAGTGCCGTTTGACGAGAAGGGCCGCAACGGAGGCGGCTGCCGCGGCAACGGCCAAGTGGACCTGGAAGCTGTAAAAGAAGGAGAGCAGATAAAAATCGGTGACATACCGCAGCGAGACGATAGCGAGGACGAGGGTGGTGAGAACGCTGAATACGCAAAAAATCGTGTCTCTCATCCGCTCCGGTCCGGCTCGCTGGCTTGGCTGCGACTGCGCCTATCACGGTGGCTTTTTTGTTGCAATGCAACATGAGGGCAAGCTCGTGTTTGCCTTAAAAAATTCATCGGAAATTCCCGCGACATTGTGCCCTCGTCCCCTTGCCAAGGCTGGACATAATTTGCGATCAAGCTTAGAACGCGCCGGATTGCCGGGGAATCTATGGCCGAATTGTGTCCAGATCGATTCGCCGGCAGAGGGGGCAGGGCGGAATTCCGCAATATTTGCGCAGAGGATGGTTAGGCCGTGAGCGAACACGTAACGACAAGCGAGGCTTCGACAGAGCCTACTCGCCGTGATTTCCTTTATCTCACCACTGGTATGGCGGGCGCTGTCGGCGCCGTCTCGGTTGCCTGGCCGTTCGTCGACCAGATGCGACCGGATGCGTCGACGCTGGCGCTGGCCTCCATCGAAGTCGATGTCGCGAGCCTCGAGCCCGGCATGTCATTGACGGTCAAGTGGCGCGGCAAGCCGATCTTCATTCGTAACCGTACGCCTGAAGAAGTGAAGGCTGCCGCCGATGTTCCGCTGGCGGATCTCAAGGATCCGGTCGCCCGCAATGCCAACCTGCCGCCCGAGGCCCAGGCAACGGGTGTTGACCGTTCAGGCGGCAAGGACAAAGAAAACTGGATCGTCATGATCGGCACCTGCACCCATCTCGGCTGCGTTCCGCTCGGCCAGGCCGGCGAATATAATGGTTGGTTCTGTCCCTGCCATGGCTCGGTCTACGATACGGCCGGCCGCATTCGTAAGGGTCCCGCGCCGCAGAATCTGGCGATTCCGACCTTTTCATTTATATCCGATACCAAGATCAAGATCGGTTGAGGGGAGACTGATTAATGAGTGGCCATTCCAGCTACGAGCCATCAACCGGCCTTGAGAAATGGGTCGATGCGCGCCTGCCTTTGCCGCGCATGGTCTATGACAGCTTCATTGCATATCCGGTTCCCAGAAACCTTAACTATGCCTATACCTTCGGTGCCATGCTCGCCGTCATGCTGATCGTACAGATCCTGACAGGCGTTACGCTCGCCATGCATTATGCCGCCGACACGTCGCTTGCTTTCAACTCTGTTGAAAAGATCATGCGTGACGTCAACCACGGCTGGCTGCTGCGCTATATGCATGCCAACGGCGCTTCCTTCTTCTTCGTCGCCGTTTACCTGCACATTGCCCGCGGCCTCTATTACGGTTCTTACAAAGCGCCGCGCGAAATCCTCTGGATTCTCGGCGTCGTCATCTACCTCCTGATGATGGCGACCGGCTTCATGGGCTATGTTCTGCCCTGGGGCCAGATGTCCTTCTGGGGCGCGACCGTCATCACCGGCTTCTTCTCAGCCTTCCCACTGGTCGGCGAATGGATCCAGCAGTTCCTGCTTGGCGGCTTCGCCGTCGATCAGCCGACGCTGAACCGCTTCTTCTCGCTGCACTACCTGCTGCCCTTCATGATCGCCGGCGTCGTCGTCCTGCACATCTGGGCGCTGCACGTCACCGGCCAGACGAACCCGACCGGCATCGAGGTTAAGACGAAGACGGACACGGTGCGCTTCACGCCTTATGCGACGATGAAGGATGCGCTCGGCGTCTCCGTCTTCCTGCTGGTCTATGCCTATTTCGTCTTTTACCTGCCGAACTTTCTCGGCCATGCCGACAACTATATCCCGGCAGACCCGTTGAAGACGCCGGCCCACATCGTTCCGGAATGGTACTTCCTGCCGTTCTACGCGATGCTGCGCTCGATCACCTTCAACGTCGGCCCGATCGACTCCAAGCTCGGCGGCGTGCTCGTCATGTTCGGCGCGATCATCGTGCTGTTCTTCCTGCCCTGGCTCGACACCTCCAAGGTCCGCTCGGCCGTCTACCGTCCCTGGTACAAGCTGTTCTTCTGGCTGTTCGTGATCAATGCGATCATCCTCGGCTGGCTCGGCTCACAACCGGCGGAAGGCCTGTTCACGACGATTTCACAGATCTGCACGCTTCTTTACTTTGCTTTCTTCCTGGTCGCGATGCCAGTTCTCGGCCTGGTGGAAACACCGCGCCGCATCCCGAACTCGATCACCGAAGCGGTGCTCGAAAAGCGCAACAAGACAGTTGCTGCCAGTGCAGCGGCCAATGCGTAAGCGAGCGGCGGAAGGAAACAGAAATATGAAAACGCTTGTTGCAAGCATTCTTTCGCTCGCAGTCGCTGCCGTTCTCGGCAGCGCAGCCTTGGCCCAGGAAGCGACGCCCGCCAATGGAGCAGCACCTGCCCATCACGAGGAAGGTGCGACGCCGCACTATCCGCTGAAGGAGCCGAAGGAGGAGGAATGGACTTTTGCCGGTCCGTTCGGCCATTACGACAAGGCTCAGCTTCAGCGCGGCCTCAAGGTTTACACCGAAGTCTGTTCCGCCTGCCATTCGATGAACCTCGTGCCTTTCCGCATGCTCGACGAGCTCGGCTATAACGAGGCGCAGGTGAAGGCTTTCGCCGCGAACTACGAAGTCCAGGACGGGCCGAACGCGGCCGGCGAGATGTTTACCCGCAAGGCGGTCCCTTCCGACCACTTCCCGGCGCCTTTCGCCAATGCGGAGGCGGCTGCCGCTTCCAACAACGGCGCGGCTCCGCCTGACTTTTCGCTGATCGCCAAGGCCCGCGAAGTCGAGCGCGGCTTCCCGCAATTCGTCTTCGACATCTTCACGCAGTATCAGGAGAACGGCCCGGATTACATCCACGCGCTGCTGACCGGCTACGAAGAACCACCGGCCGGTTTCCAGGTGCCGCAGGGCGGACATTACAACCCGTATTTCCATGCTGCCGCCGTCCTCGCCATGCCGAAGCCGCTCTCGGACGGCCAGGTGACCTATGACGACGGCGCGCCGCAGACCGTCGACCAGTATTCCAAGGACGTCTCGTCCTTCCTGATGTGGGCTGCCGAGCCGCACCTCGAGGAGCGCAAGCGCACCGGTTTCATGGTCATGGTCTTCCTGGCGATCTTCACGGTGCTGATCTACCTGACGAAGCGCTCGGTCTATGCCAATAAGGAACATTGAGCGCTCCCGATCAACATTCAAAAGGCGGCCTCGGCCGCCTTTTTTGTTGGTTCCGCCCCTGGCAATTGATAGGGTGCGGCCGATTTAAAGCGCTCGCAGATATGGACTTTCCATGGACAAGAATATGACTTCGGAGCTTGCTGCAAGCATCCGCTCCATTCCCGACTATCCCAAGCCGGGCATCATCTTTCGCGACATCACCACGCTGCTCGGCAATCCCCGCGCTTTCCGCCGAGCGGTCGATGAACTCGTGCAGCCCTATGCCGGCACGAAGATCGACAAGATTGCCGGCATGGAGGCGCGCGGCTTCATCCTCGGCGGCGCGGTGGCGCACCAGCTTTCCTCCGGCTTCGTACCGATCCGCAAAAAGGGCAAGTTGCCGCACGATACAGTGCGCATCGCCTACAGCCTGGAATATGGCGTCGACGAAATGGAGATGCATCGCGATGCGGTGCAGCCTGGTGAGAAGGTGATCCTCGTCGATGACCTGATCGCCACCGGCGGTACTGCGGTGGGTGCTACCAAGCTGTTGCGGCAGATCGGCGCCGAGGTGGTCGGCGCCTGCTTCGTTATCGATCTGCCGGACCTTGGCGGCCGCAAGAAGCTGGAAGAGCTCGGCGTCGTCGTGCACACGCTGGTCGAATTCTCCGGCCACTGACCCGGCATTGCTCTTGCGGCGTCAGTCGAATTCCAAGACGCCGCTTTCGAAGCGCATGACGGCTTCGCCGTTCTGATTGACGCCCTCGCAGAGAATGGTGTTGAGGTGCCAGCCCGGCCGGGATGCGAGCGGCCGGCTGGAGAGGAGGGCGACGGAATAGGTCACGACGTCGCCCGGAAAGATCGGCCGCAGCCATTGCAGTTTCTGGAAGCCCGGCGAAGGGCCGAGATTCGGCGCCTTCAGGCCCCTTTGCGTAAGCGCGACGCTCTGGCTTTTCCAGAAGGCGAGGAAGGTTCGCATCCAGCCGGCGGTGGTGTGCCAGCCCGACGCGCAAAGGCCGCCGAACATGGTATCCTTGGCTGCTGCCTTGTCGACGTGGAAACGCTGCGGATCGTAGCGCTCGGCGAAACTGATGATGTTTTCCTCGGTGAAGGTGTAGCTGCCGATCTCGGCCTTTTCACCGATGGGGTAAAGTTCGGACATTCTCATGTTGCAATCTCCGGGCGCATGCGGATCATGACCGAATTTTCCGAGAGGCAGACGAGTTCGCCGCGCTGGTTTTCCACCTCGTGGCGGAACTTGACGATGCCCATGCCGGGGCGCGAGCGCATCGGCCGGGCTTCGAGCACGGTCGATTGACCCTGCAGCGTATCGCCTGACAGCACCGGCTTTCGCCATTCCATCAGGTCGATGCCCGGCGCACCCTCGCAAAGCGCATGTAGGATGTAGCTGTCGGCCATCATCCGCATCAGCATCGCGGACGTATGCCAGCCGGAGGCGGCGAGGCCGCCGAGAATGCTGGCGCGGCCAGCAGCCTCGTCGAGATGCATCGGCTGCGGGTCGAATTCCCGCGCGAATTCGACGATTTCCTCGGCGCTCACCGGTTTCGGGCCGAGGGGAAAGCGGCGACCGGGTTCGAAATCCTCGAAGGCTAGCTTTTCTGCCGACATTCGCTCCTCCGCCATATCAAGCGCACAATGCTTACAATAGCATCCGCGTGGGCTCAATGATTCCGGGGAGATAAACCGGCATGACTGATCTGAGGTCGATACTCGACGAGGCAGCGCGCCAGGGGCTGATTTCGCCGGAGGCGGGCGGGCGGCTTCTGCCGTTTCTGACCGAGCGTGGCGTGGCTGTCATTGAGCCACAGCCTGCACAGGCAGCCGAAGAGCAGGCTTGGTCTGATACGGAGACACCGCGCTTCGTGCGCGGGTTTCACGACGTGCTGATCACCATCGGCGTCGTCGTGGCGCTCGTCGGCCTCTGGGGCCTTGCGCCGCTTTATGCCGTGCCGCCCGCGATCCTGGTGCTTTCGGAAATCCTGGTGCGCCGCCAGCGGCTCGCTTTGCCGGCCGTCGGCCTGACGAT
Organism: Rhizobium sp. 268; assembly: GCF_036571585.1. Taxonomy (NCBI): domain Bacteria; kingdom Pseudomonadati; phylum Pseudomonadota; class Alphaproteobacteria; order Hyphomicrobiales; family Rhizobiaceae; genus Rhizobium; species Rhizobium sp. 268. The sequence goes on along the minus strand of NZ_JAPPSO010000017.1, from coordinate 44,796 downwards.
CGCCCTATTCTGCTGGACATTCTTGCTGATGTCCCGCGTTTTCACGCCGTGGACCTCCGAAATCGGCGCGGGGCTGACGCAATTCGTTGCCGGCTTTCCGATCCTTCTCGGCGTCTACTATGCCCGCTATCGCGTGCCCTTGTCGCTGGCGCTTGCCATTATGTCGGCGCTTGCCTTGGCACTCACCCTGTTGTTGCGTCTCGTACAATGGATAAGCGGCAATCCGGAATTTTTCGTCGATCATGTTGCCCTGCTGGCGGCGATCTCTCTTCTTTGCTCGCTCGGCCTCTTCGCCACGGCGCTCTATTTCGATTTCGGCGACCGGCTGCGCCGGACTACGCGTTCGGATATTGCGTTCTGGCTGCATCTCGGCGCGGCGCCGGCGCTGCTCTATAGCACTGTTTCCCTCATGTCTTTCGGAGAAGGCGGCCGTATCTTCGACCTGGCGAACATGTCGGCCCGGACGCCGGTGGTCGTCGCGACGGTGGCGGTGCTGATGCTGATCGGCTTGGTCATCGACCGGCGGGCCTTTGTCACTTCGGGACTGCTGTCGCTCGGCGTTGCGATCTTCAGCGTCTTCCGGCAGGGAAGCGCCACGGTCAACACCTACATCTTCACGACGCTGATTGTCGTCGGCGCGATCGTCTTGATCATCGGCACCGGCTGGATGCCGCTTCGCCGGCTGGTGTTGCGCGCACTACCGCCGGCCATCGCAAACAGGCTGCCGCCGGGTTAAGGCGGCAGCGCTCTTTTATTTAAGTGTTGAAGCGGAAGTGGATGACGTCGCCGTCCTGGACGACGTATTCCTTGCCTTCGTCACGCGCCTTGCCGGCATCCTTGGCGCCGACTTCGCCGTTGTATTTGATGTAATCGTCATAGGCGATGGTGTTGGCGCGGATGAAGCCGCGCTCGAAATCCGAATGGATGACACCGGCGGCCTGCGGCGCCTTGGTGCCGCGCTCGATCGTCCATGCGCGTGTTTCCTTCGGGCCGACGGTGAAATAGGTGATGAGGTGGAGCAGCTTGTAGCCGGCACGGATCAGCCGGTCGAGGCCCGCTTCGTCAAGGTCGAGCGCGGAGAGGAATTCCTTGGCCTCATCTTCGGGAAGCTGAGCGACTTCAGCCTCGATCGCCGCCGAGATGACGACGGTTTCGGCACCTTGTTCCCGAGCCATGGCGGCGACGGCCTCGGTGAATTCATTGCCTGTGGAGGCCTCGGCCTCGGCGACGTTGCAGACGTAGAGGACCGGATGCGAGGTCAGGAGATTGAGGCCCTTGAGGATGGCGATTTCCTCGGCATCCAGCGTCGACAGCAGCGTGCGCACCGGCTTGCCTTCGTTGAGCAATTTCAGCGACGCTTCCATGATCGGCAGCATCGCCATCGATTCCTTGTCCTTGCTGGTGGCGCGCTTGCGCGTCTGCTCGGTGCGGCGCTCGAGGCTTTCGAGGTCGGCGAGCATCAGCTCGGTCTCGATGGTCTCGGCATCGGCGACGGGATTGATACGACCCTCGACATGGGTGATGTCGCTGTCTTCGAAGCAACGCAGCACATGCACGATGGCGTCGACTTCACGGATATTGGCAAGGAACTGATTGCCGAGACCTTCACCCTTCGAGGCGCCGCGCACGAGGCCGGCGATGTCGACGAAGGAGATGCGGGTCGGGATCAGTTCTTTCGACTTGGCGATGTCGGCGAGCTTGCGCATGCGCGGATCGGGCACGGCGACTTCGCCGGTGTTCGGCTCGATGGTGCAGAAGGGATAGTTCGCCGCCTGTGCGGCCGCCGTCTTGGTGAGCGCGTTGAAGAGGGTCGATTTGCCGACGTTCGGCAGTCCGACGATGCCGCATTTGAAGCCCATGGCTAAAACCTGCTGTTCTTGAATTTCTTGCTGGTGCCTATGGGATAAAGGAGCAATGTGGTCAAGTCTTCGCGAGCTTTTAGCGTTGCTCACTTGCTCACGGAACAGTGGCGCCCTATTTTGGAGGGCGATTTCGGTTTCGATGCATTGCGGATTTCGTCAGATGCAAGGTTGCTCTTGCCTGGCCGCAATAACGGTAGGGTCTCAAGCCAGCGGGCCTTTCCTCCTGATTGGTGGAAGCAGCGACCGGGGACCGTCGAAAATTCGTCATCGACAATGATTAGTTGTTTTGAAGATTCTTGACCATGTCATCGACGGGTGGATTTTCCGATGAGTGACAATGACGTTGCCCTGAAACCGAAGACCAAGGTGAAGCCGAAGCTGGACAAGCCGAAGCTCTACAAGGTCATCCTCGTCAATGACGACTATACCCCGCGTGAGTTCGTCATCGTGATCCTGAAGGCCGTCTTCCGCATGAGCGAGGAGACCGGCTATCGGGTGATGATGACCGCCCACAAGCTCGGCTCCTGCGTGGTCGTGGTCTGCGCCAGGGACATTGCCGAGACCAAGGCCAAGGAGGGCATCGATCTCGCCAAGGAGATGGGCTTTCCGCTAATGTTTACGACGGAGCCGGAGGAATAAGCTCTGCTTCAGGCCGGCGGATCTGTAAACCGGTCTTATCCCGCACGAAACCGCAATTTTCGTAGAAGCGCAGCGTTGCCGGGTTCTTCGAGCCGGTCAGCAGCATTACCTTGTAACAGCCGGCCTTCCAGGCCTCGGTCACTGCATGACCGATGACGGCGCCGGCATAACCGCGCTGGCGGTGATCGGCGTGGGTGACGACGTTTTCAACCAACGCATAGGAGGCGCCGTTGCGCGTAAGGTTCGGCACGACGATCAAGGTGGCGGTTGCGGCGGCGATATCGCCGGCAAAGCCAATGAATACGATCATGCCGGGCTGCGCGAGGATGGTGGAGAACAGCTCTTCGGCCATGGCCTTGTCGAGAACCGGATCGGCCGGGTTCAAATGCTGGTAGAGGGTGGTCAGCCCGGGAAGGTCGCTGGCGGCGGCCGGACGGATGGCGAAATTCTGATCCGGCACCGGCCTCATTCCCCCTTGTTGCCGAACATCTTCTTCAGAATATCGGCCATCGGGCCGGTGGCCAGCACCTTCGGCTGATTGTGATTGCGCGCCTGGTGTATATGCGACTGGTCGACCGGCTTCTTTTCGGTAGTCTTGTTGTCCTTGCGCTGCTTCTCCTCCTCGGCCTTGCCGCCGAGTGCCAGCGCGATCTTGTTCATCAGCTGCGAATCCTCGTTTCGCACCAGCATGTCGGCATTGTCGGCGAGCGTATCGAGAAGCGGCTCCAGCCAAGCCTTGTCGGCCTTGGCGAAATCGCCGAGCACGTGGTTCTGCACCATTTCCTTGATGCCGGGGTGGCCGATGCCGAGGCGCAGCCGCCGGTACTCCTTGCCGCAATGAGCATCCAGCGACTTGATGCCGTTGTGGCCGCCATGGCCGCCGCCGGTTTTCAGCCGTGCCTTGCCCGCGGGAAGGTCGAGTTCGTCATAGATCGCGACAAGATCGGCGGGCTGGAGCTTGTAGAAGCGCATCGCTTCGCCGACGGCCTCGCCGGAGAGGTTCATGAAAGTTTGCGGCTTGATCAGCAGAACCTTCTCGCCGCCGAGTTCGCCCTCGGCGATCTCGGCCCTGAATTTCCTCGACCAGGGCGAGAAGCTGTGACGCCGATGAATGGCGTCGACGGCCATGAAGCCGATATTGTGGCGGTTGCCGGCGTATTTGCCGCCGGGATTGCCGAGACCCGCGATGATCAGCATGGCCTGTCGTCCTCGCTTAACTTTTGCCCACGTTCACCACCCGGAAACGAGACCAAAGTCAAGCGGAAAGGGCAAGCCCGCCGGCAGCGTTACTCCGAGAGGTTCATGCCGTATTTCTGGAAGATCTGCTTCTGGTCGCCATCGGCGATCAGCTTGTTAAGGGCTGCCTGCATCCTGGCGCGCAGATCGTCCGGAAAACTCTTCTCGCAGGCAATGCTCATCGGCTGGGCGGAGAGCACGGTCACCATTTCCACCGGCTGGTCGGCCTTGAGCTTTTCGAAATAAAGTTCGGAAATCGGCATCATGTCGATGCGCCCGCCGAGCAGCTTGCGCAGCGTCGCGTTGAAATCGCTGGCGACATCCAGCTTGGTGAAGCCCTTTTCCTTCAAGATCGTCTCGGTATAATCCTCGCGCTGCGTGCCGATCGTATATTTCTTCGCCTCGTCCAGATTGCTGGCGATGACGCCCGAGCCTTTGCGGGTAATCAGGATGTTGCGGTCGATGAGCAGCGGCTCCACCCATTTGAACAGGGGGTCGCGGGCGCTGTTGTGAGCGGTCGCGAAGACGCAGGTCATCGGTGCGGTGCGGGCGAGGCCGAAGGCGCGCGCCCAGGGCATGATCTCGATGGTGTAGTCGACGCCGATCGCGGCCATTACCTTTTCGACCTGCTCGACGGTCGCGCCTTTGATCTCCTTGCCGTCGCGATAGTTGAAGGGGGCATAATCCTCGGTGGTGAAGGTCACCGTTTGTGCATGCGCGGCGCAGGGCATCGCCAGGCATGCGAGAAGCAGGAGCTTTTTCATCATCTCGTCTCCTTCGTTATGAGGCGCGGGCGACGGCCGATTCCGAGGCCATCAGTTCTTCGATGAGTACGGCTGCGTGTTGCGGACGATGGAAGAGGTAGCCCTGGCCATAATCGAGACCCATCTGATGGAGCGTGCGGCATTCCTCTTCGGTCTCGATACCCTCGGCGATGACGGTGCAGTTCATCTTGTGAGAGAGCGTGGTAATGCCTTCGATCAGCATGCGGCTCTTCTGGCGCACGTCGTCGTCGCCATCGTTGATCGCGCGGGTGAAGGACTGGTCGATCTTGATGATGTCGACAGGGAAGCGGTTGAGGTAGCTCAACGACGAATAGCCGGTGCCGAAATCGTCGAGCGCGATACGGCAGCCGAAGTGGCGAAGCTCGGTGACGATCATGCGGATCTGCGGGTTGTCGTGCATCAGCACGGCTTCGGTGATCTCGACGACGATGCGCTCCGGCCGGATGCCATGGCGACCGACGATGGCTGCAAGCCGGGCCGGCAGCGCCGGCTCGAACTGCAGGGGCGAGAAGTTGATAGCGAGATAGGTATCCTGCATGCCTGATATGCGGGAGATTTTGGCGAGATTGCAGATCGCCTTTTCCATGATGACATTGCCGACGCGGACGATTTTTGCCGTCTCTTCGGCGACGCTGATGATCTCGGCCGGCGGCATCAGGCCTTTCTGCGGATGGTTGAGGCGCATTAGCGCTTCGAAACCGGCAATGCCACGGCCGTTCAGATTGACGATCGGCTGCAGGAAGGCCTCGAACCAGTTGTCGACGAGGCCGGATTCAATATTGGCCTCGATCTCGGCGCGGCTGCGGGCACGGTCGAGCATGGCGTTGTCGAAAAGCTGGGCGCCGTTCTTGCCGTCGCGTTTCTTGGCATACATTGCCAGGTCGGATTTCTGCAGCAGTTCGGCGGCGGTTGCGGCATGATGCGGATAAATGGCGATGCCGACGGAAGCACTCAGATGCATGTCGGGCGTAAACGGCGTTTCGAAGATCGAGGCGATCTGCTCGCACATTATCCTGGCGCGTTTTTCGGCGTCCTTCGCCGGCAGCAGGATGGCAAATTCGTCGCCGCCGAGACGGGCCGCCTCATCGGAGGGAGCGAGATAGGTCTTCAGGCGCTCGACGAGTTCGATCAGCGCCATGTCGCCGGCGGCATGACCCATATTGTCATTGATCCACTTGAAGCGATCGAGATCGACGAAGAGGCAGGCGAGTTCCTGGCCGGCGGCGTCGGCAGCGGCGATCTTGCTGTCGAGCACGGCTTCGAAGCCCTGGCGGTTGAGCAGCCCGGTCAAATGATCGGTAATCGCCTGGCGGTGGTTGCGGTCCTCGGAGGCCTTAAGTTCGGTCACATCGGTCATGACCGACAGCGAGAGGCGGTCGTGAGCGCCGGCTTCCGCCTCCGACTCCATGATGAGGACGTCCATGGTGCGGCCGTCCAGGCAGACGAACTTGACGGTGACGGCGATGCCGCTTTCGGCCTGGCGGCGCTTGACGAACTTGTCGCGGGTCGTCGATGTCACGAGATCGGCGAAGTTGCGGCCGATGACGGCGGCGCGGTTATAACCCGTGGCAAGCAGCCAGTAATCGCTGACGGCGGTGATGCGGTCTTCCTCGTCGAGCGAGAAGAGCATGGCAGGCGTCAGATTATAGATGTCGGTGGCGCGGCGATGGGCGAATTTCAGCTCCTTCTCCTCGCTTTCGAGCTTGGTCTGCATCTCGTTGAAGCTGCGGGCAAGCCGTCCCATCTCGTCGTTCGACTGCCAGTCGACATGGTGGCGGGAGCCGAGCTGCCGGGTGGCCTCGATCGCTGCCGTCAACCGCATCAGCGGCTGGATGACGAAGAACCGGTTGCCGATCAGCGCGGTGCCGAAAACGGTCAGCACGGCGAAGATGAAGATCGAGATGAAGACGACCTCTTCCTGCTTCAGGCCGGAAAACAAGCCGAGCGCGGGATAGTAGACGCTGATGCTGCCGAGATTCTTCGGGCCGTCGACAGTGTTGTAGATAATGGCGCGCGATACCTGGACGAGCTTGCCGTCGAAGGAGCGCGGAATGGTGGACTGGCTGATGTCGAGCTGACCCGACTGGTCACGCACCTCGACCTTGACGATGGCGCCCTGGGAGACGACCGTCGCGCTGATCTGGGTGACGCTCTCCTCATCAAGATCCCAGAGCGGCTTTGCCAGCGCCTGGGCATTGGCGACAAGGAGAACGGAAATGTGATCGCGGATTTCCTTGTCGGCCCGTTCCGAGGAAAGAAAAAGGAAGAGAACAAAGAGGGGAGCGACAAAGACGAGCAGCGCTCCGCAAACAATTCCAAAAAATCTGTTCTCAACGGAATTGTTCATGGTTCCGTCTACTCCCCCAGGCCGACCCTTATCTGCTGTCGCGCGCTAAGGCGGGCTTCTTTGCAGCTGACGAAGCATGCTTTCATGAATACGTTAAATGTTGCTGAAACAGGGGCTTGCCGGGCAATGAAAAGCCCGCCTTCCCAGTTCACGGGAAAGCGGGCCGTATGCTTTGCAAGTTGTCGAAGCTATCAGGCTTCGGCTTCGCCTTCCGCGGCGCTCTCGTCGATGCCGGCAGCCGGAGCGATGATGGTCGCGATCGTGAAGTCGCGGTCGATCACGGTGGTGACGCCCTTCGGAAGAGTGACTTCCGAAATATGGATGCTGTCGCCGATCTTCTTACCGCTGAGGTCAACGTTGAAGAATTCCGGGATCGCATCGGCCGGGCAGTGAACTTCGACTTCATGGCGAACGATGTTCAGAACGCCGCCGACCTTGAGGCCCTGGGACTTCTCTTCGTTGATGAAGTGAACCGGGATTTCAACGGTCACCTGGGTGTTGCCGGAGACGCGCAGAAAATCGACATGCATCGTGAAGTCACGGACCGGATCGAGCTGGTAGTCCTTCGGCAGAACCTTGTACTTCTTGCCGTCGACTTCGATCGTCGCCACGGTGGTCATGAAACCACCGGCATGAATGCGCTTCGTCACCTCATTGGTGTTGAGAGCGATGGCAATGGGGGCCTGCTTGTCACCATAGATGACAGCGGGAATCAAACCGTTGCGGCGAAGTTCACGGGCGGACCCCTTACCAACCCGTTCGCGCGCCTCGGCCTTGAGCTCGTAAGTTTCCTGGCTCATGGCTATTCCTTTCGAGGTTATTTGGAGAGTTCGTCGGCGGGCAAAAGCCTTGTTCCGTCGAACCGGAGGCGGGTTTCCCCATCCTCATCCGCGTTGCCTCCAAGGGTGTCTACACGGACCGGTGGCCTATATTATAAGTCGCTCGGAAACGCAAGTTGCGGATCAGGCATGTTTGCGGCAAGCCGAATGCCGCGTTCGGGAAGGCGATGTTTGCGCCTGCTGCGAATTCCGCAGCCCCGCAAAGCGGCGAAATCACCAGTCCCGCTATGGCTGAGGTTGACATCGGCGCGCTTCCCCTCTTTGGATGCCGCAATCAAAAAAGCGGCTGAGGAGAAATCGGACTATGCGTCTTAAACTTGTCACGGCAACGAGCTTGCTGGCACTTTGCCTTGTCACCACCGCCCAGGGTGTCGAGATCAACCAGAACGGCGCCGATGCGCTCAAGGGCAACCTGACGAAGCTGCTTCCCGAGGATCTGGCAAAGAGCGGCCTAATCACCGTCAATCCGGCGGGCACGCGCTACGAAATCATCTACGATCTGGCAAAGCTGCTTTCCAAAGCTGACCCTTCGAAATTCACTATCAACGGTTTGACGCCGTTCTCGACCTTTGCCACACCGCTCGACAGCGGCCTCTGGAACATCGAAGGCGACAATAAGTTTGATGTCTCCGGCCATTTCAAAGGACCCGACGAAAAGCCGACGGATTTCTCCTACTCCATCGCTTCGCTTGTCTATGCCGGAGTCTTCGATCCGGCGATCAGCTATCTGCGCTCCAGCACCGCCACGGCCAAGGACATCAAGCTCACCAGCAAGTCCGAGACCGAAGAAGTCAGCGCCAGCATCGCCAGCATGGATCAGAAGCTGAGTTCGACCGACAGTGCCGGCGGCAACGGGCGTATCGATATCGTAGGCAGCGGCTCGGCATCGACTTTCGTCGAGCAGGTCTCCGGCGCGCAAATGCCGCCCGTCGAAATCCGCGCCGACTCGATCGATGTCGAAGCCAAGATAAACGCTCTGCCGGCCAAGCAGATTCGCGAGATGGTCTTATTCATTCTCGATCATGCCGACGAGAAGGAACTGAGCCCCGAAAACAGCGCCAAGGTGAAGGGGATACTCAAGGACGCCTTTCCGCTTCTCGCCTCCTTCAGCGAGACGATTGGCGTCAACAATCTGACCGTCAGCACTCAGATGGGCAATGGCGGCGTCAAGCAGTTCGGCTATAACGTGGCCATGGACGGGCCGAGCGACGCGATGCGTTTCGGCTTCGGCATGAATGCGCATGACATCAGCCTCGACAGTCCGCTGATGCCGCCAAGCTATTCGACATTCATGCCGACCAGCTTCGATCTGCAGCTTGCCGTGCCGAATCTGGACTTTGCCAGCTTTGGCGATGCCTTGATGGCGATGGATTTCAAGGAAAATGCGCCGGAGGCGAGCGGCGAGGAGATGGGCAAGAAGCTCTTCCGCGACGGCCGGGTCACGGTCGACTTTCCGATGATCAGCGCCAAGTCGAATGTCTACGACATCGACGTGACCGGCAAGATCGAGGGACGGGTCGACACCGAGAAGGACTATTCGATGGAGGCGACCATCCTTGCCCGCGATCTCGACAAGACGATTGCCGCGGTTCAGGAACTTGCCAAGACGGATCCCGACCTCAACCAGGTTTCCTTCGGCATCATGATGGTGAAGGGCTTCGCCAAGACCGATGCGGACGGCCGCTCGCGCTGGGATATCAGCGTCAGCCGCGACGGCGCGGTTGCCGTTAACGGACAGGTGGTCAAGGGGCCGGACGCTCCGGATCAGGATCAGGGGCTGGAGCAGGACCAGGAGCAGGATCAGGGCCAGGATGCGGCACCTGCGTCGCCGCAGCAGCCTTGAGCGTTGTCTGTCATGATAACAAACTAATGAAGCCGGCCTTGTGCCGGCTTTTTACGCCTTATGTGACAAGCTTCGCCGAATGATCGGGGCGGTTTATTCTGGGTAATTCATACTGTTCAGCGAGCATGCCCGGTAATAGCCAGGTCCATCCGATGTAGAAATTGAAAGAGCCGGTCGAATGCCGGCTCTTTTCAATCGAAGAGGCTGGAGACGGACTCTTCCTGGGCCGTTCGGCTGATGGCTTCGCCGATCAGCGGCGCCGTCGTCACGATGCGGATATTGTGCGCCGAGAGCACGGCCGTCGTCGGCTGGATCGAATCCGTGATGACGAGTTCGCGCAGCTTCGAGGAGGTGACGCGGGTGACCGCGCCGCCGGAAAGGACGCCATGGGTGATATAGGCGGTGACGCTGGCTGCGCCCTTGGCGAGCATCGCGTCGGCCGCGTTGCAGAGCGTGCCGCCGGAATCGACGATGTCGTCGATCAGCAGGCAGTCCTTGCCGGCGATATCGCCGATGATGTTCATGACTTCGGATTCACCCGGCCGATCGCGACGCTTGTCAACGATGGCCAGAAGACAGTCCAGCCGCTTGCCAAGCGCGCGGGCGCGAACCACGCCGCCGACATCGGGCGAAACGACCACAACGTTGCTGAGGTCGTAATGGCTCTTGATGTCGCGCGTCAGCACAGGCAGGGCGAAGAGATTGTCCGTGGGTATATCGAAGAAGCCCTGGATCTGCCCGGCATGGAGATCGAGCGTCATCACCCGGTCGGCGCCGGCTTCGGTGATGAGGTTCGCGACCAGCTTCGCGGAGATCGGTGTGCGGCCTGAGGCGCGCCGATCCTGGCGCGCATAGCCGAAATAGGGAAGCACCGCGGTGATGCGGCGGGCTGAAGAACGACGCATCGCGTCGATCATGATCAACAGTTCCATCAGGTGGTCGTTGGCAGGGAAGGCGGTGGGCTGCACGAGGAAAACGTCCTCGCCGCGCACATTTTCCTGGATTTCCACGAAGATTTCCTGATCGGCAAACCTTCGAACACTGGCTCTCCCCAAGGGAACGTTGAGATAGGTGCAGATCGCTTCGGCGAGTTGCCGGTTCGAATTGCCTGCGAAAACCTTCATTTTGGTCCGCCCGTTATGCGCTGATAGCCGCGCTTTTTAGCCAGCTTCCCCGTGAATGCAAGGGCAAAGGCGCCACAGGCTTTCATATTTGCGAAAAGTTTGTGACTAACCACCCCGCGTCTGCCGCCAGGAGGAGAATTCCGCGATGGTTTTCGAGCCGATCTGCTGCATCACCGAGGCAGGAACGCCAGCCCAGGGATCGGCCGCCGCCGTCGGCACGCTTTCCTGCCCCTGGATGCGGTGCAGGCGGCCGCCGGCGCTGTCGAGAATGTCCCAGACATAGACCACGGTGACCTTGCCGTCGTCGCTGAAGGCTGAGAGGTAGCCTTTGAGGATGTAATCGCTGCTCGCATCGGTCGAGCTCTTGATGGAAAGCCCGTGCGCGCGCGCCTCGGCGCCAAGCTGACGCGACAGCGGGGTCACCGCCTGAACCGGCGCGCCGATGATCGGCAAGAAGCGCACGGTGTTGCCGCGCACAGAGGAGGCGCCGGTGTTGAGGGCGGCGGTCCGTTGCGGCTGTTGTACGGCGGGCGGCTGAGCCGGTTGTGCGGGAAGCTCACCGCTGGAAGCCGGCGGTGGCAGCGATTGTTCCTCGATCGGGGCGGAGGCGGCCGGCGAGGAACTGCTCCTCGACAGGGCGTCTGCCTGCTGCTGCATTGTCGTCGGCGGCGCGCCGGTGCCGGGCCTGTAGGCCTGCTGCGACTGATCGTAAGCTGGATGGTAGCCGCCCGGCTGGGAGCTTTGGGCGAAGGCCCGCTGGCGAGAACCAGCCAGACGCTCGGCCTCGTTCTGTGTCACCGGGCTCGACGACGCGCGCGCGGAGGAATCGCCGATATCGACCTGCGGTGTCAGTGCATCGGTTGTGTTGCAGGCGGTCAGCAGGGCCGTGAAGACCAGGAGCGTGGGCACAATCGCAGCTCGCGTCATCCCTTGATCCGTCCTTCCCACAATCGCATCAGCCCCGCCCGAATTTATGCGGGCGGCGGCGGGCGTCTGTCAATTCCGGATTCTCATCGGTCAAAGACCGATGAAATCGAGCGGATGGCGGGATAGCGCGCGCGGCGCATCCGCCGTCGTCAGATAGGTCTGGCCGAGCGTCATCGCCGTGCCCGTGTCGGAATCGGCGATGATCATGTGCACGAAGAGCGACATGTTCGGCTCGATCGGCTGCGGATTGCCGACATGGAACATCTGATGCTCCATCCAGGAGGGCGAGAAGCGGGCGCCGAGCGAATAACCGCAGGCGTTCAGCCGGTGCCGGGCAAGACCGCGTTCGTCCATGATCCTGGCATGCATGTCGAAGACGTCGCCGAAGCTGTTGCCCGGCTTCAGCACCGTCTCGATCGCCTCGATGGTTTCGCGGCAGGCATTATAGAGCTCGCGGTGGCGTTGCATCGGCTCGCCGATGACGATCGTGCGCATCATGGCGGCATGGTAATGCGCGTAAGCGCCGGCCCATTCGAGCGTCAGCTGGTCGCTGGCGTCGAGTTTGCGGCGGCCGGCCTTGTAGCGGCAAAGCAGGGCATCGGCGCCGGAGCCGATGATGAACTCGTTGGCGGGATAGTCGCCGCCGCCGGAAAAGATCGCGCCCTGCATGGCGGCGAGGATATCGGCCTCGTCGGCACCGGGCTTCGTCAGCCGGATCGCGGCGTCGAGCGCATCGTCGGCGAGAACGGCGGCGCGCTCGACATAGGCAACCTCGGTCGGGCTTTTGACAAGGCGCAGGCGACTGACGAGATAGGACGCGTCGGTGATCTGGCCGAAGGTGGTCAGCTGTGCGTCGAGCAGGCGGGCGATACGGCCGGTCATGCCGTGCGTGTCATATTCGACGCCGATGCGGGCACCGAGCAGATCCATCTCGACCAGCAGGTTCTTCAGGTCAAGCGTCGGATCGGCGTTGACCCGGTCGACCCAGATATGGATGTCGTCGAGGATCGAGGTATGCCTGGCCTGGCGAAGATCGGCCGAGCGGGTCAGCAGCGCCATGGTGCCGTCGCTCTTGACGACCAGCGTCTGGAAGAAGCAGTAGCCAAAGGTGTCGTAGCCGGTCAGCCAGTACATGCTTTCCTGGGCGAAGAGCAGCAGGGCGTCGAGCTTTTCTTCCTTCATCTTCTCGGTGAGGCGCGCAAGCCGGCTTGCGAATTCGGCCTTTTCGAAGTGCAGTGCCATTCTGCTCACGTCTCCCTGATTGATATCGCGGAAATCTGCCGGCCGTAGTCCGGCTCCTTGCGATGCGTCGTCCTGCGGTAGGAAAAGAAGCGCTCGCTGTCCGGATAGGTGCAGAGGCCGAGGCTTTCGGCCCGCACTCCGGCTTTCGTCAGCCGGTCGACAGTCAGCGCCGGCAGGTCGAACATGGCGTGGCCGGAGGTTGCGGAAGGCACGAAAAAACGCGCATCTTCCGGGTTCCCGGCGACGAAACGCTCGACGAATTCAGGACCGACCTCATAGCTTGCCTGGCTGATCGAGGGGCCGAGGCAGGCGATAATGCGTGTGCGATCCGCCCCCAGCGCTTCCATGGCGGCGATGGTATTTTCGAGCACACCCGTCAGCGCGCCTTTCCAGCCGGCATGGGCGGCGCCGACGACGCGATTGTCCGGGTCGGCGAACAGGATCGGGCCGCAATCGGCGGCAAGCACGCCAAGCACAATGCCGGGGGTGCGCGTTACCATCGCATCCGCCTCGGGGCGGGCGCCGTCGTAATCGGCATCGATGGTCACGACGTCAGGGGAATGGACCTGATGCACAGTCGCCAGCCGCTCGACCGGCAGGTCGAACCACGCGGCGACGCGGCGACGGTTTTCCAGGACCTTGTCGCGTTCGTCGTTGGAGCCAAGGCCGACATTGAGGCCGCGATACAGCCCTTCGGACACGCCGCCGGCGCGGGTGAAATAACCGTGGCGGATAGTGCCGCCTGCCGCTTCATTCAGCAGCGCGCTTTCGATCGGTGCGGGAGAGGCCGCTTCCTGCATCTGTGATTCCGGGGTTTTTTAAGGGGTTTGTTATTATCCCAAGCGCATCGCACAGGCGGCGCGCTTCAAGTTCTTGTTCGCGCGGATGTTGAACCAGCCGCGTGCGCCCTGTCAATCCACCGGGCGAAAGGGCATGAGGTCGACCGCGGGATGAGAGACCGCCATCACCTTGAAGAGTTCGCCCATCCGGCCTTCACCGGCGCCGGCGAGCCGGTCGACCGCCGCCTGGATAACCTGCTGGGTTTGCGGCTCGCGGTCGTGGCCGAGGGCGGCGGCACGTTCGAGGATGCCGAGACCGGTCAGAAAATCACCCTGATGCAGGGCGCCGTTCAGATGGACGCCGGCCGCAAGTGCGGTTTCGGCGAGCTGCTGGAAGTCGACATGGCTCGTCAGATCGGCTTCACCGGGATGGGCGAGCGGCGGATCGAATTCATGCATGCGCACGGCCTGCAACGTATCGCCGAAGCCGGTGACGAGATGGCCATAATCGATCGCGAGCGCCGTGCCGCCGAAAGCGCGCAGCCGCTCGCAGATCGCAATCATGACAGCCTGGCGGGCAGGCGAGATCTCGAAGAGCGTGCCGAGCGGCAGGTTCTGCACCGGTTCGGGCAGAAGCGCCGGATCGAGGCCGGCGACGCCGGCGGAGAAGGTCAGCTCCCCATCGGCATCAATTCCGATCATGCGCTCGCGGAAACCCGTCGGCATGCGGACGAACTGGCGGATCGGGATGGCGTCGAACAATTCGTTGGCGGCGATCAGCGTGAAGCCCGGCGGGACTTCGTCGAAGCCGTCGTGCCAGGCAATCTTATCATCGTAAGCTTCGAGCGTCTGGCTCTGGACGTCGCGCAGGCGCTCGCTGGTTTCGACGAGATGCACGGTCATAGCATCCAGCAGCGGCGGGGCGATGCGCGAGATGACGCGCAGCATATCGGCCATCATCGTGCCGCGGCCGGGTCCGATCTCGACGAGACGGACGCCCGCCGGCGTGCCGTGGCGCTGCCAGGCATGAACGATGAAGACGCCGATCATTTCGCCGAAAATCTGACTGACCTCGGGCGCGGTCACGAAATCGCCCGCACGGCCGAAGGGCTCGCGGGTGCGGTAGTAGCCGTGTTCAGGATCGGCCAGGCAGAGCGAGAAATAATCGGTGACGCTGATCGGGCCGTTGGCCTGGATGATCGCCTTGATCTTTTCGCCTAGAGCGGTGGTCATATCGCGCGTCCTGCCGTTTTCAGAGCTGCAGCGCAGCCTGGCGGCGGGCCCTGAGCATTGCCCAGATGCCGAGCAGGATCATCGGGGAGGAGAGCACCATGCCCATGGTCAGCCAGTTTGTGCCGAGGAGGTAACCGAGCTGGGCGTCAGGCTCGCGGAAGAATTCGACGAAGATGCGCGACAGGGCATAACCGGAGACGAAGACGCCGGTGATGAAGCCGGGGCTTTTCAGAGCGCGCATGCCATACACCAAGGCGGCCAGCACCAGCAGAAGAACGATGCCTTCGAGGCCGGCTTCGTAAAGCTGGCTCGGGTGGCGGGCGAAGGGGCCGCCGGTCGGGAAGACCACCGCCCAGGGCACGTCGGTCAGCCGGCCCCAGAGCTCGCCGTTGATGAAATTGGCGATGCGGCCGAAGAAGAGGCCGAAGGGAACGACGGTGGCGACGATGTCGAACAGGCTCCAGATCGGGATGCCGTTGCGGCGGGCAAAGACGATCATGGCGATCGTCGTACCCGTCAGGCCGCCATGGAAGGACATGCCGCCGTTCCAGATCTCGAGCGCACGGATGGGACTGCGAAGGACGGCGGGGAGATCATAGAAGAAAATATAGCCGAGACGGCCGCCGAGGACGACGCCGAGGGCCGCCCAGACGATGAAATCGTCGAGCTGCGTCTTAGACATCGGCGAGACGTTGCCGGGCCAGAGACTGTCATTGGCGGCGAGGCGGCGCGCATAGGCCCAGCCGAGCAGGATGCCGGCGACATAAGCGAGACCGTACCAATGAATCGCCAGCGGGCCGATCGAAAAGGCGATCGGATCGATGTCCGGAAAAGGCATGATAGCAAGGAGATTGGCTGCTGTCGGCAAGGTTTTCCCACCTGTTTGGTCGCGCGGAACATGCCGCTGCGATCCCGGACGGTCAAGTCCATTGTTCGTGATGGCTCTTTCCCGGCCGGGTACGGCAAGCCGATCCGATGCAAAGCGCTTGCATCGCGGGTGGCGAAGCCCTACCTCAATCCTTGGGGCCCCAAAGGGCTGAAATTCACCTCATGCGAAGGGAGAAAAACGCCATGGCGACCGGAACGAACCGCATCATGGACGAATTCGCCAAGCTGATGACCGATGCGGCAGGTGCTGCCCAGGGCGTCCGCAAGGAGATCGAGACCGCCTTCAACGCCCAGGCCGAGCGTTGGCTGAACAGCATGGATATCGTCAAGCGCGAGGAGTTTGAGGCCGTGCGCGAGATGGCGATCAAGGCGCGCGACGAGAACGAGGCGCTTGCCGCCCGCATCGCGGCGCTCGAGGCGAGGCTTGCCGGCGAAGGGCACTAAAGCGCGCCGCGGTCTTTTTAGATTCGCCCCTTGCGCTGCAGGTCTTCGTTTTCCCGCATGTAGCGCAAAAGCCGCTGAACACTTTTGCGCGACATGGCTGAAAGTCCCGATATGACGCAGACGCGGCGTTGCCTTCATGCCACACGCCGCATCCGTCACAAAAAAATCAGGTGAGTTTTTCCACCTGTGGACACTGCCAAAAAAGCCAATTCGCAGAGTCGCTTATTCTCCCTTCTGAATTGAATTTCGAAGAGCCTTTCCACAGTGGTCCGGCCTATTTTCCCCTCAGGGGGCTGGCAGGGGGCAAGGCGCATTATACACTGATTTTAAATGATGATTCGAAGCGACTTGGTAAGCTCCGGGCAGGTTATCTGCGTTAAGTCTGGCAGCGGTTCAACGATCATCCGAGTGGTGGTTCCGGTATTTGCGTGTGTCTTTCTTGTGTGCGTACACAAAGTTAGGTCGCATTCGTTCCGGTCAAGAAGGTGCTGCATGAACCTGATGGAATTGGAAGTCGAGCGTCAGTCGAACCCGGTCGATATGATCGAGTACGTTGCCTCCAACAACGACTGGTCGTTCGAACGCTCCGGCGAGGACGAGATCGCGATGACGGTCGAGGGTCGCTGGACGGACTATCACGTCTCCTTCTCCTGGATGGAGGAATTCGAGGCGCTGCACCTTGGCTGCGCCTTCGATATCAAAGTTCCCGACATCAGGGTCAACGAGGTGGTCAAGCTGCTTTCGGCGATCAACGGGCAAGTGCTGATGGGGCATTTCGACCTTTGGCGCCAGGAAGATGTCGTCATCTTTCGCCAGTCGCTGCTGCTCGCCGGCGGCGCGGAGCCCACCAACCGCCAGGTGGAAGTGCTGCTTTCCAGCGCGCTCGATACCTGCGAAGCCTATTTCCAGGCATTCCAGTTCGTCGTCTGGTCCGGCATGGAAGCGACGAAGGCGATGGAAGCCGTATTGTTCGAAACAGTCGGCGAGGCATAAGATGCCCGCGAACGCTTTCTCCTCGACAAATCCCGTCGTCCTGATCGGTGCCGGCAACATGGGCGGGGCGATGCTCTCCGGCTGGCTGAAAAGCGGCGTGCCGGGCTCGGCCGTTCTTGTCGTCGATCCTGGCCCGTCGCCGGCGATGCTGGCGACGATCAGCGAGGCCGGCGCGACCCATGTTACCGCGGCTCCGGCGGATTTGAAGGCAAGCGTGCTGTTTCTCGCGGTCAAGCCGCAGGTGATGGAGACGGTGCTGCCGGCGGTGAAGAGCGCCGTCGGGCCGGAAACGGTCGTCGTCTCTGTGGCCGCCGGCAAGACGCTCGCTTTCCTCGAGAAACATCTGGGCAAAGCCGCCATGGTGCGGGCCATGCCGAACACGCCGGCCATGGTCGGGCGCGGCGTCACCGGCGCCTTTGCCAATTCAGGGGTCAGTCATCAGCAGCGCGAACGTGTCCATTCTCTTCTCAGCGTCTCGGGTCCTGTGGAATGGGTGCCTGCAGAGGCCGATATCGATGCCGTGACGGCGCTTTCGGGCAGCGGTCCTGCCTATGTGTTCTATCTCGTCGAATGCATGGCGGAGGCAGGCCGTAAACTCGGCCTGCAGGCGGACCTCGCCATGCGTCTTGCGCGGGAAACAGTCGCGGGGGCTGGTGAACTTTTGCACCAGTCCCCCGACGACGCTTCGCGGCTGCGGCAGAATGTGACCTCTCCTGGCGGCACGACGGCGGCTGCGCTCGCCGTGCTGATGGCCGAAAACGGCATGCAGCCTCTGTTCGACGCAGCACTGGCAGCGGCGCGCAAGCGGGCCGAAGAACTGGCCGGCTAGAGCGCCGCGCGTCTATAAAGACGCGCTAAGGACGCTCTGACATTATGAATTTGCGCATTAATCCTTTGCGAAAACCGATCGCGATTTTCGCAAAGGATTAATGCGCTAGCGGAGACGATATGTCCGAGGAAATTGCCTACGCCGATTTCGAGCGCGTCGACATTCGCGTCGGCACGATTATCGAAGCCAGTCCGTTTCCGGAAGCGCGCAAGCCGGCGATCAAGCTGGTCATCGATTTCGGTCCCGAGATCGGCACGAAGAAATCCTCGGCCCAGATTACCGTGCATTACACGCCGGAAAGCCTGATTGGCCGGCAGGTGCTCGGTGTCGTCAACTTCCCGCCGCGCCAGATCGGGCCGTTCCGCTCGGAAGTGCTGACGCTTGGATTCGAGGACGAGAACGGCGCGATCGTGCTTGCTGATGTCGAGCAGCCCGTGCCGAATGGCCGGAAGATGATGTGAGCCCGCGCCGAACGCTCAGCCGGTTCTGATTTCCTGCAAAAATGGATTGCTGCGCCGCTCATCGCCGATGCGGCTGCCGGGGCCGTGGCCGCAGATGAAGCCGACGTCGTCGCCAAGCGGCAGCACCTTGTCGCGGATCGAGTCGAGAAGCTGCTGATGATTGCCGCCCGGCAAGTCGGTGCGGCCGATCGAGCCGTTGAAGAGCACGTCGCCGAGATGGGCGAAATTCTGCGCACGGTTGAAATAGATGACGTGGCCCGGCGCATGACCGGGCGCATGATAGACCTCGAATTCGTGATCGCCGAAAGAGATCTTGTCGCCATCCTTCAGCCAGCGGTCGGGTAGGACGTTGCGCAATCCCGATATGCCGTATTTTTCGGCCTGGGTCTCGATCCGTTGCAGCAGCGGCAGGTCGTCCTGATGCGGGCCAACCACCTCGATGCCCAGGGCTTCCTTTAGCTCGCTGGCACCGCCGGCATGGTCGAGATGGCCGTGCGTCAGCCAGATCTCCTTGATGATCAAGCCGTTTTGCGCGATCGCCTGAAGGATCAGCGGCACGTCGCCGCCCGGATCGACGACGACGCCTTCCTTGGTCTCGGGATCGAAGAAGATCGTGCAGTTCTGCTGGAAGGGTGTCACCGGAATGATGCCGGCCTGGAGCATGCCCATAAGTGCCTCGCTTGGTGTCTGGGATGCTCAGGGTATAGTCCGAAACCGCGTCAAGGACAGCCGGAATTTTCCGTGTTTGCTGCCTTGCCTCACGGCAAGAAGACGGGCTGCAACAAGAATTTATGCCTTCCGATGGTGTCGTCAGATGCCGAAAAACCTTGTTTTATTGAATTTTTTCAATTGCTTATGAAGTGCATTCTGCAAGCGGTCTTTGATGCTAGGCAGTCGATGGGAACATCGTGGAACGCCGCGCGTTGTCAGCCCATCGAAACCAAGGAGACGCTCAGATGACCTTGAAGAGAAACATTCTATTGGCCGGAGCCGTGCTCCTGGCGAGCGGCGGTCTGGCGCAGGCGGAGATGATGGCGACGACCGTCAACGATCTCAATGTCCGTGCCGGCCCCGGCCCGCAATATCCGGCGGTCGGTCTTGCCACCCGCGGCTCGACCGCGGTGCTCGACGGCTGCATCGAAGGCAGCCGCTGGTGCCGCGTCGACGTCAACGGGATGCGCGGCTGGGTCTACGCCGACTATCTGCAGGTCGACCGCGGCGGCAGCCAGGTCATCGTCGAACAGCACCGCGACGAGATCGGCGTTCCTGTCGTAACCTACGAGTCGACCGCCAGCGTCGTTCCCGTTGACCCGCAGCCGGCCCCGGGCGACGAGTTGCTCGGCCCGGTCGGGGCTGTCGAGAGCATCACGCCGCCGGAGACGGTCCGCACCTATATCGACACCAATCCCGGCCAGACGGTGCAGCTCGGCGGCGATGTCGTCGTCGGTGCAGAGGTGCCCGCCGATGTTACCTTCCAGTCGATCCCGGATTACGAGTACCGCTATACCAGGATCAACGACCGACCGGTTCTGGTTGATCCCGGTACACGCCGGATCGTCTACGTTTATCAATAATCGAACCGGGAAAAATACAACGAGGCGGTCGAACTGGCCGCCTCGTTTCACGTCTGTCAACTTCTTCCCTTGCCTCCCGCATGGGTTGATTTTTTCTTAACGCTTTCCTTCGTAATATGATAAAATGCTAATATGCTGAAGGTTCGGCATATAAAGCGGCGATCGGGGAGATCGCCAGAGGAGGAAAGTCATGGAAGCGCTACTTCCGCTCGTCATACAATTGATTGCCGGTGCCATTGGCGGCAATGCCGCGAGCGCCGCCTTGAAGCAGCATGCGATCAATGTCGTCGCTCGAACGATCGCAGGCGCGATCGGCGGTGTCGCCGGCGGCATGCTGCTCGGCATGGTCGGTGGGGAAGCGGCTATGACCGGCCTGATCGCTGCCGGCATCGGCGGCCTGATCGGCGGCGGCATTCTCTCGACGCTCGCCGGTCTGGTCATGGCACGGGCACATCGGTAAATGCCCGCGGGCGTTCAGCCTAGCGCCGCGCGTCTTTTCAGCCGTGCGGCGCCGTAACGCTTTGAATCACTGTGTCGACCGCATGACGCATTTTGCCCGGCCGCGACTGCGGCTGGTAGCCGTTCATCGGCCTTTCGGAAATCGTCGTCACCTCAGCAGCCGAGCCGGTGAGGAAGCATTCGCTGAAGCCGGGGAATTCTTCCGCGGGGTTGCGCGCTCGATGACCTCGATGCCGCAGCGCTTGGCGAAACCGTTTGGTTATATAGGTGAGCTTGAACATCCGGCCAGCGCGCTCGCCCTTAAAGCCGGCGCTTCAAGCGCCAAGCCTGTTGATTGTTGTCCCCATTACGTTTTATCCACAGACGCAAGGGGAAATCGCGTATTGCGTCGGAGTGCCGGGCGGGTCTTGGTTTTCATGGAAATGCTGAGGAAAAAAGTCCGTGCGAGTCTCCCGTAGAGGTCGGAAAACTCACAGTGACGCAATTTATGTCAATAAAGCTGGCATATTTTGGCGAAATTTCCCGCGGGGGCGGGAAGAGAAAGGAAATGCCGCGTGTCACGACAGACCGGCCCGAAAGTAGGCAAGTCAGAGCCGCTGGCCACGCCGATGGAAGATACCGACATCATCGATTTCGAGATCATCGAGCTGTTCTTCTTCGCCTATCGCGACTTCGTTTCCGATCCTGACGCCATCCTCGAAACAAGCGGCTTCGGGCGGGCGCATCACCGCGTCGTGCATTTCGTCAACCGTAACCCCGGCATGACGGTGGCCGATCTTCTCGATACGCTGAAGATCACCAAGCAGAGCCTTGCAAGGGTGCTGAAACAGCTGATCGATTCAGGCTATATTCGCCAGGTGGCGGGGCCGGAGGACCGGCGGCAGCGCAAGCTTTATCCAACGAAATCGGGACGAGAGCTGGCGCTTGCTCTTGCCGAGCCGCAATCGCGCCGCATTGAGCGGGCATTCGAAGGGGCTTCTGCGGAGGTGCGGGAGGGCGTAAAAGCTTTCCTTAGAGGCATGCGGGACAGACAGAAGGCGGATTGAATGGCGGTCAAGACAGGTATTTCCGACGATGCGGCGCATCTGCTGGTGGTCGACGACGACTCGCGCATCCGCGCGCTGCTCAATCGCTATCTCGCCGAGAACGGCTTTCGCGTGACCGTCGCCGCCGACGGCGCCGAGGCGCAGCGCAAGCTCGCGGGTCTCGATTTCGACCTGATCATCATGGATGTGATGATGCCGGGCGAATCCGGCATCGACGTCACCCGCGGGCTTCGCGCCATCAAGAATGTGCCGATCATCATGCTGACGGCGTTGGCAGAGTCCGGCAACCGCATCGAAGGCCTCGAGGCAGGCGCCGACGACTATCTTTCCAAGCCCTTCGATCCGCGGGAACTGGTGCTGCGCATCAACAATATCCTGCGTCGCAATGCCGGCGGGGAGGGACCGAAGATCGAACAAGTGATGTTCGGCCCCTACACATTCTCGCTGACCCGCAAGGAGCTGAAGAAGGCCAGCGAGGTGATCCGGCTGACCGACCGCGAGCAGGAGATCATGCTGCTCTTTGCGCGGCGTGCCGGCGATACGATCCCCCGCCATGAGCTGATCGGCAACGACACCGAGGTGGGCGAACGGACGATCGACGTGCAGATCAACCGGCTGCGGCGTAAGATCGAGGATGATCCGGCCAATCCCGTCTGGCTGCAGACCGTGCGCGGCATCGGATACAGGCTGAGCATCGACTAATGCATGTCGCGCAAAACTGTGCAGCGGTTTTGCGGCAACGACATGCTGAAAACAAAGACCTAAAGCGCAAGGAGCGAATCTGAAAGTCGCGACGCGCTTTAGGTCTAAGGATAGAGGCCAGGACCGGCGCTGATGGTGACGATCGACAGCTTGCGGCGGGAAGACCGCAATTCTGCGCCAGGCTGGCGCTCGGTTGTCCGCTGGCTGCGCCGGCGGCTGCCGACCGGGCTTTACGCGCGCTCGCTGCTGATTATCATCATTCCGATGGTGCTACTGCAATCCGTTGTCGCGGCCGTCTTCATGGAGCGCCACTGGCAGATGGTGACGGAGCGGCTGTCGCTTGCCGTCACCCGCGACATTGCCGCGATCATAGAGATCATCGAGACCTACCCGCAGAATTCGGACTATAGCGAGATCGTCCGCATCGCCCGCGATCAGCTCAGCCTGCAGATCTCGATCGAGCCGGACGGCGATCTGCCGCCGCCGCGCGTCAAGCCCTTCTTCTCGATCCTCGATGGCATCCTCAGCGACGAGATCACCGACGAGATCCACCGGCCTTTCTGGATCGACACGGTCGGCAACTCGAACCTCGTCGAGATCCGCATCAAGCTTGACAACAAGATCCTCAGGGTGCTGACCAAGCGCAGCCAGACCTATGCCTCGAACACCCATATCTTCATCGTCTGGATGGTCGGCACCTCGCTGGTGTTGATCGGCATCTCGATCCTCTTCCTGCGCGGACAAATCCGTCCGATCCTGACCTTGGCGCGCGCGGCCGAAAGCTTCGGCAAGGGGCAGAAACCCGACAATTTCTATCCGCGCGGGGCCGACGAGGTCCGGCGCGCCGGCCTTGCCTTTATCCTGATGCGCGAGCGAATCGAGCGGCAGATCGAGCAGCGCACTGCGATGCTGTCGGGCGTCAGCCATGATCTGCGCACCATCCTGACCCGCTTCAAACTGCAACTGGCGCTCGCCGGCGACAATCCCGATCTGCATGGGCTGAACGACGACGTCGACGATATGCAGGCCATGCTGGAGGCCTATACGGCTTTCGCACGCGGCGAGGTCGAAGAAGATGTCGGCGAGTTAAGACTCAGCGAGGTCTTCGCAAAGCTGGAATCCGATTTCGCCCTGCACGGCAAGACATTCAGCTATACGATCGAAGGCGATGACGACATATCGGTCAGGCCGAACGCCTTCATGCGTCTCGTCACCAACCTTGCATCGAATGCGCGGCGTTATGCGGGCAGGCTCGACATTGAGGCCAAGCACAGTGCCAAATGGTTGACCGTCATCTTCGACGACGACGGGCCGGGCATTCCGGAAAAGAATCGCGAGGACGTGTTCAAGCCGTTCTTCCGGCTGGACGCGGCGCGTAATCTCGATGCCTCGGGCACCGGCCTCGGCCTTGCGATCGCCCGCGACATCGCCCGCAGTCACGGCGGCAACGTCACCCTTGGCGACAGCCCGCTCGGCGGACTGAGGGCAACGATCCGCATCCCGGCCTAAACGCCTGTCACGGTCAGCTTCACGGCCTTGCGCGCATCGAAATCGCCCAAACGTTCGACGATCCAACGCCAGAGGGCGGCAACCTGCATGAGGAGGTCGCGTCCGAGCGGCGTCAACTCATATTCGACGCGCGGCGGCACTTGCGGATAGAGGGTGCGGATGATGAGACCGTCTCTTTCGAGGGTGCGTAGCGTCTGCGTCAGCACTTTCTGGCTGATGCCCTCGACCCTTTCCATGAGGCGCGAGAAGCGCAAGGGTGCACCGGCATCGGCGAGCACGTGCAGGATGCGCAGCGGCCATTTCGCCGCCGCCCGCTCGATCAGTTCGCGAGCGCGCGCATCCTGTTCGTCCGTCATGGAGCAGCAGAAGTCGAACATGTCACTGGTCATGTCAGTTACCTCAAGGTGTGTATAGATCGTCTGGGTACCTTCTTTCGATTGGATACAACAGACCATACATCAGCCGGGAACCAAAGAAGGGAAAGGTTTCCGATGTCCAGGGTCTGGTTGATCACAGGAAGTTCGCGCGGTCTCGGCCGGGCGCTGGCGGAGGCGGTTTTGGCCTCCGGCGACAATCTGGTGGCGACGGCGCGCGATCCCGCCCGCCTTGCCGATCTCTCCGAGCGGTATGGCGGCCAGGTGTTGACGATAGCGCTCGATGTGACCGACGAGACGGCGGCAGCAGTGGCGGTCGAGGCTGGCGTGAAGAGGTTCGGGCGTATCGATGTGCTCGTCAACAATGCCGGCTACGGCAATGTTTCCTCGATCGAAGATACCAGTCTCGCCGATTTCCGGGCACAGGTCGAGGCCAACCTGTTCGGCACGATCATCATGACCAAGGCGGTCATCGCCTTAATGCGCGGGCAGGGGGCGGGGCACATCATCCAGTTCTCATCGGTCGGCGGCCGTATCGGCCCTGCCGGGCGCGGCGCCTATTCGGCGGCGAAATTTGCTGTCGAGGGCTTTTCTGAGGTGCTGTCGAAAGAGGTTGCGCCATTCGGCATCAAGGTGACAGTGATCGAGCCCGGCGGCTTCAGAACCGATTTCGCCGGCGCCTCGACGATGCTTGCCGAAGGGCGGCAGGACTATGAGGAGACGGTCGGCGCTACCGTGCGCTTCCAGCGTGAGTATAATGGCCGCCAGCCCGGCGATCCCGCCAAGGCGGCTGCGGTCATTATCCATATCGCCGGTCTCGACCAGCCCCCGTTCCGGCTGCTGCTCGGCAGCGATGCGGTCAGCAATGTCGAAAAAGCCGATGCCGCGCGTATTGAGGCTGATCGGGAATGGCGCGCCGTCAGCGTCTCGACCGATTTTGAGCCCGATGCCGAGACCCTTTGAGAAACTCGGCTGACAGATGGGCAAAAAGAAAGCGCCGCTAAAAAGCGGCGCTCGGCATCAGCGATGAAGAGAGATCAGCCGGCGGTGCAGAAATGGCTGCGGCCGTCATTGCCGATATAGGTGCCGCTACGCGGATCGAAGGAGCGGTAGCGATAAGAGCAGTAACGCTCCCATTGCGGCGACCAGGGCTCCACTGCCGTGCGGACCGGCGCATAATAGCGCGGCTGTTCGACATATTGCGGCTGCTCGACATAAACGCGGCGCGGGGCGCGATAGACCGGAGCCGGCTCGTAATATCCGGGTTCGTAGGGCGGGTCGATGTAGCGAGGCTCGTCGTAAACAGGGCCGTTATTGGCGTTGGCGATGGCCGAGCCGACGATCAGGCCGGTGGCAAGGCCGACTGCGCCTCCGACGAGCGCGTCGTTATTGCCATGATGCCGCCAATGGCGGTCGCCGGCCGATGCCTCGCCGATAACAGAAAGGGTAAGCGCAGCAGCCGTTGCCGTCAGCAGAAGAGTTTTGGCGAGCCTGTTCATAAGCATAAATCCCAATCCCGGGAACCGAACGCCGGTTCCTATCTCGATGATGATGGTAGTAGAGATCAGTAGCTGAACGAAGGCTGAACGACAAAACCCGGCATTGCTGCCGGGCTTCAACTCGAAATTCGACAGCCTTGTTAAGGGTTCAGCCCGCAATCTGCAGATTGACGGCCTTTGGGCCCTTGCCGCGGCGATCCGGCTCCGTGTCGAAGCTTACCTTCTGATTTTCCGTCAGGCCGGCCAGTCCGGAGGCTTGAACGGCAGAAATGTGAACGAAGATATCGGCGCCGCCCCGGTCCGGCTTGATGAAGCCGAAGCCTTTGTCGGTATTGAAGAATTTTACAGTGCCAGTCTCTGCCATGCGTCAGGTCCTTTTCTCTCCGCCCGCCATCCACACGGGCAGCATCATAGCATTGCCTCCTTGCGGGAGGCGTTGGCAGGCAATTCTTGAAATGTGAGAAAAAGGTCCCCTCTACCTCGGCCTGCTCCAGACAGGACTTTCGCCCGCCATAATCGGAACCGGCTGACCGGGATAATTGGCGTTCCCGGCGCGCAAATACTTTAGGACTTCCCATGCTCGCAAAATGCCCGAACGCGCTGAGAGTGCTGCGTTAAACGAATTTTGGCAAGTAAAAGTTTTTTTCCGTGTCGTTCGAGGCACACCTGCCCGGATATCCAATTTGCGCAAAAACGCAAAATTTCCTTCGCCGATAGGGAATGATTAACGTTTTACATCGTCTGCAATATAAGTTTCGAGCAGATTTTCCCAAAAATGCAACGTGAACGCGTCTTGCCGCTCTCGTTAATTTTTTTTCGGATTCGCCAATCGCCCATATTTGGAGGCGTGTTCAGACGGCTGGCAAGCGTCGCCGGGCAAATCCGGGCACGAGTTCGACCACAAGCATAGCGATAAACAGGAGCGCGCAACCTGCATAACCCGTCGCCGGCATCGTCTCCCCGAGCACAAGGGCCGCAAGCGACGAGCCGAAAAGCGCTTCGGAGGAGAGGAAGATCGCGGCCTGCGAGGGCGTCGTGTAACGCTGGGCGATCACCTGCAGCACGAAGGCCAAGCCCGAGGAGAAAATGCCGACATAGAGAATCTGAGGTCCTGCGGCCCATATTGCCGACAGCGTGATCGGTTCAAAGGCTGCGGCAATGGCGAGCGCGCAGACCGCGGTGACGGCGAATTGCGTGGCCGAGAGTGCAAGCGGCCTTCCGGTCGCAGAAACGGTCGTGCCGGCAAGGGTGATCTGGATTGCCCAGAAGACGGCGCAGGCGACTGTCAGGAGATCGCCTGAGGTGAGGGCCGAGAGATGACCGCCGGAGAGGAGATAGATGCCGGCGACGGCCATCAGCGCGCCCGGCCAGATGATCCAATGCGGGGCACGGCGCAGGAAGAACACGGCGATCAGCGGCACGAAGACCACATAGAGACCGGTGATGAAGCTGGAATTCGTCACCGTGGTCGTCTGCAGCCCGACCTGCTGTGTGGCTGCGCCGCTGAAAAGGGCAAGGCCGGTGAGGATATAGAGTTTCGCATGGCGGGCGCTTGTCTTCGCCTTGGCTTTGCGCGCTTCGAAAACGACGAAGGGCAGCACGGCCAATGTGGCGACGGTAAAACGCAGAGCGATGAACCAGAAGGGGCCGATCGCCTTCATCGCCGTCGACTGGGCAACGAAGCCGCCGCCCCAGATGGCGGCTGCGAACAATAGCAGGAGGTTCGCCTGAGCGCGCGTCATGTCGTCCTCTATGGGGAAGGGTAGGCCGGAGCGGTTAGCAGTTGCATTTCCTCCAGGCAAGGGCAAAGACTTCTATCGGCGGAGATGACAGGATGGGACAGGAAGAAAGCCGGCCGGCCGGCGATACGGCTGCAACGTCCGGGACGGCTGGCTATTCAGGCAGGCCGCTCGCCAGCAAGCTCGGCCTTGGGCGCGGGCAGGCGGCTGCTCTTCTCGGCGTTCCCGAAACGATTGGCGATATCCATGGCTTCGATGGTTTTGCCTCGGTCGCCCTTGCGCTGCCGGAGACGCCTCGGCGGGCTTTCGACTACGTGCATCTGTTTGTGACCGAACGGGCAGCGCTGGAGGCTGTCGCGGTTAGGCTCTTCGGCGTTCTCAAACCGGATGGCATGCTCTGGATCTCCTGGCCAAAAAAGAGTTCGCGGGTGCCGACCGATGTCACCGAGGACGTGCTCCGGAAGATCCTCCTTCCGACCGGTCTTGTCGACGTCAAGGTCTGCGCCGTCGACGAAATCTGGTCCGGGCTGAAATTCGTTATCCGCAAGGAACTTCGCGGGACCTTGTGATCTTTCAGCCGTTGTTGGCCTCAGCGCGCGAAACTCTGAGCAGCGCGCCGTTATCCTCGTCCGTCACCATCAGCAGCGCGCCGTCGGGCGCGACGATGACATCGCGAATGCGGCCGTATTCGCCCTCGAACAGCCGCTCCTCGGCGACGAAGGCGCCGCTTTCGTCGCGCTGCATGCGCGATAGCAGCTGGAACTTCAGCGCCGCGACGATGAAATTGCCGTCCCATTCCGGAAACATGGCGCCGCGATAGACAGCGAGCGCACCGGGCGCGATCGACGGATCCCAGTAATGCAGCGGCTGTTCCAGTCCCTTCTTCGCTGTACCTTCTCCGATCTCGGCGCCGGAATAGTCGCGGCCGTAGGTGATGATCGGCCAGCCGTAATTCTTGCCCGCCTCGGGCTCATTGATCTCGTCGCCGCCGCGGGCGCCGTGTTCGACGGTATAAAGCTTGCCGTCCTTGCTATCGAAGGTGATACCCTGCGGGTTGCGGTGGCCTTTCGACCAGATTTCCGGCAGCGCTTTGCCGCCGTCCTTGAACGGATTGTCGGCCGGGATGCTGCCATCGGCATTGATGTGGATGATCGAGCCGGCATCGTCCCGCCAGTCCTGCGAGCGGTCGCGGTCGCCGCGGTCGCCGACGCTGATGAACAGCGAACCGTCACGGGCAATGGCGATGCGCGAGCCGTACTGGATATTGCCCGTGGTGAAGCGCTGCATGGTGAAAACAGGCGTCACCGCATCGAGTGCCTTCTCGTCGGCGGAAAGCGTGGCGGTGAAGGCCTCGGTGCCTGAGCCCTGTTTATTGGCGATGGCAGCGGTGAAATAGAGCTTTCTGGACGTCGCAAAGTCCGGAGCCAGCGCCACATCCATCAGGCCGCCCTGGCCGCGGGCGCTGACCTTGGGCACACCGCCGATCGGGCCGGAGACTTTGCCGTCGCGGACGATGCGCATCCGACCCGGCCGCTCGGTGACGAGGTAGGCGCCGTCGGGCAACACCTCGACCGCCCAGGGATGTTCGAGGCCGTCGGCAAGCTTGTCGACACGGACCGCCAGATCCTGCGTGTTGACGGTGTCGTCCGCACCGGCTGATAAGGCGCCGATCAGAAGCAGCGCTGCGGCGATTTGAAAGGCGGATATTCTGGTCATCTTGCTTCCCCGTCGTCTGTCACGCTGGAACGTGGAGCGGGCAGGGGAGAGCTTCAACCCTCATTCGATCCGATATAACGGCTTTGTGTTTACCGGTTGAACGGAACCTGTCACTTGCCCATCGACCAGTTCGGCTTCGAGGATATAGCGCAACGGCCCGCGTTCGGTCGCATCGAAGGGCCAGCAGGTGGTCAGCACCAGATGGCGGCCGTTGGAGGCGGGATCGATGCCGCTGGCATCCCAGGGGGCGATACGGCCTTCGCCGGCCTTGAAGGTCAGGACCTTGCCGTCACGACGGGTGACCTCGATGGTGTCGCCGGGCTTTATATATTGCAGCCAGCGAAAATGCGTGTCGCGATGGGCGGCGATAACCGCGGTGCCTTCATCGCCTGGCTGCGGCGTGTTGGCGAGCCAGGCAGGACCAAAGGCGAGAGCTTCGCCGGAAGCGCCGGAAAGCACGATCGCCTCCTTGCCGAGGCGCGGTGCGCGCACCTTGGCTTCCGTAGTGAAATCAGCCCAAGGCCAGGGTTTCGTCGCTTCGCCCCTGAGTTCGGCAGCGAAGGCGCGTTTCAGCAGAACCTGGGAAAGCTCCGCCTTCGCCTTCAGCAGGAAACCGTCGCCGATCAGCGCCAAGCCGTAAAGGGCAAGGCCGGCGATACCGACGGCGATCGCTTTTTCGATCGGGGAAAGACGCCAGAGGAAGAAGCCTTTCCTCTGGCGCACCTTGGGCCTGTCGTGGGCCGTGGCGGCCGCCATGGCGAGTTCCAGATAGGTCGGAAGCGGCTCGAATTCGGCCGCTTCCTCGTTCCGGCTTGCTGCTAGCCTAGAGACCATTTGGCTTGGCTCCCACCGCGATCAACCGCTTGATGCGCCGGCGCCAGACGGCCAGCCCGCTTGCCGCCGTCAGCGCCAGGAGCAGCATGGTAAGCCCGCGGATGATCTGCTCGTCGGCGCGCGTCGCCGTCTGCGGCAGGTTCACGGTCGAGCTCTTCTGCGCGATCAGGGTGGCGGCCTTAGCGGTCGGGGCCGCGGCCATCATGTTGGCGAGCTCAGGCGATGCGGCGAGATCCGGTGTTTCGACCACGGCCTGTTGCGGTCCGGCGTTTGCTGCAGGGGTGGCTGCGCCATGACGTTCTCCGCCACCGGAAGGAACAACGTTTTCGCCGAAGACCTTATCGAAATCCCAACCCTCAGGCAGGTTCAGCGGCAGCTTTGCTGAGCCGAGCGGTTCGCTTGCCGGTCGCGACGGCGTGACGTCGACGGCGACCAGGCTGGTGAGGCGGGAGACGAGATGGTGGGCGAGCGCCACCGTCTCGATATCCTTGTCGAGCGCGGCCGGATTCTGACGCTCATAGGCGCGGGCTTCGAAATCATCGATCTTACGCCGCGCCCAGAGCTTGGAGACGCCGTTGCCGTCGGCGGCATTGGCGATATCCATTTGGACGCGCCAGGGCTGGTCGCCCGTCTTGCCGATGATTTCAAGCTTGCCGGCGGGCTTATCCCCCGGCAGTTCCGCTGTGAGAACGACAGGCTCGCCGCTATAAAGGTCCGGCATCGGGTTCGGCGTAATATCCTCGGCCGCGATGCCTTCGAAATTTGCGGCGATATCGATCATGGCGGGGTTCTGCAGCTTGGCGAAAAGCTCGCCCATGCGGCTTGCCACCTGATCGGTCGAGCCGATCTGAGTGAAGGTGCCACGGCCGATTTCGGCGGCCTTGGACATGAAATAGGTGTTCGGGGCCGAGCCGATCCCGACGGTGAAGACGCGGGCATCGCCGCGGCTTGCGGTGATTTCCTGGAAGAGCTGCTGTTCGTTGCCAATCGCACCATCGGTCAGGAACACGACCTGCCGCAGCGCTCCGGTTGCAACCGGTCCCTGATTGCGCAGCGCATCCTCGAGTGCGGGCAGCATTTCGGTGCCGCCGTCGGCGGTCAGGCCCCTGACGTAGGCGATCGCCTTTTCGCGGTTATCCGGGGTGGCGGCGACCAGGCCCTTGAAATAGTCGGTCATCGTGTCGTCGAAACGGACGACGTTGAAGCGGTCGTCGGGGTTCAGCCTGGAAATGGCAAGCGCCAGGCTCTGCCTTGCCTGCTCGATCGACGGCCCGGACATGGAGCCGGAATTGTCGATGACGAAGACCACTTCACGTTTGGCTGGCGGCGCTGCCGCATCCGGCGCCGTCGGCGGGGTGACGAAGGCGAGCAGATAGGTCTTACCATCAATCACTTCGCGGAAGAGTCCGGCGCTCGGCAGTTTGCCGGGCGCGGCCTGCCAGGTCAGTTCGAAATCCTTGTCGGCGGGGACGGCGTCCCCCTTCAGGCTGATCGTTCTCGTCTGGTCGCCGTCCTGGTGGATATCGACCTCGTGGAAGGAGGATTTGACCTCGCCGAGCCGAAAACCGGCCTTGAGGTCGACGGTCAGCGAAACCGGGTTGATCTTGGCATTGTCGCGCGGATCAAGCACCGGGGCTTCGATCTTATCCCGGTTTCCCACCGGGTCGCGCGGCGTGGCGAAACCGGCGCCGTTGTTGAACTCGACGGTCTGGACGATCGGCGCAGGATTGTAGCGCGGGGCGACGACCATCGGGAAGCGCAGCGAGAACTCGCCGCCCGACTGGTGGACGGTTTGCTGATATTCGATCTGCACGACGATCTCTTCCCCGGGCCCGATATTGGCGACCTGGTTGGTGAAGATGTTCGGCCGCTGCTGTTCGAGCAGCGCCGTCTTCTTGCCCTCCGCCTTGGCCTGCTCGTAGATCTCGCGGGCTTCCTGGCGCGGCTTGATCTGGCCTTCGATGAAGCGTTCGCCGATCTGCATCTTCAGCGCATCGACGGCGGAATTGTCCGGCAGTGGGAAGACGTAGGTGCCCTCGACCCAGCCCTTGCTCGGGTTCTGGAAACGCTGCGTCACCTTCACCCTCGCGATCGGGCCGGAGACATCGATCGCGACGTCGCTCTTCAGCCGCGGCGCTTCGACGTAGAAGCCCGGCTCCTTCGAAGGAAACAGCAGCGAACCGCTGTTGACGTCGTTCGGCCGCACCAGTGCTGCAAGCTGGCTGGGCGCCTGCTGCGTCTCGGCGCGAGCGGCGGAGACAAGCCCCAGCATTGCCGTGACACAGGCGACAAAGGCGGTGGCGGCGACAAGAAATGAAATGGAAATCCGGCGCGCACGTATGCGCCCTATGGCATATTCGTCTTCCAGAAACATTGGCATACCCTCAATAACCAATTTTGGATAAGTCAATGATGCGGCTTCGATCTCGGCGCGCTCGCGACCGAATTACGGCGCGGCCCGGCATTTGTTGCGGCTTATTCGTGGCGGCGATGAAATCCTGCGATCTCTCTGATTTCAAAAAGACATAGGTGAGGAAAAACGCGATCATCGCAACCGCGAAGGTGCCGGACGCTGTGGAGATGTCGCCGACCGTCCGCCGCTGTCTTTGTGACAACAACCCTCGCTGATCGGCATGATGACGAAGGTCAGGTCGCGCCAGTTGCCGGCGATAATCCTGATCTTCTCGACATGCCCGCGAATGACTTCGAGGAAACGGAGAACCACAATGGTCTCAGATCTCAGTGCAAGAGTTGCGCCGCGCACTTCAACTGCTGTCCGAAGCGCCGGCAAACTGGGGGGCGGTGCGGCAAAAGGATCAATAAGAATCATTGCCCCCATCACGCCTTTACGCTTGAAATGCCGTCATACATTGGACATAGAGCTAACCGCAGAACTCCGGTCGCGGCTTTCTGCCCGTATCAACCATTAGGACCGATATCATGGCCTTCCTTGCCGATGCTCTTTCCCGTGTGAAGCCTTCAGCCACCATCGCCGTTTCCCAGAAAGCGCGTGAGCTGAAAGCAAAAGGACGTGACGTCATTGGCCTCGGCGCAGGCGAGCCGGATTTCGATACGCCGGAGAATATCAAGACGGCCGCCATCGAGGCGATCAACCGCGGCGAGACCAAGTACACGCCGGTTTCCGGCATTCCCGAACTGCGCAAGGCGATCGCCGCCAAATTCAAGCGCGAAAACGGCCTGGAGTATTCCTGGGAGCAGACAATCGTCGGCACCGGCGGCAAGCAGATCCTGTTCAACGCCTTCATGGCGACGCTGAACCCCGGCGATGAAGTCGTCGTCCCCGCACCTTACTGGGTTTCCTACCCTGAGATGGTGGCGCTGTGCGGCGGCACGCCGGTTTTCGTTTCCGCGACCCAGGAGCATAATTTCAAGCTCCAGGCCGCCGATTTGGAAAAGGCGATCACGCCGAAAACCAAGTGGTTCATCTTCAACTCGCCGTCCAACCCGACGGGTGCGGCCTATACGCATGCCGAGCTGAAGGCATTGACAGACGTGCTGATGAAGCATCCGCATGTCTGGGTGCTGACCGACGATATGTACGAGCACCTGACCTATGGCGACTTCAAGTTCGTTACGCCCGTCGAAGTCGAGCCGAAGCTCTATGACCGCACACTGACGATGAACGGCGTTTCCAAGGCGTATGCGATGACCGGTTGGCGTATCGGCTATGCCGCAGGCCCGATCCAGCTCATCAAGGCGATGGACATGATCCAGGGCCAGCAGACCTCAGGCGCGACGTCGATTGCCCAGTGGGCCGCCGTCGAAGCGCTGAACGGCACGCAGGACTTCATTCCTGAGAACAAGAAGATCTTCGAAGGCCGCCGCGATCTCGTCGTTTCCATGCTGAACCAGGCCAAGGGCATCGTTTGCCCGGTGCCGGAAGGCGCCTTCTACGTCTATCCCTCCTGCAAGGGCTTGATCGGCAAAACCGCACCCTCCGGCAAAGTCATCGAGACGGATGAGGATTTCGTTTCCGAGCTTCTGGAATCGGAAGGCGTCGCCGTCGTTCATGGCTCGGCCTTCGGCCTCGGCCCTAATTTCCGCATCTCCTATGCGACGTCGGAAGATCTTCTCGAGGAAGCCTGCCGCCGCATCCAGCGTTTTTGCGCCGCCTGCAAGTAAGCGGACTGCGATAGTATCGATCGAAGGCCTGCCGGCGACGGCGGGCCTTTTGCTTGTGGCGACGTTGACGATGTGGCTGCATGTAGCTACATTTGTGGCATGAAGACCGTTTCGATCCGCGACGCGAAGAACCGCCTGACCGAGCTTGCCCGCGAGGTCGAGGAAGGCGAGACCATCGTCGTGACGCGCAACGGCCGCCCGGTCTTCGATCTTGTACCGCATCAGAAGCGCGGCGGCTTGGACCTGGAAGCCGGTCAGGCTTATCTGCGTGCGCGGGGCATCACCAATCCTGTACCGTTCATCGCGGATGATTTTGATGATCCGCTGCCGGAGGATTTTCTCCTGAAACCTTTGCCGTAGCGATGAGGCTTCTCCTCGATACCCATATCGTTCTCGCGATCCTGCGCAAGGACGTGGGACAACGGTTCCCAGAGATCGCGGCGCTGCTTGGTGATAGCAAGACCGAGGGCTTCGTCAGCGTCGCAAGTCTCTGGGAAACGGCGATCAAGGCTCGTCTGGGAAAGCTGGATACTGGCATGCCGCTTGAAGACATCGCGCGGTCTCTTGAAGAAATAGGGCTGATATTATTGCGGATCGAAATTCAGCACGTCATCATCGCCGCCGACCCAGAGCCGGACACGCGCGATCCCTTCGACCGATTGCTGCTGGCGCAATGCAAGGTCGAGGGCCTGCAACTTGCGACAGTCGACCGCCTGCTCGTCGATCATCCGCTGGCGCTGCGACTTTAGGCTCATGTCCCGATTCAAGGCCTTAGGGCGTTGATTCCGCTTTGCCTCGCAAGTCGTTGAATTCCGATTCAAAACGTGACGAGGAGCGACGGTTCGGCCGGTGATCTGCGGTTGCGGGCGGCCACCAAACCCACTAGATATCCGGCATCAAGTTTAAGTTGCCGCTTCGGGGGGCCGGGATTTTGCAGCAGAGTGCGGTGATCGTCTGTTCGGATGTCAACATGCTGCCGGCTGCCTGCTGCACGCTGCTTTCGGTCAAGCGCAATCTCGACGCTCCTGGCGTGGAGTTCCTGCTTCTCGGTATCGACCTCAAGCCGAACGAGATCGCCGAGGTCGGTAGTTTCGCGCAGTTGCACGACATGGCGATCACTGTGCTGCCCTATAATACCCCGGATACGGCAAAGCAGGCCCGGGGCCGCTGGTCGGGCGCGACACTGGCGCGGCTCTACATGGATCTGCATATTCCCGATCATATCGAGCGCCTGCTTTACCTTGATGCCGACGTGCTCGCGGTGGCGCCCGTCGACGAACTCTTTACCAGGGATCTCCGAGGCAAGGCGCTTGCCGCGGTCGACGATTATGTCATGGCCTTCCCAGAGAAAGCCGGCGCACGGCAGCGCAAGATCGGTATGGGCGAGGGCGGACGCTATTTCAATGCCGGCGTATTGCTGTTTGACTGGTCGGCCTGCCGCGCGAAGGGGCTTTTCGCCAGAACCCGGGAGATCTTCGAGGAGCGGTCGCATCTGTTCGAAAACAACGACCAGGATGCGCTGAACGTCAGTTTCGACGGCGACTGGCTGGTGCTCGATCCGCGCTGGAACACGCAGACGGGGCTTTTGCCTTTCGTCGATCGGCCGGCCATCTTTCACTTTACCGGCCGCAAGAAACCGTGGCAGGCGACCGTTTCCTGGGTGCATCGGCGGATGGCCAGGCAGTATGTCGAGGATCTCCGCAACACGCCCTGGGCGTCCTTCTGCAGGCAGCCGTCGGCTGCGGGCCGGATCGGCGGATTCGTCTTGCATATGGGAAAGCAGATCGGCGGGCTGGCGCGGCTTGCACGGATGCGCGCCTATTTCAGCAACAGCTAGCAAGGCGCGTCCTTGGAAAGTGCATGTGAGCCGATATGGAATCGATCCCCAGTGATACGCAGAGGCTAGCCGCCGCCGATAGCGGCTTCAATTTCCTGACGCCGGACGCGTGGAAGGCGCTGCTGTCGCGCTATTCCCACATCGTGCTGGTGGCAAACAGCGAGGCTGTCGATTTGGAGCGGCTGCGAAGCGAGCTGCCGGAGACGACGCTCTACGTCTTCTTCAACAACGTCTACAAGGTGCTCGACGAACCCTTCGCCGGACATGCGGTGCTGGTCGCCCGCAGCGGTGTGATGGGCGCCAATATCGTTCACCGGCGCGAGGTGGCGGATGTCTTGCGCTTCTTTGCCGGCGATGATTTTCTGGGTGTGGTCAACATCCGCGTTTCCCCCGAGGAGAACTTCAGCGAGGAGAGCCGCTTCAACGGCACTCGCGCCCGCCACCTCGATCTGACGCAAATGATCGGAGATCTCTATCCGGCAGGCAAGATCGCGACGAGCGGCTTTGCGATGGCGCTCTGGCTCGCCGATCTGCAGCTGCCGGGCAAGATCCTGCTTGCCGGCTTTTCGGCAAAGAGAAGCGAGAAGTGGAAGGTCTTCGACGTACACGATTGGACGTTCGAGCAAATCTTCCTGCGTCTTTTTGCCAGGATGGGCACGATCTCGATGATGGGCGGCGTCGATGCCAGCCCCTATGCGGCGCTCGCCAAACGCTTTCCGCAGGTGCCGCCGGTCGAAATCGCGATGACGGCGGCCGAAGTCCTGTCTGAGCGGCTTCACAATGCGAACAGCCAGATCGACAGGCTGATGTCCGTCACCAAATCCATCCGCGCCGTCGAAAACTTCTTCCGGCGCTTCAAACCAAAAACCCGTAAAGAGCGCTTCCTGGAAAAATCTAAGGATTGACCGACGCAGGACCTCGCCGACGGGCGTGACCTGCCGAGCGCGTGACCGCTCTCTCAAAGCCCCAGTGCCGTCAGCATGACGAAGGTGGCAAAGAGGATGAAGTGCGTCATGCCTTCGATGGCGTTGGTCTCGCCGTCATTGAGGTTGATCGCTGCGGCAATCAGCGTGATCGTCACCATCACCGTCTGCACCGGGGTCATCGCCATGATGAAGGGCTGGCCGGTATAGAGCGCGATCGCCTCCATGACCGGCACCGTCAGGATCACGGTCGAAAGCGAGGCGCCCATGGCGATGTTGACCGTCGCCTGCATGCGGTTTCTGAGCGCTGCCCTCAAGGCGGTCAGGATCTCGGGGGCAGCTGAAATCGCGGCGACGACGACGGCGGTGACGGCGATCGGCGCGCCGCTGTCGCGCAAACCCTCGGTCATCAAGGCCGACATGAACTCGGCCAGCAGGCCGATGATGACGACGCCGACGAGAATGGTGGCGATCGATATCGCGGCCGGTTCGTCAGCGCCGTGCGCATCCGAAGCCCCTTTCTTCCGTTCGGAGCGCGGGTAGCTGTAGCTGAAGAAATAGCTGTGCTGGCCGACCTGCATGCGCAGGAAGAGGCCGTAGAGCGCAATCATCGCGACGATGGTGAAGGCGGAATAATAGTGCCATTTGTCGCGGGGCACGAATTCCGGCACTATCATCGAGATGCCCATGGCGGTGAGGATCATCACGCCGTAGGTCTTGCCCGAATTGTCGTTGTAGGGCTGTTCTCCGTGCTTCAGGCCGCCGAGCAG
Organism: Rhizobium sp. 268; assembly: GCF_036571585.1. NCBI lineage: Bacteria > Pseudomonadati > Pseudomonadota > Alphaproteobacteria > Hyphomicrobiales > Rhizobiaceae > Rhizobium > Rhizobium sp. 268. The sequence continues at coordinate 7,200 of NZ_JAPPSO010000017.1, read as the reverse complement.
GGCGGCGAGACCCAGAATGCCGTTGATATCGAGCATCAGGGCGGAATAGATCGTGTCGCGCACCAGTGTCGGCGAACTCTCTCCGCTCATCATGATGGCGAGGATGATGACCTCCACGGCAACAGCCGACAGTGTCAGGATCATCGTGCCATAGGGGTCGCCGACCTTGATGGCGAGCAGTTCGGCATGATGGGCAACGCGGATCGAGGCGAGAACGATGGTGCCGACCAGGGCGGCGGCGGCAATCAACGCGACGCCGCGTCCCATCTCGATCACCGCGTGTTCCAAGAGATAGGCGATCGCTGCAACGGCAATTGAGGCGACCAGAAACTTCTCTTCTTTTAAGCGTGACGCAATCGCCAAGTCTCAGCTCCTGTCCCGATTCATGCGTTTTATCTAAGTCACTGATTTCGCATATCAAGAAAGCCGCGGTCTGGGGCCATTTGCAGTCTTCGGCGTTTAATGGAATACTGAATGTCATCGGGGCCGGAAAGCAGATCGCGGCGTCCTCGAATTCTTGTCAAGCGGCCGCGATGATCCGGATCCTGTCCGGAAGCGTGCGAATGCGCAACAAGAAGATGAGGAGACGGATGCATGATCAAGGTGGTCTACGAAGTCGTGCCGCATGACGGCGGTTGGGCTTACAGGCTCGGAGGCGTTTATTCCGAGGCATTCCCCACTCATGCCGAGGCGCTCGAAGCCGCGCGCATCGTCGCGGCCGAACAGCAGGTCGGCGGCGATTCCGCCGAGATCAGTTGGCAGGACGAGAATGGCAAGTGGCATGAGGAATATGCCGAAGGCGGTGACCGGCCGGAAACCGAGGTGGTAGACGGTCAGTGGAAGGACCGCGGGGCCGGGGCCTCGCAAGGCTTTTGAAGTCAGCGATCGTCCGCCAATGCCCGCGCGACGATTGCGTCGACGAATTCGCGCTTATGCGCGGTATAGCCGTCCCCATCCATCCTGAATTCGCCCGCCAGCCTGCGTTTGAGCGCGGCATATTCGGCCGCAGCCTCGGGATGCGCAATGAGATGATCCCGGAAAGCTAGCCTGTTTCGATGCGTGCCATTGCCGGCTGGACAAAGGTAGACCCGCTCCCGCGGCACCAAACCTCTCGATAAAAACGCCCAGACCTCGTCGTCATAACGATTGCCGCGCGGTTCGTAACCTTCGGCCAGAAGCACATCGGTGGCAGCCTCGATATGCCCGAGGCTGGGAAGAACGATGTCGATATCGATCAGCGGCTTGGCGGTCATGCCCGATATGGAGGTGCTGCCGATGTGATCGATGGAGAGCGCCTGCGGCAGCAAGACGAGCAACCTGTCACGGATGCGCCGGAACGCCTGCGGCCATTGCGGATCGTAGGGCACGAGTTCAACCGGATCGTGGCTCATCATTTTCTTCCGCTTACAGCGCCGCGCGTCCGACAAGGCAGATTTCGGTTGCTCTCTTGCGTTGAAATGTGCGCATGATTCTCTCCAAAAATCGATTCCGGATTTCGAGGTTATGTGCCGGTCGAATATCGGTGATAATCCTGAAGCCCCTTGACCAGTGCGTCGAAGGTGGCGCGGCAGCGCGGCGAGGTCTTCAGGCTCTCATGCATCGCCACCCAGGTGCCGAGCGGGATCTTGAACGCATCGGGCAGGAGGTGCACCAGATCGGGATTGTCACGTACGAGCCCAATCTGGCAGAGACCGATGCCGACGCCGGCGCGGATCGCCGAAAGCTGGGCAAGATTGCTGTCGGTCCTGTAGGAGAAGTCGATGCCCGGCACCTCATAGCGTTTTGTTACCAGGCGGACATAGGCCGTCTGGCGGTCGAAGCCGATGAGCCGGTGGTTTGCGAGGTCGGCCAGGGTTTGCGGAATGCCGTGTCGTTCGAGGTAGCGGCGATGGGCGTGGAAACCAAGCGGGATATCGCCGATGCGGCGCACGACGAGCGCACCCTGCTGCGGCTCGGCCATGCGCACGGCAATATCGGCCTCGCGGCTCACCAGATCCTCAATCGCATCGGAAGCCGACAGCTCGATCTGGAGTTCGGGATAAGCGTCCTGCAGCGGGCCGAGAATCCCAGGCAGTACTTCGACTGCGATGACCTCGCTGGCGCTGACCCTGACGGTTCCGGCGACGCGCTCGCGCTCACCGGATGCTGTGCGCAAAAGCGCGGCAGTGGTTGCCGCCAGCGTCTCGGCATAGGGCTTCAGCGCCAATGCGGCGTCGGTCGGCAGCAGCCCGTTCGGGGATCGGGTGAAGAGTTCGGCGCCGATTGCCGTTTCCAATGCGTCAATATGGCGGCCTATGGTCGGCTGCGTCAGCCCCAACTCGCGGGCGGCGGCCGAAAGCGACCCTTGCTTGAGCACGGTCAGGAAGGTGCGGTAGAAATCCCAGCTCGGTTCTATGTTCATATATTTTTGTATAGCAGCTGCATTTATTTCGTCAATTTTGTTTACTTGGGGCCGATGGCATAATCCCTCCATTCAAGCGAAGGAGATGATTGTCATGAGCAGCGAAATGAAGAAGACGGCCCTCGTTCTCGGCGCCACCGGCGGTATCGGCAGCGCGGTTGCCCGCAAGCTGCTTGCGCGCGGCTGGCGCATCCGGGCGCTTAACCGTGACGCCGCCAAGGTGTCGAGGCGCGAGCCGGCTTTCGAATGGGTGCAGGGCGATGCGATCAATGCTGGTGACGTCCTGAGGGCGGCCGAAGGCGTCAGCATGATCGTCCACGCCGTCAATCCGCCCGGCTATCGCAATTGGGGAACGCTGGTGCTGCCGATGATGGACAATACCATCGCTGCTGCCCGCACCGTCGGCGCCCGCATTGTACTGCCTGGAAACGTCTACAATTTCGGGCCGGACGCCCTGCCGGCGCCGACAGAGGAAAGCCCGCAGCATCCGCTGACGAAGAAGGGGGCAATCCGCGTCGAGATGGAGAAGCGGCTGGAAGCGGCATGTGAAGCTGGTGTTGGAGCGATCATCGTCAGGGCAGGGGATTTCTTCGGCCCGGGCACGACTGGAAACAGCTGGTTTTCATCGGGCCTGGTCACGCCGGGTAAACCCGTCGGCACGATCAAGAATCCGGGGCAGCGCGGCATCGGCCATCAGTGGGCCTATCTGCCCGATATGGCGGAAACCATGGCCCAGCTCATCGAGCGCGCCGATCGGTTGCCCCCCTTTGCCGTCTATCATATGGAGGGGTTCTGGGATGCAGACGGTATGCAGATGGCCGAAGCGATCAAGCGTGTCGCAGGCGGCAAAGCCAGGATCGCCCGTTTTCCCTGGTGGATCGTGCCGCTCGCCGCGCCGTTCGCTCCGATGCTGCGGGAGATCAAGGAGATGCGGTATCTCTGGAAGGTGCCGCTGAGGATGAGCAACACCAAGCTCACTGCCGAACTCGGCAAGGAACCGCAGACGCCGATCGACGAGGCCGTCAGAGCTTCGCTCGTGGCGCTCGGCTGCCTGCCTGAACCGCATCGTGAGATGGCGGCGGCCTTGATCGCACCTTCGTCCGAGAGTGCGGGTTAAGCCTCGAGTTCTGCCAGCGCAATCCGGGCGACCTTCAACGCCGTCTCGGCCTGCTCAATGTTCGGATCGCCGAGGAACCAGGCGGCGGAAAGGCCGGAATAGGCGGCAATCCACTGCAGCAGCCGCTTCGGCTCGATCCGAGCCTCCGCCGAGACGATGGCGAGCTGGCGGCGGAAGCGAGCCGGATCGGTAATGGTCGGCAGTTCCTCGTTGGCGAAGATGTTGGCGAAATCGAAGCCGCGCTCGCCATGCAGTCGCTTCGGATCGATCGCCAGCCAGCCGCGCGCCTCGAAATCGAGGATATTGTCGTGGTGAATGTCGCCGTGGAGGACGGTGAGGTCGCGCGGATCGGCAAGCAGCGCATTGGCAATCGCCGAGCATTCGGCCAGCGTGCCGCCATGTTTGCCTGCCGCCGGCTCGAGATCGCGGAACCAGCGGCTGAGGGGGATGGGATCGGGAAGCGGTTTTTCGCGCGGCGCATGCAGCCTTGCGGCCGTTCGGCAGAGGATGCGGCTTGCCTCGTCGTCCTCGCCGTTCATCGCCATGGCAAGCAGCGAGCGTTCCCCCATCGCCCGTTCCAGGAGTACCGCGTCGCCCTCATGAGCGTAGACATGGGCTGCGCCGTCGCCATCCCACCATTGCATCAACAGCGCGCCGTATCGTTCGTCGACATCGGCGGCCACTTTCAGCATGGCAGGCTTCTCCTGCCAGAGGACCGGCAGCAGACGGCTTGAATGGGTGATGATGGGCTCGCCGTCTGATATCAGCGACCAGCGATCAAGATGGGGAGCGAACATAGGCACACCCTACAAAGATCCGTGGGAAATGAAAATCCCGCCTTTCGGCGGGATTCGCAATGTGTGTTCCAAAGGTTCAGGCGACCTTTTCGAGAGCGGGATAGTCGACATAGCCCCTGGCGGTGCCGCCATAGAAGGTCGACTGGTCGGGCGTGTTGAGCGGCAGGTTCTTCGCCAAGCGTTCGACGAGATCGGGATTGGCGATGAAGGGCTTGCCGAAGGCGACGAGGTCGACGCGGCCGCTTTCCACAGCATCGATCGCTAGATCGCGGTCATAACCGTTATTGACCATCCAGTCGGCCTTGCCGCCGGCGGTTTCATAAGCCTGGCGCAACGCCTTGTAATCGAAGGAAGGATTGTCGCCCTGGCGGTAGTCGCGATCACCGCCGGTCTGGCCTTCGATCACATGGATATAGGCCAGATCGTATTTGGCCAGCCCCTCGACGACACGGGTGAAAGTCGCCTGCGGATTGGAATCGTAGCTTTCGCCCGACGGTGTCACCGGCGATATGCGGATCGCGGTTCGGCCTGCGCCGATTTCACTGACGACGGCATCGACGACGTCGAAGGTCAAACGGGCGCGGTTTTCGATCGAGCCGCCATATTGATCGGTGCGGTCGTTGACGCCGTCGCGGATGAACTGGTCGAGCAGGTAGCCGTTGGCGCCATGGATCTCGACGCCGTCGAAGCCGGCATTGATCGCCGCACGCGCGGCCTTGCGGTAATCTTCGATGATACCCGGGATTTCAGCGGTATCGAGGGCGCGCGGCTCGGAGGTGTCGGCAAAGCTGCCGGTGCCGTCGCCATTGACCAGGTAGGTCTTGGCCTTGGCGATCCGGTCGGTAGAGGAGACCGGTTTGCCGCCATTCGGCTGCAGCGTAGTGTGCGAGATGCGGCCGACATGCCACATCTGGACGACGATCTTGCCGCCGGCCGCGTGAACGGCGTCGGTGACGCGCTTCCAGCCGTCGAGAGCCTCTTTGCTGTAAAGGCCGGGCACGTCGGCGTAGCCCTGGCCCTGATGGGTGATCGCGGTCGCTTCGGTAATGATCAGGCCTGCCGTGGCGCGCTGGCGGTAATATTCGACATTGAGGTCGTTGGGGATGGCGCCCGGCGAGCGGTTGCGGGTGAGCGGCGCCATGACGATGCGGTTCTTGACTGTAATGTCGCCAACCTTGGTGGGTTCGAAAAGCTTGGCCATGATGGTCCTTTCTTTTGCGGGAGGATCACTCGGCAGGGGCGAGGGCGGCTCGGCCCCTGGCGGAGAGATAGGTGAGTCCAGTCGCGCCGAGGCCGATCAGGGCCATCAAGGCTGCGGCGAGCGGGACGCGGGTAAGATCGAAGCCGGCATCGATGACCAGGCCGCCAACCCAGGCGCCGAGCGCGTTACCGGTGTTGAAGGCGCCGATATTGATGGTTGAAACCAGGTTCGGGGCGTCCTTACCGAAACCGACGACGCCGACCTGGAGCGCCGGCACAGCGGCAAAGCTTGCCAAGGCCCAGAGGAAAAGCGTGATTTCAGCCGGGATGAAGAAGCGGCTGGTATAGCTGAAGGCGATCGACGTAACGGCGATGGCGGCGAAGACACCGGCAAGCGTCGCGCCAAGCCGCCAGTCGGCCAGTTTGCCGCCGACGAGATTGCCGATGGTCAGCCCGAGGCCGATCAGGAACAGTGTCCAGGTGACGCCTTCCGGGGAAATGCCGGTAACGTCACGCAGCAGCGGCGCGATATAGGTGAAGAGCGCGAACATCGAGGCGGCGAAGAAGACGGTGGTGGACAGCGCCAGCCACAGGCCACCATTCCGGAGTGCGGCGATCTCGCGCAGGATACTGCCGTTCTCTTGCTGCTTATCCCTGGGCAGGATGGCGATCAGGCCTGATATGGTGACGACGCCGATGACGGTGACGATACCGAACGTGGCGCGCCAGCCATAAGCCTGGCCGATGGCGGTGCCGAGCGGCACGCCAAGAACATTGGCGAGCGTCAGGCCGGTAAACATCAGGGCGACGGCGCGGGCCTTGCGGTCTTCGGCGACCAGGCTGGCGGCGACGACCGAACCGATGCCGAAGAAGGCGCCGTGGCAAAGCGCGGTCACGACACGGGCAATCATCAGCACCCAGTAGTCGCTTGCCAGCGCGCAAAGCAGGTTGCCGGCGATGAAGAAGGCCATCAGCGCGATCAGGGCGGTGCGGCGCTTCAGCTTGGCCGTCGCAATAGCCATCACCGGGGCGCCGATTGCGACCGCCAGTGCATAACCGGTTACCAGCCACCCGGCCTGCGGGATCGTCACCGAGAGATCGGTGGCGACCTCGGGCAGAAGACCCATGATGACGAATTCGGTGGTGCCTATAGCAAACGAGCTCAAGGCAAGGACGAGAAGGGCGAGGGGCATTTTATAGGTCCTGCGTCAGCTGCTTGAGGAATGCAGCGATCGTTTCTTCGTTGCGCTTGTAGAAGATCCACTGTCCCACGCGTTTGGTGGTGACGAGGCCGGCGCGATGCAGCGTTCCCAAATGGGCCGAGACCGTCGACTGCGACAGGCCGCAGCGTTCGAACTGGCTGGCACAGACACCCATTTCGAAAGGATGCTCCTGCGAAGGAAAATGCTGCTCGGGATTTTTCAGCCAGCTCAGAATGTCCATCCGGGTGGGATGGGCGAGTGCCTTGATAATCTCGTCTTTGTCCATCGTCGTTAGCCGAACTATAAATCGTCTTCGATCGATATATTGATCGTCAGGCGTCGATATGCAAATCACGGAGGCGTGAGGCCGTGCGTTTTATTGAGTGAGCAAAATTTGGGCAAAAAAAGAGGGCCACCGGAAAACCAGGGCCCTTGTAATTGTGAAGGTCAAAAACCTCCAGAGGGGAACAGCTAATGCGGTGG